>CAWJPT010000006.1:0-205628 GCA_963844835.1 uncultured bacterium | reverse complement strand
TTCCGGTAGAGCAGAGGGGATCTGAGCCCCTGACTTCTTGCATGCCATGCAACATCAGGGCACTTCGGCTACCCAGCGAAATACCGAGAATCCCCCGTATTCATTGACGACTCGCCTCTCGACATTTCGCGTCATCTTGCGTGTTTTTCCAAATGTCTCGCGGACTCTCCGCGGACTCGCCAGCGACGCCACCCGGCATCTAGACCACGCAGAACTGGTGATGCCAACGTGTCATCGGGTGTATAGACAGCGTTGTAGCATCAAGGTAAGTTGATGACACGGATCCTGTGATTCTGGCAAGCGCCCGCAAACACGGGATCAACGACAAAGACATGCTCCACGCCTACCGCAACCCAATCCGCGTCTTCCAGATAGACGAACTCGTCATGTTGGTTGGCGCTGACGAATCTGGACGGCTACTCGAGATCGGGGTGGTGACAGGTGAGAGCGTGGATTTCATTGTCCACGCGATGGAGGCCCGACCGAGATTCTCGAGGAGGCGCTGATGCCAAGATCTATCCAAGAGATCCTCGATCACGCCGACGAACTGGCGAAACGATTCGAGGACTACGAACCCGTAGAAGGCGACGAACGACCCGTCGAGGAATATCTCCTGGAACGTGCCGCCATGGCGCGGGCTCGTAGCGAACGCCAAACCGTTGATGCGGTGGTGGCGGCACGAGCCGCGGGCATCCCGTGGGTCAAGATCGGTGAGCTGTTGGGCACCTCAGCGCAGGCTGCGCAGCAACGCTACGGGACGGTTGTCGAGCAGGTGTAACCGCCGATCCAGCCACACCACTTGCCGGAAACAACGGTAGGTGGCCGAATGGCCGAACGGCGAGGTGCTGTTCGGCTCGGCTCAGCGATGCGTGCGTTCTCGTCCGATATTGGGTTGTCTGCGCTGTTTGATTGAGCTGAACAAAGATATTGATAGGTCAATATTCTGACCTATACTGCAGCTATGAGCGACACCCTCCCCTTCTCGGAAGTCAAGACACATCTCTCTGAATTGGCCGACCGGGTCGAAGTCGAACACGACCGCATCCTGGTGACCCGCAACGGTCGACCCTCCTTTGTGCTCATGAGCCCAGACGATCTGGAGTCCCTCGAGGAGTCACTCGACATCCTGAGAGACGATGAACTGATGAAGTCGTTGCGGCGGTCAAGACGAGAAGCCGCCAAAGGCAAACGACTTCGGCTTTCAGATCACGTCTGAGGCGACTTCGTGTACGAAGTCGAGATCACCCCAGAGGGTCTGCGCCGCCTCAACCAACTCCCCGAGAAAGTCCGCAATGCTGCCCTCGCGGCCATCTTCGGGCCCATCGCTGAGAACCGCCAGCGGCTCGGGAAGCCGCTGCTTGGCGAACTCGAAGGGCTCCACTCTTCCCGACGCGGTGACTATCGCATCATCTACGAGATATTCGAGGAAGAAGACACCGTCCTAATCCACAGGATTCAGCATCGCCGTGACGTCTACCGACCAAGGTGACCGACCGCTGCGATGCATGAGGCAGTGTGCATCCTTGGAGGCAGCCAGCAAGCCGGGCACCCTGCCATCGCAACCCTGAGTGACCATCGTGCCGAGCGCGCAAGTGCCGCTCTCGCGCACCCGGCGAAGTGCTTGTTATCACCCGATATTTGGCGATCTCGGGCGGTAGGTTCGTTGCGGCTGTGTGGTCTAGGGGATCACGATCTTGTCTGGGATTCCGGTTGCTTCGGGAGTCGTGTCTATCCAGTCACTGCCGGACCATTGGAACAGCATCGTCTCGCCCAACCCGCTCCCCTTCATCCGTTCGTGCCAGACATCCACACCGAACACATCGGTCAGCTCGGTAGGTTCGACGCCTCCGACCCAAATGAAAACACCGCCATTGGGAACCTCGGTTCCTTCCCCATATACGTCGTCGGCGAGTTCGTCATCGGAGACAAAAGTGATATCCGCATACCTGGCCTCGAGCTCGGCTTGCACAGCCGCCGGTATCAGCGATGACGCGTATACAGGACCGTCGCCGCAGGACACTGCCTCACACTGGCGCATGAAAGCTCGAAGTTGAAGCTCGTAGGACTGAGCAGTGTCGATGCGTGGCATCGTGGAGTCTCCGAGATCGATCTCGGTGTTGCTCTCGGGACAGGAGAATGCTTCGTCTCCGTATCCGAGCCATTCGGTCTCGTCCGAATCCGGGTCGGTTGCTCTTGCTACAAGCTCGTCGAGGGCTACGACATCTGCTTGGCTGCATCCCGACGTGATTCCTGCTGCTCGTACGCTGTAATAGGAACCATCGGCGACGCTGAATAGCTGTGCCATGTCACCGGTGGTGGTTTCTAGGTAGGTGCCTTGCGGGTCGAGCGTCAACTGCTCAACGATCGACCCATCCGTATAGGGCACCCGAGAGAAGAACGCCGACACCAGGATTCGTGCTCCCTGCTGTGACACGCTGATCGGCTCGTAGCCGGGTTCGGTGACCGGATAGCGCACCACCAAAGGTGCGGTGGATACGAAACCTCGGGTATCCACAATCACCTGGTCAACGGCGACTGTGACCTCTTGCCACTCTTCGGGCAGGCCGCCCGGCATATCGCCACTGCTGTAGGTCGGCTCCAGCGCACCATCAGGTGTACTCCACTTCGTCACCGGATCGACACTCTCGACCGTCCCCACCACCACAACATCGGAACTCGTGACAATGCCCTCGAACGGGTAGGCGGCCCAGTCAGCCATCACAACAGGGGCACCCATCCGAGCACTGCCCGACGACCCCTGGAGATCTGAGCCATCTGACGGTGATTGTGGGATCGAGAATCCCGCCTCGAAACCCCCCTCGAGGCGGGCCACATAGTTACCAGGATCCAGGTTCGTCAGCTCCATCGACACCGAGAATGCAGTGGTCTCTTCACCGGCAGTGCACGTTGGATCAAACCACGACTCCGCAGTCCCGACCATGACCCCATTGCCGTCCGGCTCCTCAAAACCGAAGACTGCCTCGTGGCAGGGCGAAGGGACCGTCCCGGACATCACAAAGACAGCATCACCATCCTCGGCGACATCGACCCGGAACGCATCGACATCGATTTGCTGACCCACCACGTTCCCGCTCTCCGACTCGGTAACCGGCGGCCCGCTGCCCGTGGCGTCACAACCTACTGTGACAACCACCAACACGGCAGTAAGCAGAAGTCGTCGACCCCTGGTATTCATCATCCACATTCTGACGCATACAAGGCCGAAACGGGTTCCCAAACCGGCGTTCACCATCCGAGAAAGAGCGTCCCTACCACACTGAGTATTTGACAAGCCGAGCGCGGAAGTGCCTGATTGATACTGGTGGCATGCGTTGCGGTGGTTCCGTAGCGTTTGGGTGACCTGGCCGGTGGGCTCTTGAGGTGCCTGCCACCCATCTGGGTTGGCTTTCTAACGAGCTGCTTGCCGGCCGGTTTACCCGACTGGGGTGTGGCTCGAAAGAGGCGAGAACACGATCGACCCGAATCAGGAGTGCCCACCTCGGTTCACCATCTAGGAGGAAGGCATTGTCATGACCATGATTGGTATCGATCCGCACAAGGCAACCCACACTGCAGTGGCGGTCGACGACAACGAAGAGGTACTCGACGAGTTCAAGCTCAGGGCGTCAACAGCCCAGGCCGACCGGCTGTGTGAATGGGCCGCGGTTTCGAGAAGCGGGAATGGGCGGTCGAGTCCGCCAACGGGCTCGGCTATCTCGTTGCTCAACAGCTTGTTGCGGCCGGTGAGACCGTGTTTGATGTGCCACCGCTGTTGGCGTCGCGGGTTCGGGTGTTGGGTTCAGGAAGGTCACAGAAGAACGACCCGAACGATGCCCGGTCAGTGGCGATCGCGGCGTTGCGTTCTGATCGGCTTGCCCAGGTCCGGCCTGATGACCACGCCCGAGTGTTGCGAATGTTGGCGAAACGACACCGGGACATGGCCCGACTCCGTAACAAGCACTGCACCCGGCTCCATGCATTGTTGCTCGAGCTCGAACCGGGCGGGATCGGCTCAGAAATCACGGTAAACAAAGCGAATCAGCTACTTGCCAGGGTCAAGATCGACGATGAGATAACCCGACATCGAGCCCTCATCGGAAACGAAATCGTTGACGACATCGCCCGACTCGACACAGCGTTGAAGGCATCAAAAGGGGTGTTGGGACGCTAAGAGGGAACGAAACAACCACGCCATCCACGTCGCCGCCATCTGCCAACTCCGTTATCCCGGCGAAGGCCGCACCTACTACGACAAAAGGATCGCCGAAGGCAAGACCAGCAAGGTAGCCATCCGGGCGTTGAAGCGAAGAATCTCCGACCGTGTCTACCAACACCTCATTGCCGACGCTCGACGCTCCACGACAACCTGCGGGACTGTCTCAAATTTTGTGTAAATGGTGTGGTCTAGATTCCTCGATACCGGTGGTGTCGGGGTGAAAGGACCGTATCGATGGCTTCTGATCGAGAACTTCCTGCTGAGACTGGCGACGAGACTGGTTTGGCTGTGCCGGCTGGGGATATGTCGGAATGGGCTGAAGCTTTGGTGGCGCAGGCCCGCACCGACGGGATCGAGCTGACCGGCGAGGGTGGCTTGTTGACTGGTCTGATCCGTCAGGTCCTCCAGACTGGTTTGGAGGTGGAGATGGCCGATCATCTCGGCTACGACCGCTACTCGCCTGAAGGGCGGGGTTCGGGGAACTCCCGCAACGGGCACTCCCCGAAACGGGTCACGACTGATGTTGGTGAGGTCGAGTTGTTGGTGCCTCGGGATCGGGCCGGGTCGTTTGAACCACAGACGGTGCCGAAGTATCAGCGTCGCCTCGACGGTCTGTCTGGCAACGTGATCTCGCTTTATGCCAAAGGCCTGACGACTGGCGATATTCAGGCTCATCTCGAGGAGATCTACGACACCGACATCTCTCGTGAAACCATCTCGCGGATCACGGATCGGATTGTTGATGACATGCTGGCATGGCAAAACCGGCCACTGGATCCGATCTACCCGGTCCTGCTGATCGACGCGATCGTGATCAAAGTCCGCGACTCGCAAGTGGCGAATCGGCCCGTCTATGTGGCCATTGGTGTCAACCTAGAAGGCCACAGGGACGTCCTCGGCTTGTGGTTGGGACCCTCTGGTGGGGAGGGAGCCAAACAGTGGGCCACCATGCTGGGAGAGCTCAAAAACCGCGGCATTCAGATGCGTTGATTGTGTGCTGCGACGGACTCAAGGGCCTGCCTGATGCGATCCGCACCACCTGGCCCGCTGCTGAGGTCCAGACTTGTGTTGTTCATTTGGTCCGCAACAGCTTGCGTTATGCGTCGAAGAAGCACTGGGGTCAGATCACCAAAGCCATGCGAGCCATCTACACGGCACCGACCGTCGCCGCCGCCACCGACCTGTTCGCCGAGTTCAGCGACCAGTGGCGAGAGAACTATCCGGCGATGATCCGCTCATGGGAGAACAGCTGGGACGAGTTCACCCCGTTCCTGGCCTTCCCGACAGAGATCCGCAAGATCGTTTACACCACAAATTCGATAGAGTCGCTCAACTCGAGATTCCGCAGGGCAGTTCGCCATCGGGGCCATTTCCCCACCGAGCAAGCCGCCATGAAAGTCCTCTACCTGACCGCGACGGCGAGGAGGAAGAACCGATCGAATCTGACCGGCCAAATCAACGGATGGAAACGCATCCTCAACACACTTACCATGCACTACGGCGACCGCATCGCCCAACACGTCAAATGACAACCCGCCACGCCATTTACACGAAAAATGTGACACCTCACGTCAGCGGCCGATGCCGGGGATCTGTCGGCTCCGGCTGCGCTCGGCGTGCGGCGTTGCCTGGCGGTTTCGATGCTCTGGTTGATTCCTCCCAGGTCTGGTAGTCGTCGGAGCCGAGGTCTGGCTTGTCGACGTCGTGATCGGGTGGGTGCGTCGGGCTTGCTGATCGCCTTCGAGTTGGCTGTGTCCGAGCGTGGGGTTCAGGCCTTGTCGGCTTCGAGGCGTGTTCTTCGGGTGATGGCGGGTTGGTCGATCCAGTCCCGGGCGATCGCTTGGGTGAGGACGTCCACTGCCGTTTCGTTTTCGTTGGTGACGACGTAGGCGTGGTTGGTGTGCCGGCCGCGGGTCAGCGGCGTGTAGAGGCCGCGGCTGTCGGTGGGGCCGTCGACGAGGAGGAGACCGGTGTCGACGGTGCGGCCTTGGGTGGCGTGGCTGGTCTGGGCATAGCCGAGTTCGAGGTCCTCGGCGGCGTAGTCGGCGGGGAGACGCACCGTGCCTGCCTTCCGGTGACGGTGACGGCACCGTCGGGGTGGATGGCTTCGATGGTCCAGTGGTCCCGGTTCCTGACCATGACACCTCGGTCGGTGCGCAGGGTGCGCTGGTTGCGGCGGGTGACCACTTCGTCGCCGACGAGCAGCCGCTGCCGGCCGAGGTCGAGGGCGGGCCCGTCCGGGTCGAGCTCACCGGCGTCGATGCGTCTCTGTTGGGTGAGCTGGTTGAGCCGGTTGACGGTGTGGTTGGTGTTGGCCATTAACGCCACCGTCTCGCCCCGCCGCCGCGCCTGGTACCAGGCGTCGACGATCGCTGTCTCCATCTCGTCGGGGGTGCCGTCGTGGAGGCGACCGTGACGCTCATACTGCGCCAAGACGGTGACATCTCCGCTACGGAGTCTTCGGGTGGCGTCGGCTTCCCACTGGTGGGTGAAGCGGTGGATGTGGTCGAGTTCGATGGCACCATAGGTGTCGATGAGGTGGGCGAACATGCCGCCCCGACCGACGGCGGAGAACTGGCGGGGGTCTCCCACCATCACCACCCGCCATCGTTCCACGTCGGCGAGACAGGTGAGGGCGGCGAGTTTGTGGGTGGAGACGGTGCCGGCCTCATCGACGATCACCGTCGAACCTCGTCGCAGGTCGTATGGCGGTTGTGGTGGCCGGTCGGGCCGGGTGTGTTCGTAGAGGAGCTTGTCGATGGTGTCGGCGGGCATGGTGGTTTCGGTGGCGAGCACGTGTGCGGCTGCTGCGGTGGGTGCCACCCCGAACACCGTCTGGCCGCGGTCCTGTAGGTAGGTGACGGCGGGGGTGAGGGCGGTGGTCTTGCCGGATCCGGCGGGTCCGACGATCAGCTCCAACGGTACCCCACCGGCTACTGCCCGACACGCTTCGGCCTGACCCGCACTCAAACCGTTCGTGTCTAGGCCCCGGGGTGTGGTGTTGATGATGTCGGCGAAGCGGCGCTGCCGCCCAGCCCATTCCACGATCCGTTCCTCCTCATCGAGAATGGCTTGAGTGGTGAGGGCCCGGTCGACGGCGGCTTCGCTGATCGGCCGCCCGATCACGACGCAGCACGGCACCAGACGGTACTGGTGGGGAGAGGTCGACACAGCGGTTCGCTGCTATGTGGTTGGCGAGGTCCTGCAGGAAACGGCTGAGACGATCGGGTTTGACGGTGACATTGGTGGGGACCTGGGCGGCGAGCTCACGGACCAGTTCGGCGGGACGCCACGTCGACTGCCGCTCCGCCAACGCCTCCAACGCCGCCTCCACCATTCCGGCCATTGTCGCCTGGTCGATACCGGCCGCCTCGACGGACATGACCCACCATGCCGGCGACGAGGTCTCTCGGTTCGTAGCCGAGGGTCCGCAACCTGCTGCGCCACCCGGCATGCGACTCGCCGGCGCCGTGACCGTGGGTCTTGGCGGGGCGGCTGTCCAACACGGCTTCCCGTTCCAGGCGCCACCGTTCCCGAGGCGTCGGTTCCCGGCCGAGGTCGCTGCGGAACCGGTCCAGTTTCTCGTCGAAACGCTGCTCGATGTCGCGGCTGCGTTGGGAGAACTCGGCCAACACCCCCTGGTCGACACCAACCATCTCGGCAATCCCATTCTCGGGTTGGTGCCATTGGATTCCGAGGCGGCGGGTCAGCTCGGCCCGCAGCCCGGCGTGATACAACCCTGACAGGGTGCGCTGATCCATCTTGATGGTGCGGGCATCGAGCGCCAACCATCGCCCGTCCGGAGCCTTGACTCGGTTGGCGATCACCGCATGGGTGTGCAGCTGCGGGTCGAGACGCCGGCTTGTGTGCTGACGGAACACCCCCACCACGATGCCTTCGGCGTCGACACACACCACATGGCCCCGCCACCGCAACCTCGTATGCGCATGGGATTCGATCCATCCCAACACCGCGTCGACCGCCCGATCGTGCGCCTCCGTTACCTGTGCCCTGAGGTTTTCGTCGCCGATGGCGAACAGCACCGACACTGACTTCGGCGCAGAGAACGTCGCATCGAACCCCCGCACCGAACCGTCGCCGAAGCGGCGACCCAACCGCTCCCCGGTCGTCGGATCCTGGCCGGCCATCACCGCCAGAAACGCCTCATCGTCGACTTGCCCTTCGAGACCGAGGTGGGCGGTGCCTTGACCGAACCAGCGACCCGGCGGCTCACCGCTGTCGAGGTAGTACGACGGGAGCTGCTCGGTGTAGTAGCGACCAGCCTCGGTGCCCTTCAACGTCGTCACCCGCACCGTCACCGCACCACCTCCACCCTGTCACCGCAGGTGTGCACCCGTCTGTCCTCAAAGCCCTGGTGAGGTGGCCTTGGATTGGTTGCTGGGTACATAGCTGAAACCTCTGCACAGGGGTCGGTTCCTTCGACTATCATAACTCTTATACAACATAGATAGTGTATAAATAGTGAAAACTAATGAGAGATGATGAGTAATGACGAGAAACGTCAACTCGCTTCTCGGTCTTAGAAGGACCCTCCGGGAAAGACGTCTTCCCCCACATTCGAGTTGCGTGTATGGATACGGATAGGGCACCACGCCGAGGGAGGGAGACCACATGAGACGCTCCGGGTGGATCGAAGACCGGCAAGGACGGACCGGTAGAAGGTGGCGGGCCCGCTATCGAGGACCCGACGGACGTATCCGCTCAAGAAGCTTCGACCGGAAGGTCGACGCCGACCGCTGGCTGGTCGCCAGACTCGGGTCAATCGACCGTGGCGACTGGATCGCCCCCGAAGCCGGAGACATCCCCCTCACCGAAGCCGCTGTGGCGTGGCTCGCCGGATTGGATATCAAACCCAAAACCCGCGCCGGATACGAATCCCTGCTGCGCTCCCGCGTACTACCCGCATTCGGGGATCTGCCGGTCAACCGCATCACACCGGCCATGGTGCGGGAATGGATCGCCGACATGACCACCGACGGGCTCTCAGCGTCACGGATCAAACAAGCCAAACAGGTTCTAGCAGCCCCACTCAAGCTGGCCGTCAACGACGGGATCCTGGCCCGCGACCCGACGGCCGGGGTGAAGGTCCCGACGGTGCGGCGACGCGAGCAGCGGTTCCTCACCGCCGAGCAAGTCACAGCCCTCGCCACAGCCGCTGAGAACACTCAAACCGGAACGGGACTCATCATCGAGACCCTGGCGTGGGTCGGGATGCGCTGGGGCGAACTCGTCGCACTGAAACGCCACCGTGTCCACCTGCTACGGCGACGCATCGAAATCGCCGAATCCGCCACCGAACTCGGCTCCGGTCTGTCATGGGGAACACCCAAAACCCACGAGCGGCGTCTCGTCACCATGCCTGCGTTCCTCGCCGACCGTCTCGCCGCACACCTCGGCACCATCACCGAAGACGGGCTCGTCTTCACCGCACCCAAAGGCGGCCCGCTCCGCTCCTCCCCCTTCCGCCAAACCATCTGGAAACCAGCCGTCAAAGCAGCAGACCTCGAACAACTCCGCATCCACGACCTGCGAGGCACCGCCGCCTCACTCATGATCTCCAGCGGAGCCAACATCAAAGCGGTGCAACGCCAGCTCGGCCATGCCTCAGCAGCAATGACCCTCGACCTATACGGACACCTCTACGAAGACGACCTAGACACCCTCTCCGAAGCGCTCGACCGCCGCTACATCGCCGCCACCACACCCCAACAAACACACCCCGAACAAGGCTCGAGCGATTCTCCCGCGCCCCTATCGCGCCCCCAGCGCGCCCCAGGGGGCGATGCGGCGGTGCTACAGATCGACGCGCATACAGCGGAAGGCCCTGTCTAGCAGGGCTTTCCGGTGAGGCGGAGGGAGTGGGATTCGAACCCACGGAGGTATTACCTCAACGGTTTTCAAGACCGTCGCCTTCGTCCGCTCGGCCATCCCTCCATCAAGCCGCTTTGGCGTCGGAAACCGGAACATATTCCGTTTTGCGACGCCAAAGCTGTTGTGCGTGTGGCGGAGAGAGTGGGATTTGAACCCACGGAACCCCAAATAGGATTCAACGGTTTTCGAGACCGTCGCCTTCGTCCGCTCGGCCATCTCTCCTCGTGCCGGCACAGTCACCGACCGGCGGGATTGTAACCAGTCCCGCGACGCTGTCATCGGTCGCATCCGACATGGCATTCAGTCGTCTGTCTCGCAGCCCCTGATTCATTGGATGATCGAGACGGCAGCTCAGCGCCGACCCGCAAAGAATTCCTCGAGCAGATGACGTGATTCCATCTCGCGGACCCCAACATCGACCTCGCATCGATGATTGAGTCGCTCGTCCTGAGGGATGTTGTAGAGACTCCACACACCGCCGCCCTTCAGATCAGCGCAGGCGTACACGATGCGATCCACACGTGCCCACACCGCCGCCATGGCACACATCGGACACGGCTCGAGGGTCACCACGAGCGTGTAGCCGTCGAGGCGCCAATCGCCGAGAGCCCTCGAGGCCGCGGACAGCACGAGAACCTCGGCATGGGCAGTGGCGTCGGACAACTCCTCCCGGCGGTTGTGGTCGGCGGCGACGATATTGCCTTCGCTATCGACGAGAACGGCACCGACAGGAACATCACCATGGCTTGCGGCCAGGCGCGCCTCGTCGAGCGCGCGATCCATCGCCTCTGTGTAGTCATCGGACATTGCAGTCGCTCCTGGTGGCAGATATCCCCGAACGATAGGCCCGGCGCACGATGGCTGTGCAGGCAGGAACACCCCCGCCGCTTCTTGCGGACACCACGCCCACATGTGGGCACAGTATCCGCCAGAAGAGAAAGAACGGAGAACCCCGGCATCGTTGCCGGGGTTCTGGGCGGAGGGAGTGGGATTTGAACCTGCTCACCCTCACGTTGATCGCCGGGTGAATCGGCCATCAGTGGCGGGTTCGGTGTAGAACGCGGGCATCAACAACTGATCCCACGACCGGGAGCGAAAGGACCCCGGCATGGTTGCCGGGGTCCAGAGCGGAGGGAGTGGGATTTGAACCTGCTCACCCTCACGTTGATCGCCGGGTAAATCGGCCATCAGTGGCGGGTTCGGTGTAGAACGCGGGCATCAACAACTGATCCCACGACCGGGAGCGAAAGGACCCCGGCATGGTTGCCGGGGTCCAGAGCGGAGGGAGTGGGATTTGAACCCACGAAGCGGGAACCCGCTTACACGCTTTCCAGGCGTGCGCACTAGGCCAGACTATGCGATCCCTCCTGGAGGGGTGAAGTTAGCACTTCGGCAATTCCTTGAGTCGCTGAAGTGGTTACCATTGCCGCTTGCCGTGCTAGGTGGGGCACTAGGGGTGCCCTGTACCCGAAACCCCCTCATGCGGGACTGAATCCCCGCCCGAGGGTGGAATGGTTGTGGTCTAGCACCGGGATGTATTGATGTTGATGGCCGGGTCCTACGCGGCGGGGCGCCGTGAATCGGGTCAGGTCCGGAAGGAAGCAGCCCTAAGCGGTTTGCACCCGGGTGCCGTAGGGCAGCCTGGCTGGAGTCAATCGCCCGGCAGCGCCGCAGGTATTGCATCCGACGGCGGGTGCACGGCTATTTGTCGGGCATGCAATGCCCGACAAATAGCTTGGGAGTTCGATGAAATCGAACTCCAGGCAAAACCCCACAGCAGAACCACCCGACGCATGCAAAACCCCACAAATAGCTCGGGAGTTCGATGAAATCGAACTCCAGGCAACCCACTGCAGAACTACCTGACGCATGCAATGCCCCGCAGGCAGCTTGGATCGGCATTCGGGCTGACCAACCGATAGGCTGGTCATTGCTACCGGCTGACTGGGAGTTGTGATGGCACGGCAGACTCTGGCCCTTGTCGTTGGCGTATTAATGAGCGTCGCGGTGATCACGCCGGTGATGGCCGACTCCTCATTCACCGACGTCCCGGATTCGAACATATTCTCAGGTGACATCGAGTGGATCTCACTCATGGGAATCACCATGGGATGCAACCCACCCACGAACGACCACTACTGCCCCAACAACAACGTCACCCGCGGACAAATGGCCGCATTCCTCGTCCGAGCACTCGAACTCACCGACAACGGAGGCGGCAACCACTTCACCGACGACGACACCAGCGTCTTCGAAAACGACATCGACAAGCTCTACACCGCAGGCATCACCCAGGGCTGCAACCCGCCCACGAACGACCACTACTGCCCCAACAACAACGTCACCCGCGGACAAATGGCCGCATTCCTCGTCCGAGCGCTCAAACTCACCGACAACGGAGGCGGCAACCACTTCACCGACGACGACACCAGCGTCTTCGAAAACGACATCGACAAGCTCTACACCGCAGGCATCACCCAGGGCTGCAACCCGCCCACGAACGACCACTACTGCCCCAACAACAACGTCACCCGCGGACAAATGGCCGCATTCCTGAGGCGCGCTCTTGATGAGCCACCGGGACAAGTTCAGAACGTCATCGCGACGCTATCCGGCGGATCAGGAGAGATCGATGTGTCCTGGGATGGTGTGGCCGACGTCGATTTCGACCACTACAACATCTGGTACAGCGAACTGCCGGGCGACACCAAGACTCTCATCACAGACCCGTATGCTGGACCGGCGATCAAGTCCGGTACACGTTGGTACATCACCGATTACCCACGATCTCTCGTCAGCGGTCACGACTGCTACCAGGTCAGCGCCGTCGACATCGGCGGCAACGAAGGTCCGCGCTCGGCGGAGGCCTGTTTCGACTCGACGCCGGGCCCACCGTCGCAGGTGACCGGTGTGGTTACCACCACCGGTGGTGGCTCGGGTGAGATCGATGTGTCGTGGGACGCCGTTCCGGAGCTCGACGTCAACGACTACAACGTATGGCACAGCGATCTGCCAGGGGGAACCAAGACTCTGGTCGATCCTACGCTCGGACCCGAGCCGACCTCCGGCAACCGGTGGCACATCATCGACTACCCCCGCCCACTGATTGTGGGTATGGATTGCTACCAGATCAGCGCCGTTGATCTGAGCGGTAACGAGGGTCTCCGGTCAACAGAGACGTGCTTTGCTCCGTAGGAGCATCCGACAGCACGCCGCCGCGGGAGGTCTGATTCAGAACTTCTCGAGTATGACTCCGTAGACGAAGCCCAGGGGCCCCATGCGCCATAGGGCGATCCGGCGAAGGGGCGTGTCTGCGTACATCTCTTCGGGTGGGGGCAGCTTGTCGAGAGAGTGATGCAAGTACACATACTCGTCCCGATTACCCGAAATCGTCCCCACCACCGGCAGCACTAGCGCCGATCCCGCCCGGTGCAGCATCGCGGCGTATCTGTTGCGGGGCCTGCCGAGACCGACGACACCCAGTCTGCCGCCGGGACGAAGAACCCGCGCCACTTCGGCGATGGTGTCCACAACGGAATCGAGATTGCGGAACACATAGGCGGAGAAGACGGCATCAAACGAGTTGGCGGCAAACGGCAGCTTCTCCCCGACACCGACAATCCGTCTCAACGCCCCGTTCCTGGTGAGCATCTCCGGCGACGGGTCGAGCGCGAATACCTGCCTGTCCCCGAAGACGATGTTGGCGGCACCTGTCCCCCCGCCGAGGTCGAGCAACCTGCCGTCCGGAAGTGAATCGATGACACGCTTGCGCCAGGCCTGATCCTGGCCAAAGGACAGGATGCGATTGATGCGGTCGTACTTGCCCGCGATGTCGGAGAAGACCGACCCGTTGCTCAAGCTGTGCCGATCGTCTCGAAACCGACGTACTTGCGCAACGCCTCGGGCACAACGATCGTCCCGTCGGGCTGCTGATAGTTCTCCACGATGGCGATCAACCAGCGGCCCATGGCGATGGCGGTGCCGTTGAGCGTGTACACCAACTCGTTGCCTTCTTCCGCCCGGTACCGAATCCTCAGTCGGCGAGACTGGTAATCGGTCGTGTTCGACGTCGAGGTGATCTCCCGATAGCGGCCCTGGCCGGGGAACCACGCCTCGATGTCGTACTTCTTGGCGGCTGAGGCACCCAGGTCACCGGCGGCGATGTTCATCACCCGGTACGGGACGCCGAGACCCTGTACGAGCTCCTCCTCGCGGGCCAGCAAGAAGTCATGCTCATCTCGTGCCGTGTCCGGATCTACAAACGAGAACATCTCTACTTTGTCGAACTGGTGGACGCGGAAGATGCCGCGGGTGTCCTTTCCGTACGTGCCCGACTCTCGCCGGAAACAGGTCGAAAACCCCGCGTACCGCATCGGCAGATCCTCGGCATCGAGAATCTCATCTGCATGCATCGCGGCCAGAGCCACCTCGGAGGTTCCGATGAGGTAAAGATCATCGTCCGGCAGCGAGTACACCTGCTCCCGATCGCCGGGGAAGAAACCGGTCCCGTAGAGGGCCATCTCCCGCACCAGCACCGGAGGAACCACCGGCGTGAACCCGTGCGGCTCGAGCATGTCCAACGCATAGTTGACCAAGCCGAATTCGAGACGAACAAGCGGTCCCAGCATGTAGCCGAAGCGGCTGCCCGAGACCTTGGCGGCCCGCTCGACGTCGAGGAAGCCGTGCCGCTCACCGAGTTCGACATGGTCGAGGAACTCACCCACCGGTGGCTCACCCCAGGTACGCAATGTCTCGGCATCCTCTTCATCGGTGCCTTCAGCGGCGGTGGGATCGACGAGATTGGGCAGTGTCTCCCAGGTCTCGTTGAACTTCTCCTCGGCAGCGTCGGCGACGGCGAGCGCCTCCTTGTAGGCGGCGGAGAGCTCGCTCGCTCTGGCGATGGCCGCCTGCTTCTCGTCACCCTGCAGCTTGGCGACGGATTTGCCCACTTCCTTCTGCTCGGAGCGGATCTGCTCTGCCTTGACTCGTTCGGCGCGACGTTGCTCGTCGAGAGCCACCAGAGCGCTGACGTCGAGGTCGATGCCGCGGCGGCGGAGCGATGTCTCGAGCGCTCCCGGATCGTTACGGAGAATACGTGGATCAATCATGACGCTCGCAGGTTAACCCCGAGCCCGGGCCACCGCTTCATCCTCTTCCGGTGACAACTCCTCGACGCCACGGAATCCCCGCACCTCCTTGGTGAAGACACGAACGTCGAGACGCCCGACGAGGATGGTGAGCACAACACCGTCACCATTGAGGCTGAGCAGCGCCATGGAACGAGAGAGGTTGCCCGCGATATCGCCGAATGCGTCGAAGTTGACGATGCCGGTGTTGACGATGGCCCTGGGAAGCAAATCCTCGACATCCTCCAGCCTCGGCTCGAGCTCGGCGGTAATGGCATCGAGCCTTCCCAGCTCGTTGTCGATGCCGCGCAGGATCGAGAAGACATTCGCCTCGGCAGGCATGGCCTCGAAGCGCCTGCGTAGCGAGTTTGTTTGCACGGCAACCAGGATCACCCCGATGAGGGCAACAATCGCCACCACCATCGCGATCTCAATCATTCGGCATTCCTCTCGAACACCAGGCTGAATGTGTTGTCGTCGGTCTGATCCTCCACACCCTCGACGCTAGCGGTTGCCGTGAGCGTGTACACAGCTCCGGGCTCGGCATCGAGATTGTCGAAGACCACGATCTTCGATTCGCCGGTGGCTATCGATGGGATCAATTGGCTGACCGGATCGATCACCTCGGAAGAGCCGACTCTTTGCATCTTGACCAGCACGGTGATGTTCTCGGCTACCACGTTGCCGGTATTGCTCACCGTGACCTCTAGCGACAAGCTGTCCGAGGCCGGGATCGACCAGATCTTCTGATCACCCTCTCCGCTGTAGCTCGCCGGTTCGGGCACCGTGTTGCCCACCAGGGCGACGTCGACGAGCTCCGCAAGCGCTCCTTGCTGCCGCAGCCTATTGGCCACCACCTCGGCGTTGTAGAGCGGCCCGAAAGATCCGTCTGTGTATGAGACATCCGGGAATGTGGTCGGCACCATCTCGGGATCGACGTCACCGATGGCCGACACAGCACGCGACATATGCCGTGTCGCCCACCCTGATCAGGTCGAATGCCTGCTGCAGCGTTGTGTCGGCACTCACATCGTTCTCTTCGGCATCGAGAATGGCGATGATGGCCTCCTTCGTGCCCGCGATGCCGTCCGCCCATGAGTCAGCGGCAACCGCCATCAACCCTGATACCTGGGCAACAGGGCGTGGCACGATCTGCTCGTCGAGCTGGTCTGCGAGATCCCGGGCGGTGTCGGCAAGGGTCTCGAGCCGCTGTTCCATCGCAGGACGTGTCTCCCCACCGAGGCCCTGGAGCAACTGACCGAGCTGGTCGGCAAGCTCTGCGTGAGTACGGCTCACCTCGTCGGCGACGTTCAGATAGTCGATTGCCTCGCGGCGCTCGGTGCGGTACCGGACCGCGAGCACCAGCACACCGACGATAACCAGCAGAGTGATGAGGATGACGACGTTGCGCCGCCGCTTCGATCTGCGCGGTCCAAAGTCGGAATATGCCATTTACCAGGTCCCGGATGAGCGAAGCGACCGACGGTCGCAGAGCGACGGAGCTCGTCGTGGGCGAGGAGGGACTTGAACCCTCACGAGTGTTACCTCACAGGAACCTGAATCCTGCGCGTCTGCCAATTCCGCCACTCGCCCGCGGAGGGAGACGATGGTATCACCTCTGCGACTCATCGTGATCGCCCGGACCGGCCACACCTGCGACCGGGAGTGCGGCCGATGTCATCTCGTCCGGTCACCACGCTCGGGCGTAGGGAGTACCAGTGGCTCGCCGGGAGTCAGCATCATTCGCTCTCCGTGAATGCGCACTTCGAGCGGCTCTCCCTCCTCGACCACATAACGTTCCTCGGAATGGCTGAGAGTGACCCGGATTCGCCGGTCCTGGACACGGATCGAGAACTCGAGTTGCTTCCAGGAGCCAGGAAGACGGGGATCGATGGACAGCTCCCCGTCGAAGTCCCGCACGCCCCCGAACCCGAAGACGAGCGCCATCCAAACACCCCCGGCAGAGGCTATGTGCACACCGTCCGACACGTTCCCTGCGACGTCTCCGAGGTCCATCATGAGGGCATGATCGAAGTACTCGAGCGCCTTGGCGTCGTTGCCGATCTCTGCCGCGACGATGCTCTGCACCGATGCAGACAAGGACGAATCGCCGGTAGTCAACGGGTCGTAGTAGTCGAAGTTGCGGCGCTTCTGCTCGACATCGAACTCGTTTCCGAGGAGAAACATCGCCAGCACGATGTCGGCCTGTTTCAGCACCTGGAAGCGATAGATGACCAGAGGGTGATAGTGGAGCAGAAGCGGAAACCGATCCGGTGGCGTCTTCTCCAGGTGCCAGATCTCCCGATCCAGGAAGGTGTCGTCCTGAGGATGAATGCCCCGTGCCTCGTCGAACGGCACGTACATGGCGGCTGCGGCTTCCTCCCATGCCTCTATCTCACCGGGCTGAAGGGCAACGTCGGCGACGAACGCGGCGTACTCCTCCGGCCGTTCATCCCTCATCCTCCGAATGGCAGCAGCGGCATAGTTGAGGTTGAGGCGCGCCATCAGGTTCGTATAGGCGTTGTCGTTCACGACCGTCGTGTACTCATCGGGCCCCGTCACGCCGTGCAGGTGAAACCGCTCGTCGTCACCGTAGAAGCCGAGGTCCTCCCACATGCGGGCGGTCTCGACAAGGATCTCTCCCACCTCCGCCAGAAACCCGAAGTCGCCGCGCACGTCGACGTATTTGCGAATCGCATAGGCGATGTCTGCATTGATGTGGTACTGAGCGGTGCCGGCCTGGTAGTAGGCGGATGCCTCCTCACCGTTGATCGTTCGCCAGGGGAACAGCGCACCGCGCTGCGAGACGGTGCTGAGCGCCGCTGGCGCGCCTGGTCAAGCATCGAATAGCGAAATCGCAGCAGGTTTCTGGCGATACGTGACTGTGTGTACGCCAGGAACGGCAGCACGTACACCTCCGTGTCCCAGAAGTAGTGCCCCTCGTACGCCTGCCCGGTCAAACCCTTGGCCGGTATACCCGGATCCTTCCGCCCGCCACGTCGCCTGGGCAAGTTGAAACAAGTTCCAGCGGACAGCCTGCTGGACCGCACCGTTGCCATCGCTGTCCGTATCCACCCGCACGTCGGCATACTTCCAGAAGCGATCGAGCTGCCGGCGCTGCTCGACCAGCATCTGATCGAAACCATCTCTGACCGCCCGGTCGAGGCTACGAACCGCACGATCGACGAGCTCGGCGGGAACAACGGACCGCGACGTGTGGAAAGAAGCGAACTTGGTAATCCGAACCGGGACGCCCGGCTGAGCGTGCACGGTGAGAACGAGCTTGCCCTCATCCGCACTGTCTTCGACTTCGGTTCGATAGTCGTTCTCCGTCTCGACAATGTGATCGACGGCAAGACCGAGAGTCATTCCGCTGTTGGTGGTGCGGTAGCCGAGCATCAGCCGGTTGTCGATACGGTCGATCACGTCGACGTTCAATACACGCTGACTGAACGTCTTTGCCAGCCGCGGGTCCATGGCGGTTGACGCCTCGTTCACAAATTGGACGTCCTGACGATTGACCACCTTCGACGAGATCACTATCGGCGCCGCATGCTCCGAGAACCGTGACCTCGTACCTGATCGCGGCAACATGCCGTGACTCCAAGGACACGACCCGACACGAGCGCACCCGAACATGCTTGCCGGATGGCGTTGCCCACACCAGATCACGGGTCAACGTACCTGCGCGCATGTCCAGCTCTCTCCGGTATTCCTTCATCCTGGCGACGGGCAGATACAAGGGCTCGTCGTCCACGTAGAGCTTCAGCAACGTGAAGTCGGGAACGTTGACGATTGTCTGGCCGACTCGCGCCAGGCCAAATGCGTCCTCGGCGTGGATAATCGGCCACGTCTCGTGGAACCCGTTGATGAACGTCCCGGGCGACAACCCGGGCCTGCCCTCTTCGAACGTACCGCGCACTCCCAGGTAGCCGTTGCGAGGGCAAAGAACGTCTCGGCCCGAGCAAAATGGCTTGGCGAGAAGCGGGTCTCGACGATCTTCCACGGGTCCGGTGGGTATACGTGAACTGGCGGTGGTGTAATCGCACGGGCAGGCACGAGTCCAAATTCTATACGACGATGTCCGCGGAGAGCGGTATCCGCCGGGAGGCAAGACCAGCCAAGGGTCGGAGAGCCCCGGTCAGGCTCGCGGGTGTCACGTATCTGGGCGACCGCGGGTCTATCGACGAGACTTACACTGCTCCGTCTATGACCACCGTCGCCCCGCTCCGGATTCGCCACTTTCGCACTCTCTGGCTTGCTTCGATCTTCTCGAACGTCGGGTCCTTTCTGCAGACCGTTGCCGCGTCATGGTTGATGCTCGAACTGACCGGGTCGGCCGCCTGGGTGGGCTTGATGGCGGCATCGTCGACACTCCCGCTTTTCTTCCTCTCTCTGGCCGCCGGCGCCGTCGCCGACATGTTCGACCGCCGCTGGGTGCTCGTCGTCGCCCAGACCATGATGGGCGCCTCGGCAGCCGCCATGGCTGTGCTGACGTACATGAACCTGATCACACCGGGCCTCCTGCTCGCGCTCGGATTGACGCTGGGTATCGGTCTTGCATTCAACCTCCCTGCCTGGCAGGCGACCGTGCCCGATCTGGTCCCCCGGGGCATGATCGCAAGCGCGGTAGCGCTGAACTCGGTTGCCTTCAACGTCGCCCGTGCCGTTGGTCCGGCACTCGGCGGTTTCATCCTCGTTCTCGCCGGCCCCGACCTCGCCTTTGCCCTCAACGCGCTCTCCTTCCTCGGAGTGATCGTTGTGTTGATCTCACTCGCCAGGGTCATGCCGACCCCGGATCGCGAGGAGACATCGATGGTGAATGCCATCGCCCTGGGGGTTCGATTTGCCAGGTTCACGCCGGCCTTCAGGAGGTTGCTTGCACTCGCCGCCATGTATGCGATGACTTCGGCTGTTGTGCAGTCGATCCTCCCGAACCGGACCGAGGAGCTCGGCGGCAATGCCGGTGGATACGGCCTCTTGCTTGGCGCCATGGGGCTCGGCGCTCTCGGCGGTGGTTTCTCCAGGCACCTCGTGTCGGAGTGGCTGGATCACAGAACGATCCCCATCTCGATCGGGCTCTTCAGCCTCGCCTCCATCGGCGCCGGGCTCGCCGGAAGCTACCCGCTGGCCATCATCGCGTTACTTGTTGCGGGGCTCACGTGGGTCTGGGTGCTCGCCAACCTCAATGCGACTGCGCAACTCATGTCACCCGAATGGGTACGGGGGCGGGCGATGAGCCTCTACACGCTGTCGTTTGTCGGAATCATCCCGCTGGGGTCCATCCTCGCCGGCTGGATCGCAGACCACATCGGTGCGGGCGAGACTTACGTGCTGCTGGGCACCGTCGGAGTGCTGATCGGCTTTGTCGTCGCCCCGCTGCTGCATATACCTGGGCTCGACGCCGTCGAGTCTCCCGAATTCGAGGAGCGCCGCGATCTCCCCGCCCACGCCGAGACGGTGGGCGGCCCGGTACTGATCACAACCAGCTGGGACATCGATCACCGGCGCCTCGACGAGTTCATGAAGATCATGCAGGAGGTCCGGTTGGTGCGCCTCCGCACCGGTGCGTACCGCTGGCGCCTCTACCGCGACGCCTCCAACCCACATCGTCTCCACGAATTGTTCCTCACTGTCTCCTGGGAAGAGCATCTCGCCCAGCACCGGCGCATCGACGATG
Source organism: uncultured bacterium (assembly GCA_963844835.1). Taxonomy (GTDB): domain Bacteria; phylum Actinomycetota; class Acidimicrobiia; order Spongiisociales; family UBA5794; genus JAAETI01. The sequence goes on along the minus strand of CAWJPT010000006.1, from coordinate 184,714 downwards.
CCAGTGCCGCAACCCTGCGCAGGGCCCGAGAGTTCGATGTCAACCACCGCCCAACCACAACACATATGGTGGCTGTCGACATCGTCAACCCGGGCAATTGGACAGAACTGATCGATGCTCATACCGAATATCACCGTCGTGATGGGTCGATTCCACTCGATACCCCACCGACCCGGCCTGAGCAGTAGCACGGGGTTCTCCGTACAATCGGCCCGTGGGGATAGCGCGAAATCTCGAAAAACGGCTGGAACAGCTCGCAGACGGACTGTCTGCGGCGATCTTCCGCGGCAAGATGCAACCTGTCGATCTCGCCAATCGTCTCATCCGCCAAGCCGATCTGCTGGTCACCGACGGTGCGGCCGGACCTGCGATTCCCAACCACTACGAGGTCTCGGTCTGCAGCGCCGACCTCGTCGAAGGTATCGATCGGGATGCCCTGACGCGAGAGCTCGGCTACGTACTCGAGACAACGGCCGAAGAACGCGGCTGGAGAACCGGCGGGCCGATCACAGTCCACTTGAGCGACGATCCGTCGGTAGGGCGCGGCTCGATCAAATGCGCCGCAACCAATGTCCCTGCCGAGTTACCGGCATGGGGTGAGCTCGCCGAGCACCGCGGGACGCGTCACTACCGGCTCCGGGACAACCGAATCACGATCGGGCGCTCCAGCGAAGCGGACGTAACCATCGATGAGCCCGAGGTCTCCCGGCTCCATTCCGTGCTGTTCCGAGAGGGCGGGCGGCTCTGGGTAACTGACCTCGCTTCAGCAAATGGCACATCCGTCAACGGCAACCGGGTCGTAGGAGAGCCGATAGAGATAGGCTCCGGCGATATGCTGTCGTTTGGCCCGACCACATTCTCGTTGCGAGTCGACTAGGAGAACCGTGCCGGCACTGTTTCTCAACCTACTGAAGCTCATCTTCATCGCGCTGATCTACCTGTTCCTCTGGCAGATCGGGAGGTCGATCGGTGCTCACATCGGCCCCTCCCAATCGGTGCGCCGATCCAAGAAGGGCGGTGAGTTGGTCGTCGTACGGTCCGACACCATCGCGGGCCAGCGCTTCCCCATCGGAGCGCCTGTCGTCCTCGGCCGGAGCGAAGACGCCGACATATTCATAGATGATGCCTACGCGTCCGAGTTCCACGTGCGAATCGGAGCTCAGGACGATTCGGTGATGCTCAACGATCTCGGATCGACCAATGGCACTTATGTGAACGGTCGCAGAGTGACCGTGCCGACGTCGCTTCAGAAGGGCGATGCGGTCCAGATCGGCAAGACCATCCTCGAGGTCCGTTAGCTTCTCGACTCGTCGTCACGGAGAAGAAGTCAGACGCCTTGCGTATGCTTACCTGGGTCGGCACAATTCCGATTTGGCGATATCTTGATCCCGCAACAAGGGCGACACGCTGCAACCATGAGATACACCTGGGCGAGTGCAACACATATAGGGCTGGTTCGCACCGGCAACGAGGACTCGGTACGGCCGACCACAGATGGGTCAACCGACGGCCCCCTCGTTATCGCGGTCGCCGACGGGATGGGTGGCGCCGTCGCAGGCGAAGTTGCCTCACGTATCGCCATCGACGCCGCCTTCGCACCGCCCAGCGACTCAGATGTGACCCCCGGCGAGCGACTCCACATGGGCAACGAGGCCGTAGTGGCGGCCGTTGCCGCCGACTACACGCTCTCGGGCATGGGCACGACGCTCACACTTGGGCACTTTCTCCCTGAAGGCATAGCCAAGGTCGCCCATATCGGTGATAGCCGCCTCTACTTGTACCGAGACGACAACCTGGAACAAATGACCCGCGACCACACCCTGGTGGCCGACCTCGTGGCCATGGGCAAGATCACCGCCGAGCAGGCAGTGACCCATCCCCGCCGCAATCTGGTCACCCGCGTGATCGGCGCCCCCGACGTCGAGGGCGATGAGTTCGATTTCGAGTTGAGACCCGGCGACCGGATCGTGATCTGCTCCGATGGGCTCAATTCGATGCTGCGCGACCATGAAATCGCACGGATACTCAAACGGTCGTCATCGCCGTCCGAGGCGGCCTGGTCACTGGTCGAGGCCGCCAACGCGGCCGGCGGCAGTGACAACACCACCGTCGCGGTGATCGACGTCTCCTCGTGACCAGGAACGCCGAAGCAGCCTTGCTGGCCGCGGCTGCCGTTGTCGCCTCGATGGGCGTTGCCCTGGTCAACTTCGCCTCCGGGCGTGGCTTCGACGCTCAGGTAGCGCTCACATTCCTCGTCTTTGCCGTCACCTTCGGCTCGATCCACGTGGCGCTGCGCCGTTGGGCACCAGAAGGGAACCCGTATCTGTTCCCCATCGCCGCGTTCCTCACTGCGATCGGGTTCACGGAGATCTACCGTCTCGACCGGGAGCTCGCCTCGATCCAGCGATGGTCGATGTTGCTCGCCGCTGCAGTCACGGTCGCGGTGCTGGTGCTGCTGCGCGACGAGGGCGTTGTGATGCTACGCCGGTATCGCTACCTGTTCCTGGCCGGAGCGGTGCTGCTGTTGCTGCTGCCGTTGCTCCCTGAGTCCTGGCCACTGCACGGAGCCGAGGTGAATGGATCACGGCTCTGGGTTCGGCTGAACCTGCCGGTCGGTGACCGATCCCTCAGCTTCCAGCCCGGCGAGGTCGCCAAAGTGCTGCTGGTGATCTTCCTCGCCTCATACCTGGCGGATCGCCACCTCGCCATGTCCGCAACAACCCGGCGTATCGGCCCGATTCGTCTGCCCGAGCCTCGCCAGCTCGGCCCGATCATCATCGCCGCAGGGGCCTCTTTCGCCGTGCTCGTCTATCAGCGAGACCTGGGGGCTTCGCTGCTGCTATTCGTCCTCTTCATCAGCATGGTGTACGTCGCAACGGGGAGAGCCTCCTACCTGGTCACGGGGCTGCTGCTGATCGCCGGGGGAGGCTTCTTCGCCTATCACCAGTTCGGCCACGTGCAGCGTCGTGTGTTTGCCTGGCTCCATCCGTTCAACGACTTCGCCGACGCCGGATACCAGGTGGTCCAGGGCCTCTTCGCCATGGGAAGCGGATCATTGACCGGCAGCGGGCTCGGATTGGGCCGCCCCGACCTGATCCCTGCAGCATCAACGGACTTCATCTTCGCCTCGGTGGCCGAGGAGATGGGCTTTGCCGGATCGATCGCGGTGCTGGCCGCGTTTGCGCTACTGGCCGCCGCCGGCTTCGGGATCGCCATCCGGTCACGCGACGTCTTCCGCAAGTTCCTCGCCTTCGGCCTCACCATCGTCATTGCCTTCCAGGCAGCCCTCATCCTCGCCGGGGTGCTCCGACTGTTCCCGGTCACCGGGATCACCCTGCCTTTCATGTCATACGGGGGATCTTCGCTCCTGGCCAACATGGTGCTCATAGCGCTGTTGGTACGCGCCTCGCATGGTGAGCGAACATGAACCGGCCGATCCGCATCCTCGCCACCGCTTCGTTCGCCCTTTTTGCGATCCTGGTCGGGGCCGTCACCTACCACCAGGTGATCGTCGGCCCTGAGTACCGGGATGACCCGCGCAATGTTCGTGTCGCCACCAGCCAGACGGGGAGGGAACGAGGCATCATCATCACCGCTGACGGGGTCGTCGTCGCCCAGTCGATCGCCGACCCGAACGACCCGCTCAGTTTCAGGCGCACATACCCGGAAGGCGAGCTGTACAGCCACACGGTCGGCTACAACACTCTGCTCTTTGGGAGCCAGGGCATCGAGAGCACCCGCCGCAGTGATCTGGTGTCGTACCGGGACGCCACGATCTCGGGTGTCCTCAGCGCCATCTTCGGAGGTGATGTTCGACCCCGCGGCTTGAGACTCACCATCGAAGACGACCTGCAGACCATCGCCCGCGACGCGCTCGGCGACCAGCGTGGAGCCGTCGTGGCTCTCGACCCGTCTACCGGAGCGATCCTCGCCATGGTGTCGACCCCGGAATTCGACCCGAACACGCTCACCGGGGGTGACGCAGGGCCGGCAGGAGATGCCCTCGAGAACGATCCGGCTCAGCCTCTCCTCAACCGGGCAACGGCACAGGCATACGCACCAGGCTCTACGTTCAAGGTGATCACAACCGCTGCGGCCCTCGAAGCGGGCGTCGCCTCTGCGGGCACGCCATTTCCCAACCCGGTTGCGCTCGAGCTGCCCGGTTCGACGGCAACCATCAAGAACTTCGACGGGAGAGCATGCGGATCCGGTACCGAGGTCCCGCTCTCACAGGCGTTCACCAGTTCGTGCAACACCATCTTCGGCATGATCGGCATGTCCGTGGGCGCCGATCAGCTCGTCGCCACCGCCGAGTCGTTCGGCTTCAACACAGACGTGCCCTTGGAGATCCGCTCGATTGCATCCACGATCCCGGACGCAGCCTCGTTCGAGTTCGATGTCCCGGGAGTGGCACAGACCGCCATCGGTCAGAGAGACGTGCTGGCAACTCCACTGCAAATGGCAATGACCGCCGCCGCGGTGGCCAACAACGGCGAAATCATGGTGCCCTACCTGGTCAAAGAGGTATTCAACTCAGAAGGCGTGATCCAGGAATCGACCGAGCCCTCGGTATGGCTGCGGGCGACTAGCCCTGCTACGGCGACTACTCTCACCGGGCTCATGGAGAGTGTCGTGACCTCGGGGACCGGACGCCGTGCATCGGTGCCGGGAATCCGGATCGCAGGCAAGACCGGGACCGCAGAGGTCCCAGACGCCGCCCCCCACGCCTGGTTCATCGGATTCGGCCCAGTCGAGCCGGAACCAGGCGATGCGCAGATCGCGATTGCGGTCCTCGTTGAGTCCGGAGGAGACGCCGGAGAGGCCGCTACAGGCGGCACAGTGGCCGCGCCGATAGCCCAACAAGTGTTTGCCGAATTCTTCGGCATCGGACAGGAAGACCTGTGAACGTGTCGATAGCCCACAGCCTCGTTACCATTCCCCACCGTGACTGAAGAACGCGTACTGCAGGGCCGCTATCGAATCACCGGGCATCTCGCCCGGGGCGGGATGGGAGATGTCTTCGCCGCAGAGGACATGTCCCTGGGTCGTCGCGTCGCCATCAAGATCCTCCACCCTCAGTTCGCCAAGGACGAGGCCTTCGTTTCCCGATTCCGCCGGGAGGCGCAGAATGCCGCAGGGCTGAATCATCCCAATATCGTCAGCATCTACGACTTTGGCAGCCACGAGGACACCTACTTCATGGTGATGGAGCTGATCCAGGGTCGAACGCTTCGTGACATCCGCCGCTCCGAGGGCATGCTGTTACCCCGTCGTGCCGCTGAGATCGCCGCGGAGACTGCGGCTGCGCTCACGGTGGCGCACCAGGCCGGTGTGTTTCACCGGGACATCAAGCCCGGCAACATCATGCTCACCCCCGACGGCACGGTGAAGGTGACGGACTTTGGTATTGCGCGGGCACTGGATGACTCGGAAGAGCTGACCCGCACCGGCGCCGTCATCGGCACCGCAACATACTTCAGCCCCGAGCAGGCACAGGGCCTGCCTGCCGACGCCCGCTCCGATATCTACTCACTCGGTGTCGTGCTGTACGAGCTGCTTTGCGGCCAGGCTCCGTTCACAGGAGAGAGCCCGGTCGCGGTGGCCTACCAGCACGTCGCCGAATACCCGGTTCCGCCGAGCGGGATCAACCCGGACGTCCCCGCCGGCCTCGAGGCGGTCGTGGAGCGGGCCATGGAGAAGGATCCCGACGCCCGATACCAGAGCGCCGCGGAGATGCGTGCGGACCTGCTTCGTTACCTGCGCGGTGAGATGACGCTCGCACATCAGATGACGCTCGAGCAGGAAGCCGTCGCCGCCGCTGCCCCGCAGCCGACCCAGCCGGTACCGCAACAGCCGACCGCACAGACCCGGCTGATGACCAGCCCCGCCCCGCCTCCGACGGCGACACCGGATCAGACGGCTCGCCACGTCGCCCAGTATCCCGACAAGGAACGCAGCCAGAGCAGCTACATCCTCGCCATCGTGGCGCTGATTGGCTTGCTTGCTCATCGGCTCGTTCCTCTTGTGGCGGCTGCTCTCCGGTCCGAGCGAGCCTGCGGCTCCGGAGCTGATCGATGTCCCGGCATTGGCCGGGCTCGACAGGAACCAAGCAGCGGATCTGCTCCAGGAGAGCAACCTCGGCATCACCTTCCGCGAGGAAACGAGCACCGAGGTTCCCGAAGACATCGTCATCCGCTCCGATCCCGCCGAGGGAGAGCAGGTCGAGCCGGACACCAGGGTCACCCTCTACGTCTCTACAGGCCCCGAGGAATCCCCCATCCCCAACGTCACCAATCTCACCATCGAGAATGCGCGGACGACACTGGCGGAGGCAAACTTCGAGGTCGGGAATGAGACTCTCCAAGACAGCCAGGATTACGAGGCCGGCGTCGTCATCAGCCAGTCCCCCGCCGCGGGAACCAAGGCGGCGCCCGGGACGAAGATCAACCTGGTCGTCTCCAATGGGCCGAGGTTCCTCACGATGCCCCAGCTGGAGGGTGTGCCTTCGAACACGGCTCAGGAGGAGCTAACCAGGCTCGGCTTCACCGACATCGTCGTACAACAGGATTTCGACAACCAGATGCTCGAGGGATTCGTGATCCGCACCGATCCGGGTGCCTCGCAACTCGCCGAGCGTGACGCGACTATCACTGTTTACGTGTCCAAGGGCCCGGAGCCATTCCCGCTTCCGGACCTCACCGGGAGGTCCATTACCGAAGCCCAGGCGCTGGCTTCCGACCGCGGGCTGAGCCTCGTCGTCGACAACGACACCATCGAGGTGACCCAGGACAGCGGGCTGGTCGGGATGATTGCCGCCCAAACACCTTCAGCGGGAACCGAGGTCGTCTTCGGTGACGAGATCCATGTGAAGCTCGGCGTGATCCGCCAGGTTCAGGTGCCCGATCTCGTTGGCATGACGGAGGACGATGCCAGAGCCGCCCTGCTGGACCTGGGGCTCACGCTCAACGTTGCGGGAACGGTCGAGGTGACTGCCGACTCCGGGTTGGAAGGTGTCATCGCCGAGCAGAGCCCCCCGTCGGGCGGCATGGTCGACGATGGTTCGGTTGTCACGGTGAGCATCGGTGTGGTCACCCAGGAACCGCCGCCCGATACCGGCGGTGGTGGAGGCGGCGGGGGCGGCGGCTAGCGCCGTCGGTCTCGATCTCGATTTCCACCGGGTACCGGTCTGGGTCTAACCCGCGCCCCAGCCGGTTCGGTAGGGTCGCGGGCGGTTACTGATCAGAGCCATGAGCGCCTGCTGCCCGCATAGCCGGATGCCTCCTCAACGTCCCCTGACCGAAGGTGTGGTCAAGGCGACGAGCGCGTCGTGCAGGTGGCCGTTGGAGAAGATGGTGCCCAGAATTCTCCGGTCGTAGCGCTGCGGGGCGCCGAGCAGGTTCGTAACGGTTCCACCGGCCTCGGTGACGAGCAGGGCACCCGCTGCGGAGTCCCAAGGGTTGGACTTGGCAAAGATGGCGGCGTCGAACATGCCGGAGGCAACCTGGATCTCCTCGTAGACCATGGAGTGGTGATAGATCTGCTTCACCCCGGCCTCGTCGAGAGCCCGGAAGATGAACGCCCCGTCTGCCGGGTCCTCGTCGTCTCGACCCGAGACGTTCATCAGGGACCCTGCCAGCTCCGTCGTCGTCGAGACACTCAACCTGCGCTCGTTGCAGAAGCTGCCTCCGCCACGGGTGGCGAAATAGGTTCGCGACAGATAGGGATCGGCGATGACCGAGACGACCGGGTCGCCCGTCTTCGCACAGGGCGAGCGCAAAGACGTTCGTAGGGATTCCCAGCATGAACGGCACCGTCCCGTCAATCGGGTCACATACCCACTGAAACGGTGCATCGGGCTTGACCAGAGAAGCTTCCTCTCCAACCACACCGTGATCGGCGTACTCGGCGGCGATGCGGTCGATCACCATCTGGTTGATCTCTTTGTCGGCGACCGTCACCGGCGAATCGTCCGCCTTCCAATCTGCGGGCACCCCGATGTCGAAGTAGCGGAGCATGATCTCGCCGGCGGTAGCGGCGATCTCGAATGCGGTATCCAGGTATTTCTGCACGGACTTCCTCTCAATCAGTCGTTGAGGAAGTTAGCAAGCAGATCCTTGCCGGCCGTAGTCATGATGCTCTCCGGGTGGAACTGGACACCCGTGATCGGAAGCTCACGATGGCGGATGCCCTGGACGACACCGTCCTCGCTATGCGCCGCCACCTCGAGCACGTCGGGAAGCTCAACGGCCGCAAGTGAGTGATATCGGGTTGCCTCGAAGGGATTGGGTAGATCGCGAAACAGCCCGCGCCCGTCGTGGGTGATCGGCGACACCTTCCCGTGGCGCGGCTCCGGAGCAAGCGCCACCTCGCCGCCGAAAGCGACGACGATCGCCTGATGGCCGAGGCACACGCCGAGAGTCGGGATCTCGGTGCCGAGCAGTCTTGATGAACTCGATGGAATTGCCCGCGTCCTCGGGCCTGCCCGGACCGGGTGAGATGACGAGGCGATCAAAGCTCTGCCGTGCTGCGTCGACCGGGTCGAGAGCATCGTTGCGCACGACGACCGGCTCGGCCCCCAATTCCCCGAGATACTGCACGAGGTTGAAGGTGAACGAGTCGTAGTTGTCGATGACGAGCACCTTCATCCGACGGTGCCTCCCTGATCCAGAAGCCATGTGCCGACCCAATCGTAGAAAAAGTGCAGCGCGACCAGAAAGACGGCGGTGAGCACGACGGCCTGGACGATGCGCACACTGAGCGGGCCGGGCAGCAGTCTCCAGATTCTCGTGATCATGACATCGCCTTGATTACGTCGTAGTTCGGCCCGTAAACGAGCTCGGCGACGACAACGTACCGCTGCCGGGCAGAGTACTTGGGATGGCATGTTGTCAGCGTGAGCCAGGCCCCTGTCCCTCGGCTCGGTCACCCAGACGTCGGTGGGGGCGACGATGTGAATCTCCCGCACCTCGTAGATGCTGGTGCCGAGGGCCGTTTCGACCTCGATCTGGTCGCCGGGATCGAGCTCGTTCAGCTCGTGGAATGGCTGACCCCAGGTGGTGCGGTGCCCGCTGATGACGGCAGTTCCCGGGCTGGCCGGGCAGCGCGGTCCCCGGCATGTGCCCTGCTCCGTTGCGAAGATCGACGACCCGGACACCTTCGACGACGTTCCATCCGTCGCGAAGCCTCTCCAGCTTGGGGATGCGAATCAGAGCGAACGAGGTGCCCAGCTCCGGCGGCGACTCGACCTTGAGGATTAGAGGCTTGGCGCTCTGTCCTCCGGCGACCGACTGCCCGTCGCCGCCCGGCTGGGTAGGCTCGTGTCGCGCGGTACGGGACGACGACCACATCGGTGATCTCGGTTTCTTCCCACTGGGCGATACGTTCTGCGGAAAGCTCGGGCTGAGCCTGCTGGGCGAACCAGGTCGTGATCACAAGCTGGTGAACAACGAACCCGAGAGTGAGCACCCCGAGATAGATGAAAGTCCAGCCGAGCACCGTGCATGATCCGCATCCTGCGGCTGGCGCGCTCATGCGGGCCGGGCTCGGTGGTTTGCTTGCTGGGTTCTCGGTGTCGGTCATTTCATCCAACTGGGTCAGGGTCGTTGCAGAGTATCGGGTCGTGGACACTAGGCTTTACCGACATGCCTGTCTCGAAGAAGCGCAAGAAAGTAGCCAACCGGCGCCCCACCCCGCCCAAGAAGGTGGATCCGGTTGCGGAAAAGGGCCCATCCCCCACCTGGTATGTGGCTCTGATGTTCACCCTGATGGGTCTCGGTGTTCTCATCATCCTCGCCAACTATGTGAAGTTGCTGCCGGGCAGCACCAACAACATGTGGCTGATGATCGGGCTGGCCGGAATCGCCAGCGGCTTCGCCATGACGCTCAACTACCGATAGCAGCAGAATTACAGCCCTGTAGTTATCCACCCTGTTCTCCACAGCTGGGGAAAAGTCGCGAAACTCAGCTGTTGATCAGGAAGACCGGGTGTCGCGACGCTTCCTGCGAGAACACCTCAGGCGGGTCCTCCTTGCCGGCGTCGAAGAAGCTGCGCACGGTCTTGTTCTCCCGCACGTACTGCCGGAGAATTGGGCCTGCCGCCTCGGCGTCGAGCTCGGTGACCGTGATCTCGTCGACCTTGCCGCCGCGATGGAGCTCGGCGACGCCCGAGTCCCTTATGTTGTAGACCCAGCCGACGTTGCCGAAAGGCGAGACCAGATGAGCGCGCCTCACCACGGATGAGGAGTGTTACCGGGGTAGTCCGCTCCAATCCGCTCTTGCGACCGAGAGTGGTCAGCAGGAACATGTTGTCGTCCAGCTTGCCCTTGCCGACCGCAGACGAGACGTACTTGTTGATTCTCCCCCGGATGAACCCGACACGGTATTGCTTCGCCATGGACGCCCTCCAGTCCTCTGCTCCGAGCGTACCGGCTGTCAGGGGACTTCGACCATGTCTTCACGGCAGTGGCGTGGAGCATCGATCTCCGCGTCCTGGGCGTGGGTGACCGTGAGCCGCATCCCACAGACGACACAGCGGTAGTCGACCGCGACCTCTTGCACCGCGTCCGGATCAGGATCCTCCGGCTGGGGAATCAGCAGCATGCGGATCACCCACAACGTGAATGCGAGGATCACAACGCCGATCGCGATCGCGATCAGAAGCTTCATCCGCCGTTTCCCTACTTCTCGACGAGTTCCATGATCGTGGCGTTCGCCATGCCGCCACCTTCGCACATCGTCTGGAGACCGTAGCGGCCGCCGCGCCGCTCCATCTCGTGCAGCAGCGTCGTCATCAGCTTGGCGCCGGAGGCACCGAGCGGGATGGCCCAGCGCAATGGCCCCGCCGTTGACGTTCGTCTTCTCCCAGTCGGCGCCGGTCTCCCGCAGCCAGGCGGCGATCACGGTGGCGAACGCCTCGTTGACCTCGAACAGGTCGATGTCGTCGATGGTGAGCCCGGCGCTTGCGAGCACCTTCGCGGTGGCCGGGATCGGGCCGGTGAGCATCGATGATCGGGTCGACCCCGACCACGGCGAACGCCTTGAACCGAGCCCGTGGCGCCAGACCGAGCTCTGCCGCCTTCTCCTCACTCATGACGAGCACGGCGGCAGCGCCGTCGCTGATCTGCGACGAGTTGCCGGCGGTGACGACGCCGTCGTCCTTGAATACGGTGCGCAGCCCGGCGAGGACCTCGAGCGTCGTATCGGGCCGGATGCCTTCGTCTGTGGTCATCATCTCGGTAGCACCGTTGTCGAGCCTCACCTCGATCGGGAAGGATCTCTTCCTTGAACCTGCCCTCGTCGGTGGCTCGCTGCGGCACGGCGATGGGAGTCGAGTGCGAGCCTGTCGATCTCCTCGCGGGTGATCCCCCACCGCTCGGCAATCAGCTCGGCGGAGATACCCTGCGGCACCAGCCCGTTCTCGATAGCGGGCGCTCATTCTCGGGCCGAACGGAACACCGGGGCCCTGCTGCATGGTGATCCCCATCGGAACCCGCGTCATCGACTCGACGCCGGCTGCGATGACGATGTCGTAGACGCCCGCTATGACACCTTGGGCGGCGAAGTGGACCGCCTGCTGCGACGAGCCACATTGGCGGTCGATGGTCACTCCGGGCACGTGCTCGGGGAAACCGGCGGCGAGCAGGGCGTTGCGGCCGATGTTGACGCTCTGCTCCCCGGTCTGGGAGACACAGCCCATGATGACGTCATCGACGGCTCCGGGATCGACGTTGTTCCTGGTGACGATCTCCCTCAGCACCTCGGCGGCGAGATCGACGGGGTGCCAACCCTTGAGCTTGCCGCCCCGTTTACCGCCGGGAGTGCGAATCGCATCGACAATTACTGCGTTGCCCACAGTTCTCCTCCTACAGGGGCTCCCAAGATACACCGGGATGACTATCAGTTTCCGGTGTCGGCGAGGCTCCGCCCGCACGTACGAGGTGAAGCGGCTCGAGCGGAGTGGTGGAGACGATCGGATTCGAACCGACGACCCCCTGGTTGCAAACCAGGTGCTCTGCCAGACTGAGCTACGTCCCCGAGGGGTGTGCATTGTATATGCGCCGCGTCGTTGTGGATACTCGGCAAGCGTCTCGGGCTGGAGGAGCAGTGCGGAGAGGTGGTAGAATCCTCGACTCGTTGGGCCCATAGCTCAGCTCGGTTAGAGCGCATCCCTGATAAGGATGAGGTCGCTGGTTCAAATCCAGCTGGGCCCACCAAATGAGTCCCCGTTTGCGCGAGGGGATTTCTCTGCCTGTCGGAGGTTCGATCACGTCGCGTTAGTGTCGCGTCCACGCGACAGCCACGCCAGGTCGCATCGATGCACTCAGCTGCGGCTTCGTCGAGTCCGTCTATGAGGGGACCGTAAGTGTCGGGGGTTGTCTTGATGGACGTGTGGCCGAGCCGTTCTTGAATCACTTTCGGGTGTCCAGCCGGTCCAATCAGGAGACCCGCGTGGGTGTGTCGCAGGCGAGGAGACGTGCATGGTTCACCGACGGAGTCTGTCAACGTGGGCGGAACTCAGGAACAGGTAACGCTCAGTGTGCCCTCGCCGGCCTCGACGGGTGGTGGATTGCTGCCGTCGTTTGGCGGCCGCATCATCCATGGCCCCGAGTAGCCAAGGCTGTTGCCGTTGATCTCCAACTGATCTCCGTGTTGGGCAAGATCAACGAAGTATTGAGTGACACCCACCTCGCCCTCCGGCTCGGGTATCTGAAGCGAGATGTCCCCACCCCATCCAGAATCACTGCGAAACCCGCCGCCACCGAGGGTTATCTCGTTGTCGCCTATGCGAAACGAGAAGCCGAACTCCCCGTCCTGGATGTTACAGGCGACTGCCCCGGGTAGCTCGAAAGTAAAGTCCTGGCCGTCAACGGCCACCAGGGCCTGCCCGGGTGGCGCGGCGTCGACCGAAGTGCCTGCGTCGCCACCGTCTCCAGATGACACCCCGCCGTCGGGAGCTGCAGTCGTCACCTCCGCAGTGTTCGTTGCCTGTGTCCCGCTGCCCGCGTCCGACGAATCGTCGCCCCCGCAGGAGGCGAGAGTGAGAGCAACCGCCGCCGTCCAAACCATCGTCTTCTTCATCCGACCTCCTACTGAGGGCCCAGTCCGGTCCATGCATCGGAGGGTACGCGGGCCTCCCGGCCCGTGACCTACTCACTCGGCACCTTGTTTCTACTCATTGTTTCGATGTGCAGTTCTCGACCCCACCACCGTGCAGTGGTTTGCCGAGAACGACACGGTCGAGGTGTCCGATTCCAACCTCACAAGCGACGGCGACACCTACTTCAACAACCAGACCGACGCCAGGGTCGAGGCCAGCTTCGAGATCCAGTGTCCTTGAACTCAGCTGACTAGCCGGGAGCTACTGATCACAGGTTGCCTCCATGGCAAACGGCTGGAGATCAGCATCCTGAGGTAGCAGGGCGAAAGGGGACAGGGCAGGGCTGAGATCGTCGTTGACGAAGACAGACCCGGTGGCTCGAAGCGTTGTCCCTTCGAGCGAGATGGTGTCCACTGCGTCGGAGAAATGCTCCACCCAGTTCACCACCCATGCGTAGTCCACCGCATTTCGCTTGATGACCAGCGTGAAGCGCTCCTGGCCGGTGCCACTCGCCACCGCATCGAGGTACTCGACAGTCACCTCGTATTTCCTCGTCGGCGACTCGTCGAATTTGCTCGTCGCATGGAACGAGCCATCCGTTACCTGACACTGCCATTTGGGACGCACACCGTTGGGATCCTGGGTCGGTGGGTCTTCGCCGAATTCTACGGTGAGGTCGCCGATACTGACGATGCTCCCTCCATCGACCGACGGCCCAACAACGGTCGTGTCCTCGTCGCCGCCGGGACCGGAGGTGATGTTGCTCGTCTGGATGACGAAAGAGTCGTAGGCAAGGCTCGTGTCGCCGGTGAGGCCCACGTCGAGAACACAACTCTCAAAGAGCTGGTCTCCTTTGACACCAACCGTTGAGCAGACGTCCTCGGCATCGGCGCGGGTGTCGCGAGCGAGGTTCGAGGCGTCCGTCCGCATGGCCGGGAATCCTTCGACGGTGAAGGAGGCGGTGCTCTGACCCGGCTCATAGTGAAACAGGGACTCCTCGCCCGTGATCCGCCACGAGTCGATGTACGTCGGATAGAAAGTCTCGAAGTCGGCATCGGCATTGGCATCCAGTTGATCGCCGGATCTCGTCACCAGGTCGTTGTCGGGATTGCCATCGTTGTCACCAAGCAGGCCGACTGCCGCCCGATCGGACGGGGTGACGACCAGGATCAGCGCAGAGGCGCGCAGGTAGACCCGGGCTACGGTGCCGTCCGGCCAGACCAGCACCCATCCCCCCTCCCATCTGAGCAACTCGGCATCGTCCACGGCGATCGTCTCGCCTCTTGTCAGTTGTGCGGGTTCGTCATCGATCCAGGTGTTGCCACCGGTGTGAACCGACACCGTGTGTTCGCCAACCCGAAAGGCAAACGCGGTGGACAGGGACACGGAGTCCTGACCCGGCCAGGGCTCGGTGCGCATCTGGATGGCGGCCACACCGTTGTCGAAGGCCAGGAACTCACCGGTCGCCATGTTGTCGTAGAAGTTGCCGTCGATGGTGCGAATATGCGGATCACCCCAAGCACCGCCGGACGGGAGCTCGGGAAGCGGTGGCGGGCCGATCGGGGGAGAACAGGACACCGGACCGGGGGGGTTGGCCTCAGTGCTCGTGGTGCTCCCGTCGTTGTCGACGGTCGTGTCATCGGTGGCCCTGTCGTCGGGGTAATCGCCTTCCCGGATCTCACTGAGTGGGATCCCTCCCGACTGATTTCGCATGTTTAGGTACTCCGCGGCCTCAAGACACTCGTCGAAGGTCTTGAGAAAAGCCATCGCGATTGCGCCCAATCGTTCAGGTCGACACTGGCAATCGCCGTCTCGTCGTCTTCTCCGACGCTCACCAACACCGCCTTCTCTTCGTGGTCGGGGTCCTTCACCACGACCACTGGCCCATCCTCGGTGACCGACACCAAGATCGGCCCCTCACTGAGCTGAGAATCGATCTCCGAAGCCAAGTTCTGGACTTCCTTCTGCTGGATCGCGAACGCGCCCCTGTTCAGCAAGTCCTCCTTGATCTCTCGCGTCAGGAGTGTCGAACCTTCGACAGCCTTCGCGGTCGCGTCGATCACGAAACCGGCCCCGCCCTCAGCTCCGAGAACCCTGACCAAACCCTGATTCCAGCGATAAGCTGAAGAGATCCTGGGGAGAGAGCCCATCTTCGGCGACAGGATCTCCCGGCAGGGTCTGGCCGAAGACATGAATCGAGGTCACCGAGTCTCCTGGGGAGATGGCTCTAACGAACGTGAGGTCGATAGCCGACCGATCGCCAGGCCCCGCGTGAGTCCTCGCCTCCGTGTAGTCAGCAGTGACCAGCTCCACGAGCAGCGACGCATCGCTCGGATCCAATGAGAGCAGAGTCTGGGTGAGCTCCTCATCGGCCATTCCTCTCATCTCGCCGGCGAGTTCTTCACTGCCAACGATTGCTGAGTCTCTACCGACCGCGAGAAGACCGAAGTCGAGCGAGATGCTGGGCAGAATCTTCCCCGCATCGTCGATGACCTTCCCCTGGAGTGAGTCAACAGTTGTGAATGTGAACCCGCCCGCCAGCTCCACGGGCTGGCCTGTCCCCGACCCGGCCCTGTCCAACACCTCTTGATAGAAACTGACCGGACCGTCGTCGGTCTGGAGTGACATGTCGATGTGGATCACGAAGTCCTGGACCGCCTGGGCCCCACCCAGGGCGTTGTCCATTGCTGTTCCTATACCTTCGGCGGTACCAACTCCGGTGGTGATGGGGTCCTCCAAAGAGGGCGTGGTAGAGCTCCCGGTCGAATCAGTGCAAGCAGTTGCGGCCATCACCAGGGCGATCAGCAAGATCAACTGTCTCCGAATAGTCGTCACGGAAGGTTCCCTCCCCTTCACCACGACTGGTCGTCGCCTCCTGGAGTGACCTGCGCTGGCATCGGGCCGGCTTTGTGCCGCACCCACCACGAGCGTGTCGTCGGTGGTCCACTGTGAAGCCGCGGCCGACCTTGCGTGAGGCATCGGCTGCGCGAGTTGACCCACGCTCGTGATTTCATGGTCCTCCCTCATCGTCAGGGCCCTGCCACAGGAAGCCCCACTCAGCAGCGACGGTACGCCATCGTCGGCCACCCGGCTCTACTCAATTATCCAGTTCGACTACTCATTCTCGGTACCCGGCTCCAGCACACTGGACAACTCCGCGCGACCGCCTACGCCAAGCTTTCGGTAGACAGAGCGGAGGTGGTTGTCGACCGTGCGCACCGATATGTAGCGTCTCTCGGCGATCTCGGGACTCGTATAGCCCCGCGCCGCGGCCATTGCGACTTCCAGCTCACGCGGCGAGACAAGGTTCGGTCGCGACGTCAGGGCCGGCGTCCGTGGGTCCTGACATTTGAGCTCCCAGCACATTGACAGACACGCCAGGAGACTCGCCTGACGTCCTTCGAGCCTCGCCGCCGCTTGCGCGCCCGTCTCTGCCGCCAACAACCAGGCACTCATCGCCGCGAATGCCTGCGCCGCATCTGCTAGGTCGTCACCAGTACCTGCTGCAAGAGGCTCTGCGTGATCAGCCATTGCATTGAGAAGATGTGCTCCCTTCTCATTCCTCAGCTGCGTCAGCTCACCGACCACCAGATCTGGTCTACCAAGACGAACGGCATCATGAGCCGCCGGGCCGCCCCAGGAGTAATGCTGACTTGCGATCGCGCTCCCGCCGCTGGTCGCGGCCAAGTCCGCTGCCGCATCGACGGGACCCTCGGGGCTGTGGAGTTGTAGTTTCCGGGTTGTCCGCTTGGAGACTCCCAGGCGTTCGCTCCCGGCATGCCCTGGAGATATCGCAGGAACCGCAACGGTTCTTACGAGCGTCCAATCGGCGTAGGAGTCGATACATCCGGGTAGCCGGCAACCGAGCGGCAGAGATACGGCGGCACACCACCGATCTCGCCCCAAGCGTCGAGAGTATGCCAGCCCGGGAGAGACAAAGGAGGACAATATGAAGCGTGCCGTCGCAATCGCGCTTGCTGTTGTCCTGACAATCTCAGGATGCGGCGGCAACAACGAGGACGACAACGAGACGGGCCTGGCGAACCCTGCGTCCGTCTACTGCCAGGAGCAAGGCGGGAGCCTGGACATCAGGACCGACGACAGCGGCGGCCAGGTCGGCTACTGCGTGTTCTCGGACGGCTCGGAAGTGGAGGAGTGGGCGTACTACCGGGGAGAGGCACAGCCGGCGGTCCCCACCGACTAGCCATCTCCGATCTCTCTGGAGGAGGCGGCCCACCCTATGCGGTGGTGCCGCCTCTTCGCGTACGGCTCACACCGGGGCGGCGCTCAGCGCCTCCCGGCAGTACTTCACGGTGAGCTCGACGAACTGGGTTGTCACCGGGGACGGATCGGCTCCGATCACCAGCTTCAGCTCACGAGCGGGGAGCGGCGGATCGAGAGTGAGGATGCGAATCTCGCTGTCGTTGGTGTCGACCGCCAGGTAGGGGACGATGGCAACCCCCATCCCGGCACGAACCATCGACTGCATCGCGGCGTTGTCCGTGGTTCGGAAGAAGTAGTCGGGGCTGACTCCTACGGCGCTCAGGCCTGCGTCGATCTGGCGCTGACACGAATCCTCGCCGGGCTGGCCGATCAAGGGATCGCCTGCCAGATCGGTCGGCGCAACGACATCCGGGAGCGGATGATCGCGGGGCACGATGGCGACGAGTGGATCGCTCACCAGGTCGGCCACCTGGAGGTCCGACTGCGCCGGTGCACCGACGGTGAACGTCAGGTCGAGCTCGTGGTTGGCCACCTTGGCAACCAACTCGGCGTCGTTGCGTGACTCGAAGAGCCTCACGTCGACACCTGGTGCAGTCTCCCGCAATCGGCTCACCACGATCGGCACCACCTTGACCGCAACGGACTGGAACACGCCGAGCTCGATGCGGCCTTTCGTTCCCGCCTTGTACTCGCTCATGTCGCGGGCGAGTCGGGCCACTCGATCGAGCACCTCTTCGGCATGGCCGAGCAACATCCGACCAGCCGCGGTGAGCCTGACCGGCTTGGGGCCACCCGGCCGATCGAAGACCTTCTCTCCGGTGACCCGCTCCAGGGCCGCGATCTGCTGCGATATCGCAGACTGGGTGTAGCCGAGTTTCTTGGCGGCTCGCCCGAAGGTGCCTTCGACCGCAACGGCGCGCAACGCTTCGAGATGGCGCAGCTCGAGATCACGGTATGTCTTCTCGGCCTGTGAATCCACGACCCTAACAATAAGTGCTGCTGATGATTAGCTCAAGAGATAAACGCTGTATCTCATGGTCCATTTGACGATACGTTGTCTGTGGAAAGGAGTTGCTATATGAGCCCATACTCGGAGATGCTTGACCGCCTGGAGCGACGCATCGCCGTCTTTGGCATCAGCAACGACGACCCTGAGCTGGCGGTAGTCGGACAGCTTCTGGGTCAGACCGGCCATCTGCCGGGAATCGCCGAGGTCCTCTCCGACCCCAACCAGCCAGAGCCGGTGCGCATGCGCGCCCTGTCTCGGGCCATGGAAGCCCTGCGCTCTACCGTCGCCGCATAACCCCTACCGAGGACGGTAGCTACGGCGGGCTCTGCTACCCACGCGCCTACAGTCTCGTCCATGCAGATTCAGGCGAAGGCAATCCTCTTCGACAGCGACGGTGTGCTCATCGACAGCCACGATCACGTTGTCGTAGCTTGGCGACAGATCGCCGAGGAATTTGGTCTCGATGAGGCCGAGCTCACCAGGAACATGATCGGGGTGCGCTCTGTCGACACACTGAGCCGGTTCCTCCCCCCGGACGAGACCGCTCGAGCGATCAGCCGGCTCGAGGACATCGAAGTCGCTCTCGCCGCCGACAGCACCTCGATGCCGGGAGCGTGCGAGCTCCTGGATCGGCTACCGGATGGCTCGTGGACCATCGTGACCTCGGGCTCGGCACGATTGGCACAGGCACGCTGGCGTTCCGCGGGCATCCCGATACCGGGTGCGATCATCACCGCCGACGACGTATCTACCGGCAAGCCGTCTCCTGAGCCCTACCTCGCTGCGGCCGCAGCGCTCGGCGTCGATCCACGGCATGCAGTCGTCTTCGAGGACTCCTCCCCCGGTGGTGAAGCCGGCAAGGCGGCAGGCGCCGCGGTGATTGCAGTTGGTCATCAGAAGTGGTCAACCACCCCGGCTGCCCGGGTCGACGACCTCTCTCGAGTAACCGCCTCCCCGGGACCCTCCGGCATCACACTTGTCATCGGTTAGCTGGGCAGGAATACCCTGGTGGCTGTCTCTACCCGGTTCACCGTGCCCGTCACGATGTTGATGGCATCGACGGCCACCTGGCCGAAGCCCCCGTTGCTGAGTGCCTGAAGATCGCCTGTCAACTCAGTGGCAACCACCCAGTCTCCCGAGAACTCGAGCCCGCCAACCGGTCCATCGAGCACCCAGCGACCGATCTCGTTTCCGGTAGCGACATCCTTGACCACAACAACCGGGCTGTAGAAGTGGCTGTACGAATTCGGATCTCGGTGATCGGTATAGGCGACCTTTGTGCCGTCGACCGATAGCGTGAGATAGCCGATGTAGTCGTCGCCTTCCAGGTCGACGCCGTTCGCTTCAACGGAAACCAGATTGCCTTCGGCATCGTTCCATCCCGTCACTACGGTGCCGGCCCGCTCGATGAACCACCTGCTCTCCGCCTCTCCCTGCTCGAAGCTGATCGGGGTGGCGAGAGACTCGCCGGTGGCGAGATCCATATACGCCCACTCGCCGGTCCAGCAGCCGTCCAACAGGAGAACGTCACCGCCCCGGGTCATCAGACATCCCGATTCCGTTTCCATGCTCGACGACGGATCCGACACGGCAACTACCCGTTGGTAGCCGCTGCCGGCCTGGTCGACCAACGCGGCGTTCCCTTCAATCTGCTCCACCTGGCCCGACCACCAGTTGGTGACCCATTCCTGATGACCTCTTTCCCAGATCTCGAACGCGTCGAATCGTTGGACCACTACTCGATCGGGGATACCTTCTTGGAACAGTCTCTCGACGAGACCCGGTGCACCCTCAGACACAACGAGCGGAGGCACTCCGAGCACCATCCGCTTACCTTCGAAGGTTGCCAGAGTCAGAACTGCCGACTCGCCGGACCCGGCGTGGGTCACAGTCACCGTCGATGACGCCTGACTCGTGATCGGGTCGATGACACCCGGGCCATCTGCCGAGACGGTGTACAGACCCGCACACCTTCCGCCGGCACACACCCGTTGCAGGTATTGGGCAGGCATCTCATCTGACGCTTGGCCGTAGAATCCCCCTCCGTTGTTCTCCACCGGCCACGCCGCCTGCTCGTATGCGCCCGCCGCCAGTTCCGCCAGGTAGTTCTCCACATCCCGCACGGCTTCGGCCTCGCTCCAGGCAACGGCTGCCGGAGTGACCCCCACCGATGTAGTCGGCGTCGGTGAGGTGGTGACGGTGGTCGTGGTCATGGTCGTGTCCGGCGGTGCCGTCGTCGTGGTTGTGGTCTCGGTGACAATCGGGGTAGTCGTCGGAGTAAAAGTCGTTGCCGGGCCGACGACCTCGTCCGAGGCGCGGCTCATCACCCCGGCAACCGCGATCACCGCGATCAATACTGCTGCGGTCGCCAGGCCCATCACCGTGCGGGCCCATCGCACATGCCCGACTATCGCATCGGCAGGCGTAGTGGTGACCTCAACTGCTGCCGCTGCGGCTTCGAAGTGTCTCCTCAGCAAGTCCTCGGTGCTCATCGTCTCACCTCCAGGCGTCGTTCCACGGCTTCAAGACCACGCTTCTGGCGGCTCTTGACAGTTCCAGTCGGGATGTGGAGTGCCTCGGCAACGCGTTCGATATCCCAATCCAGATAGAAGCGCAACACCAAGACCGCACGCTGCTCGACCGAGATTTCACTCAAGGCAGCTTCCACCTCGGGAATGAAGTCGGAGTCTTCGACTGCACTCTCTGGAAGATCAACCGGGACCTCACGCTTTGCTTTGCGCTTGCGCGATATCGCCCAGTTGAGCCCTACGCGGTAGGTCCAGCCCACCGGGTTGGCGTACTCGCTCACGGTGCGCCATCGCTGGTATGCCCGGGTCATAGCCTCATCGGCCGCTTCACTCCCGAGCTCAGCACTGCGCAGGGTCATTGCCAGTGCCCGCGCCAGGTGGTCGCGCTTGCTGCGATAGAACTCCTCGAAGATGCGGGGGACCGCCTCAGCGCCTGGCAGCGTCATAGTTGTCGTTCGAATAACCACGTCCGATAGACGTGCAAGCTGGTCTCCACGTTCCGTCTTTCCTCTGGATGGCCATCGCGGCAAGGGTATGCCCACCACGCATCAAATGAATGGGGACGTCGCTGGCAGTGCCGTGGGCGCGCGAGTTCGAGCCATGTTCTCACGACTCGAGAGTCGCCTCGGACTACAGACACCCAGAATTGCTCGCCCACCGTGTCGGCCTGTCGCTGAGGTCGCGCTCGGGGCCTATACAGCGAGTTGGTTGATCGAATCCACATACCGGGCCAGCACCGGGTTCCAACCGTCGTTGTACTGCACTCGCATTGCAACGCCGGGGTCCCCGAGACGCTCCCAGTTGCGATGCTCGAGATGGACAACCGTTCCCTCCTCGGTTGCCTCAAAGGTGACATCAACCTCGGTATAGACCTCTGCTCCCCTGCCGACATGCCATGACAGGGTGACCTGGCGGGGTGGATCCCAGATGAGCACTGCTCCCCAGTCGTGCTCGGTGCCGTCGTCGACGATCTCGTAGAGACGACCACCCTGCTCTTCTTCGATGATCACGGTCTCGGTGTGTTCGAGTCCGATCGAGTGGGTTTCGTGAGGCCACCAGGACCCGATCTGTTGCGTGAACACGGCGAAGGCCTTGTCCATGGTGACGGGAACTGTGATCTTCTTGTGGATGGGCTCGATATTCACGGGGAAGTCCCTTTCTCGATCGCGGCGGCGAAGTTGCCGAGTGCTTCATCCCACATCGATTCGACCCAGCGGCGGAGTGGCTCCAGACCGGCAGGGTCGATCGAGTAGATACGACGGGTTCCGGCAGCTTGTTGGCGCACCAGACCGGCCTTCTTGAGGATCTTGAGATGCTGAGACACCGCTGGTCGTGAAACCGGGAACTCGCCCGCCAGTTCTCCCACGGAGCACGGATCCGGACCGCAGCCTCTCGAAGATCGCCCGTCGAGTGGCGTCACCGAGCGCATCCAATTGTGTCTCGCACTTCACGAGTACAAGCGTAAGCCATTGCTTACGGTAAGTCAATACTTACGATTAGCTCTCACCGAGCGAGCGGGACGACAAAGCGGGCGATGGCGGGAAAATGCAGGGCCGATGCGGTGACCACGAACACATGGAACAGCTCATGGGAAGAGAACCCCGCAGCCACAGAGGGGGCGCTGGGTCACGACTATCACCATGCCGACCGTGTAGATGATTCCGCCGACGAGCCACCAGGACAATGAGCCCTCTCGGATTGGATGTGAGCGGGTTCGATCCCGACCTCGACCGCGATTGCAACACACAGAGACCCTCGTCGACATCCTCCGCCCCATCCTCGTCGCTGCTACCGGTTGAACAGCGACGTCGCTCAGTCTCCCCAGAAGCTCCGCAGGCGGGAGACGAATCGATCCGGCTCGACCAGGTGCGGGTAGTGGCCGAGACCGGGCCAAACCTCGACCTCGGCCTGAGGGACAAGACGCTGCAGCCAGCCCTTGTACTCGTCACCGGGATCGATGCCGTGCAGCGACAGATACGGACAGGACACTCCGGACGCGGCGCCTTCAACGGCGGCGGCGAGCTGCTCTCGCGGTGCTGTCAGCACCAGGTCCCACACTCCGAGCACGACGTCCTGATCGGCACGGCGAATGCCCTGCACCCGCTCCCACTCCTCAGTGCTGATGGCATCCCCGGCGAGCTGAACGAACAGCCCTTCGATGACCATTGGGAACAACGCAGGGTCACGCAGTGCCGGCTCGGCGTCCTTGAGCTGATCCTGGAAGTCGTCGAGCTTCAGCGACTGGTCGACGTTGACGGCCGATTCGACAGGGAACGCACCTGCCAGTGCCGAGATCACAGCACCACCGAGCGAGTGTCCCACCACCCTCGGGTTGCTCAGACCCTCCGCAGTCACCACGGCGATGACGTCGCCTGCAAGCGAGCCGAGATCGTATGGGGAGTGTGCGGGAGACTGCCCGTGGCCACGTAGATCGGGGGCAATGACCCGGTAGCCCGCGTCGACGAGTCTGATCTCTGATCGGATCCCAGGTCCGGCACGACTCGGTGATACCGTGCACGAGGACGACCGGGCGTTCCCGTCCCTGTGGTCTCGTAGTAGATGGTTGCGCCATCCTGAGTAGTGGTAGTGGCCATCGCACCTCCCTAGCTGTCGGCCGATTGTACCTACACGAGTGCGGCGGCTCCCTGGTGCCGGCAACCGCCCCCGACCGGCATCCCCGCCCCGTACACTCGGCGCCATGCGAGTAGCAGTTTTCAGCACCAAGCCTTACGACGAACGGTTCTTCACCAAGGCTGCCGAAGGCACGGGCCATGAGCTCTCCTTCTTCGAGACTCGGCTCGATCGATCTACCGCACCGCTGGCAGACGGGTACGAGGCCGTTTGTGCGTTCGTCAACGACGATCTCGGTGCGGCTACGTTGTTGCGGCTCGCCAAACACGAGCCGAAGCTGATTGCGCTGCGCAGCGCCGGGTTCAACCACGTCGACCTCGACGCGGCCAAGAGCCTCGGCCTCACTGTGGTCAGAGTGCCGGCCTATTCACCGCGCTCGGTTGCTGAGCATACGGTCGCCCTGATGCTCGCCCTCGACCGCAAGATCCACCGCGCTCACGCCCGGGTTCGTGAGGGCAACCTCTCCCTCGACGGGCTGCTCGGCTTCGATCTCGGCAGCCGCACCGTCGGCCTGGTCGGCACGGGCAAGATCGGGGTCGCCGTCGCCAAGATCCTCACCGGCTTCGGCTGCCATCTCATCGGTTACGACGTGCACGAGAATCCCGACGCCACCGATCTCGGACTCGAGTACATGGATCTGAGGAAGCTATGGGAACGCGCCGACGTCATCTCACTGCACGCTCCGCTGACTCCCGAGACACACCATGTCGTCGACTCGTACGCGATCGCCAATATGAAGACCGGGGTGATGCTGATCAATACCAGCCGGGGTGCGCTCATCGACACGGCAGCCGCCATCGAGGGGCTGAAGACAGGGAAGATCGGCTACCTGGGGTTGGACGTCTATGAGGAGGAGGGCGATCTCTTCTTCGAGGACCGCTCCGACACGGTCATCCAGGATGATCGTTTCTCACGGCTGCTCACCTTCCCCAATGTGCTGATCACCGGCCACCAGGCGTTCTTCACGGTCGAGGCGCTGCGTGCCATTGCCCACGACACGATCGCCAACATCACCGCATTCGCCGAAGGGCGAGAATCCGGCAACGAGCTGTGACTCGAAGGGCTTGCCACATTCGTCGCCGGCTGCAGTGCGACCACTGATTCTGCGACTTCTGTGGCACCAACGATGCAGCAGACGACGACGTCACCGATAACGACAGTCGTCATCGCATCGACGACTTCCCCCACCTCATTGGCCAACTCGATGCCCGCGGTGGTCTCGCCGTTTGGCGCCCCTTCGAAACACTATCCGTTGGAGACATCAGCTCGCGTGGATCATGATCTGTAGGGGACGCAGTCCGCTGTCGGCTCCGTAGATCGTGATCGTGTGCTCGCCGTTGCTGAGCACATACCCGCCGAGCATCGTGTCGGACTCGGTGAAACCCACTGCCTCGAGCACGTCCACGTATCCGGCAACTGTGTAGCCGTCGGCGATCACAACGACTGCCGTGAACCCGGCAGCGGCATCGCCCGTCGCAGTGATCAGCTCACCCCCAGGAACAGGAGGCAGCCACTCGGGAAGTGCGCTGCCGACGGGAGCGGTGGTCGTCGACAAGGTGGTTGGAGCTGCCACCGACTCGAAACCTTCCAGCGGGATACCCGTGATGTCCAGAGTGCCGGTTCCCGCCCCAAACTCGAGGTGGAGCTCATAGTCGCCTTTGGTGGCACACACCGCATCCCACTCCCCGGCGGCAGCCTGTTCCACCGTCCTCGCCTCGCTGCCCGGCGTCTCGTAGATGAGGTACTCGAGCTCGAAACCCGAGGTGACCAGGAGCTCGACGTAGTCCATGAAATCTGCGTCGGATATGCCGTTGTAGAACAGCCGGAGCTTGGTATCCCCGGCCAGCACCGTCGTTATCGCTCCCTCGAGAGCCGGAATATCACTGGGAATCGTCTCCGGCCACTGTTTCCCGAAGAAGACCGGGTCTTCGAATATCACGGTTACCGTCGTGACCGTGCCCTGAGTCGCATCGGCTTCCCGGTCGTCCCCGGCACATGCAGTCAACCCGGCGAGGAACAGAGACCCAAACACAAGCAACCGCAACAGTCGCACTATGACTCCCGACCAATAACAACCACCCTGAGCGTATCGCATTCGGTCGCCATTCACCATCCGATTGATGCGCTCGATTGCATGCTGGCGGTGGCGCCGTTCCTCGAGGGCACGGTGCTCAAACGTTCGTGTCAACCAGCGGGCAGTGCTCGTGCGTTACTACTTTGTGGAGGAGACTCTGGTCCGTGGAGGTGATGTGGGGAGACAGCCGAGCGATCACTCCGGCGATCGCATGCCACTGGTTCAGTCGACCCCCGACTTCGGTGCGTTCTATCGACGTGAGTACACGGCCGTGGCGACACTGACCATGGTGCTGACCCGCAACGCCGCGGCCGCGGAGGATCTGGCCCAGGACGCGTTCTTGCGTGCCCACCGCGAACTGGGACAAGGTCGCCCAATTCGAAAACCCGGAGGGATGGGTGCGACGGGTGGCGACAAATCTCGCGATGTCCCGGTTTCGCCGGATGAGGGCCGAAGCGAGGGCGTTACTGCGTCTATCACCACGGACTTCGAACGACGCCATGAGCCCGGAAGCCACCGAGTTCTGGGCCGAGGTGCGACGGCTGCCGGGCCGCCAGGCACAGGTAGTCGCTCTCCACTACGTAGAGGATCGAACGATCGACGAGATCGCAGCAATCCTCGGTATCACCAGCGGTTCGGTCAAGACGCATCTCCACCGTGCCCGGCAGACCCTGGCGAGCAAGTTTGGAACCAGGGAGGAGGCGCCATGAACAGCGACGATCGAGGCCACAGCGCCGGAGCGGATGCCCGCCGGGCCGGGGCCGGTTTCTCCCCGCCGGATCTCGCAAGGACTATCCGCAGGCGACGCCGCGCCCGGGCGCTGGGGGCGATCCTCGGTTCGGCGCTTGCGCTCGTTGCCGCGGTAGGTATCGGTGCGCTTTTGATGCGAACCGAATCTGATGTAGCGCCAGTAGACACGACTACCACCACGTCGCCGCAGCAGACGGTTTCCACCACGACAGTCACAACATCGCCGGAGACAACAACGACGGCCGCCACCCTGGCGACCGAACCCGGATACGGGGGCATCGTCAAGGTGGCATCGAACACAGACATGATGTACGGCTACACGAATTTCGATGGCAGACTTGTGGGGCCGACCATCAATCCACTGCATCGACCCCAACAATGCTTCGGATGTTGCACGTCTGAGCGTCCCGGGGGCATTCCGGCTCGACCCGGGGACTGGCGAGGCGAAGCCATGGGTGGTCAACCCGATCCCCACTACCGGCAACGGAGGAGTGGTCGTGGAGGATGGCAAGGCGACCGTCACCTATCAGATCAGTCCCGAAGCGGTGTGGGCAGACGGCACGCCCATCACCGCCGACGACTTCCTCTTCACCTATCAGCTGATCATGAACGCTGGTCTTCCGGTTCTGGGCGACCTGCTCGAGATCCATTCATTGATCGACGGCGAGACACTGTCCGGCGACGGCAAGATGGTGACCTTCCAACTCACCCATCCCGACACACGCTATGAGCGGCTCTTCCCCTGGCTGGTTCCCGCCCACGCTGTAGAAGCGGAGACGTTCGCCGACGACTGGAACGACCGTCTCTGGCTGTCTGGCGGGCCGTTCGTCTTCGATCACTACGAACCGTCCTCGAGTCCCGACACGTCGCCGGGAGTGATCTACTTCAGCCGCAACGACAACTACTGGGAGTACGACGACTCCGGGAATCAACTTCCGTATCTGGACGGGGTCGAGATGCAGGTGTTCCCGCCGTCGATCGACGGAACGATTTCGTGGTTCACGACACGATCGGCCGATATCGCGCTACCCGGACTCATCTCTCCCTGGTCGGGATCTCTCGGCGACCCGGAGGAGCAAGGCTTCGTCCTCGAACGATCCTGGGACTCGTTGTTCGAGATAATCGGCTTCGAAATGAGAGACAGCCGATTCGAGGTCAACCCGAAGTCGTTGAACACCGAATTGCTGTATCGCCAGGCGGTGCTCAGCACCATCGATCGGAAAGCGATCTCAGAAGAGACCGGTTTTCCAGTTGCGCCGTCCATCGCCGCAACTGCCTCACCAGGGCTGGATATCGACGTATGGCAGCAGTACGACGATCCTGCCCGCACTGAGGGCCTTCTCGCTCAACTTGGCAACGAGATAAGTCGCGATTTCTCAGCCGAACCGCCAACCGCGTCGTACACCAGTAGCACCGGCGACGAAACCATCGTCATCGGCGACGTGGCAACCGCACAACTCGAGGCTGCCGGATGGGACGTGACAACCGAATACACCGGGGAATTCTTCAGCAACAATCTGCCCGAGGGGCGAAACGACATCTTCGCGATGCGGTTGTTCGCCGGCGATGGCCTGGCCGATCTCGCCCACCTGCTTTCGTTGTTCGACCCCACGTTGCCTCAGAATGAGATCTACTTCGACTGGTCCGCGGTCGGCGAGCCTGCCGACCGCTACGCCGCCGTCGTCGCCGAGGCCCAAGCCACGCTGGACCCTGGACGGCTCGAGGAACTGGCGGTCGAGGCGGAGACGATCCTCGCCGACAATGCCATCGTGTACCCATTGGTACGAAGGCAGGTCTCGCTGATGCCGTACTGGCCGGAACGGATCCAGGGGGTCAATCCGCTACAAGGCTGGGACACCGCGACCGCCGCCTGGTGGTGGTCTCCAGCCCAAGCGGGAGATGCGTCTCCCTAAGGACGGGCCACAAACTAGTCACTTAGCCCCCGGGCCTAATTAGCCTCGTTTGAAGTCAGGCAAAGGTGGTTCCTCTTGCGTCAATTCTTCGTAGTCTCCGTACTTGCGGTGACTTCGATTGCATACTCGGCTCCTGCCTATGCAGGGGGTGCCCAGCTCGAACCGAGCTGGGTCCGGGTCGACGCGGGCGAAGATATCGAGTTGAGAGCCGTCGTCTCCCGGGGAGCGTTCGGTTGGGTGGAGGACGGGCCGTTCTACGCATACCTGAGCGGCACCGACTTCGGAGAGGTCACCGAGACCGTTCCTGGTGGTGCCGCCACAAGCGTGCCGCTCGGCGAGCTCACTATCGATGCTTCGGGCAACAGCGCCGATGTCACCCTGCTGACGACGGTTCCGGCTGAGACCCCACCGGGCGAGTACCAGATCGTCGTTTGCAACGATCCCTGCACCACCGGGTTTGGAGACCTCAACGGCGGGGCGCTTTATGTCGGGGTCGACCCACCTTCGCTCGAGGAAGTGGTCACCAATGTGCCACCGTCATCCGCCATGGTGGCCGTCGACATCGTCGTCCCATCGACTGCAGCGCCGCGATCCCCAGCAACACCGGCCTACCTCGTCCTAGCCCCCATCACGGAGCGGACCACCCAGATCTCACCGCTGTGGATCGCTTTCTCCGCGGCCCTCGGCGGCGCCGTTCTGCTTGCCTCACTGCTAACCCGAAACCGCAGCTAGCAGTACCCTCTAACCCCGTTCTGGCGTCCAAACGGGCACTATGTTGCCCGTTTGGACGCCAGAACCGAATGAGGCGCGGCTATTTGTTGATCCCTGTCACAATCAGGCTCTCTGCGGTGTCGAATAGACATACCAGAAAGGAGCAGGGTGCAGGGGAGCATCTCTGCGGGTGACCGTCTGCTGATCGATGAGTTGTATCCGGCGTTGCGCCGGTTTGCGGCCACGGTCGGCTCGTACGACATCGAGCCCGATGATCTCGTCCAGGAGGCAATGGTGCGCACGCTGCGTAGCCGTAACCTCGCAGAGCTCGACAACCCGAAGGCATACCTGTGCCGGGCAATCGTCAATATCGCGAGCAATCAACGTCGCAGTTTCGGTCGGCTGCGCACGGCGCTACCGCGCATGGGTGGCGACTCGGCGACCACCGACGTCTACCCGTCCGATCTCGGCTATCTCGAAGCGTTGGATCCCCGGGCTCGCGCAGTCCTCTACCTCACTGAGATCGAGGGCTACCCATTCGACGAAGTGGCAGACACGATCGGTGTCACCAGCGCCAATGCCCGGAAGATCGCCGAGCGATCGCGCCGTCAGCTCCGCCAGCTCGTAGAGGAGCGTGCCACATGAACGTCAGCCAACTCCTCGAGCAGCGTGCCGAGCGAGGAACGATGATCGGCAGCGCGGCGCTGATGAATCGCATCGAAGCCGACCTCCAGCCGCGGCGGTTCAGCCTGGCCCGGCCCGGTATCGGGTTTGTTGCCGCTGCGGTGGTGACCCTGGTGCTGGTCGGCGGCATCTTGCTGGCATTCCGACCAACCTCGGATCCGGTGCCACCTGCGGAGACGTCGACGACCGTACTCGAGACTACGACAACCGCGCCGGAGACAACGGCAGTCGATCTGGCAGCTTGGGTCGGCACCTACACATGGACGGAATACGACGAGTCGATCGACCCCACCGTGGAGCAGGATCTCACGTCGAATGACGTTCTGGTCCACGAACTCCACTTGACGGCAGTCGAGGGGGATGTGCTGACCGGATATCTGACCCAGAACGGAAGCAAGATCGATCGTTATCTAGACGTTGTAGCCAGACCGTCCGGAGAGGCTCTGGAGGTGTATCCGGCACAGGACACCGGGCCCTACACGGCGGAACATCCCCTGTTCAGCTTCTCTGGCGATCCGAGCCGACCCATCACCACGCTGGGCCAGCTGGTCACATTCGGGGTGGACCTGCCGACCGACGGCGCCTACTTCGAGCCGCCGGAGCCTCCCCCGCTCGACCAGGGAGAGGAAGCCTTCGCCAACCGCCAGTTCGTTTGGAATTTCCAGCCCGGCGCCGACGATCCGGAGCAGCTCCGCACTGCCTTGAAGACATATGACGGCTACGCCGACGACCTGATTCGGCTCATCGACGAAGGGACCCCGGCGGTGCGTGAGGCGGTTTACGAGTATCTGGTGAGGCCATCAGCGTGGAATGTCCAGACACTGGCTCTGATGCAGCGTTACGGCAGGCCGGGCGGGACGAGAGAGAATCCCGAGCCGTGGCCGAACGACATCAAGTGGGAAATCCACACCGCACTCCAGGAGGCAAGTCAGGCGACGTTTGGCGACAACGCGGAACTATTGGTCGACCTGCAACTGGCCGTTGCCGAACAGGAGATGGACTTTTGCGAGGAGGAGCTCGATGACTGCTACCTCTCCTCTCCGTGGTACCGGCAGGGCCAAGCCGTATTGTCGGTGGAGGTACAAACCACCGGTCCATTGATCCAAGGGACAATGAGAACCGTCTCCGACACCGGAGCAGGCGATGAATACGAGTTTGCGGCTCTCCCCACCGACAAGGGGTGGCAACTCGTTGACGGCTACCGGACGAAGAAGCCATTCGTCTCCATCGGTGAACCAGCAATCGTCACTAGCAGTGACTTCGATCTGGGCGGCTATGCCGATCCCGCCGCTGCGCTGACCATTGCCGGTGACCCGGTACCGATCGATCCGGTCACGGGAAGTTGGGTGGCACGGGTCAGCGAGAACTCAACAGAACCCGGTTGGCACACCGTTCTGGTAACGGCGACTCTCGATGGTGAGACCAATACCGATTCCATCCGGGTTCGCCACGAGCCGGATGCGGTCGGCCAGTTTGCGTTCATCAAGGGACTCGATACGTCGGGCTCGCAGCCGGCACTGATCGTCGACTACGCCGAGTTCCTCGGTGGCGACGAAGCAGTGCAAGCCGCCATCGAGGACGGCGAGTTGTCGCCGGATCAAGCGGACGAGGGTCTGCCCAACGGCTTCTACATCCGCAACAACAACCCGCAACTGAGAACGCTGCCGCTCGATGACGAGGCCCTGATCTACTTGTTCGACTACACCATCACCGACGAGTTTGACCTCGACCCGGTGAGCATCGACACCCTCATCGCGGCTATGCAGAGCGACGACCAGAGCGCCTACTACTTCTCACTCGATGACTACCCGGTCTGGCTGACGATCAAGGACGGCACCATCCTCCAGATCACCCCGCAATACCTCCCGTAGCGGCGTCCTATCCCCGTTCTGGCGTCCAAACGGGCGATATTTCGCCCGTTTGGACGCCAGAACCGAATGAGGCGCGGCGGGCGGTGCGTTTCAGAGCTAGCAGGACGCCGCGGCCGACCAGGGTGATGGCGACCACGTTGGTGATGGCGCGGCCCACGTCCCAGCCGAGCGAAGTGGCCACGTGGTAGGCGAAGAAGCGGCGCAGGTTGTCCCACACGGCGGCGCCTGCCTGCATCGAGATGGCGGTGTCGCCGCCGACGGCGAACGGCCAGAAGTACATGTTCATCACCAGCCCGAAGACCAGCGCGGATACGGCACCGTAGGCGGCGAGGACCGCAATCTCCGTGCGCCCGGTGAGACGCTTCGGCAGCAGACCGGCACCCATCCCCACCCAGGCAGCGGCAAGCATCTGGAACGGGAGCCACGGACCCGACTCCCGCCGTCACCAGCGCCGAGGAGAACAGAGTCACCGAACCAAGCACGAACCCGAAAGAAGGCCCAAACGCACGGCCGCCCGAGGATGATCGGCAGGAACACCAGCTCGATGCCTCCCGTTCCCGCCCCGAGCGGGCGCAACACCGCACCGAGCGCGGCGAGCACCCCGAGCATGGCGACCCTCTTGGCGTCCATGACGCCATCCGAGAGCTCGGCCAGCACCACGGCCAGCAACAACGGCAGCATGATGGCGAACAGCAACGGGGAGTCGTCGTTGTGGGCGAGAGTGCTGTCTGCCTTCACCAGCAGCGGCCACATGAACCCGACGGCTCCGATCACCGAGATCAGACCCACTACGAGCATCCCTCGGCTTCTCATGCGATCGCCTCCCTCACCTGAGACACGGTTAGGAACGGCAGAGGCGCCATTACCTTGGCCACCTGCGGAGCGAACAGCGGCGTGGCGGTGAGCACCTGCACGGCAGGTCCGTCTGCGATGATCTCGCCCTCCGCCATCACCACCACCCGGTCGGCCACCAGCGAGGCAAACTCGACATCGTGGGTGGACAGCACCACGGCTCGCTCCCCGGCAACCAGCTTGCGCAGGATCGTGCCGAGATTCCGCTTGGCGGTGTAGTCGAGGCCACGGGTAGGCTCGTCCAGGAGCACGACGTCAGGTTGGGTGACCAACTGCGTCGCCAGCACCAGGGCGAGCCGCTGACCCTCCGAGAGATCGGCCGGATGGGACTCACCATCGATACCAGGAACCAACTCGTCGAGGATCGCCCTGCAGCTCCCCGGGTCGAGGTCGGCATCCACATCGGCCTGACGACATTCGTCTTCAACCGTCGAGAGGAACAAAGATCGCCGGGCGTTTGTGGCACGAGAGCGATGCTCCCACTGCGATCGACCGATCCCTGATCCGGGATGAGTGCACCTTGAAGCGCCCAGAACAGCGAAGACTTGCCCGATCCGTTGCGACCCATGACAACGCAGATCTCGCCACGATGCAGATCCAGGCTGAGATCGCGAACCGCTACCACCGGACCCTACGAGACCGAAACCCTCCGTGCGGATACTGCAGATGGCCCCGCAAGGATCGGCAGCGGAGCGCGAGGTTCCAGGTGCTCTCGCAGCGAGGCAGCGCTCGCCCTCGCCTCCCGAACCGAAAGCGGGGTGCGCTCCCACCCGACGGCGCGTCCCAACTCGACGATAGGAGGCACCATGATCGCTGTGCTCGATGGTGGTGCGCGGTTCACCCGAGGTCACCGTGCCATCACCGTTGACGACCACCAGCTGATCTGCGTATTGGACGATGCGCTCCAGACGATGCTCGGCGAGCACAACGGTGAGGCCGAGGTCGTGAACCAGACGGGTTACCGCGGCGAGTACCTCCTCGGCCGCACCCGGATCGAGTGCCGAGGTCGGTTCGTCGAGCACCAGGATCCTGGGGTTGCACGGTCAGCACCGATCCGATGGCGACTCGCTGCTGCTCGCCACCCGAGAGCTGCGTGACCGGCATGTCTCGCAGATGGGCGATGCCGAGCAGATCGAGTGTTTCTTCCACCCTGGCTCGCATCGTGGCCGGCGCGACCCCGGTCTGCTCCATCCCGTAGGCCAGTTCGTATTCGACGGTCTCTGTGACAAAACCGCGGGCAGGGTCCTGGCCCACGTACCCGACCAGGTCCGCCATCGCCGCCGGATGCGTATACCTGGTGTCGCGGCCGTCGACCACAACCGCTCCGGAGACGCTGCCCCCGGTGAAGTGGGGCACGAGCCCGTTGATCGCCGCCAGTAGCGAGGTCTTACCTGCGCCGGTGGCTCCGGTGACCAGACACAGCACACCTTCATCGACAACCAGATTCGCGTTACGCAGCGTCGGCTCGCTGGCCTCGGCGTAAGTGAGTGTGAAGTCGGTGAACTCGATCATGATGGCTGCAATCTGGTTGGGCGCAGCGGCCCGACGACGTCGCGAGGAGCGAACCAGGCGGGTAGCGCGGCCGCAAGCACGGCAACGGTGACCGGCAGCGGCGGTGTTGGCATGCCGGTCGGATGTAGCACCGTTGGGTCGGTCCGGCCGATGACGACAACGACCACGAGCACGAGCAAACCCATCGCGGCAACCGCCCACTCCGATGCCTGCCACGGCTCGGGCCGGTACACCGTCACCGAGCGACGACGACCGGCAAGGCGGAGCCCGATCATCGTCGCCGCCAGACCGGCGGTGACCAACACGAACCCCGCCGTCGTGGTTCCGTCGAGCACCAGGTAGGCGCCGACGGCCACGGCGAGCAAACCGGATACCGTGGCGGCAAAGATCGGCCGGGAGCTCGGACCTAGCGGCCTACCGAAGCCACGAACCTCCATGGCCACCGCAAGCGCCAGGGTGCGGTCGAGCGCGTCGTCGACCACAGGGGCCACCATGCGCCGAAGCCGGAGCCTGCGGCTCTTGACGGCACGGAGGCGCGAGGCACGGCGAACCCGGATGACGCTGGCGATGAGCTGTGGCACCAACCCGATGGCAACGACGACCGCAGTCCCCACGGAATGGAGTGCAAGCGGCAACGAGCGGAGCAGTCTCCGGGGATCGGCGAGCGCATTCGCCGCACCCACGCAGATGATCAACGTGGCCAGCCTCACCCCGTCGGCGAGGCCGGCGGTGAGCTCGTGGCCGGTGACGGGACCGCCGAGCCGGATGCCGACCGCCCAGGCGGGCAGCGTGATCTCGGGAAGGCGAAACAGGATGTCGCCTGCAGCGTCACCGCCGATCAGTATCCGGAACAGGACTCGGAGCACGATGACGAAGACCCCGACCAGGAGATAGATGCGGAAGATCCGGTTGCTCCCTTCGCCACCTCTGGCAATGACCATGAACCAGGCGACCGCCACCAGCAATCCCAGCAACAGCAGGTCCGTCGTCCGGGAAGCTGCCGCGGCGAGAAACAGCGCCCATAGCCACCATGCGCCTGGATGGAGACGGCGGAACGGTCGACTCATCACGCCGCCTTCCGTCTGCGCATCGCGACGGCGGTTCCTGCGACACCAACCGCAACGATCGCTCCGAGCGCAACGACGGCCCCGAGGCCACTGCCCCCGTTGCCCACGTCCGTCGTCGTCCCTGCCGCGGCGAGGGTGGTTGTGGTTGTGGCCGCCGTTGTCCGGGTCGTTTCCGTCGTCGCCGCGCGCGATGTCGTCGTGGCCTCGAGTGCCCCGGTGGTCGGTGTTGTCTTCGGCGCCGCGGTGGTGGTCGTCGCCGGTGCTGCCGCCTCCGATGTTGTTGTGGCCACTGCTTCCGTCGTGGTCGTCGTCGACACCGGGGGCGCCTCAGTCGTGGTCGTGGTGGTTGTGGTGGTCGTCGCTGATGGCGCATCGGGGGGATTCATGCCGGGTGCCGTGGCCGCACCGAAGGACCACCCGTCCACGGTTCCCGGGGTCGGCGTTCTCGCCACTCCTCCGGCGATGCTGTACGACCAGGAGCCACCCCGTTCCGCCGACCAGTAGGACCAGTAGGCGTCGGCCGGTGGCGTGGCGGCACAATCCTCCTCAGCAGGAAGGCCGTCGATCTTGCACAAGAACCCCGGCAGGCCCTGCACCTCGGTGGTGGTGAACCCCGCGGCCTGCAACGCCGCAAAGCCAGAGGAGGGGGCTCCGGGAGCGCAACCGACCTCAATCGCGCCCCCGGCAGCCCGGAAATCAACAACAACCGTAACGCCGGTCTCGAGGTCGGGGCAAGCGGCACCTGCTCTTGCCGACGTCGGAGCACCCAACACGACCGCGGATATCATCAGCACGATGATCGCCGCACGCCGTGTCGACAGGCTCAACGTCATCGCGCTACCTCTGCATCGCCCGGAACAGGAATGCGACCATCTGCTGTCTCGTCACCGGATCATCCGGGCAGTACATGTCATTGTCGGGGGGGTTACATCCCTTGGTGATGCCGGCGGCCGCGATCGCCTCGATATCACCCACAAACACACTGCCGCCGATATCCGTGAACCCCGAACCGGAACCGGACGGCAAACCGAGCGCCCGGCTCAGGAAAGCCGCCATCTGGCCGCGAGTCACCGCCCGATCCGGGCAGTACATGTCGTTGACCGGTGGGTTACATCCCTTGGTGATGCCGGCGGCCGCGATCGCCTCGATATCACCCACAAACACACTGCCGCCGATATCCGTGAACCCCGAACCGGAACCGGACGGCAAACCGAGCGCCCGATTCACGAAGGCCGCCATCTGGCCACGGGTGACCGGGTCGGTCGGGCAGAACTCGTCGTTGGCAGGTGGGTTGCATCCAAGCGTGATCCCGGACTCGGCGGCCCATTCGATCGCATCGACGAATACCGAGCCGATCGAGTCTGAGAACGTATAGGTAGGCGCCGAGAGCTCATAGAGAACGGGCACACCCAGGCCCCACACACCCTGGACCGTGGCGAAGGTGTTGGCCGCAGTGTCGGTGGCGAGCCAGCGCAAGCCGCCCGCATCGTCACCGGCGGAAGCGGGGAACTGCATGCTCTCGAGGAACTCTGCTGCGGCGGCGGCCGCCGCGGTATTGCCGGTGGCGAGGAAGGCCTGAGCGGCTGCCGCAGTCGAATTCGAGTTTGGGGTGCCCCAACCGCTCACCGATCCGTCACTGAGTTGCATCGACTCGAGCCACGCCACCGATGTGCCAGCCGTCACCGCATCGCCCCCCGCTACCAGGGCGAGAGCGGCGATCCCAGTGGTATCGGCATCACCCGGGCCCGGGCAGGCACCATCAAAGGTGAACTCGCCGCTGGGACATTGCTGCGAGGCCAGGTAGGAAACCGCCTCAGGGGCAACACCGTCCGTGGTCATCGCCAGGCCGAGAACGGCCGTTGCTTGCTCGAAGACCGTCGCTTCCCCGAAACGCCCGACGTCCGCTCCATCCGTCTGCATGCTCGATCGCAGCTCAGCTTCGATATCTGCCCCGACGAATTCTGGGACGCTCTCGCCGTAGATCTCGAGGACATGAATCATCTTGCCTGCGGCACCCACGTTGAAAGTGTCCCCGGTCCCTACGTAGTCGGCAACCACCGTCCGGAGTTCCTGCAACATGTCGAATGTGGTCTCGGGCTCCGTCCCGGTGGCGGCAAGAGACACGAGCGAGTCGATCAAAACTCCCGTTCCGTAGATCGCGATCTCAGAATCCGGGGCCTGGTACTCCCGGGCGATCCATGCGGCGGCTCGCGCCGCCGCGGTGCCCTCGTCGACCGCGGCGGACGCCGAGATCGGAGTCAAGGCAACTGCCAGGGCGGCGAGCACGGTCGGAAGGGCCAGCCACCGCTTTCGCAGCCGGCCCGGGCTGTGGAGCCTTGCCATAAAAACATCCTCCCATTCAGGAGGATGAAGAGAGGAGCCCGAGGTTTGTGGCACCGGGTTCAACCTTCATCCGAGGTCGATTGCCGGTTCCGGAGACCAGGCGATCTGGCTCATCTCCAGAGAGAAATTTCTCCCCAAAGCTTCACAGCTGCGGGACAGCGCCGGGTTCACACCGGACTTCGCTGAGCGCCGGAACCTCTTCCGTGGAAGAGCACCGTCAGGATACTTCGGCCACCCCGGGAATCGAAACTAATTACGATGGTGGTGGGTCTGAATAGAAAAACCCCTATCCGGGTTGTATCAGGTGCATGTAATCTGCAAGCCGGGAAACGTACGGCGACCGCTGCGGCGGCGTCAAGCAAAAGGAGCAACCATGCGGCGACGCATGATGAAATCGAAGATCCACCGGGCAACCGTCACGGACGCCAATCTGAATTACGTGGGATCTATCACTCTCGATGTCGATCTGATGAAGATCGCCGACATCCGTGAGATGGAGCAGGTCCACGTCCTCGACATCGACAACGGCAACCGCCTCGTCACCTATGCCATTTCCGGCGGCCCTGGTGATGTGTGCCTCAACGGCGCCGCGGCACGGTTGGTTTCCCCTGGAGACCGGGTGATCATCATCAGCTACGCCGACTACGACGAAGACGAGTTGATCGACTTCAGCCCCCAGATCATTCACGTCGACACGGCCAATCGTCCTGTGCCGGCTGAGATCGCGCAGGAGATGATGAGTGCAGAGCCCGGCCCGATCCTCTACGAAGAGTTCGACGCGGGCAACGTGTAATCAGAGGAGCGCCCGACTCGACTGCCGGACACTCCTCCTTCTTGCCGTCGGCAGGTCTCTATGCGCCTAGGAGCGCACCAGCAGCAGAGGGATCATCTGACCCGTTTGTGTTGCCGCGATGATGGTCGAAGAACCGGAATCCGCGACCGGGACCGCGGAACTGTGAGCCGTCGTCCCAGTTGCCGAGATCGGGACGACCGATACCGAAGGGGAATCCCTGGCTGAGATCGAAATCATCGACCATCTGCTTCAGCTCATCGGCACGGTCGCTGGTGATGCGCCCGTCGGTGACGAGTTGGTCGATCCTCTGCCGAGCCGCCTCCTTGGCTTGGGCGACGAGCGAGTCGACGTCAACCCCCATGTCGGTCAGCGCCTCTCCCAAGGTCATTCCCGACGCGAGCCGATCATGTAGGCCGCTCAGGTCGATATCGAGGTTGAGATCTCCCAGCCGACTCCCGCGATCGCCCAGGAAGGGCAAGATGCCCGATCCTGATCCACCGCCGAAGTCACCCATGTGGCCGTGCCGGTGAAGGCGAGGCAGGGTCTCAGGGTCGATGCCGGCATCCTCGAGCAACTGCCGGAGGCTGGTGCCCTCTTCGAGTTGCTGGTGAAGCTGGTTGCGATCGATGCCGAGGTGGTCGGCAAGGTCCTGGAAGAACTGGCAGCCGCCGCCAGGCCTGACCCGGCTGTCTCCAACATCGGATCTCTGATCGGGGACGCTCGTCGAGGGGCCGCCGCTCAGCTGTGACGGCTCGCTGTTCTGGGCCGCGGCTATCGAGGTTCCCAGCAACACACCACCGACCAGGACCGCACTGCCTACCACAGCGGCAAGACCGGTCCGAAGTCTCTTTCTGTTCATGCAGTCGTTCCTTTCGTGAGGACAGAATGGACAACTGAATGTGCGTCATCGTATCTGGGTCCAGTTTCTATGGACCTGTGAATTTGCTGAGAGCGGGCCGTCGACTGAACCGCCGGCCATCTCTGCCGACAGGACATGCAGATGGATATGGAAGCCCTCAGATCGGCGTTTCGTGGCGACCGATCGCCGCTGCAATTGAAGGGTTTTGCGCACAGCTATCAGGCCATGCGTATTGCCGTCAGTGTTCTCATCCCTCCGACTGCGCTCCTGCTCGGCGGCCATCTCGGCTCTCCCAGGAATGTGCCGGTCGGGGCTATCTCAGCGATGGCTGCACTCGTCCTTGCTCATGCAATTCTCTTTCGAAGGTCGACCCTTGCCACCAAGGTGACCTTCGACACGCTCACATACATCGCCATGGCTGTGGTGCTCGATCTACCCGAGGTTGCGCTGTTGGTCTCGTTCACCCAATCCTTCCTCATCTTCCTGCACGTCAGGCCGAAGACGGCCGTTCGCCTTCTCACCCTCTATGCAAGTGCGGGAGTTCTCTCTTCATTCACCGGGATCTTCTGGCACGTCGAACCCCGCCCCCGTGAGACGGCGGTAGCCGTCCTCGCCATCGTTGCGGTATTCACGCTCCTGCCCGCGGCGTGGATGCTCTCGCAATCCGCCGCCGAGATTCTCCGCGAGCGGCAAAGAAAGGAGTCTCTCTCGCGGGAGAAGGACGCCCTGCTCACAGAGAAGGACAAGTTCGTCGCCAGCGTCAGCCACGAATTGCGCACTCCCCTGACTGCCGTCGTGGGAATGGCGCACACGCTTGCCGAGGCCCCGGATCTCACCGAAGAAGAGCGAAACGAGTTTGTGGCGACAATTGTCGAGCAAAGCGAGGAAGTGGCGGCAATCGTCGATGATCTCCTGGTCGCTGCCCGCGCCAACACGGGTCATCTGGCTCTCGTCGTGGGTGACGTGATGCTGCGCCGCGAGCTGGATGCGGTCATTCCGGACGGATTCCCCGTGGAGGAAGAAGCCACCGAGCTGGTAACAATCGGAGACCCCATTCGCGTTCGCCAGATCCTGCGCAACCTGATCAGCAACGCAGATCGTTACGGCGGTCCCGTCAAGCGCGTCCGTCTCTTTCGCGAGGGGTTGATCGCCGTCGTGGAGATCCTCGACAACGGTGACCCGATTCCTCCCGACCAGGCAGACGCAATCTTCACCCCGTACGGCAGAGCTCATGAGCGGCCGGGCAGGACCGACTCAGTTGGACTCGGGCTCACCGTCAGCCGCCAGCTAGCCAAGATGATGGGTGGTGACGTCACCTACAGTCACGACGGCACGTGGGCCCGGTTCCGGCTCTCGTTGCCCGGATCAGCGACCGCGACAGCACACGCCATTTCGCGGTCGCCACAACTGGCCGTCAATGCTCACCGACTTGGTGATCGCTAGCCCGATATGCGCTGCGTGTCCGATATCACTGCTGAGTCTCGATCACGCACTGCGGGTCGGTGGCCGCCGCCATGCCTGCCTCCAACACGGCGAACCGCTGAGTGACCGAGCCGACCAGTGCAGCGACGGCACCCATCCGTCGCGCCGTCGGCGACCGCAGCCCCAGCAACGCCAGCGCAAGCGATCCCGACGTCGCGATCCGAGCGATCCGCTCGAGCCGGCCTGCACGGCCGGAGGCTGCCGCACGATCGGTCGCGGGGAACCCGGCCCGATGCCGACGCAGCGCGGCGTCAACGGCGACGTCGGCTATCCGACCAGCGATGCCGAACAGCTCGGCACTGCGGCGGTCGCGGGAGCGTGCCGGTAGCAGTGTCAAGGCTCCACCTGCAGCCGACATCGCAGATGAGACGAACAGAGGCGGGAGCTCCTGCCGGGCCGTGGACCATACCGGATTAGCCGTGGCACCCAACAGAACGCCCGTGTATCCGGCAAGCGGCATGCCGAGCAGTCCGGATGCTGTTCGAGCCAACCGACCGACCGATCGGGCCGACGGGCAATCGAGGAAGTCTGTAGCGATGCCCAGCCAGGTCGACCCCGATTGGGCAGCCAGTATCCAGGCCCCTACGTTCATCGGCGACGACGGCCGAAACACCCGCATCATGTTCGTGAACCGTTCAGGTCGGCCCAGATCGGAGATCAGCAGCCCTGCCCCGACTGCGCCCCCGATTCCGGAGACCCATTGCGAGGATCTGACAAAGCGCCGTGCCGCACTCCCCTCGAAGGCCTCGACTGCGAGCCCGAGTGCGGCCGCTCCACCGGCGAGCCCACCGGCAAAGAAATACGCAGGCACCTGCCATTCCCATCGTGGTGGCTTCACGATCGCCGGCTCAGTCACGCCGAACGGATGATCTGGATCGATCTCCAGCGTGATCGCCTCTCCGGTCAGAACAGTGCGGTCGGGGCTGAGGTTCCGCCCGTCGTGCCTGAACAGATC
Organism: uncultured bacterium; assembly: GCA_963844835.1. GTDB lineage: Bacteria > Actinomycetota > Acidimicrobiia > Spongiisociales > UBA5794 > JAAETI01. The sequence goes on along the minus strand of CAWJPT010000006.1, from coordinate 143,360 downwards.
CTTCAGTTCATCGGTCATGCCGATCGCCTCCCACCGATCACCGCTACCACCGCGGCGACCGCCATGCCGCCGAGGGCATATGCCATCGAGATCCAGCCTTTCCTCACTTCAGTGACCGGAGCCACCGGGTTGGGTGGAAGCGAATAGACCTCTGGGTCGGCGAGTAGCAGCGAGAACGCGTGCAAACCGCCGGTGCCGGGTTGTGAGTCCGGGTCGTCTCCATAAAGCCGCGCCGTAGTCGCCCCTGCCTCATGGAGTTGGGCGAGACGCTCCCGAGCCTTGGCCCGCAACTCCTCGACCGGGCCAAACATGATTGACTGGGTCGGGCACGTCTGGGCGCACGCCGGAGTCTGCCCGCTGTGGAGCCTGTCATAGCAAAGGGTGCACTTCCACGCTCGGCCGTCGACCGGGTGCCGGTCGATCACGCCGAACGGGCACGACACGATGCAGGTTCCACAACCGTTGCAGACGTCCTGCTGGACGAAGACACTGCCGAACTCGGTGCGCACGATGGCTCCCGTCGGGCAGTTGTCGAGGCACCCGGCGACAGCGCAGTGCTTGCAGGAATCGGCATGGAACAGCCAGGAGAACGGCTCATCGAACGCGACATACTGTTGAGGCAGGGCAACAGGGCGCTCGATGAAATCGACGTGACGCCAAGTTGTCGCCGACAGTGCCACAGTGTTGTCGAACGAGCGGCCGGTGAGGGAGAAGCCGTCATCGGGGAGCTGATTCCAGGCTTTGCACGCAACCTCACACGCTTTGCATCCAATGCACACGGAGGTGTCGACGAAGAAGCCAACCGTATCAGTCATTGCGTGCTCCCGACTTCGCCGTCGCCATGGCGATGGACGACCTGATCCTTCGCCCCTCTCATCCCGTGTTCGTCAATCGGCCGGCGATCGGTGTTGAAAATGTCGCGGGCGGGCGCTTCCCCGGGCGGATCCGGCCGAAGCTGCCCGTCGGTGACCACAGATGGGTGGCGGGTGAGGCGACCGGGACGGATATCGACCGTGAGTGCCTTGCACTCCTCGATGGTCACGTTCGGATCGCCGCTGAACTTGAACAGCGTGTTCAGGTTATCGCCGCTGATGATCCCGGTCGGACCCCACTGGTACGGCAGCCCGATCTGATGGATGGTGCGGTCGCCGACGCGCAGAGGATGCATCCGACGGGTGACGAGTACTTTGAGCTCAACCTCTGCCCGAGCGGTCGACAGGATGACCCAGTCGCCGTGTCGCAGGCCGCGCTCGGCGGCGAGCTCAGGAGAGACCTCACAGAAGGCCTCGGGCTGCAATTCGCCGAGCCATGGGAGATTTCGGTTTGCCATTGTCCCCGACCCGAAGGTCTCGGTGAGCCGGTACGACGTGAGGACGTACGGATAGCGGGGGTCGTCGAACGCCCAGTGGTAGGGGTTGTCGGGTCGGATCCACTCCAAGCGGTCCGGGTTGTTCTGCTGTCGATACAGCGCGTTTCGGGCGACACTCTCGATCGGTTCGTAGTGGGTTGGGAGCGGGCCGTCGCGCAGCGCAGATCCACCCCATAGCCATCCCTTGCCGTCACTCTTGAGGATGAACGGGTCGGTGCCCCCGATCGAGTCGATTCCGGTCGCCCCCGCGGCCGGGCGGTAATCGGGTGGACGAGTGACAATGAAGTCGGGGACGTCGTATCCGACCCACCTCTTCTGCTCAGCGTCCCACCAGACGTACTTCTTGCGCTCCGACCACGGAACACCGTCGGGGTCGGCCGACGCCCGGTTGTAGAGGTTTCGGCGGTTTGCCGGCCATGCCCAACCCCACTCGAGGGCTACCCAATTCTGCTCGGAGCCGGGAGTACGGCGGGCCGCTTTGTTCTCACCTCCGGCATACACGCCGGCGTGAATCCATGACCCGGCGCGCGTGCTGCCGTCGTCGCGCAGTTTGGTGAACGAATCGATTGGACCGTCGGCGTCGGATCCGTTCAATTCGGCGATGATCGCCTCGGCGAGCGGATCGCCTTCGTCGTCGAGCGGGTAATCCCACACCGCGTTGATTATTGGGGCATCTTTCGGGTCGGTTGACCCGGCGTACAGGGCCTGCAACCGTCGCATCAAGTGGTAGGCGAACCAAAGGTCGGAGCGGGCGTCGCCAGGTGGCGGGACCGCCTTCTCCTTCCATTGGAGCAGCCGTTGCGTGTTCGTGAAGCTGCCTTCTTTCTCGACATGGGCGGCTGCCGGGAACAGGAACACTTCGGTTGCTACGTCTTCAGGACGGACATCGCCATTGTCGTACTCGGTGCCGACCCGCCAGAACTCGGCCGTCTCGATCATCGTGAGATCCCTGACAACGAGCCAGTCCAACTCGCGGAACGCCTTGCGCTGGAGAGCACCGTGGACCGTCGACACGATCGGGTTCTCGCCGACCACGAAATAGCCCCTGACATCGCCATCGGCCATCGCTGCCAGCGTCGTCATATACGAGTGGTCTCCATCGATACGCGGCAAGTAATCGAACGCCCAGCCGTTGTCGGACGTGGCAGCATCGCCGTACCACGCCTTCAGGAGCGAGACGATGTACTTCGGGTATTCGCTCCACCATCCAGTCTCGGGCCGGTATCTCGCCAAATAGTGGGCGAGGTCGACGTTCTCCACGTGAGGCTGCGACAAGTAACCAGGAAGCAGGTCATAGAGGAGCGGGAGATCGGTCGCCCCCTGGACGTTGGCATGGCCGCGCAGGGCGAGGATCCCGCCCCCGGGGCGACCGATGTTTCCGAGCAGGAGCTGGAGGACACCGAGCGCACGGATGTTCTGCACGCCCTTGCTGTGCATCGTGAGACCGACCGCGTAGCAGATGTAGGCGGTGCGTTCGCGCCCGCTCGCCGCACAGAACGTGTCCGCTACTCGCCGGAACGCGTCAACGGGAATGCCACAGATCTCGGCGACCTTGTCGGGCGTGTAGCGGGCGTAGTGGCGCTTCATGAGCTGCAACACGCATTTCGGATCGGTCATCGTCGGATCGACCCGAATCTCCCCCGGCGTATGTGTGCTCGCTCCATCACCCTGCTGGCCGCGCCCGCGGCGGGGAAGCTCCGTACTCGACGACGTGCCATCCTCGTACTGGTAGGACCACGAAGCCGAGTCGTACTCACCCGAGTCCGGGTCCCACCCGCTGAAGAGCCCGTCGAGGTCGTCGGGAAGCTGGATGTCGTCTGAGATGACATGGGTGGCGTTGGTGTACGCCTTCACGAACTCCTCGAAATAGAGAGCGTTGGAGAGGACGTGGTTGATCAATCCACCCACGAAGGCAATATCGGTGCCTGCCCGGATCGGCACGAACATATCGCTCGACGCCCCGGTGCGCGAAAACGCGGATCAACATGAATGACTTTGGTACCTGCCTTGCGTGCCTCCATCACCCACTGGAATCCGACCGGGTGTGCCTCTGCGAAGTTAGAGCCGATGATCAGGATGCAATCGGCATTTGGTAAATCTTGGAGGAACGAGGTACACCCGCCCCTTCCGAACGTAGTCCCCAGACCGGGGACCGTAGCGCTGTGTCATATACGCGCCTGGTTCTCCACCTGGAGAACGCCGAGGGCGGAGAACATCTTGGCCAGCAGATAGCATTCCTCGTTGTCGAGAGTGGACCCGCCGATCATCCCCATCCCCATAGTGCGCCGGAGAGGACGGCCGTGGTCGTCGTCGTGCTCCCAGGTCTCCTCACGGACCCGCTGCACTCGCTCGGCCACCATGTCCATCGCCGTATCGAGATCGAGCGTCTGCCACTCGGTCGCGTGTGGCGCTCGATAATGCACATACTGGATCCGGTGCGTGCCGGTGACGAGTTGCAGGCTCGCCGCTCCCTTCGGGCACAGGCGACCACGCGATATCGGTGAGTCGGGATCACCCTCTATGTGGCTGATCTTGCCGTCTCGCACGTGCACCCGCTGGCCGCACCCGACCGCACAGTATGGGCAGATGCTCTTGGCTACGTAGTCAGCGTCGTCCGTACGCGCCGAGAGGTCGAGCGTGCGCGTAGTCATCGCCGACTCCCCGAGCCCGCGTCCGTCGCGGGACCGGAGCTGTTCCAGGAGAGGGAACCTCATGCCCTTTGCTCCTTTCTCGTCACTCCGGCTATACCCACCAGGTGTAGCCGGCGGTCAGGTTCAGCGTGACCCCGACCGTGAGATAGAGAAGCCACAGGCCGGTGATGAACTGGATCGCTGCAACCATTTTCCCGCCCACTTCCTCGGCGATGTAGCCGAGCTTGGTTGGTGCCTCGACAACGTAGATCGCCGACAGCAGCACGAAGAGGATCGCGACGGGCACATCGACCTGGTTGGTGAAGAACACGACTGCGCCTAGTGCCGACAACACGAAGTATCCGATCGCCATGAAACCCTCAGGGACCGTGCTGGCACCGTCCCAACGGCGGTAGCCGAGCACAAACCAATGGACACCGTACGCGGTGAACGCCAATGCTGCCATGTAGAGCGGTGCCGACTGTTCGAAGACATCAAACCAGGTGAGCCCGGTGAACAGCCATACACCTGTGATGAACTGCATGAAACCCGGCATCCAGATCATCCAGGCACCCATGGCGTGGTCGAGTGCCACCTTCTGATCTGCAGGAAGGTCACGATTGGCGGGTACCGCAAGAATCTGGGACCCACCGACTATGAGATACCCGATAGCGAGACCGAAGAAACCGAGAGCGACGGGAATGAAGGACGATTGGGGAAATACCGGTGCTGCGAACATGACTCCTCCTCCTCCTCACAGACAGTCATGAGCAACGAACCCTCTAATCATATGAATGCGCTGTGGTATTGTAAAGACCTACCAGTCGCCGAATCTCCGGCCGGGCTACCGGGCACACGCCTCACGCTCGAGACCGATGATGACCAACCGGGCCGCGCTCCCGCCGACCCACCCGATCAGAACGGATCATCGATTATTCACACGCGGCCCGCCACGGTAGTCTCGCGTCGCATGACCACGCAGCAGTCAAAGACCACCGTAGAATTTCCTTACGAGCCCCACGTCGGCACGAGTCGCCAGTACTGGCGAGACATCATCCTCGGCGTCAACGACGGCCTAGTGTCGATGATCCTGCTGGTGGCAGTCGTCGTCGGCGGCGGCCTCAATTCAACTCAGGTGTTGCTCACGGCCGTCGGTGGCGCCATCGCCGGAGCAATCTCCATGGCCGCCGGAGAGTTCCTCGCCACCAAGTCGCAGGCTGAGGTGCTGGCTCGCGAACTGAAGATCGAGCGTGACCACATTCAGCACTACCGGGACATGGAAGTGGAGCAGCTTCGCGAGATGCTCGCCGAGATGGCCATCGATGGCGCCGACCTCGACACTGCAGTTGCCATCTTCTCCAAGGACGATTCGAGATTGCTTGCTTCGATGAAGGTCATGGAGTTCGGCGTCGTCGATTCCGAGGAGCGCTCCCCGAGCGCCGCCATGTTTGTATCCGGGTTCACGTTCATAGGTGGATCCTTGCCTTCCGTGCTTCCGTTCGTGTTCATCGACAACACGCGACTCGGCTTGGCGGTCGCGGCCGCAATCACAGCAATCGGGCTGTTCGCCGTCGGGGCCACCAAGAGCGTCGTCACCAAGACCCACACGGTCAAGGCCGGCATTGAGAATCTCGTTATCGCAGGCATCGGCGGCGTGCTCGCCTATTGGGTTGGTTGGCTCTTCGAGAAGGCCGTCGGCTGAACCTGCTCGGCCAAACCCGGTACCCTGAGCTCTGATGAAACGTCTTATTGCCTTTGCGGTGGTAGCTGCAGCGGTGGCCGCGTACTTGAAACGGCCGGTCAAGCAGCCCAATCCGACAGGAGTGTGGGGACCCGCCGATCATCAGCGAACCCCTCACTGAGGAACAATCATGCGCCTTGCTCTACAAGCAACCGGGGAGGTCGGCACGCGCACCGGGCGTGTGCTGCTCGCCGAGCGATCGCTGACCGCTCTCGGTTTGGTCGATCGGAACCCCACCGAGCGTGACTCACGATTGGAGCGCGTCGAGGTGCTGGCCACCTATGACGCGCTCGTCACAGACGCCGCCGAGCCCGAGGACGACATAGCCATGGCGCTCACCGCAGGGATCAGCTGCATCGTGTGGGTGGACGCGGACGCCGCGGTCGCCACCCATGCCGATCAGTTCGAAGCCGCGGGGCTCCGACTGCTCACCGGATGCAATCTCGCCAGCGGGATAGCTCCTTCGCTGATAGCCCACGAGGTGGCGGCGACCGAGAACGTGCTCGAAACAACGATCGCCTGGACCGAGCCGGGCTCACCACGGCGCCGGGGCCAGGCAATTCCCTTCCCCGACCCCGTCGGGTCACGGTGGGGTGAGGAGCGACCTACGCCGTTTGCGGATCGATGCTTCGTCGCCAGGGTCGGCGGCGAATGGGCGGCAGCAATGGCGCGGGTGACCGGTGCCAGCGAGGCAGGCGTGCTCACCCGTATCGTCGGCGTTTCCGACCTAGCGGTCCATCTCGAAGCGCTTGCGCTCGCCGCCGGAGCCATGATGATCAACGAGTACCCCACCGGCGCCAGCAGACCTGGTGACCTCTCCGAGCGCTATCTCGCAAGGCTCCTCGATGCCGGCCTCGATGTTGCGGCTCACACCCTCCACGGGAATTGAGGGGCGACAGCGGCTGTTCGAATGAATATGCGTCCGTCCCTCTTCGTTGTCGCACTGCTCTTGCTAGCTTCCGGGTGTTCCTCGTCCGGGCAAGCCGATGGTGCGACCACCGTGTCGACCGATACGCCTGCACCCTCTCTGAACGGCGATTCGGCAGACGCCACAACGTCCCAGCCAGGCCAGTCCTACGCCGGGACCGTCGCAGCACCGGAGTTTCCCGATGGCCTCGATTGGATCAACACCGACACCCCGATCAAGCTCGCCGACCTCGCAGGCAAGATCGTCCTGCTCGACTTCTGGACCTATGGATGCATCAACTGCATCCATGTCATCCCCGATCTGAAGCGCCTCGAAGAGGAATATCCGTCGGAATTGGTCGTCATCGGGGTCCATTCGGCCAAGTTCAGCAACGAGGGAGAGACCGAGAACATCCGTCAGGTTGTAATGCGGTACGGCATCGATCACCCGGTGGTCAATGACAGGGATTTTGCGGTATGGCAGGCATGGGGAGCCCAGGCGTGGCCGACGGTCGCCCTCATCGATCCGGCAGGCAACGTGGTCGGCACGCTTGCTGGGGAAGGGATCTACGAGGTGCTCCAGCCGGTGATCGAGAGCCTGCTCACCGAATTCGATGGTGCGATCGACAGGAGCCCGGTACAACTCACCCCGGACCGGGCCGACACCGCCAACACCGTCTTGTCATACCCGGGGAAAGTGACCGTAGGCGACGGGCTCTTGTTCATCAGCGACACCGGCCACGATCGGATCGTCGCGGCCGACCCACTCACCGGTGAGGTCACAGCCGTCTACGGGAGCGGGGAGGGTGGCTTCGTCGACGGCTCGGCCCTGGACGCTCGGTTCGACTCTCCTCAGGGGCTCGCCTTCGACGCGGCCACAGGAACCCTCTACGTGGCTGATACGAACAACCATGCGATCCGCACCGTCGATGTCGGGAGCGGAGCCGTCGGCACCCTGGCCGGCAATGGTCAGCTGGGCTGGCCGCCGGCCGCAGCGTTGGTCGATCAGGCACGGCTCAATTCGCCGTGGGGCCTTGCGCTTCGAGACGGCGACTTGTGGATCGCCATGGCAGGAGATCATCAGATCTGGGTTGCCGACCTGGACGGGGGTGTGATCAGCCCTGTAGTGGGCAGCGGCGCCGAGGGTGTTGCCAACGGCCCGCTCGGCGCAGCGGAACTGGCGCAGCCCAGTGGCCTTGCTTTCGACGGGTCGGGGCGCCTCTACTTCGCCGACTCCGAATCGAGCTCGATTCGGTACGGCGATGTGCTCTCCCCCGAGGCGGGACCGGCACGATCTCGGGGTCCGATGTGAACCTGTTCGACTTCGGCGACCAGGATGGGACGGCCACCGGGGCCCGTCTCCAGCACCCGCTCGGCATCGTCTGGGATGCCACCAGCGGGGACCTGATCATCGCCGATACCTACAACTCGAAGCTGAAGCGCATCGATCCTGAGACCGGAGAGACGTCCACATACCTGGGTGGCGAGCAGGGTTGGGCCGACGGCGACAGCCCCCGCTTCTACGAGCCGGGCGGCCTGGCTATCGCCGATCGTGCTCCTCTACGTCGCAGACACCAACAACCAGGTGATCCGGGTGGTGGACCTGGAAACAAACCAGGTCGAGACGCTGGTGCTGCACGGCATCGAGAGCTTCACCCCGCCTGCAGATGACGCGGCTTACACCGGCATTGTTGTCGACCTCGACCCCGCCGAGGTCGCAGCCGGTGCCGGTGAGATCGAGCTCGACATCGCACTCCCCGACGGGTACAAAGTCAACGACGAGGCACCTTCGGTGGTCGACTTCACCGTGACCGGTGGGGTCGCCGACCTCGAAGCCCGCTGGTCGCTGACGGGAGCGGAGCTACCAGTTTCCATCCCAGTTGACTTCGTCCCCGGCTCCGGGAGCATCACCGCAGACGTGACGCTGTTGTACTGCCGCGAAGACTCCGAGGGTCTCTGCATCCTCGAGCAGGTTCGCTTCACCCAACCCATTGAGGTCGGTTCGAGTGGGGTCGATCGAATCTCGTTCCCCCACGAGGTCCAGGTTCCAGAGTTCTAGCCGCCCGGCTATGGAGCGACGCGTTCGCGTGTCCGGTTCCGGTTGTCTCCGGTTCACCGAAGGCTGCGGGAAGGGCCGCCATACCGACCTGCCGCGGCGGAGGCGCCTGCTGGCCGGTACCGTAGCTCTCTTCGAGCACCGCTACTTCGATGCCTCCAACCAGGTCTGAGATGAGGTTGTAGATGACGGCGGCAAGCGTCATGAACGCGGTCATGCCGATGACCCCGATGATGGCCAGGATGACGGTGATGCGGAAGTAGAGCTGACCATCGATCGTGAGTGTGATGGTCACTGCCTCGAAAAGGTTGACGATCTTCTCGGGGATGCCCTTTTGCAGCACCAGGGACCACATCACCCACATGCCGAGGACAAACACCAGACCGACGATCGCGTTGAAGACGAACGAGGCTTTCAGCACCGTCCACGGATCGACTTTTCTGATGATTCGACGCACACGCCGAACTGCCATGCCAGGCTCCTTCGGGGACGGCACGAGTGTAACGCCACCAGCGTCATACCTGGTGGCACTGCTACAACGATCTCCATCTCACTGAGGTTCCGGGCTCGGGGGAGGAACGGGAGCAGAGTCCCGGGGTACTGCACACGGAACCGCGTCGTCGACCACTCCGGAGTCTCTCCCTCCCCGGTTGCATCTGACGATCCAACCGACCCTCCCGCTGGGAGGGTGAAGAGGAGTCGGAATAGGAGCGTCAGTCCAAAGACAACCCAGCGGCAGTTCCGGGGGACTGCAACGGGGCGGCGTGGTTGTCCACTCCGGAGTCTCTCCCTCCCCGGTTGAATCTGACGATCCAACCGACCCTCCCGCTGGGAGGGTGAAGAGGAGTCGGAATAGGAGCGTCAGTCCGAATCCAACTCCGCGTCATCCCGAGGGACCAGTGCCGCCGCGGCAAGCGCGGTTCCTTCGGCAATGCTCATCACCTTCACACCGGTGCTGGCGCGCTTCTGGCGGCTGATCTCGGCTGCCGACTGTCTGATGACGATCCCGTCCGTCGAGGTGACAAAGATCTGGTCCTCACGGTTGAGCGCCATGGCCGCAACGAGCTCGCCGCGTACCCGAGTCAGCTTCATCGCCTTGACCCCGATCCCGCCGCGCTTCTGCTTGGGGAACTCGCTCATCGCAGTCCGCTTGCCGTATCCACCGCTGGTCAGGAACAGGATCTCCTCACCCTCGGTGACGGTCGCAGCCGAGACGACCTCGTCGCCCTCACGCAGCTTGATGCCTCGCACACCCTTGGTGTCACGCCCCATTGGCCGGGCGTCTTCCTCCGAAAACCGGATGGCCATGGCGTTGCGGGTGACCATGACGAGGTCGGTATCACCGGAGGTGGCTCGCACCGCAACGACCTCGTCGTCCTCGGCGAGGTTGATGGCGACGAGCACCTGATTACGGGAGTCGTAGTCACTGAACTTGGTCTTCTTCACCTGGCCTTGCTTGGTGAAGCACACCAGGTACTTGTGCGACTCGTAGTCCCGGGTGTCGATGATGGCCTCGATCTTCTCGTCCGGATCCAGCGGAAGCACCGACTGCACCAGTACACCCTTGGCGGTGCGCTCCTTGCGGGGCAACTGATGGGCTCGGATCCGATAGACCTTGCCTCGGTTCGTGAAGAACAGCAGGTAGGCGTGGGCGGAGGTGTGCAGGACGTGGGTGATCACGTCCTCCTCACGTAGGTCGGCTCCCTTGACCCCGCGGCCGCCTCTCCCCTGCCTGCGATAGGTCTGCGCCAGCACAGACTTCACATACCCTGCCTCGGAAGCCGTCACTACGAGTTCCTCGTCGGCGATGAGGTCCTCGAGCGAGAGATCGCCTTCGTCGGCGATGAGCCGGCTGCGGCGCTCGTCGCCGTACTTCTCCTGGATCTCGCGCAGCTCGGCGGAGAGGATCCTGCGCCGGCGGGGCTCGGAGTCCGAGGATGCTCTTGAGGTCTGCGATCACAGCCTGCAACTCGTCGTACTCCTGGCGAAGCTTGTCGGTCTCGAGGGCGGTGAGCCGGCGCAGTGGCATGTCGAGGATGTGGTTTGCCTGGACCTCGCTCAGCTCGAACCGCTCCATCAAGGTACGGCGGGCCGTGTCGACGTCGGCAGACCCTCTGATGATCCGCACTACCTCGTCGATGTTGTCGAGAGCGATCAGCAAGCCTTCGACGATGTGCGCCCGCGCCTCAGCCTTCTTCAGGCGGAAGATGCTGCGCCGCTCGATCACCTCGAGCTGGTGATCGATGTAGTAACCGACCATCTGAGCGATGTTGAGCGTGTGCGGCACACCGTCGACCAGCGCCACGGCGTTCACCCCGAAGCGTGTCCTCGAGCTGGGTGTGCTTGTAGAGGAGGTTGAGCACGACCTGCGGGTTGGCATCCTTCTTCAGCTCGATGACCATGCGGATGCCGTCCTTGTTGGTCTCGTTGCGCAGGTCGGCGATGCCCTGGATGGTCTTGTCCTTGACCAGATCGGCGATCTTGCTCATCACCCTGTCGATCGACACCTGATATGGGATCTCGGTGACGATGATGGCGAGCCGGCCTGCGCTTGTTCTCGACGACGTCGGTGACGGCACGCATCTTGACCGAGCCGCGCCCGGTGAGCAGTGCCTCGCGTGATCCCCGGGGTGCGGACGATGTATGCACCGGTCGGGAAGTCGGGTCCCTGCACGTACTGGAGCAGATCGTCCGCGGTTGCCTCGGGCATGTCGATCTTGTGCAGGGTGGCGTCGATGATCTCGGTGAGGTTGTGCGGGGGGATGTTGGTGGCCATGCCAACGGCGATGCCGGTCGACCCGTTCACCAGGAGGTTGGGGAACCGAGAAGGCAGCACGGTCGGCTCCTGCCGCTCCCCCGAGTAGTTGTCGATGAAGTCGACGGTGTCCTCGTCGATGCTCTCGAGCAGATGCATCGCGATGGGCGCCATCCGGGTCTCGGTGTAGCGCATCTGGGCGGGCGGATCGTCGACCGACCCGAAATTGCCCTGCGGCTCGACCAGCGGGTAACGCTGGGAGAAATCCTGGCCCAGCCGGACCAGGGCGTCGTAGATGGCATCGTTGGAGTGCGGGTGGAACCAACCCATGACGTCGCCGACGACACGGGCGCACTTGCGGAATGGCGTCCCGGGCCGGATCCCGGCGTCGTACATCGCGTAGAGGATTCGCCGGTGCACCGGCTTCAGCCCGTCACGCACGTCCGGGAGGGCGCGGGACACGATGACCGACATGGCGTACTCGAGGAACGAGTCCTCCATCTCCTGTTCGATCTCGATGGGTCTGATTCGCGCGTATTGGTCTTCGTTCGGCATTTATCGGTCCTGTTTCTCAGATATCGAGGAAGCGCACGTCTTTGGCGTTCTGCTGGATGAAGGTGCGCCGGGCGCTCACGTCGTTGCCCATGAGCGTCTCGAAGACCTCCTCGGCACGGAACTGATCCTCCAGCTGCACCTGGAGCAGCTGCCGGTTGCCCGGGTCCATGGTGGTGTCCCAGAGCTGGTCGGCGTTCATCTCACCGAGACCCTTGAATCGCTGGATGTTCAGCTTGCGCCCCTCCAACTCGACCTTCAACCTCATCGAGGTGCTCGTCGTTGTATGCCCAGCGCAGCTTCGTACCTGCCTTCACCGAGTAACAGCGGCGGCTGGGCGATGTAGACGTAGCCGGCCTCGATCAGCTCGGGCATGTGCCTGAAGAAGAAGGTCAGCAGCAGGGTGCGGATATGGGCACCGTCGACATCGGCGTCGGTGAGGATGACCACCTTGTGGTACCGGGCCTTGGTGATGTCCATCTCCTCGCCGATGCCGGTGCCGACGCCGGTGATCAGCGACTGGATCTCCGTGTTCTGGAGCACCCGGGTGAGCCGGTTCTTCTCGACGTTGATGATCTTGCCCCGGATGGGGAGGATCGCCTGGAAGTCCGAGTTGCGGGCCTGCTTGGCCGAGCCACCGGCAGAGTTGCCCTCGACGATGAAGAGCTCACTGAGCACCGGGTCCCGGGAGGAGCAGTCGGCGAGCTTCCCGGGTAGCCCGGACGACTCGAGCAGGCTCTTGCGTCGGGTGAGATCACGGGCCTGTCGCGCCGCCATACGCGCCTTGGCCGCGGTCGACGCCTTCTCGATGATGCGGCGGGCGTCGCCGGGGTGGCGGTCCAACCACTCGGGGAACATCTGGTTGAGCGCCCGCTCGACGAAGGATCGGATCTCGGTGTTGCCGAGCTTTGTCTTGGTCTGCCCCTCGAACTGGGGCTGACGGACCTTGGCGGAGATGACCGCGGTGAGACCCTCCCTGACATCGTCGCCTGTGAGGTTGTCGTCCTTCTCCTTGAGGACGTTGCGCGCCCTGGCGAAGTCGTTGATGGCCCTGCGTCATCGCCTTGCGGAAGCCCTCCTCGTGGGTGCCGCCCTCGTGGGTGTTGATGTTGTTGGCGAAGCTGAGCACCGTCTCGGTGTAACCACTCGTCCACTGCATGGCCACCTCGATCTCGGCCTCGTCGGCGACGTGCTCGAAGAAGGCGACCTGGCTGTGGATCGGCTCCCGCTTGGCGTTGAGATGCTTGACGAAGTCGATGAGGCCGCCCGTGTACTTGAAGGTAACCTCTTCGACGGTTCGTCGCCGCGGAGGTCGTGGATGCGGAACTCGACCCCCTTGTTGAGGAACGCCATCTCGCGAACCCGGCTCTGGATCACCTTGATGTCGAACTCGGTTGTCTCTTCGAAGATGTCCGGGTCCGGCCAGAACCGGAACGTGCTCCCGGTGCGCTTTGCCGGCTTGCCCTTCTTCAGCTTCGCGGTCGGCGCCCCGTACTGCGAACGACTGGCTCCACTGGAAGCCGTCACGGGTGACCTCGACGTCGAGCCGGGTAGACAAGGCGTTGACCACCGAGACGCCGACACCATGCAGACCACCCGACACCGTGTAGGCGCCCTGCTCGAACTTGCCTCCTGCATGGAGCACGGTGAGCACCGTCGTCAGCGCGGGGAGCTTCGTCTTCTCGTGCCTGTCGACGGGCACGCCACGCCCGTTGTCCTTGACTTCCGCAGAGCCGTCCTCGTAGAGGGTGAGATCGATCCTGTCGCAGAAGCCGGCCATGGCTTCGTCGACGGCGTTGTCGAGCACCTCCCAGACGAGGTGATGCAGGCCCTTGGGGCCGGTCGACCCTATGTACATCGCGGGACGTTTGCGGACTGCTTCCAGACCCTCCAGAACGGTGATGTCCTTGGCGCCGTAGGACGCGTTGGACGACAATCGTGGCTTGCTCAACGGGACTCCTAGAGGCCGAATCGGCCGTGGTTTTCGATGTCAACTGACAAGGCTGTCATTATAGGCGAAAACCCAACATAATCGGGCTTTTTCCACCTGCTCAGACGTCGTGCCGGCCATACCCTGGACCGGTTGACTCTCAGCCGTATCTGCGCTACCTCGCCGCTGCCCAGATGCTCGTCGAATGCGGCTCGTATCTTGCGCTGCTCGAGCCGCAATCGTGAGGCAACGCCCCCGTCACGAGACCTCGACGGTGAGTACCCCGTTCTCCAGCTTCACGCGGATGCGACCGATCTCTCCATGTCTCGGATACAACTCGTGTCCCATACCTGTCTCACGACCTCGAAGGTGGCGAGCCTTGCCTGCGGTGACTCGCTCCAGCACGTCCTCCAACGTCGGATTGAGCAACTGCAGGCCTCGATCCGGCGTCTTCGCCCGTCCACGGATTGATCATCTTTGATCCTTCATGTCAGGACCCCATCAACGACACGCCACCGCTTGCCCATCTCAGGCACCTCATCATCGCGTGCACTTGTGACAAAAACCTGGCCCCGAGGCAGCAATGCCGTCACTCCGTCGGCACGGTCTGGGTCGAGCTCGGAGAAGACGTCGTCCAGCAGCAGGATAGGTGGCCGACCGTGCGCTTTCTTCGAGGAGTTGATATGCGGCAATCCGCAGGCTGAGCGCCACCGAGCGCTGTTCGCCCTGGCTCGCCTGCAATCTCACGTCGCGGCCATCCAGCGTGAAGCCCGGGATCGTCACGATGAGGGCCTACGCTCGTGGTCCTCATCTCGATATCCCTGCCCCGTCGTCTGCTCCAGCGCCCGCAGCAGCGCTGAGGAGTACCCCTCGAACTCTCGATCGGCCGGCCCTGCGATGTCCCCCGGCTCGAACCACGATGACGAATAGGAGGGCACCAGCATCTCCGCAGGCTCTCCCCCCACGGTGCGATAGGCGGCCCCGAGACGAGCGTGTAGCCGTGCCAGCAATGCCAGGCGGTCGGCGACGACCCGGCCGCCGGCTTCGGCGACGCGAAGGTCCCAGACATCCAGTGTCATCGGATCGACGTTGCGGCCATCTTGACGCAGCAGCGTGTTTCGTTGTCGCAGCGCCTTCTCGTACTCGTCCTGGTCGGCACCGACGGTGGGCACCAGTTGTGCGCCGAGGTCATCCAGGTACTCACGACGTAGCGACGGTCCCCGCTTGACCAAATCGAGGTCATCAGGCAAGAACGCCACCATCGGCACCGTATTGGCGACGTCACTGAGCCGCTTCGGCCGCTTGCCGTTCACGAGGACTTGTCGCCTTCCCTGCGACGGTATCTCGACCGCAACATCAACGGTGCCTGCCATATCGGCAAAGCCGCCCCGAATAACGGCGCTCTCCTCGCCCGTCCGGATCAGCGCCTGGTCTGGCGTCCTTCGAAAGGACTTCTGGAAGGACAGGTAGCCGATGGCCTCGAGGATGTTCGTCTTGCCTGCCCCGTTGCGACCTATGAGCACATTGGCGCCGGGCACCGGCTCGAGCCGAAGGTGCTCATAGCTACGGAATTGACGAAGCTCGAGCCAACCTAGGTGCACGGCTGCGTCTCTGCTCCTGCGACCCTTCACAACCGGGCCTACAGGCGCACCGGCATCAACAGGTAACGGAACGAGTCATCGTCAGCGGCAGTGAGCAGGCCCGGCTTCAGCGGGTTGATCGTCTCCAGAACGAGATTCTCGGACTTCATCGCCGCGACCCCGTCGGTGAGGTACCGCGTGTTGAATGCGATCACCATGTCCTCGCCGTCGTAGTTCGCCTCGATGTATTCAGTCTCACCACCGACATCTTGCCTGCTGACGCTCAGCTCCACTCCCCCAGACCCGAGGTTGAGCCGCACCGGGATGTGATCCTCGGCAACGAGCGAGGCACGGCCGACTGCCTCGAGCAACGCTTCCCGGCTGATGGTCAGTCGGTTCGGGTACTCGCTCGGCAACAGCTGCCTGTAGTTCGGGAATGAGCTCTCGATGACGCGTGCCGTCATCTGGCCCCGGCTGGAGGAGAAGGTGCCCTGTCGCTCGGCAATGGCCATCGCTCACCTTGTCGGCGCCGATGGTCCGGCCGATCTCCTTGAGAGCTCGATACGGGATGAGGGTCGTGTCTACCCCTGCCACCCCGGGGACGTCCCTGACGGCGAGACGATACGAGTCGGTTGCGACGAGGCGAAGATGATCACTCTCTGTCTCGAACAGCACACCCGTCAGCGTCGGTCTGCCGTCATCCGACGAAGCGGCGACACCGACCTGGTTGAGTGCGGCAGTCAGTGCGTCTCCGTCGAGCTCGACACCCGTGTCCGTGGCGTGGCTCGACGACATCCGGGAAGTCGTTCGCATCGAACTCCCTCAGATTGAAGCGAGGGCCGTTGCCGGTGATCTCGACCTCGCCGTCACTCACGGAGAATGCCACGGCGCCCGGGGGCAACTTGCGCACGGCATCGGCTACGAGCTTGGCAGGCACGACGGTTCGGCCTTCTGCGAGCACCTCCACGTCCAGGGAGGTCTGAATGGTGATCTCGGTGTCGGTGCCGGTGACGTTCAGCTTTCCCGCCGAGACCTCGCAGAGCAAGACCCTGGAGGATGGGCAGGGCCGAGCGGGTACCGACGGCTCGCCCCGCTCGTGGTCAGCACATCGGCAAGGTCATCTCGTTCAGCTCGGATACGCACAGTCGTGTCCCTCTTCTTCGGTTATTGATAGATATAAGAGAGTAGTCGTAGTAGTAGGCGCTGTGGATTGTGTATACGTTCCCACGAGGCCCAGTTTCATTGGAGTCTCCCATCCACAAGCCGTGTGGACAAGATGGTTTCGTTTCCACAGGGCTCCCGCCGGCAGTGGTGCCGTGCAGTGTGGAGAGAATCAACTTGTCCTCAGATCATGTGACAGGGAAGTCACATCCTTGTACACATCCGCATCGCTCCGCATCAGGGCGCGGATCTTGTCGACGGCATGGATGACAGTGGTGTGATCTCGTCCCCCAAACGCCTTGCCGATCTTGGGCAGTGAGAGATCGGTGTACTCGCGACACAGGTACATGGCCACCTGGCGGTAACGGGCGAGGGGTTGTCGCCGGCTCGGGCCGATCAGCTCGTCCGGGCTCGCTCCCGAGTAGCTGGCTACCTGGATGATGATCTCATCAGCTGTCAGTGGAGTGGTGTGGTCCGTCGGCATGAGATCGCGGAGCACCTCTTCAGCCATCGCGAGGGTTATGCGCTCGTGGGTCAATGCCGCATAGGCGGTGACCCGGGTGAGAGCGCCTTCGAGCTCGCGCACATTGGTGGAGACGCTCTCCGCGATGAATTGCAGGACCTCCTGGGGCACGGGGGTCGGTGCGTATTCGGCATTGCTTCGCAAGATGGCGAGGCGAGTCTCCACGTCGGGCGTCTGAATATCGGTCAGCAATCCCCACTCGAACCGACTGCGCAGACGATCTTCCAGCGTCGTCAGGTGCTTTGGGTGTCGGTCGGAAGTGATCACGAGCTGTTTGCCGGCCTCGTAGAGGCTGTTGAAGGTGTGGAAGAACTCCTCGAGGATCTGTTCTTTGCCATCGAAGAACTGAACATCGTCGAGCAGCAGCAGATCGATGGTTCGGTAGCGAGCCTTGAACTCATCCATGCGCTTGCGGCGGATACCGTTGATGAATTCGTTGAAGAATGTCTCCGAGGTGACGTAGCGAACCACCGAGCCGGGAGCGATCTCGCTGCGCTGATGGCCCACGGCGTGCAAGAGGTGCGTCTTGCCGAGCCCGGCATCTGCGTAGATGAACAGCGGGTTGTATTGACTGCCGGGTTGCTCGGCGACGGCCATCGCCGCAGCATGAGCGAACCGATTGGAGGCGCCGACGACGAAGTTGTCGAACGTGTACTTCTCAACGAGCCTGCTCTCCCCCGTGTTCGGGAGGCGGGGCTGCCGTGGAGCGGTACCAGGCAAGGGGTCAGTGTCGACGCCTTCCGTGTCGTCCGGCCTGCCGACCGTCCTGTGATGGCGACTGGACACGGTGAGGTGGATCGCGATATCCGGTCCGTAGACCGTCTCAGTCGCTCGCCGCAGCGCCGATAGGTATCGATCACGTACCCAGGAGCGATGGAATTCGCTCGGAGCCTCGAATGTGAGGGCAGTGTCGGTCTGATCAACGTGCAGCGGTTCGATCCACGTCTTCCATGCCCCGACCGGCACGTCTTCCTGCACTGCCTGCTTGAAGCTGTGCCACTGCGAAGGCAGTGGTTGGTGTTGTCCAACTGTCATAGTCAGGTTATGCCGTCCTCTTGCTAGCGCCATCCACATATATATCCACAGGTTGTGGAGAACGCATGTGGGCGCGCAACTGTCCAAAAAGTCCTAGGGAAGTCGCCGGTTGGTGAGCCAACCCGCCGAGCGAGTATATGAAGACCTATCGCCTGCGGATCAAGAACGGCAAAATCGCATGAGCCTCGCAGGGACGTCCTGGATCATGGTGAAGGATAATCGGTTGTGACACAGCGGATTATGAGCATGATGGTCGTGCGGCGTCCGGGTGCCCGAATGAAGGCCGATCGTGTCGCAGATCCGGCGATTTTCTTTTTCGCGGATCGTAAGGTTCTTTTCGCGCTTGGTGTCCGTGGAGCGAGAAGGATGGGGCGAACGGGCCACCCGATCGCCTTTGACAATCGGATCGGGCGGTTCATAACCTATAGCTCTACTTCCGACTCCCCTCCGAATGGGATTCTCTGTCATGAAACGCACTTATCAACCGAATGTTCGACGCCGTAAGCGTAAGCACGGTTTCCGGGCCCGCATGCGTACCCGCGCCGGCCGGGCCGTCATCAAGCGACGCCGCCTCAAGGGTCGCCATCGTGTATCAGCCTGATCTGGAGACCGAACCTGCGGCGCCCGCTACCGCTCACTGAGGAGAGAGACGGACTTCTCGGCGGCTTATCGCAAAGGGAAGCGTCGCCGCTGCGGTGCGATCACGGTGGTTGTGGCTCCGGGTCCGACAGGCCCGGCGACGGTTGGCTTTGTAGCAGGCAAGAAGGTGGGATCGGCAGTGCAGCGCAACAGGGCGAAGCGGCGGCTCAGAGAGGCCGCGGCACAAAGTGACCTGAAAGACGATACCGTGTACGTACTCATTGCCGATAGCGGTGTGTCGGACGCGCCGTTCCCCCGGCTGATTGAGGCGATCAACCGTTGCATACGAGAGCTGTCACTCCCTGGAGACGTCCGATGAGCCCGAAGCCATACAATCCAGCGTTTCTGGGTGATCAAGCTGATTGGTGTCTATCGCCGATTCATCTCCCCCCTGCTTGGCAATAATTGCCGGTACCAGCCCGACTTGCTCGGCGTATGCGCAGGAGGCTTTGGTGGTCCATGGGCTGCTTCCGGGGCGGATGGATGGCGACCAGGCGGATCGGTCGATGTCATCCCTGGCATGACGGCGGCTACGATCCGGTACCACCGCTGTCCAGAAGAAACCTCAACGGCACAAGGCAATCTCTCGTGAATCCTTTCACCATCCTCGCTCCCCCACTCGGCAACCTCTTGTCGATCCTCTACGACATCTGGCCACACAACTACGGCTTCGCCATCATCTTGTTGACTCTGATTGGTGAGCCTTGTGCTCTTCCCGCTGACTCTCAAGCAAACACGCTCGATGAAGGCGATGCAGGAGATCCAGCCAGAGATCAAGCAACTCCAGAAGGAGTACAAGAACGATCGCGAAGAGCTGAACAAGCAGATGATGGCGCTCTACCAGGAGCGCGGCATCAATCCAGCAGCAGGCTGTCTCCCGTTGGTGTTGCAGATGCCGATCTGGTTTGCGCTGTACCGAGTGTTTCGTGTGGCTCCGGTGGATGGTGGCACCACGCTGAGCCCCGACAACATCATCCCACCGGATTCGAACCTGGCGGCTGCCCTGGTCAAGCACTCGACGTCCTTCTTGTCCCTGGACATGCTGCAATCACCTTCACAAGCTTCAACGCAGGGTCTAGGAAAGGCCATCCCGGCCATTGTACTGGTGCTCATCGTGGTGGCATCCAGTTTCTACCAGGTCTATCAGACGAATCGTCGAAACAAGAATTCTTCGAGTCCGCAGGCAGATACCAAGCAGGGTCAGCAGATGCAGATGGTCTCTCGCATCATGCCGCTCTTCATGGGCTTCATCTCCTGGGGATTCCCGATGGGGCTTGTGCTCTACTTTGCGGTCTCGAATCTGTTCCGTGTAGGACAGCAGGCCGTCATATTCCGAATTGACGATGACGGTGATGGAGGTAGCGGCAGGACCGTCAAGGGTGGCGACTCCACTCCCCCGGAGACCCCCAAGTCGAGCGGCCCGTCGCCGAACGCCAGCAAGAAGCGCAACAGGCGCAGGAGGAAGTAGGTATGGAGTGGGTGGAAACAGTCGGAAGGACTGTTGACGAAGCGGTCGACGAGGCGTTGCGCTCGTTGGGCCAGACCTCGAGAGATGCGGTGGACATTGAGGTACTCGACGAAGGCAAGAAGGGTATCCTTGGAATAGGTGGCCGGGATGCACGAGTCAAAGCCACAGTCAGATCTGCAAAGAAGAAGCGCCGGCGATCGAGATCTCGCAAGGGCGCCCCGGAGGGCGACCCGAGCCCAAAGAGCAGAAGCACCGGCGGGGGGTCAAAGGGCAACAAGCGTCGCCCCAGCAAGTCGGGCGAGAAAGACAATGCCCAGGCTAAGGTGAGGCAAGGCCCGCGTGGAGCGAAGAAGGTAGTCGTGGACAAGAAGCCGGATGATCAGGCCACCATCGAGGAACAAGCCGACGTAGCTCGCGAGTTTGCCGAAGGTCTTCTCAAGGCATTTGGTCTAGAGGGCAAGGTCTCCACGCGTGTGGAAGAGGACATCCTCTACATAGACATCGACGGAGAACAGACTGAGGCGTTGGTGGGACGGAAGGGTGCGGTTGTCCAGGCGGTGCACGAGCTGACCCGGACCGTCATCCAGCGGAAGACATACGGTGCGCCGAGAATGAGGCTGGATATCGCGGGATATGCGGCTCGTCGACGGGAAGCACTGAAGATCTATGCGACCCGTCTGGCAGAAACGGTCAAGGACGATGGGCGTGAGGCGATGCTGGAGCCGATGAATGCGGCCGATCGTAAGGTTGTGCACGACGCTATCGCCGAGATCGACGGAGTGCGTTCGTTTTCGGAGGGCGAAGAGCCAAATCGTTCGGTGGTCGTCGCCCCGGAAGACTAGATTCAGCCTTTGCAAAGATATTCATCAGCCCTCATGTTCCACGTGAAACATGAGGGCTGATTCTTTTCGGGCGGCTGTCGCCGCGGCCGAGGTGGTGGGATGCCCACTGTCGTTGCACCAGACAGAGTTACTGCAGCGCTATCACGAGTTCCTCGCCAGCGAGGCCATCACCGCTGGCGGGATCGGACCAAACGAGCGAGATCGGCTGTGGCGCAGGCACATCGCAGATTCTATGCTCTTTGGGATAGAGCTCTCCTCGGCCGGGGACTGTGTTGACGTGGGCACGGGCGTAGGTCTGCCCGGGATACCGCTGGCGATCGCGTTCCCGTCTGTCGAGTTCACCCTGGTCGACAGAGCGGGCAGGAGGGTGGACATGGTGAGGCGGGCGGTGAGTGTCCTTGGGCTACACAACTGTACGGTGAGGCAGGTAGACATAGCCGACGTATCCGATCGGTTCGACCGGGTGGTATCACGAGGTTCCCTTCCCCCGCTTGATCTGATGATTCACGTGAAACATCTGCTCCGAGCCGGAGGGGTCGCAATCATTGGCCTCTCAGCCCGGTATCTAGCGACAAATCCTCTGCCAGCAAGCCCGGAATATCGAGCCGAAGTCGTGACCATCGAGCACGAGGTCCTTGACACAACGGTGAGTCTTCTTAGGATTGAGGCAACTTAGTCGAGGAGACCTCAGAATGGCGGATGCGACCATCGTTGCTATTGCCAACCAGAAGGGTGGTGTTGGGAAGTCAACAACGGCCATCAATCTTGGAGCAGGACTGGCAATGCAGGGTGAACGGATTCTCCTGGTGGACCTGGATCCGCAGGGAAACACCACCTCTGGATTGGGAATCGACCGTGCCAGCCTCGAATACTCAACCTACGAGGTGCTCATCAATGATGTCCCTCTCGACGACGTCGTCGAGCCTACGTCGGTCCGGGACCTCTTTGTTGTTCCGGCGACGATCGAGCTAGCAGGCGCAGAGATCGAGCTCGTATCTTTGTTCTCGAGAGAAAAGCGTCTCGAACTAGCACTGAAGCCGGTCGTAGGGGATTACAGCTTCATTCTCATCGATTGCCCCCCCTCCCTGGGTTTGCTCACCATCAACGGCCTCTCTGCCGCAGACGAAGTGTTGATTCCGATCCAATGCGAGTACTACGCGCTGGAAGGAGTCAGCCAACTGAAACGGAACGTCAGTCTCGTCCAGCAAAGTCTAAACCCTCAACTAGAGGTTGAAGGGGTCGTCCTCACTATGTACGACGGGCGCACCACGCTGTCTGCCGACGTGGTGACCCAGGTCCGAGAGCACTTTGGAGAAACCACGTACCGGACCGTGATCCCGCGAACGGTCCGACTTTCCGAAGCCCCGTCCTATGGCGAGCCCATCGAGGCATTTGACCCGATGTCCCGGGGAGCGATCGCATACAGAGAATTGGCGAGAGAGTTCAGGAGGCGTCATGGCCGCACGTAAAAGCGGGTTGGGGCGGGGACTCGACTCCCTGATACCCGTCGAAAGGCCGAGCAGTGGCTTCGCCAACATCGCCATCAATCAGATCCAGCCCAACCCACAGCAACCGCGCCAGACATTTCGATGAGAGCAGCCTGCAATCGCTTGCCGATTCGATAAAGGAGCTCGGACTACTCCAGCCTGTGGTGGTGAGACCATCCGAGGATGGTTACGTCCTCATCGCCGGGGAGCGCCGCTGCCGGGCCGCCGAACTCGCCGGGCTAGACGATGTGCCGGCATTGATTCGAGCGGAGGGTATCGACGATGCCACCAGCCTTGCCGAAGCGCTGGTGGAGAACGTACAGCGTGAGGATCTCTCGCCGATGGAGGAGGCCGCCGCCTACCAGCAGCTACTGGCAGAATTTGGTTTGACACACGAAGACATCGCCTCGAGAGTGGGCAAGAGTCGGAGTGCGGTCACCAACACGATCCGGTTGCTCCAGTTGCCGGCGCGTATCCAGGCGATGGTCGGGCGCGGTCAGCTGAGTGCCGGCCACGCCAGGGCGCTGCTTGGGCCTCGAGGATGCAGCCTATGCCGTCCACATTGCCGAGCGTGTGGTGGCCGAGGGATGGTCGGTGCGTCAGGTCGAGGATGCGGTCAAGACACGAGCCAACAGAGCAGGCGCCCGCGCAAGCAGCAGTACCAGCCGCCGCGGCCCGCTGCCATCATCGAGTTAGAGGATCGGCTGGGGGAGAGGCTGGGGACGGCCGTCAAGATCGCACACGGCAAACGCGGCGGCAAGGTGTCGATCAAATACTCGTCGCTCGATGATCTCGAGCGGATCTATCGCTTGCTCGAACTGACTCGACCGGTCAGCCTTCGGCACGCCAGTCCTTGGCGTATAGATCCAGGATGCCCTGGGCGATCC
Source organism: uncultured bacterium (assembly GCA_963844835.1). GTDB lineage: Bacteria > Actinomycetota > Acidimicrobiia > Spongiisociales > UBA5794 > JAAETI01. The sequence continues at coordinate 119,799 of CAWJPT010000006.1, read as the reverse complement.
CGGTTGTCGTTGTGGCATCGGCATCGGGGAGAGCCACCACCACCGCAGGGGCTCGGGTGTTCTTCAGGATCGGAATGGCGCGACCCACCGATCGGCAGAATCGAGACGCTGTGCGATGCTGCGGGCCAGCTCCTCGCCGGCGCTGGATCTGCTCATCGCCGACGCAAAGAAGTGGACAGACTCTTCTCCCGCGGGGACGGTGCACATGGAAACGACCAGATCGACGCCGAGACGATTGGCCCGGAAAGCCCGCACCCGCTCCGCCGGGGTGGTGTCGATGCTGCGGGACAGAATCACAGTGGCGCCGTGGGACTGGATGATCGACGCAGAGCAGGACCCCGGGCCCCCACGTTGCCTCGGCTTCGGCTGTCATCACGGCAGAACGGGTCGATATAGATGCGCTGTCCCGCTATCGACCTGGGAAGATTCTCCAGCCATTGGTGCCCTCGGACGACCTCGCGGCCGTGCTTCTCGGTGGCACGGGACATGAGAGTCAACTCCTCGATGACCTCTGTGCCGGTGAGGCCATCCTCAGCCAGCCCACGGTTCGACTGGAACTCGAGCAGGCCACGAAGCGTATCGGGACCAAAGATGCCGTCGACGATGCCGCACTCGAAACCGAGGGAGTTGAGACGCCGCTGTAACTCGGCAACGTCGTCACCTGCCATCATCGGGACGCGGTGATAGAGAATGCGGCTACCGAGCGACGTATCCGGCGCTGACCAACGCACGCCACGTATCTGGACCGACGATGCCGTCCACCCAGAGACCGCGCTTGGCCTGGAATGCCGAGACGGCGTCGCGGGTCGCCTTCGCCGAAGCTGCCGGTGGTCGTCCTTGCCGATCTCGAACCCGAGCGCGCCGAGGCGGTCCTGGATGTCCCGGACCGCCTCACCATCATCACCTTGTCGATAGAGCCTCACAGGCCCATCGTCTCACAAACCGTGATCAACCGATGTAATCGGCGAGCTCTGCCTCGAGCTGTCCCTTGGACCGAGCACCGATGAATCGCTTCTGTTCCTCGCCGTTCTTGAAGAGGATCATGGTGGGAATGCTCATGACCTCGTACGTCATTGCGGTGCTCGGGTTCTCATCGACGTTCAGCTTGGCGATCGTGAGTTTGCCCGCCTTCTCACCGGCGAGCTCCTTGAGCGGACCTTCCATCATCTTGCAGGGGCCGCACCACTCCGCCCAGAAGTCGACCAGCGTCGGCGTATCGCTGCTGATCAGGGTGGAGAACCCGGAATCGTCTGTCCTTACCGTCGTGTCTGCCATTCGACCTCAACCTTCCTGTTCGTCTAGCCAGCGTTCGGCGTCGATGGCGGCCTGGCATCCCATGCCAGCAGCCGTTATCGCCTGACGGTACACGTGATCGGTGACGTCTCCTGCCGCAAAGACGCCGGGCACAGAAGTCATCGTGTTCTCGCCGGGGAGCAGAATGTAGCCCTTGTCGTCGAGATCTATCTGACCTTCGAAGATCTTTGTGTTCGGGGTGTGGCCGATGGCGAGGAATAGGCCCTCGACCGGCAATTCTGAGACCTCGTCGGTATTGACGTTGCGTAGCTTCAGCCCGGTGACGAGGTCATCGCCGAGAACCTCTTCGACGACGCTGTCCCAGACCATCTCCACCTTCTCGTGCTCGAGCAACCGGGTGGCCATGATCTTCGAGGCGCGCAGTTCATTGCGACGGTGAATCACATAGACTTTGGAGGCGAACTTGGTCAGGAAGAGTGCCTCCTCTGCGGCGCTGTCGCCACCGCCGACTACAGCGATTTCCTTGCCGCGGAAGAAGAATCCGTCACAGGTGGCGCAAGCGGAAACACCGTGTCCCCGCAATCTCATCTCGCTCTCGAGCCCGAGCCATCGCGCCGAGGCACCGGTGGAGATGATCACCGATTCGGCCTCGTATAGATCCTGCTCGACCCAAATCTTGAAGGGTCGCTGGGAGAAATCGACCTTGCTCACGTCGGAGCTCATGATCCTGGTCCCGAAGCGCTCTGCCTGCTTGCGGACGCCCTCCATGAGCTCGGGGCCCAGGATCCCGTCGGGGAATCCGGGGAAGTTCTCGACATCGGTAGTCAGCATCAACTGTCCGCCGCGCTCCATACCTTCGATCATCAGCGGATCCAGGTCGGCGCGGGCGTTGTAGATCGCCGCGGTCAGCCCGGCGGGGCCGGAGCCGATGATCACGACCTTCTCAGTCATCATTCCGTTCCTTTGTGTGTCCAGTCAGTCCTGTGAGGCATCGCGCGGAAGGCGAAGCCTCCATAAGAACATCCCGGCGACCACAAATAATCCACCAATGATCGTGTAGGCCCACTGCATCCCCACCAGCCCGGCGAGCAATCGGACGAGACCGACGACCAGGAAGATGGCGAGCACCAGCCCGAGCAAGGTTGCGAAAATGCCGACACCGGTCCACTTGGCCCATCCGGCGACCCGGTCGACGGTCATCGCGCGGATCTTGTTGGCCGTGTTCTCGAGAAAGTCGGCGATCTGGGTTGGATAGTCGTTCATCGAGTCTGAGATTAGTCAGACGAGGACGGCCCTAGTCCAGCTACTGGAACAATATCGTCACAATGTCGCAGCTCAGCATGCGCTGAGTTGCGAACACCGTCTGGTTGATGTCGGCCGGAACGTATGCGACGAGCAGGAATTCCTCACCGGTAGCGGCGTCGGCCACGGTGCCGAGCAAGATCGGTTGGCTGGACTCGGGGAGACCAAGACGCACCGCTGCTTCGGGTGCTGAGTTCTCGATCAAACACCCGTCAACTGTGGGGTCGGACGCCCTTGCGCCGAGGGAAATGTCCTGGACCATGTCGTAGGCGTTGGTGAGCAGGTCGATGAGATCGGATCTATTCAGGTCCTCGATCATCCCGAACGGGGGGAGGAGTTCGAACGCGTTCTTCGACCCGCTGGACGTTGTCTCGGTGGCGCCAGCGGTCGTAGTGGCTTCTTGTGCCGCGGCGGCCGTTGTTGTTGTTTCCGCGGCCGCAGTGGTGGTCTCGGCCAACTCCCCGCTCTGCACCTCGTCGGCCCGATAGAGGTCTCCTGCGCCGTCGTCCACCTCAGCACGAGGGGCGAGCGCGGCTGCGGTGGTTTCGCTGGCGGCGGCCGTGGTAGTCGTCATATCCATAGTCGCTGAGTCTGCCGAATCGCCGCCGACGCCGAGCGTCGCCAGCGAGACGATGGCGACCAGGAAGACGGCCGCAATCCCCAGAGCGGGGAGCCACCGCCCCCAGGCGATTCCGTTGCGTGCCGGGGCGGGAGCCTGCTTGTGCAGGCCCAGCTCACGCTTCAGACCGGTGTGGAGACGAGAGGACTCGGTTGCCGTGAGGTAGGGCTGGTGCAGCTCGTCGAGTGCCGAGATGGCGATGCGCTGCAACTCGAGATCGCGGCTGCACTCGGGGCACGATGCCGATCTCGGCCATCGCCGCGCTCGCCTCGGCTCCGCCGAGGGACCCTGCGGCGAGTGCCATGATCAGTTCCTGGTCGTGTTCGTGCATGTTCATTCGTCTCTTGGATGTCGCGAGCCTGCCCTGAGGTTCCCGAGGTTCGATGCGAGTTGTCTTCTTCCCACGAAAGACGCGGGATTTGATCGTCCCCACCGGGACGTCGAGGATCTCGGATGCTTGTTCGAGCGAGAGCCCTTGAGGTCTACGAGCACGACCGCGGAACGGAACTCGACGGGAATGGCGAACAGTGCTGCCTCGATGTCGGGCCGGAGCTCGACCGCAGACAGTTCGTCGTCGGTGCCGGGATCCGCCGGATCGGTTGTCTCGGGCAACGGCTCGGTCCGTCTACGCTTCGCCTTGCGCAGCTGGTCGTAGCAGGTGTTGACCGCCACCCGGTAGAGCCAGGTGCTGAATGCCGCCTTCGCCTGGAACCGATCGGCTTTGCGAAAGACGGTGAGGAACGTCTCCTGCACCGCGTCGAGGGCGGCTTCCCGGTCGCTCATCATTCGCAGGCAGATGCCGAAGACGCGGTCCTCGTGGGCGCGGACCAACTCGTCGAACGCGGCCACGTCGCCGCCGAGGAAGCGGTCGAGAAGCGCGATGTCCTCTGCGGCTCTGCTGGTCACTCCCGAATTCTGGCGCATCTGCCCGGCCGTGTCACTCTCATGCGCCGTGCGCGGCCGACTTCAGGGCCGGAACACCACCTCGAAGACCTCGGCGTAGTACTCATCGGTGCCCTGTTCCGGCAGATCGGTGAGCCACAGCAACCACACCCCGCCGTCGCGGTTGGGTAGTTGCATGGTTGCCGGAGCGTCGAAGACGGTGCCGGAGCCGATCTCCTCCCACCCGTCGAATGTCGGCGGGATGGTCTCCGCCCAGAGGATGGAGTAGGAGTGTCTCCGGGCTGGTACGCAGCTCTATCGACCCGGGAGCGCCGTCGACTCGGAAAGTGATGCCGACGCCATCCTTGATCAGCGGCAGCGGATCAAAGTACCGCTCGGTGCGCCATGAGGTCGCGGGATCTCCATCCACGACGTTGGGCAGGTCCCGTTCCCGCTCGCTCTGGTCACCGAACGGGTCGTACACGCCGGGCTCGGCCGTAGAGCCTCAGCTGCGGTTCCAGGCGCCGCGCTGGTAGTCGTGCCCGGCTCAGTGGTCGTCGTGTTCACGGCTCGATCCACCCTTGGTGTTGCCGGGAAGAGGAACGGGGAGTTCGGGTCGACATCGATGGCAAGGCCGATGCCCGCGATGACGATGGCACTCACGAGCAACATGGTCGCAGGCACGATCCACCGCCACGACCAGCCTGGACGCTTCGAAGCAGGCAGCGTCGACGGTATGGCACGCAGGGCTGCTCCGAGTGCCCTGGCGTCGTACTCGCCTGCCTCGGCCCGTTTGATGGCGTCGTCCACGGTCGGAGGTAGTCCTTCGACGAGATGAGAAGGGCGGATCTCGGGGCTTGCTGAGCCCGTGACCGCGATGCGCAGAGCCCGGGCCAGCGCCGCAGTGTCGTGCTCGGGGCGCAGCGAAAGACGATGCCGACCGTATGAGCTGAGTTTGGCCGGGTGCGCCGCGGAGAAGACGATGGCGGCTGGGTCGATGGCCCCGTGCACGACGCCGGCCGCATGGAGCTCCGCCAGTCCCTCGGCCAGCCCTGCCGCATTGGGGAGGAACTCGGAAACGGGCAGAGTCTCCCCGGCGGCGAGGCGATCGGCGATCGAAACGCCGCCATTCCATTCGATGGCTGCGTGAGCCCCGCCATTTGGCGACTCCGCTACCTCGTATACCCCGGCGAGATGTACGTGCTCGACGGTGGCGGCGGCCCGTGTTGCCGTGACGAACTCGTTGACACGTGCCCGGGACGCGTCGGCGTCGAGCACCCGGATGAGTACCGGTCGGTCGAGCGCGGTGTCGGTGGCCAGCCACTCGTCGATGTCGCCGTCGCGGCCCAACCTGACCTGGGTCTGGTAGCGATCCGGTAGTTGGGGTGCCATTGATGGATCCGAGGGTCAGGCAGGGAGCCGGAGCAGCGAGAGAGGCTCGGGGAGCCGGACGAATCCCTCGTCCTCGTACAGTCCGATCGCGGAGATGTTGTCCACCTGAGTGTTGAGTAGGAGCACCTTGGCTCCTGCGCTGCGCGCCTTGCGGGCGACCATTCTCACCAAGGAGCGGCCCATTCCCTGTCCTTGCCATTTCGGATCGACGGCGACACGCTGCAGGTAGGCGATGGCACTACCGAAGCCGACGACGGCGTACGCAATGGGGATTCCGGTGCTGCCGAGGATGGTGAGGGTTGCCGACCGACTAGTGGCGGCGATGGCCTCCTCGAGGGCACCACGGTTGAATCGCCAGAACGGCGAGAACGCTGCTGAATCGATCCGCAGCAGATCATCGAGATCTACCTGCGGCTTCTCAACAACGAGATGGCTCGGGGAGCCGACATTGGTGTCCAGCGATTTCCTCATGAGAGCGAGATCGATGTAGGGCTCGAATCCGGCCTGGAGCCAGGCACGCTGAGACGACAGCGGCAGGGGAGGGGACACGACACCGGTGACGCCGAGCTCGATCAATCGGGCTCCGCACGCCTGCAGAAAGGACGAGCCACCCCTGAGCAGACGAAGTGAAGCCTGCGGCTCTTCATCATTCCATGGCCTCGCATCGGCGCGCGCCCAGCCACGGCGCAATGTGATGCGTCCTGGCCAGGTCCCCCGCTGAGTAACGGTGGCCGGTTGCTCGGTTAGCGCCATCGGTTTCGATCCTCCGGACCGGTCGCCCATCCGCCCTGCTCGTGGCGTTGTCACCGGCCACGTTAACCGCATCGGGCAGCTTGTCGTCCGACGACATCCTGCCCGTCGTCAACGAGCGTTCAAGTGGTCGGCTCCTCCGACCGATACGGTGGAAGAGACTACGGAGGGTGACCGCTTGGGTCACCGATAGTAACCAAGGAATGACATGGATCGACTGCCGACGCTTGACGCCCTATTGGGGAAACTCGCCGAGATAGGTGCATCCGATTTGCACCTGAAGGTGGGCTCACCGCCGGCCTATCGTATCGACGGTCACCTGCACTTCTCCGAGTTGCCGAAGATCAACCCGAGCGACACTGAGGAGTGGTCTCAATCGCTGATGGATGACAAGGCTGCGGGCATATTCAAGACCGAGGGTGAGGTCGATTTCGGATACGGCACGCCGAGCCTCGGCCGATTCCGCATCAACGTCTACCGCCAGCGTGGATCGATTGCCCTCGTGGTTCGTGCGGTTGTGGCCGGGAGCAAAGGATTTCTCGAGCTCGGCTTGCCGGAAGCGGTGGCGCGGGTCTGCAAGCAGGACCGCGGCCTCGTGCTGGTGACCGGGGCATCCGGCTCAGGCAAGACCACCAGCCTGAACGCGATGGTCGATGAGATCAACGCGAGTCGTCGTGTGAGCATCGTCACTCTCGAGGACCCGATCGAGATGCTGCACCGGGACAAGATGGCGATCGTCAGCCAGCGGGAAGTGGGTGTGGACGCCATCAACTTCCCTGAGGGGCTTCGCCGGGTGCTGCGACAGGATCCAAACGTGATCATGGTCAGTGAGCTGCGCGACGCAGAGACCATCGACTCGGCACTCTACGCCGCCGAGACCGGGCACCTCGTGCTCGCCGCGATGTACACGAACGACGCCACGGAGACCGTGACGAGATTGGTCGAGGTGTTCGAGCCCCACCGGCAGCATCAGATGCGTCTCCGCATCGGCCGCAACCTCAAGATGGTGCTCAGCCAGCGCCTCGTGGCAGCCGCCGACGGGTCCGGGCGGATCCCTGCGGTCGAGGTGCTCACCTACACAGACCGTACCTTCGACTACATCCTCGACCCCGACCGCACCAAGAAGATCGAGGAAGTGATGACTGAGGGCGCCTACTACGGCATGAAGACTTTCGACCAGTCATTGCTCAACCTGTTCCGCGAAGGGACGATCACCTTCGAGGAAGCGCTGAACCACGCTTCGCACCCAACAGACTTCAGGATGGCCGCCCAAAAGACCGGGTTGCGCACAGCCTGAGCAAAGCCGGGGTCTAGGACTCACAGGAAGCTACGGCAGGGTTTTCCAGAGTCCTAGATCCAGGCTCTACCTTCGGGACCGACAAAGCCATTACGCTTCTGGCATGCCCGAGTTCATCTGCCGTGATTGCGGCACCGCGTTTTCCTTGCCGCGTCACGTGCTCGACCGCTACCCGGGGTGGGAGCCGTCACGTTGCCGATCGTGTCGCGACACGGCCGAGAGGTCGACGCCATCCAAGCGAGACACCGCACCAGTGGAGGATCCTCACACCGGGGTGTTCACAGACGGAAGCGCCGTCCCCAATCCGGGCCCGGGCGGCTGGGGGGTCGTCTACGTCGTTGACGATGAGGTAGTCGCCGAGCGCAGCGGCCACGATCCCGATACGACCAACAACCGGATGGAGTTGACTGCCCTTGTCGAAGCGCTCGACGTGATTCCTGAGGGCATGCCGATGACGGTCTATTCGGATTCCAACCTCGCGGTGAGAACCATCACCGAGTGGGCGGCCGGGTGGGAGAAGCGGGGATGGAAACGAAAGTCCGGACCGGTGGAGAATCTCGACCTGGTCAAGAAGGCCTACCTCGGTTACCGCAGGCGTCCTGAGACTCGAGCTCAGGTGGATCAAGGCTCACGTCGGCTTCAAATGGAACGAGTACGCCGATCAGCTGGCGTCCCGGTGGCGCGAGTCATGATCCCGGCACGACTCGAACCGTTGTTCGCGGAGGGATCCTCGATTCGCCTCTTGGGAGAGGTGTTTGATCGCGGCAGGGCGAGAGTTGTACCTGGTCGGGGGGAGCGTGCGTGACGCGTTTCTCGACTGCGGTCACCAAGGATTTTGATTTCGCCACCGACGCACGGCCCGACGAAACGGCCGAGCTGCTTGCCGGGTGGGCAGACAGTGTCTTCAGGGTGGGGGAGGCGTTTGGCACGATCGGGGCGACACGGGACGGCGAGATCTACGAGATCACGACGTTCCGCAGCGACGTCTATCGGGAGGAGAGCCGCAAGCCACACGTCGAATTCTCCGACAACATCGAGACCGACCTGTCTCGCGCGCGACTTCACCGTCAACGCCATGGCGATCAGGCTCACCGGGGCACGGCGCCCCGGAGATGGTCGATCCCTATGGCGGCCTGGCCGATCTGGCCTCGAGGGTGCTGCGCACACCGATCGATCCCGAGACCTCGTTCGGCGACGACCCGCTTGCGGATGCTCCGGCTCTACCGGTTCGTGGCGACGCTCGGCTTCGCCGCCGACTGACGAGGCGGTGGCGCGGTCGACCAGGATGCGGCAGCGGCTCTCGATCGTCTCCGCAGAGCGGATCCGTGACGAGCTGAGCAAGCTGATCGTCGGCGACCACGTCGAGGCATGGCCTCTGGGGGTTGGTGAGATCCGGTCTTGCCGAGGAGTTCCTTCCCGAGCTGCAGCGCCCTCGAGCTCGAGCAGGACCCGCTGCACCATCACAAGGACGTGCTGGCCCACACCATCGCCGTCGTCGGCAAGACCTCCCCAGACCTGACGCTCCGGTTGGCCGCGCTCTTCCACGACGTCGGCAAGCCGGCGACAGCGCCAGTTCGAGGCCGGGGGTGTCACCTTTCATCACCACGAGGTAGTTGGCGCCCGGATGGCGCGCCAGCGGTTGCGTCAGCTGCGGTATCCCAAGGAGACGGATGCAGGACGTTGCCCAGCTCGTGTACCTGCACATGCGCCCACACACCTACAAGATGGGATGGACCGACTCGGCGGTACGCCGCTACGTGCGGGACGCCGGGCCGCTACTCCCGTTGCTGAACGAGTTGGTGCGATGTGACGTCACCACCCGCAACAAGAAACGGGCGAATGCGATCTCCCGGCGTATCGATGAGATGGAGGACCGGATCGCAGAGCTACGAGAGAGGGAGGAGATAGAGCTCTCCGTCCCCCTATCGACGGCAACGATGTGATGCGTCATCTCGGTCTGGATCCCGGCCCCGATGTCGGGCGGGCCATGAGGATGCTGCTCGAGTACCGCATCGAGGACGGCCCCTACGAGCCCGCCGAGGCATATCGGCTCCTCGATGAGTGGTGGTCCAATCGGGGCGGTGCCGGAGGCACTTAGGACCCGTCGCACCGGCAACCAGCCCGCGTCACGACATGTCAGATTCGGAATCGCTGCATTGCGTCGGCCAGGTCTTCCGCACTAGTACGCAGATCCTGTGCAGTTGCCCCGATCTCCTCTGAAGTTGCGGCTGCCTGCTCCGAAGCGGCAAGCGACGCTACGCGTCGGATTCGTCGTCTGCAGGGCGGCGCACCATGCCGAGGACACCGGCAGCAACCAGTCCCTGTGCTCCCAGCATCGCCAACATGAAGCCGATGCCGAGACGGGCGGAGCGAGCGTAGATGTACATGACCGCGAACGTGACGACGCCCGCCGCGATAGCCGCGGCCGACCCGGTGACCCGGCTGCGATCGAAGTAGGCCAGATAGAGGCCGACCAATCCACCCAGTCCGCCGAACGCGGCGAGGAGGCGCCCAATGGGAAAGCCACCCGGATCGAGGATGCGGAACGGCCCCCAGGAAAGGGCTGCTCCGAGCAGAATGGCTGCGGCGGCTACGGCCATCAGGACGGCGAGTCGTCGATCGAGGCGGGTGGTTTGCTCCTCGATGATCTCATTCTTGAGGTTCGCCAGGCTGAAAGCGTTGCGACCCGGCTGCTCGTACTCGTTGCTCTTGCGGCGACGGCGTCGTCCTGTGGGCTCCGGCGGCGTCTCGACGCCGAGCAGATCGAGCAGGAAACTGGGGTCGTCGACGGCGATCACCAGGGTCTCGCCGTTTGCCCTGAGATGAATGAGGTTGCCGACTCTGGAAGCCTTTACCTCGTCGTGCTTCCACTTTCCGATCTCGGTCCCGTCGGCCAGCACGGTGATGTTGCTCAGATCGACTTTGACCCGGGCGTCGAGAACCGTGTCGGGATCGTCGAGAAGATACGTGTTGCCGGCGAATTCGTTCACTCGATCAGAATCGGGTGATCGGATAGTGACCTTGAGCGATTGAGTGGATCAGGAGACGATCAGATCGTCGAATCCGACCTGCCGGATGATGTCGGCGAGGTGGGCCATATGATCGGGATCGGCGTCCGGGATGAAGGAGTAGTCGCTTCTCACCCCGGCGTTGCGGAAACCGACGAGGCGAATCTGCAGCGACGGGTCAACGTCCCGCAACCACTCGGCCGTTCGCTGTACCTCAACCGGATCGTCGTTCCTCCCGGGGATAATGAGCATGCGCACCTCCCAGAGACGGTCCCATTCGGCGAGGTAGCGAATCGACTCGAGCACTTTGGTGTTTGGCTCGCCGGTGATGGCGATATGGGTATCGGGATCCAACGCCTTGAGGCTGATCATCGCCCCATCCATCACCGGAAGGAGCCGATCCCATACCTGTCGTGTCGTGTGCCCGTTGGAATCGACGAGCGTGGTCAATCGAGAGAACTTGTCGTCGCATTTGAGCGCGCAGAAGAGGCTTGTCACAAAATCGCTCTGCAACGTGGGTTCGCCGCCGGAGACCGTGATGCCCGAGATGAAGTGGGCAACCTCAGCGATCCTCTTGGTGAGGCTGTCGAGACGGACCATCTGGGTGAGTGGCGTGGTCTGGGACGGGCAGACGGCCAGGCAAATATCACAATGGGTGCACTCGTCGTCGTCGACAACGACCTTGTGATTCCCGTCGAAGAACAGCGCCCCCTCGGGGCATGGCTCGACACACTCTCCGCAACTGCTGCAAGAGTTGATGCGATATGGGTGGTGGCACGAGATGCAATTGAAGTTGCACCCCTGGAGGAAGATCACAAAACGGTTGCCCGGCCCATCGACCGTGCTGAACCGTGTTACCTCATTGACGTGCCCCTGGGCTAATTTCACGAGTGAGGATCCGATTGACGACTCTCCCTGAACAGCGGGCGGGTCCATTGAGTGGCCATATCGCTCCACCACAACGAGACCAATTCGTACTCCCGCAACCCCTAATGAGAGGGTATTGGGGATCTTATAGAGGGCGCGGGCGGTCGATTGACGGTTTGTCTGTAGATGGAAATTCGATCCCGCTGACTACGCTGCCCCACCTATGCGGTCGATGCGACGTCCTCTTATCACCGGCACTGTGCTCGCCTCGCTCGTGGCTTTGCCCGCTCTGCTGGCACGTCCCTGGGCGGACGAGCGCTTCGTCATGTACATGCCGGAGAAGCTGGTCGGGGGCAACCCCTTTCTCCTGTGGAACCAGGTGATGAGGGAGGTGACGGCGTTCATCGATGTTGGTGTGTTTCGTCCAATGAGCAGGCTGGGCTTCTATCTGGAGCACTGGCTGGTGGTGCGGGCAGGCATCGTTGCGGGGATCGCTCCGAACGTGATGATGTCAGTGGTCAAGGTGGCGATGATCGCGCTTCTCCTGGCAACCGGCCTTGCGACAGTTGATCAATACCGGCGTGCCGCATCTGATCCCGGTCGTCTGTGGCCGCGAACGATCGTGCTGCTCCCGTTCCTATTCGCAGGATCTCTGGTATTGATCAACCCGGCCGTGCACCCGCTAACACTGTTTCCCGGTCTGTATCTCGGGACGGCGTCGCTTGCGCTGGCGATACCACTGTGGTTGGGAAGGGCCCTACTTCGGAATACACAGCCTCGAGGAGTGAGGTTCCTTGGCCATCTTGGGATTGCCGCGTTGCTGGGTGCCATCCTTGCCTCAATGATCGAACTGGCGTGGATCGGTCTGATCCTCGGCCTCGCCCATCTGATCCTTCTCCGCGTACAACAGATCGGCTGGCGCAACCTCAAATCAGTCGTGCACCTCCACGCGTTTCGGCTCTGGGTAGCTATGGCGGCCGGATTCGCCGTAGTGTTCCTGCCCGCACGCTTCTTCATTGCTCGCTACTGCGCCGCGGGAGGGTGCTACGCCGCCGCCTCGCCGTCGGTTGGGGTTGATTTCGTAGCTCTGTTGCCTTTCCGAATTGGATCTGCCTTCGCCCCGGTCGGGATGCTTGCCCAGTTCCGACCCGTTGTGCGGATGATGACACACCCCTCCGTGGCGCTATTGATCTCGTTCGGGATAGCCGTTGTAGCCGGTGCCCTGTTGGTCCTCGCGTGGCGTAGAACCGATGGCGAGGACGACGACAGGGGAACATCGGTGGTGGCGCCGGGGCGCGTTGTTCCTCTCGTTCTGTACTACACGATCGTGATCCTGCTCGCAGCGGTGATGTCTGCAGTCAGTTCCGGGCTTCAGGCCAAAGGGTTCAATCCGGCCCCGTGGAGGGAAACCGGCTTCGGGTGGATAGCTTGGGCGGTGCTGGCATCGGTGGGGCTTGCGCTTCTCGCCGATCGACTCAAGGCAAAACCGTGGTCGGCTATTGCGCTCGTGCTCATCGTGTTGGCATTCACCGCAACAACCGTGATCAACCGTGAGGATATGCGTAAGGTGTCCGCAGATCCGGAGGGCATGCTGCACCTAACTGCAGGCTATCAACTCGTGGACTTCGACCCCGCCGAGAACGCCGCCCGCTGCGCAACCATCGCCGGGCTGAGGGAGGTGGCAGGCAGCGGCTCTGAGCTACGCAAAGTGAATCTAGAGGCGTCCTATCTCGACGCCGCCGCTCAGAACAACTACGGCGTGTTGTTCTGCGATCCAGAGGCCCCGTGATCGATTTCGGCGTCGTCGAGGAAGTGATCGTCGACGTCTGCTTCGGGTAGCTCTCGACGCTCCATGAGCTCGCGCTCACGCTGCTTGCCACGGCGCTCGAAGGCGCTGATTGCGAGGAAGGCGAGCACGAGCGGGCCTGCAAATAGCAGCGCCTCGTCCCAGCCGCCCTGGTGGGCGAGGATCCAGGTCATCATCCGTGACATTAACCGGAACGGTTGAGCTCGATGAGGCCTGCGGCCAGGCGGGTAGCCATCAGCCAGAAGGCGCCGGTGGCCGAGAACCGGATCACGAGATTGACCCGGTATGTGTATATGCGTATAGTCCCTCTTCTTTGACTTGGAAGGAACGATGATCCGCACAGCCATCTTCGGCGCCTCCGGCTATGGCGGAGGTGAGTTGATCAGGTTGATCGACGAACACCCCGATCTCGAGGCCACCTACCTAGGCGCTCACACCAAGGCGGGAGCGACCCTGAGCGTGGTGCATCCGCATCTCGGTGGGGGAGAGCGCATGCTCCAGAGCAACGAGCCCGACCCGCTCCCCGATGTTGACATTGCCTTCTTCGCCCTGCCCCACGGTGCCTCGGCGGAGCCCGCGATGCGAATGCGCGCCGCGGGAGCAAAGGTCGTCGATCTCGGTAGCGACTTCCGGCTCGATACTGCGGAGCGCTACCGAGCCGCATACGGCTCGGACCATCCCCACCCCGAGCAGCTGGGACAGTGGGTGTACGGCCTCCCCGAGCTGTTCGCCGAAGAGTTGGCGGGTGCCGACCGGATCGCCGTTCCCGGTTGCTACCCGACATCTGCGTTGCTCGGAATCGCCCCGCTTCATCGGGCCGGTCTTGTGTCCGGCCCGGTGATCGTCGACTCAGTATCGGGTGTGTCCGGTGCAGGTCGCGGGCGCCAAGGAGCACCTCATGTTTGGCGCGGTTGACGAGGGTGCCGCCGCCTACGGGGTACTGACCCATCGCCACCAGCCGGAGATCGAGCAGGTCCTCGGTCAGGTTGGCCCCTTCGAGCCGACGGTGATCTTCACCCCGCACCTCATCCCGATGCAGCGGGGGATCCTTTCGACGTGCTACGTGCCGGTGACCGAGGACGGATGGCGCCGCCGCGGTTGTCGAAGTCTTCTGCATCGGCATACGCCAAGACGCCGTTTGTCTCCGTGACCGATGTTTCCCCCAACACCCGCTGGGTCACCAATTCGAATCGAGTCCTGGTGAAGCCTCACTTCGATCCGCGCACCGGTACCGCGGTCGTGCTGGTAGCCATCGACAACCTCACCAAGGGAACCGCGGGGGCGGCCATCCAATCGGTCAACATCGCCCTCGGGCTCGACGAGACAACGGGTCTCCCGATGGCAGGGTGGATGCCATGAGCGTCACCGCAGCAACGGGATTCAGAGCGTCCGGAGTGGTGGCCGGGGTCAAGGCGTCCGGAGCGCTCGATGTTGCCCTGGTGGCGGGCGACGGAGAGCTCACCGCAGCCGCAGTGTTCACTCGCAACCGGGCCAAGGCCGCACCGGTGCAGGTGAGCAAGGAGCAGCTGGAGCGGCGCACGACGATGCGGGCAGTCGTCCTCAACTCGGGTTGTGCCAACGCCGCAACCGGGGAGCAAGGCATCGCAGACGCCAGGGCGATGGTGAATGCGGCAGCCAGTGCGGTGGGTTGCAGCCACGAGGAAGTGCTGGTGTGCTCGACCGGTGGCATCGGAAAGCCCCTACCCGTCAAGAAGGTGATCGAGGGCATCGTCGCGGCAGGTGACGGAACTCGCCGCCGATGCCGCAGCAGGCACCAGAGCCGCTCGAGCCGATCATGACCACGGACACCGTGCCCGAAGGAGAGCTCCATCGTTGTGGACTGGATTCACGGTCGGGGGAATGGCCAAGGGTGCCGGCATGGTGCGGCCCGACCTGGCAACCATGCTGGTTGTGGTCACCACCGACGCCGTGGTCGATCCGGCCGACGCTCGACACGGCACTCCGAGCGGCGGTCGATGAGTCGTTCCATGCGCTCAACATCGATGGTTGTCCCTCCACAAACGACACCGTGATCGCTCTTGCCTCCGGTGCAGAGCGGCGTGGCTCCCGATACGTCGACGCTCGCAGACGCCATGACCCGGGTTTGCTGGGATCTCGCCAACCAATTCGCCGCCGACGCCGAGGGCGCCGAGCCGGGTGGTGACCATCGAGGTAATCGGCGCAGACGAGCGATGCTCTCGCCAGGAAGGCGGGCCGGCTCGTTGCCGATTCGGCCCTGGTCAGATCGGCGTTCTTCGGTGGCGACCCGAACTGGGGCAGGCTGCTCGGTGCGCTCGGAGCGACCGACTTCGACTTCGATCCTGCCAGGACTTCGGGGTCGCCTATGCCGGGATCGACATCGCCCGGGACGGCGTCGCCGTCGAGCACGATGGGCCTGCCCTCCACGACGCTATTGCCAATGGTGATTTCACCGTGACCATGACCGTCGGCGTCGGGCTCCGGGACCGGGCCGGGTCGTCACCACCGATCTCACCCCCGAATACGTGAGCTTCAACGCGGAGTACAGCTGATGACAGACACGGGACACTCGCACTCCACACGAAGCCAAGCCCCGCATCGCCAAGACGATGGGCAAGGCACGCATCTTCTCGGAGGCCTTGCCTTTCATCAAGGCCTTCCGCGGCAAGACCGTCGTGATCAAGTACGGCGGATCGGCCATGGTCGACGAGGATCTGCGCAGCACGTTTGCCGACGATGTTGCCATGCTCCACTACGTCGGGATCAAGCCGGTGATCGTCCACGGGGGCGGGCCACACATATCCCGGGCGATGGGACAGCTTGGGCATCGAGCCGGTGTGGCATGAAGGGTTGCGGGTGACGGATGAGGAGACCATCCGGGTGGTGCAGTCGACACTGGCCGGGGAGATCAATCCCGACATCGTCGGCTGATCAACTCACACGGGGCCGTGGCCACGGGAGTCAACGGTCTCGACGGCAATACGTTCATCGCAAGACCGAAGGACGAGCGAGCTCGGATTCGTCGGTGAGATCACCGAGGTGAACCCCGGGCCTGATTCTCAGCCTCCAGAGTGAGGGGTACGTACCGGTGGTTGCCCCACTGGCGAGAGGCGAAGACGGGAATACATACAACCTCAACGCCGACACCGCGGCCGGGGCTCTTGCTGAGGCGCTCGGGGCCCTCAAGGTCATCTACCTGACCGACGTAGAGGGCCTCTACCGGGATCTCGGAGACAAGGAATCGCTTGATCGCCAGGATCATCGTGCCGGAGCTCAACAAGCTCATTGCGACGGGCTCGGCCTCCTCGGGGATGATCCCCAAGCTGCGGTCATGTATTGCCGCGGTTGAGGGGGGCGTGGAGAGGGCCCACATTCTCGACGGCCGGATGCAGCATGCGCTGCTCCTCGAGGTGTTCACACCAGAAGGGATAGGAACGATGGTGACGATGGAGCCCGTGCCATGAGCCCGGCCACAGCCGGCCGACGACGGTTGATCCGCAAGCTGCTCGCCGACGGTGAGATCACCAGCCAGGCCCAGCTGGTCGATTTGCTCGAAGCGGAGGGCTACCCGGTGACCCAGGCGACCGTCTCGCGCGACCTGGATTCGATTGGGGCCTTCAAGGTGAAAGACGACCACGGTGTCGTTCACTACAGCCTCGCCCCAAACGCCGAGAGGCTGAGCGAGGCCGAGATGCGGCTACGCCGGGCCGTCAACGACTTCGTTGAGGAGATGGCGGTGTCGGAGAACCTCGTTGTATTACACACGCCGCCCGGCGCCGCCCATCTGGTGGCAGGGGCGATTGACCGTGCCGTCGTCGATGGTGTGCTCGGGACCATTGCTGGAGATGACACGTTGATGATTGTTGCGGCACCCGAGGTGGGTGGGGACTCGGTGGCTGCCAGGATCGAAGAAATGGGAGCAAGGAAATGAAAGACATCAAGAAGGTCGTCCTCGCCTACAGCGGTGGCCTGGATACCTCCGTGATCCTGCAGTGGATCAAAGACGAGTACGGGGCCGAGGTGGTGACGTACACCGCGGACGTCGGTCAGGGCGAGGAAGTCGCCGAGGCAAGAGACAAGGCACTTGCTACCGGTGCGGCCGAAGCCATCGTTGATGACCTGCGCGCAGAGTTCGTCGCCGAATATGTATTCCCGGCCATTCGCGCCAACGCGATCTACGAGGGCTACTACCTGCTCGGCACGTCGCTGGCGCGGCCGGTGATCGCCAAGGGGATGATGAAGGCGGTCAAGGCGACGGGGGCCGACGCTATTGCCCATGGGGCTACGGGCAAGGGCAACGATCAGGTTCGCTTTGAGCTGTCTGCGTTCGCCATCGACCCGACCATCAAGGTCATCGCCCCTTGGCGGGAATGGGACTTGAAGGGCCGCGCCGATTGTGTCGCGTACGCAGAGGCACGCAACATCCCGGTGCCGGTGACCCCGGAGAAGCCGTACTCGATGGACGCCAACCTCCTGCACATCTCGTACGAAGGCGGTGTGCTCGAGGACCCCTGGGTTTCGCCACCCAAAGGCATGTTCCGGATGACCACCGATCCCTGGGAAGCGCCGGACATGATGGAGACCCTGTCAATCGAGTTCGAGCAGGGTGATGCCGTCGCCATCAACGGGGTGCGGATGAGCCCGGTCGAGATCCTCACCAAGCTCAACGCGCTCGGTGGCGCTCACGGGGTCGGCCGGGTCGACATAGTCGAGAACCGGTTTGTCGGCATGAAGTCTCGTGGTGTCTACGAGACGCCCGGTGGCACCATCCTGCACCACGCCCACCGCGCCGTCGAGTCGCTAACGCTCGATCGCGAGGTGACTCACCTGCGTGACGAGCTCGCCCCCCGCTACGCCGAGATGGTCTACAACGGCTTCTGGTTCTCGCCGGAGCGCGAGGCACTCCAGAAGTTCAACGACGAAATCCAGCAACGTGTCAACGGTGAGGCCAGGATCACTCTCTACAAGGGGAACGTCATCGTCGACGGGCGGCGGTCGGATTCGGATAGCCTCTATGACGAGAAGACCGTGACCTTCGAAGCGGATGATGTGTATGACCAGGCGGACGCCGAGGGTTTCATCAGGCTGCAATCACTGCGGCTGAGGACTTTTGCCGAGAAGAGACTCGGGGGAGGGGAGTAGGCCATGACACTGTGGGGTGGTCGGTTCGACGAGAGCCCGGCAGAGCTGCTCTGGAGGTTCACCGTCGACGATTCAGATCGGCGGCTGCTGGTTGACGACGTCATCGGATCCAAAGCACATGCAGCCATGCTCGCCGAAGTGGGGATCATCTCCCCCGAAGACGGCGTCGAGCTGCAGCGTGGTCTCGACGCGGTGCTCGCCGAGGCGAGGTCCGGCGAGTTCGCCTGGTCTGATCATGATGAGGACGTGCACTCTGCCGTCGAGCGCAGGCTCTATCGGGTGGTCGGCGACGTTGCGGGCAAGCTGCACACGGGGCGATCGCGCAATGACCAGATCTCTGTCGACCTGCGCCTCTACCTGCGTCGTTCCGCAGGCGAGCGAGCGGCTCAGATCACAGACCTGATTCGTGTCCTTGTCGCACTCGCGGTAGAAGCGGGCGACACCGTGGTCGCCTCATACACCCATATGCAGCAGGCTCAAGCGGTACCGCTGGCACATCACTTCCTCGCCTATGCCTGGATGTTGTTGCGCGAGAGGGATCGATTCCTCGACGCATACCCACGGATCGACACCTCACCGCTCGGGGCGGGAGCCGTCGCGGGGAGCCGCCTGCGACTCGACCCGGCGCAGACCGCGGCCGAGCTCGGCTTCGAGCATGTCTTCGACAACTCCATGGACGCGGTGGCTTCCCGCGACTTCGTTGCCGAGTACGCCTTCTGCTGTGCTCAGACGATGGTGACGTTGTCCCGGCTCGCCGAGGAGCTGGTCCTGTGGGGGAGCGAAGAGTTCGGGTGGGTCACCTACTCAGACGCCTTCACCACGGGATCTTCTGCGATGCCGCATAAGAAGAATCCAGACATCGCCGAGCTGACCAGAGGCAAGACCGCTGCGGTCATCGGTGACGTCACCACACTCTTGACGCTGCAAAAGGGGCTTCCCCTCACCTACAACCGCGATCTCCAGGAGGACAAGCGGGCCGTGTTCCATGCAGACGACACCGTGACGCTCGCCCTTGCTGCGATCGGCGGGATGATCGAGAGTGCCGAATTCGATCCCCCCGAGCCCTCCTCCATGGTCACCGCTCTCGATCTCGCCGAGCTGCTGGTGGGTCGGGGTGTGCCGTTCCGTGATGCCCATGCTGCGGTGGGCCGGCTGGTTGGAGAGCTCGCTGCAGCAGGTCGCACGCTCGGCGATGCCACCGCCGCGGAGCTGGAAGCCGCTCATGTCCGGCTGGTCCCCGAGGACCTGGACGAGTTGACCGCTGCGGCATCGGTGGCCGCCCGCATCACGCCGGGAGGCGGTTCGATGACGTCGGTACGGACGCAGTTGGAGAAGCTCGAGCAGTTGCTGGGGTCGGGTTGATCGGTCCAGAGCACCGGGTCAGGCGACGACGACCGTCTTGGCGTTGACGAACTCGCGGATCCCGAGATCTGCCAACTCGCGTCCGTAACCGGACCGCTTGATGCCCCCGAAGGGCAGTCGTGGGTCTGAGGCCACGGGAGAATTGACGAAGCAGCACCCCGCATCGAGGCGGTATGCCGCGATCTGCTCGCCACGGGCAACGTCGGTGGTGAAGACGGCGGCGCCGAGGCCAAAGTCACTGTCGTTGGCGATGGCGATGGCGGCATCCTCGTCCGGGGCGGAGATGACCGCGGCCACCGGTCCGAACGCCTCCTCGTGGTATACCGGCATTCCGCTGGTCACACGGCCGAGCACCGTTGCCGGGTAGAAAGCTCCGGGCCCCTCGGGCATGTCGCCACCGAGCACGACCTCGGCGCCGGCGGCAATACTCGCAACAACCTGCCGGTGGAGATCGTCTCGCAGATCGTGGCGCGCCTGCGGGCCGATGTCGGTGTCCTCCGCAAGTGGATCGCCGAGCTTGCGCGATGCCATGGCCCGCGCCAGCCGGTCGACGAACTCCTCGTAGATACTGTCGATCACGATGAACCGCTTTGCGGCGATGCAGCTCTGGCCACCGTTGATGAGCCTGCTGGCGGCGCAGGTATCTGCCGCCAGGTCGAGATCGGCGTCGGCGAGCACGAGGTATGGGTCGCTGCCTCCGAGCTCGAGCACGGTCTTCTTGAGCATCGCCCCCGCCTTTGCCGCTACCGCGGCACCCGCCGCCTCAGAGCCGGTGAGAGTTGCTGCCACCACTCTCGGGTCTTCGAGCACGCCGGCGACCTTGTCCGCCCCGATGACGAGGACACCGAACAACCCATTTGGGAGCCCGGCATCGTGGATGATCTGCTCGATGGCGAGGCTGCACCCGGTGACATTCGATGCGTGTTTGAGGAGCACGCCGTTTCCTGCCATCAGGGCAGGGGCGGCAAAGCGGAAGACCTGCCACAACGGGAAGTTCCATGGCATGACCGCGAGAACGACGCCCAGTGGCCTGTGGACGACATAGCTGGCACTCCGCTCGGTCGCGATCGAGACGTCTTGGAGGTAGCGCTCCGCGTTCTCCGCGTAGTGCCGGCATACCCAGGCGCACTTGCTCGCCTCGGCTCGGCCCTGGCTCACCGGCTTGCCCATCTCTCTTGCCATCAGCTCCGCCAGGTCTGAGCTTCGCTCCTCGAGTAAGTCGGCGACTCTCATGAGGTACGCAGCGCGGTCTGAGTGGCTGCGGGTTCTCCATTCGAGGTACCGGGTGTGGGCAGACGCGATAGTGTTCGCAATCTCGTCTGCGGCTGCCTGCGGGTAGACGGCCAACGTCTCGCCCGTTGTCGGGTTGATGGTCTCGATCACGCTCCCGGTGTCACCCATTGCTCCTCCTCGGCCGTGATGTACTGGATCTTCCGTGTTCCCGCCGTGTGCTCACCACCGTCACATAAGCTTGCCTTCACCATCCCTGCCGACGACGAACCAGATGGCACGCACCGGCTCGGTGAGTCGCGTGACACGTTATCGCCAAATCGGGATTCCCGCCCCCGAAGATATGAGTGCCGAAAACGCACGCGGGCGACGCCGATCGCACGAGGCGACATTGTCGAGTCGTCGTCACTGCAACTCAACAATGAGTACGCTCCACACTGTACATCCACCTACAAGGAGACAAGATGACAGCCACTGCTGAGGAATCGACGTCTTCCAGGAGCTCAACGGCAGACTCGCCGCTCCGCATGATCGCCATTCTCATAATGGTCGCGGGAGTGCTTCTGGCCGCAACCGGGCTCTTCACCTGGTTCAACGTGAAGAATCACCTCAACGATGAGCACATCACGGTGTCGGAAGACGCCAACCACTTCGGTGGTCAGACCGTCGACGGACCGTTCACCGCATATGAACAGGCGGCCACGATCCAGAAGCATGCGCTGGAGGCGACCGGCGGGCAGACCTATGCCCAGCTCGGTCGTGACGATCCGCTGCGGGACACGGCGATGACCGCCTCTTTCCTCAGGGCATCACTGTTCACTTCCGTGGTTGCCTTCGGCATTGCCGCTATGGCCGCCGGTCTCGGAATCGTCCTCATCCTGATTGGATGGGCGTTGCTGAGAATGAACGATCGCTTGGTGATGCGCACGTAGCGAAGTAGACAACCTGATCAGCAATCTGGGCGCCTTCCCGACTTCGAGGTTGTGGGGGCGCCCTTTCTTACTCCCTGGGCGACCCGGATCACAGGGCCGCCAGTGCCTCCTCAGGCGCTACATATTGATAACCGAGATCACGGGCGACTGCCTGGTCGGTGACCATTCCGGCGCACACGTTCAAGCCGTTGCGCAGATGTGGATCGTCGAGCAGCGCCTGCTTGACCCCCTTCGTGGCTAGCGCAAGCGCCCTGGGGAGGGTCACCGTGTTCAGCGCAGCCGTCGCCGTCTTGGGCACGGCACCTGGCATGTTGGCCACGCAGTAGTGGACGGTGCCGTCGACGATGAAGGTGGGCTCGGTGTGGGTGGTCGGGTGGGATGTCTCGAAGCAGCCGCCCTGGTCGATGGCGACATCTACGAGCACGGATCCCTGCCGCATTCGGCCCACCATATCCGCAGACACCAACTTCGGTGCCCGGGCTCCTTTGACCAGTACGGCTCCGATCACGAGGTCTGCCTCGATCACCTGCTCATCCAGGGCGGCCGCCGTCGAGTAGATGGTGGTCAATGCTGGTCCGAAGTGTCTGCCGAGGCGATCGAGCACATCGACGTTGTTGTCGAGAATGGTCACCGCAGCACCCATGCCGAGGGCAACGTCGATGGCATTGACACCGACCACACCGCCGCCGATGACGACGACCTTGGCCGGGGCCACCCCGGGAATGCCGCCGAGGAGTATGCCCGACCCACCGTTGACGCTCTCGAGCGCGGTGGCACCAGCTTGCACCGACAGCCTGCCGGCTACCCGTGACATGGGGGCCAGGAGCGGCAAGCCCCCATTGCTGTCGGTCACTGTCTCGTATGCGATGCAGATCGCCTTGCTCTTGACCAGATCCGCCGCTTGATTCGGATCCGGTGCGAGGTGGAGATAGGTGAAGAGGACTTGACCCTCCCGCAGCATGGCGCGCTCTTCTGGCTGCGGCTCCTTGACCTTGACGACGAGCTCGGCAGTGGCGTAGATGTCTGCCGCGGTAGGCACGATCCTCGCTCCGACCGCGGCGTAGTCCGCGTCTGCCGCACCCACTCCGAGGCCTGCACCCGTCTCGACAAGCACCTCCTGGCCGTGGTGGATCAACTCCCTGACTGCAGCCGGCTTCATCCCGACCCGACGCTCGGCGACCTTGACTTCCCTGGGCACACCAACGATCACAGCTTTCGCTCCTGATGAGTAGACAAGACAAACATATCGCCGATTTGTCAGCATGTGCTTGCGCGTCCTGGCGCAGAGCGCGCACCATGCGCAATAATCAAGCGCAACACAGGCATCCGTTGGAGGATTGTTGTGAACTACGAGCTGGACGAGACCGACCGAGCCATCCTGACGGCGCTCGGCGCCGATGGCCGCATGAGCAACGTGTCGCTGGCAGAGGAGGTGCATCTGTCGCCGTCGGCGTGTCTACGGAGGGTTCGCCGTCTCGAGGAGCGAGGCGTCATCGAGCGCTACGCCGCAGTCATCGATCCGGTCAAGATCAACAAGGCAACCTCGGTGTTCGTCGACATCTCGTTGTCGAGTCAGCGCGAGGATCTACTCGACGAGTTCGAAGCCGCCGTCAAAGAGGTCCCCGGCGTCATGTCGTGTCACCTCATGGCAGGTGACGCCGACTACGTGGTCCAGATCCTCTGTGCGGACGTCGAGGACTACGAGCGCATTCACCGCAGCTACCTGTCTCGCCTCCCCGGGGTCATCAGGCTTCGCTCGAGCTTTGCGCTGCGCACGGTGTGCTCGAAACCCGCCTACGAGATCGACTAGAACGATCTGGTCATCCGTCCCGTGGCCGAGTTGTGGGTGGCGCGTGCCGGCGAAATTGCTAGTGAACCCCGGATTCGATTCCCTCGATTCTCGACTGGTACGAGGCGATGGCCCGTTCCCCGATTCTCTCGGGGGGCTCGTTTGTTCGCTTACCCTGCTCGACCAGCCACTGCCATAGATCAGGTCGCACCGCCATCCTGCCGGCTCGGTGTGCACCCGGTCGCATCAGCATGACGAACAGCATGATCAGCAGTCCGATCATGAAGAACACCGAGACCAGGATTGCGCGGGCAAAAGGGTCCCCGTGCCAAATGTGCACCGGGCTACCTTGCGGTGCAGACAATCGGAACGCACGGAACAGGTACACGAAAATGTAGCTGCCGGTATAGATCAGGAAGATGATCAGAGCGATCAGCGCCAGCGTCCGTTTCACATCAGATCCTCTCGACGGTGCTCAATGCACGAGTCTTGGCGCTGCCAGAGGGCAGCACGTAGCGGCCAAATAGAGTCTCCGCTACGAATCTCTGCAGCCATGCGGGGCTGTTGGCGTATCGGACGGCGATGGCCGCGGAGAGCAGCGCCAAGACCCCCGCCGCGGCGCCGATGCCATAGCCTATGCCGATTGCCCACGGGCTGTGGAAGAACAATCCAAGTGGGTCGTTGTAGAAAGCCAGCCCGGACTGGATCACACCCGCGCCGAGCAGCGATGCCGCGGTGGCGATGACGACGTAGGTCCGGCGACGCCGCAGGCCACGGTGTAGAAAGGATGGCTCAACCAGGCGGTAGCCGGCGGCGGCGAGAGCATCTGTCACCGCACCGAATGCACCGACGGCGACGTTGTGTCGTCTGCGGATCTGGCTTTGGGGGAACAGACGTCGCAGCCAGTCGGAAATCAGCAGCACCCCGGACACGATGATTCCGACGCCCATCAGACTCGGGAAGAAGACGGATAGGGTCATTCGGGTCTCCTCCGTTTCAGTCGCGTGCGACTACTCCGAGATTGCCGTCGACACATACTTCGTCCCCGTCCTCGAGGATCTTGGTAGCGGATGCGACGTTCAGCACGGCCGGGAGCCCAATCTCCCTCGACACGATGGCGGCGTGCGCCAGCGGTCCACCTGTCTCGAGCACGATTGCGCCTGCCGTCAACAGGAGAGGAGTCCATGAGGGGTCGGTGGCGTGGGCCACCAGAATGTCACCATTGTGCAATCTCGTCCCTTCGTCGAGGGAAGGGACGATGCACACCTTCCCTTCGGCTCGTCCCGGCCCGGCAGCCCAGCCTTCGAGCACATCTGTGTCAGCAAGAGATGCCGGCTCGACGAGTTCCGGGTGTCCGGTGAAGTGCTCCGGGAGCGGACTGCTCCCGACCTGGGCGCGGGTCAATTGCCGACGCCTCGTCAATTCCGTGGTCGAACAACCGCGTCTACCAAATAGCATGGCATCGAGCTCGCTGTCGGTGAGCGACTGCACATGGTCGGGGCGATCCATCATCCTCGAGTCGACGAGCCGACGTGCCGCCTCGACGATGATGCGGCGTTCCTCGCCTCCCAATACGAGCAGAGCTCCCTTGGCACGTTCGCGCAATTCGAGGAATCGGATGGTCTCGCTCACCTGGCGGCGTAGCCAGCGTTGGCGCATGTCGATGAACTGCCCGGTCAAGACACGGATCCGGCGCCAGCGCCTGTCCGATGCCAGCAGCGTGCACAGCTCAGCCATGTCGTCCTCGTTGCCGGTGTGCGACGTCGGGGTGACGGGTCCGTCGGTGATGAGCAGCTGCAGCTGGCGCCAGATCCACCAGTCGTCTTCTGCCCAGGTCACGTCGCCGTAGAGAGCCTTGGAGCCCATTGCCCACACTGCATCGTCGAGAGCGGAGAGGAAGGCATGGCCTCCATCGAGATCCTCGATCAGCCGCCTCTGTTCTTCCCGATCGTGGGCGATAGTGTCCTTGATAGCGCTCGTCGCATGGGTGTCGATCACGTCGACGAGGGCCTTGGCCCTGGCCGCGCCGACCGCAGACCGGCTGAGCGCACCCCGGGTGACCCGCTGTGCCCACTCCACGGCGTCTGATTCGGGGAGCCAGCGACCGAGTAACAGTTCGAGTGCGCGGTAGGAGGCTGATGCGGCACTGGATGCCCCCACCTCGGATGCATACCCACGCCACGCCAGATCGCGGATTCGCTGTCGGTAGGCGACGAGGCGCCTCACCGGCAGTTCTGTGAGATCCAGCCGGGTGGCGTTGAGGCCGGAGGCGGCCGCGGCGACGAGAGCGACCTCGTCGATGATGCGGTTGTGCACCTGGCGAGCACGCACCGCAGCAAAGAGGTGGACGCCGCGTCGATGCTCGGCGCGGTCTTCTCCGAGGGGGTGTCCCAGATACTGTCGCTCTACCTCGCCGGCACTCCCGCCGGGGAGCGCCGCGGCGACGGAGGCGATTGCGGAGAGGTCGAGGGCGGCGCGACCTCGAAAACGGTTGACGATCCGTCGACTTCGGTCGGGGACCTGGGCCCCTAGATCGATCAGTGTGGCGCGAAATGCGTTTTCCAGCATCGGTGCGTTGATCGTCCAGAGCAGTGGCGAGATCACCCCGGGCAACATCTCGACGACGCCGTGTGGCGTGTAGGTGGCGTCGGGGCATGCGGATGTGTCCAGTGGATTGGATTGCGTCGATAGAGCGGAAGGCTTCACCGGCGGCCGCATCTGCAAGAGTGTCAGACCGTCGGCGGTGTAGGCCCACTCGAAGTCCTGTGGGCTCCGCTCCGCTTGTTCGAGGTCGATCGCCAGCCGTCCCAGGTCCTCGAGAAAGTCGAGTGGCTCGATACCATCTGTAGGCTCTATCTCCAGAGTGTCCTTGCGGATCGTGTAGGCGCGAGCAGTCACGTTTCCCGGAACCTGCGGTTCACCGGACTCCGGCACTGCCTCGACTCTTACGAGGTGCGGTCGCGCTTCGGAATCGGTGGTCGACACCACGCCCGACCACATCGGATCGACCATTGTCTGAATCACGACCGCCATGGCCAGATTGTCCTCAGATGTGTGATGGAGGTTGCGGCAAGCACGCGCCGCGGGCATCCACAATGAGGCCCAGCAGCGGCGCACGGCGCATTCCAGATCGCGGAGCTCCGAGACGTTGGTGACGGTCAGGTACTGATGGGAGAACGATGCCTCACGTATGTCGTCGTCTGTAGCCGAGGATCGGACGGCCACCGGTCCGAGTGCAAGCATCTCCTCTCCGATCCCGGTTACGGCAGCTGACACGGCCTCGGGCAGGGGGGAGGCGAGGAACATGAGATCGATGGCCGCGCTCTCCGCGGCGATCTCGTCGGGGCCGGGAAGCGGTGAATCGCGGAGATCCTCGATCAGCAGGCGGAGCGGCTCGTCGGCAACGACAAGGCGATAGGCCTCGGTGGTGAGCACGCTTGTCGTTGGTATGGGCAAGCCCGCGGAGAGCAGACGATCCAGCCCGGCACCCTTGGCTCCGATTTCTGCGGCGCTGTGGCCCGATCCTTCGAGGTCGATGAGCAGAAGGCCGTGTCTCCGGCTCACCGCCATCATCGGGCACCGACTTCGAAGCTGTACTCGATGATCGTGGCGCCGGTCCAGTCGTATCCGGTCAGTGTCACGGCCAGATCGACACCGTTGTCCATGACGCTGATGAGACCGAATTGGCCTCCGCCCGGGTGTGCTCCCTCGCTATAAGGGCCGCCTTTGTAACTTCCGGGACGGTCGAGTGCAGCAGCCTGGAAGAGAGGGAAAGCCGGTCCCGGTGTATTGGAGTAGTTGGTGTTGGTGCCATCGTCGATGGCGAGCATGTGGGCGTCTCCAGCGATCATCAGGAGGTTGTCGATGCCGTGGTCGGCAATGAAGTCGGCGATGACGCGACGTTCGTTGGTGAATCCTCCCCAATCGTCCGCGCCCGCGGTGGCAGGCTGGATCCACGGCACGGACGTTGCGACCACGACGAGGGCGTGTGTCTCATGGGCGCTGAGGAGCTCATTCTCGAGCCAAACCAATTGAGCCGCGCCGAGCATGCTCTTGGCGGGTGTGTCCGTCTCCGTGTCGGGATCGTGTGACGAGCGACCATCGAGGAGGATGAATCGGACCCTTCCGATCGTGAAGGCCTGGTTGATTGCCTCTGTCTCGGTGAGTGGGTAGTGCGGTACGAACGTGTCGTACGCCTCGAGGGCGATGGTTCGCGACGGTGCGGTGGAGTCGGAGTCGTTGCCGCCGTAGTCGTGATCATCCCACATGTACGCGATGGGCACGCCGCCGTACAACGCTGCCTGGGGCGGGCTGGTGAGGGTGCGGTTGTATGCATCAGCGAGCTGTGCCGCCGTGGCTACGTAGTCGGCGTAGAAGAAGTCGCCTGTCGATATGAAGAGATCCGGGTTGGTCGCCAGGATGGTCTCGAACACCTTGCCCGCCGAGCCGAGACGAGCGCACGAGGCAAATGCAACCTGGAAGCTCATCGGCTCGTTGGAAAACGTCGTGAACTCACCGGTTCGCTCCGGCTGCGGCTGCCCATCGACAACAAACTGGTACGCATAGGTGGTCAGTGGCTCCAGGCCGGTGAGTGCAAATCTCCACGTGCCTGCGGTGGCGGTGCCGTAGTGGATGGTCGGGGGGGCGAGCCCGGCGTTGAGCTCGAGCGTGGCCGCATCACCATCGATCCTCGCCACGACGACCGCACTGGTGTCGCTGACCCCACCGGCCCACATCCAGACAACAGGGGTGTCGGGTAGTGGTGGCAGAGTGGACTGGGGATGGCTCGGCCCGTAGCCGGTCTGATAATTGGCGTATGCAACGGCCCCACCGATGCTGAGAATGGTGATTACTGCGGCGCCGAGCACGATCAGCGACACCAAGGACTTGGTGCGTTTCCACGCGATGAGAAACGCGACGGCGGGGGCGATGAAGACGGCGGCGGGGATGAACGCAACTAGGGGCTGGTGCTCCAGTGCCGCCATACCACCCAGCGCGGCACCTCCGACCAGCATGATCGCCCCACCGATCCCTTCGAAGCGGTGAGCCACCAACACGCCGAATGCGATGAGACCCAGAGTGGCCAGCTGTGTCGTTCTCTCCCATGACTCCATGTCGGGCCCACGGGGAATCCCGACCGTAGCTCCGAGGACGACGAAGGCGCCGATGGCGAGCAGCGACCAGGTGCGCGCAAACGCACGGGCCGACACCTCGACTCGGTCGGGGATGGCGACCCCTTGTAGGTCGGCGACCCTTGTGGACCGAAACACAGCGTCCCTCCGGCCGTTCTGCCTCTCAACCTCCACCGTACGTCACCGTGTCACCTCAGTGAAGGGGGTTCGGCAACTCGCTGATCTGGGGTGAGACAGTTGGCGGTTTCTGTGCGCTCTTGCGGACGCCACGCCCATATGTGGGCACGTGATCCGCACGAATGCAACTCCGGCGCGATGTGCTGGTAGATGAGCCTCCTTGACATGTCTAACGCTCTTAGTTACCATAACTAATGATGTTAGACACGGAGGAGTGCTGATGAAGGAACTACGTACCGAGATCGAGATAGAAGCTTCGCCACAAGCAGTGTGGGAGATCCTCATGGACTTCGGGTCGTACCCGGAGTGGAACCCGTTCATCGTGGCGCTCGCGGGAACGGCCGAACTGGGTGAGCAGCTCGAGGTGAGCATGCAACCTCCCGGCGGCAGGTCGATGAAGTTCCGTCCCAAGGTGACGGTCCTCGAGCCGACGACACGCCTCCAATGGCTCGGCAAGTTGGGTATCAAGGGGGTGTTCGACGGGCGCCACCAGTTCACGATCGAGCCCACTTCCGACGGTACTAGGTTTGTCCAGAGCGAGGTGTTCACAGGAATCCTCGTACCGCTATTGAGTCGGAGTCTCGACGGTGCCACCCGCCGCGGCTTCGAAGCGATGAACACTGCACTGAAGGAACGGGCGGAGAGACAATCCGCCGGGAGAGGCTGATGGGGCGCAAGGTCGGGCTCACATTGGATCTGGTGGTCGAGGCGGCGGCAGGCATCGCCGATCGCGATGGGTTGAGCGCGATGTCGTTGCGATCCGTCGCCGACGAGCTCGGGATCAAGACGCCGTCGCTCTACAACCACGTCGCAGGTCTCGCCGGGCTGCATCGCGAGTTAGCCATGCACGCTGCAGGGCTGATGAATGAGGTCTTCTCCCGGAGGTTCGATGAAGAGACAGTGGGTGAGGCGTTGCGGCGTCTCGCCGGCGAGTACCGGCGGTTCGCCCTCGAGCACCGCGGTCTCTACGAGGCGATGCTGCCTGCCCCGAAACCCGGCGAGGACCCGGAGCTGTACGCCGCCATGGCGGAGCCGGTCATGAGCCTGCGTGCCTATCTCGTCGAGTCGGGGATCCCCGTTGAGCGGACCGTGCACCTGATCCGGGCAATCCGGTCGACGATCCACGGATTCATCGATCTCGAGATGAAAGACGGCTTCGGTATGCCTGAAGACACCGACGAGAGCTTCAACCAGGCAATCGACGTCATCGTCGATGGGATCCTCAGCAGAGCGACCCAAACCGTTTCCTGAGGCTGATCCCGCCGCGTTGTTAGATGGACTCGTCTGCCAGCTTGTCCAACAGCCTCGGGCCGTCGAGCACCGCGATGTAGGGGAGTACGTCGTCGACGTTCTCCAGCACATACTCGGTGAGTTGCTCGCGTACCACAGAGTGCAACTCGTCCACCGTCCAGGGCTTCGAGATGTAGTGGTCGAGGCCCGCCTCGTTGATGGCGCGGATTGTGTCATCGTGGCCCGCCTGACCCGTCAACAGGACCTTGCGCGTCGGTGCGGTCGCTTGCTCGTGATGCAGCTCGATCAGGAAGTCTGTTCCCTGCATTCCCGGCAGACGATGATCGGCGATCACGAGGGCGACGCGGTCTCCCGCCGCAGTCACCTCGGCTACCACCTGTCTGGCGTCGGCGGCATCCTCCGCCATCTCGACGAGAAAGGCGGGCTCGAACACCTCGAGATCGCGCATCACCGCATCGCGCACCTCGTCCTCGTCCTCGATGCAGAGGATGACCAAGCGGTTCATGTTGTCTCTCCGTTGCTGTCACAGACACCCTGCGAAGGTGGCAAGACCACCGTGAAGCAGGTGCGTCCAGGCTCGGATTCCACCGAGATCGATCCATTGTGGCGCACCACGATGTCCTTGACGATCTGCAGGCCGAGCCCAAGACCGAACTCGACGTGGCCCGACTTGGTGGTGAAAGCCGGTTCGAAGATGCGGTCGAGATGTTCGGGAGGAATCCCAACGCCGTTGTCCGTGATCGCCACCTGCACGTCGCCGGATGGCGAGACGGCGACGTCGATCTGGAGCCGGGCGTTCTCGTTTGGCATTGCCTGAATGGCGTTCGTGATCAGATTGGTCCACACCTGGTTCAGGGCACCGGGATAGCCGTCGACGCACGGGACCTCACTCGGGTAGGAAGCTTCGACGGCCACATGCTCCAACTCGTGCCCGAGGAGTAGCAGTGTCTCTTCGATCCCGGGCCGAATGTCGAAGGCTTCGATCATCTCCTCGTTGCCCCGGACGTACGAGCGAACCGAGCCGACCAAACGAACAATCCGATCAGCGGCTGCATCGATGTTGCGGATGGAGGTTCCAATGCGATAGAACCGCTCCAGCCGCTCCAACTGGATCTCCGGATCAGGGATGTTGGCGAACACCGCGTCGTACTTGTCGCGGCTGGTAATCCCGATCTGGATGAGACGTCGCGCCAGGACGCGGTCGCCCAGATCATCGGCAAGCTGCCTCGTCTGCTCGCGCAGCACCCTGGTGGACACCGGATTCCGCCCTCTGGCGACTCGTACCGCATCCACAAACATGTCGGCCCCGGGGACCGTTGCCGTCAACGCCTCGATGTCTTCTGTGAGGAAATCGGCGGCACGGCTCACCACCGCGGCAGGGTTGTTGAGTTCGTGGCCGATTCCGGCGGCGAGCTGACCGAGCGTCGCGAGCTTCTCGGATTCGATCAGCCGTGCCTGTGTCTCGTTGAGGCGCTCCAGCGCATCGGCCAACTCGTCACGCTCCTGTTCCAGATCATGAGCGAGGCGATCGACCATGGTTCGCAGCTCTATGGACCTCTGGTTCCTGCGCGCCATTGCCCGCAATGCCACCGAGACGAAGTGGATGGCAAGAGTCGGGCTGTGGCGGAGCGCATCATCGAATTCCTCGAGAGTGAGTGGAATGAAGGTCGTTTCCTCGACCGCATCAACGTTGAAGAAGGCGTTTGTCTCGGAGAGGGCAATGGCGTTGAGCCCGATGACCCGCCCGGCGGTCCGTCCGTGGAAGACGATCGGTCTGCCGTCGACGTCGAGGGTCAGCTGTACCCGGCCGCTGACCACCACCTTGATCCCATCGACGGGGGCGCCTGCGGTGAGGATCCTGGTACCGGTAGGAACTGTGGTTCGGGGCGGGCCGTCCAGAGCGCGGTCGATCTCGGCGATCATCTCGGCTTCGACTGCATCGTCGGAGAGGGATCGATCCTCACGGAATGACCTCTGCAGCAGGGCAAGGCGCTCGGTGGCCACGTGGGCCCGTTCTTCCACCTCGACGAAGGCACGCGAGAGCACGTCAACATCGACGACCTCGGTGACCTCCTCGACCTCGAGGGGTGCCTCGGTGACGAAGTACTCGGTGACCAGGCGGGAGACCAGCGCCTTGAGTTGACCCTCGCTCCAGGGGACGGTGAGCACGCCATCGCACACGCCTTCACAGTCGGGAGCGTCCTCGGCGAGGAGGATCTGGCGGGTGGTCTCCAAACCAGGGAGACGGCGGAGGCGCTGCATGGTGTCCACGCCGCGTCCGTCGCTGAGGTAGTCGTCGACGAAGACGAGCGGGACCATGGTGCCCCGGGCACTGGCGGCCTCTGCGGCGGCGATCAGAGCTACCGCGGTGGGTGTGGTCTCTACGGCAAAGGCACCCTCGGACAGCGCGTTCAGGTCGCGCTCGAGCTCGCGTCTGGTGACGTGGTCACTCGATGCGCACAGCACAACGTCACGGATTCCGTGGAGGGTCATGTCACCCCCAGTGCCGACCAGAGGATGGGGGAGATGAAGAGATAGACGATCAAGCCGACAACACCGATCAATATCCCGGTCTTGGCCATGTCCGATGTCTTGATGAACCCAGAGCTGTATGCGATGGCGTTCGGGGGAGTGGAGATCGGCAATGCCATCGCCAATGACGCCCCGATCGCGATCATGAACCCGGCGAGCAGCGGGTCGAGGTCGAGAGCGGGTGACATCGCCACCGAGATGCCGAGCGGTACGAGCAGATTGGCGCTGGCGCTGTGGGACATGACGGTCGCTAGTGCCAGACCCGCCAGGGCAAACGCAACCATCACAACGGTCGTTCCGATTGACTCCCAGGAGATGAGGCCGATCACCCAGCGATCGAGCCCGGAGTCGACGATACCTCGACCGAGGGCGATACCTCCCGCGATCAGCCACAGCACGTGCCACTGCACCTTCTGCAGGTCCTTGTCGGTGAGCACCCCGGTGACCAGCAGCACCACAACCGGGATGAAGCCGACGACGCTCGAGGTGATCCCGTGCAACGACTCGGTCATCCACAACACCACGGTGACTATGAACACTCCGTAGAAGATGTGAGCCTCCCGGGAATGCTCGAACTCACCCTCGATCCGCACCGGGATCGACTTGGTGTCCGAAGGAAACATTGCCCGCAGCAGCCACCATGCAATGAAGATGATCACGATGACGCCGGGAACCGCCATCAGCATCCACTTGCCGAAGCTCACGGTGATGCCGATCTGCTCCAACTGGCCGATGGCGATGGCATTGGGTGGGGTACCGACCGGGGTGCCGATGCCCCCGATGTTGGCGGCGAAGGGTATGGAGAGGATCATTGCGGCTCGTATCCGATCCGTCTCAGGCAGAGCACCGGCAACCGGGAGGACCACGGCCATCATGGTTGCGGTAGTTGCCGTATTCGACATGAACATCGAGAACGTTGCCGTCACCAGCATCAGCCCGAGCATGATGCGGGCGGGGTTGTCGCCGAAGGGTCGCAGCATGATCCTGCCCACCGCTTTGTCCAGATGAAACCGCGAAGCACCCATTGCCAGGAAGAAGCCGCCCAGGACCAGCATCAACACGGGGTCGGCGAGGGCGAAGTAGTAGTCGCGGTAGCTGGCAGGCTCGAAGCCTGCAGGCAGTGCGACGACCGCCTGGTCGCTGATCATGACGATCTCGAGGAAGATGATCAGGGCGGCGGTGCCGTAGAGGGGTATCGGCTCGGTGACCCACAGGACGATGGCCACCAGGAAGATCGCAAGCATGCGATGTCCGGCAGGAGAGAGGTCGGGCAGTTTGATCACGAGGGGGATGACGAAGAGGATCGCCGCCACCAGGAGCCACAGGGCGCGGGTCGACACCCTTCTTCCGTGTTGCTCGTGGATGCTCGTGCTCATGTTGCCGGGCCCTGGATCGGCTGCGGAGACTGACACCGTCAGCCTAGGTGGCCGTCGCGCGATTTCCTCTCTGTATCTGCATCTGTAGCGACACGATACGCTGGATTCCACCCAGATTTCGTTTGTGCCCGGGTGCTCCGTAGAGTCCGTGAGTGGAGGTTGATGTGGAATTCAAGCGCTACGAGGAGCAGGCGCCGTTCCCCTTCGGGACCCTGAGCGTCCGCGATATGACCCCGGGATCATTCACCGAGCTCTCCCTGGGAGTTGTCGAGGTTCCCATCGGCGGCGAGCACCCGCCGTTTGCGGAGCAGCGTAAGGAGAAGACCTATGTCGGTCTGCGGGGGATTGTGCAATTCACCGCGGCGGAACAGAGGGTGCTGCTTCATCCCGGGGATGTTCTTGTCTTCGACGACGGCGAGCAGTACTCGTACCACAACGGCGGCTACGAGCCGGCCCAGTTGCTCGTTATCCAGCGCCCCGGCCGGGAACGGCAGAAGGCGCTCGAGGAGTCGGGCGGCTGAGGCTCAACCCATCACGTAGCGGTATGTCGCCGTCCAGTGGAGCACGGAAGCGGCAACCACAAATACGTGGAAGAGCTCGTGTGCCGAGAAGACACGCGGCCACAGACGCGGCCAGTGGGTCACCTTGAAGATCATGCCCACGGTGTAGAGGCCGCCACCGATTGCCATCAGCACGACGGCCGCAGTGCCGGCGCGACTCGCCAGGGGGAACATGATGGGGAGCGAGAGCCAGCCGAGGATCACCATCAAGCTGAACGAGAAGACGTGCCGTTCCATCGAACCGACCAGCCGGTTGATGATCCCTACGAGGGCGATCCCCCATGCCATCGCCAATGCGATCCATCGCCAGGTGCCGTCGAGGATGATGAGCACGATGGGCGTATATGTTGCCGCGATCAGCACGAAGATCATGGAGTGATCGAGGCGCTGCATCCGCGTTTCCATACGTCCCGCCAGGGGATCGAGTGGTAGAGCGAGCTGGTTGTGTAGAGGGCGAGCAGGCCCGCCCCGAAGATGATTGCGGCAATCTCCGCCCTGATGTTGCTTGCCCGGGCGAGCAGGAAGATGGTCCCTATCAGGGAGACAACGGCCGCGGTCCCGTGGAGCAAGCCTCGAACCGGGTTCTGCATCTTCCCAAGCGTCCAGCGCTTGAAGTTTTCGTTGAGGTGCATGAGATGAGGCTACCGGCGAATCGGAACAAGTAAACCGTTTCCCCGCTCCCAGAACGCGGATTTGGCCATCGCTGGGTGTTTCTGCCGTTGGCTAAACATGACGGGGCGTAGACTTCAGCGGTAGTGAATTTGAACAAGGCCAAGAGGATCGCCAAGAAGCCTCTATATCGCTTGTACGAGTCGCGGATCTTGAAATTCCTCGATAGAGACAAGCTGCCCAAGCACATCGGGGTCATCCACGACGGCCACCGACGCTATGCCCGTGCCGAGCGGCTGCCCGACTATGCGGCGAGCTATCGCGAGGGTATGGACAAGTTCGTCGAGTTCCTCGGGTGGGCCGATGAGCTCGAGATCCACGCGGTGACGCTGCTGGCTGCTCTCCACCGAGAACCTCTCCCGGCCGGCCGAGGAGTTGGAGCCCTACTACGAGGTGCTGATCGACCTGTTCGACTCGATCCCCGAGCGGACCAAAGGCCACGACGTCTCAGTATCGCTTCGTCGGCAGCCTCGACCTGTTGCCCCAGACGGCTCATCGATTCTGCGAAGCGGCTGGCCGCGACCTGTAATACGGGGAGCCGCCATGTCACCATCGCGCTTGCCTACGGTGGGCGTCAGGAGATCGTCGACGCCGCCCGCGAGTTGGTCTCAAACCTGGCTCAGGAGGGAGTGGCTGCCGAAGACATGGCGGAGCGACATCGATGCGACAACCTCAGCTCGTACATGTACACGGCTGATCTCCCCGACCCCGATCTCGTCATCCGTACCAGCTGGTGAGACCCGGCTCTCCGGGTTCCTGCTCTGGCAGGCCGCATACGCCGAGTTCTCGTTCGTGGATGTCTATTGGCCGGAGTTCCGGCGAGTGGACTTTCCTGCGTGCCTTGCGTGACTTCACCCACAGCAACCGGCGCTACGGGAAGTGATGAGGTACTGATGCCGGGGCGACGTTCTTCACGAGAGGAAACCCGAATCGCCGCTCTTCGACGCCGCGCTCGAGTCATTTGCCACACACGGGTTCCGGGAGACGACCCACGCCGATATCGCCGCCGAAGTCGGTATCGGGCGCACCACGTTCTACGAGTACTTCGAGAGTACCGAGGATCTCCTGGTGCAGCTGGTCGAGGAACGGTTGCCGGTGCTCGTCAATGAGATCGTCGCTGCCATCGCCACCGACGACGATCCGATCGACCGCATGCGGGAGCTTGGGCACCAGGACGGTGGAGTTCGTCGGGCTCGACCACTTGGGTCTGATCCTCCACACCGAAGCGATGCAGCTGTCCGAGGAGGCGCAGCGGCGGGTCGCAGGCGCCCATGCCGATCTGGTCCGGGCATTTGCCCAGGTGTACGAGGCAGGTGTCGCTGCAGGAGCGTTCCGGGATCTACCGCGCCGTGTCGTCGGGCAATTGATGTTTCAGACGGTCATGGGGGCGGGACGCACCATCATGGACGCATCCGACCCCAAGGGGCAGGTGCATGAGATCGCAGAGATCGCAGTCGAGTTCATGATCAGGGGCCTTTCCCTCTGAAGAGGTGCCGGGTCGTAGACCAGACGGCGGCCACCCTTCTCATCTCTCACGCCACGCAGTGGTAGCGGCCACCGCCGTTATTTGCATGCCCCTCTTGCCGACAGGACGGGGGAATCAAGGAAAGACAATTCGCTGCCTGCGGCGAGGTGATTGTGACTGCGAAGCATTGGTCTCGAACGCGTTCACTTCGGCTCGTCCTCGCCTTCCTTGCATTGATGAGCTCCGTGGTGCTCGTCCCCGGTGCCCCTAGAGCCGACGCCGCATCGGACGATCTGATGATTCAGTTGAATGTCGATACGTCATCGATCAGCCAGGGATCAGTCAGCAACTGGACAATCACCGTCGACACGTCCGCCGATATGACACTGGCCACGGGCATCGTTGTCACGGACACTCTGCCGGACGGGTTGTGCCCGTATGGAGCAGGGGATGCGAGCTGTGCCGGTGGTATCGCCCCCTCCCCGGCGTACACGTCGGCAACAGAGAACGCCGATGGCAGCTGGACTCTGGTGTGGGACCTCAGCGACATGGGGCCGGCGAGCCAAACGACCATTACCTATGCGACCCAGACGAGGACCGACTATCGGGAAGGGTTTGCCGACGCCACACCCGTGCTCGCCCGCGACTCATGGGTCAACACCGTAAGCGTCACCGGCAACGTCGACGCGCTGCCCGCCACAGACGTCTCGACGGCGGGCCAATCCGCTCCGGGGGTCACCTTTCGAGCGGATGTGGCTACGCGGCCAACGGCTGTGGCTCTTCCCGACGTATGCGGGGACGGATCGAGCCTCACCTGGAACGACACCGGCGCCACGTACCGGATCGGGGATCAAGTGTGCTGGCGGCTCATCGTCGACTATCCCGTCGATCTGACCACCAAGGACTCGACGGTGAGCTTCAACCTGCCCGCCGGGCAGGAGTACACGGCGGAAGACGTGTGGGCGGCGGGGACGAGCAACACCGTGCCTGTCGGCGATGTCGACGGGACCTCCGTGATCGCGGGTGCGTCGACGCTCACTTGGCACATCGGTGACGGTGACGGCTATGTGGCATCCGGCGGGTACCTCGAGATCGTGTATTCGACAACCATCACCAACCCCGGAGCCACCGTGTCGGGCCAGACCGTAACCGCGGTGGCGGGCCACCTGCACAAGACCACCGCGGGCAGTTCCATCACCACGGGCGACACCGCCGCGATCCAGGTTATCGAGCCCGAGATCGATCTTGTCAAGGGCGCCATCGCGGTCAACGGCACCAGCACGGGTGGCATGATCGACGGCAAGGTGGTCAGCGAGAGCGACGTCATCACGTATCAGCTGGCTGTAACCAACTCCGGCGACGTGGGCGCTGCGGACGTTGTCGTGTGGGATCTCCTCCCGGCGTTGCTGGCACCATGCTCGTCTCAGATGGCCGCGATCACACTGGGAGGGATCTGTGATGATGCCGACAATCGCATCGAGTGGACCGGTCCCGGCTCGCTGACGGTGGATGCGGGGGCAACGGTGGCTGTGACCTATGAGGCCACCGTGCCTGCAGGTATC
Source organism: uncultured bacterium (assembly GCA_963844835.1). Taxonomy (GTDB): domain Bacteria; phylum Actinomycetota; class Acidimicrobiia; order Spongiisociales; family UBA5794; genus JAAETI01. The sequence goes on along the minus strand of CAWJPT010000006.1, from coordinate 81,463 downwards.
GCTCCCGAGACAACGCTGACCAACCGAGCGGGGGTCGCTTCGTACACTTCGGTCACCAACGGTGGCACCTTCTCCTACGTCCCGTCGTCGAACATCGACACGACCTCGGGCACCACGAACACGACGGCAGCAGACGACACGTCGAACGTCGTCACGTCACCAACGTCGATCACCGTCACTCGAACAACCGGGGTGAGCGAGCCGGGCAACCAGGCAAGCAGCCAGGCGACCATCGGCGAGCTGATCACCTATACGATCACAGCCGTGATCCCGGAGGGGACGACGATCTGGGACGGCCACGTGACCGATGATCTCCCCTCCAATCTGGATCTGGTTTCGTCCAGTCACACCTTCGACGGTGAGGAAGCCGTGGTCAGGACCGAGGACCCGGCAATTGACAAGGTCACCGTTGACTTCGCAAGCCCCTCCTACCGAAACGCACCGGGCACCGGCGACGACACACTCGTGGTCACCATCGTGGCACGCGTCATCGATGTGCCGGCAAACAGCCGCGGGACGTCGATCGGCAACTCGACCGCCCTCACCTGGGTGGACCAAGGCTCCGTTGACCACACCAAGGGAGCTTCGGTGAGCACCACCGTCGTCGAGCCGTTGCTTGGTGTCACCAAATCGAGCGTTGACAGCATCGGGGACAACGGCGTCGTTGTCGGCAACGAGATCGTCGACTACACCATCACCGTTACCAACCCCGGATCCGCCAACGTCGCGACCTCACACGAGGTCACGGTTGTCGACACGCTCCCAGAGGGCGTGACGATCACGCTCCCGGTACCGGATGGGGGAGCCTGGGTTGCAGACTCGACACCCGACGACGGCATCGGGGGCACGATCACTTGGTCGGCGACCTCGCTCGACGCGGGCTCGTCGCTCACCCGTAACTACCAGGTCACCGTCGATGACCCGGTCGTGGTGAGCACCACGTTCGTCAATACCGTCGCCGTCGACGGTACGTCGATGGCAGGCACCCCCACCGTGGAGCGAACCGCAGGGACCGGCTACCACGCCGCGGTCGGCCACATCCTGAACACCCCGCTCGCCACCCTCTCCCGGGACGTTGCGCCCGCTTCCGCCACCATCGGCGAGGTAGTCACCAGCACCATCGAGGTGACCATGCCCCCCGGCACGATCATGTACGACGTGACGGTCATCGACACCCTCCCGGCAGGGATGATCTTTGACGGCATCGTCTCGTCTACTTGCGCCATGGGGGGAGCGGCGTGCGATCCGATGCTCACCGCAACCGAGATCGGCATCGCCGGCACGACAACGGCAGCGTTCTTCCTGGGCGACATCGATGTCTCGAGCACCACGGGGGAGGACCGCGTCGTGTCCATCGAGTACCGGGCGCACCTGCTCGACTCAGGTTCGGCGGGAGATGCCCGGGTGAGCGCAGTCGACATCTACGGGAACCAGACCGACCGGATCCCGGGGACACCTTCCTCGGTGCCGTTGCCATCCTCCTTCGATGTCGCCGTAGGTCCGGCTACCGACACCGTCACCATCGACGAGCCGCACCTGGTGATAGACAAAGACGTGACAGGCCAGGTAGCAGACGTCGACTACCGGCGGGCAGTGCCGGGTGAGGCCCTCACCTACACGATCACCGCCACGAACTCGAGCGTATCCCACACGTCGGATGCATACGACCTCGTCATCGTCGACACGCTTCCCGAGTGGCTGAGCGTGACCCTTCCTGTTGCAGACGGTGGTGTGTGGGTGGCAGACGCCACCCCTGGTGACGGTGTCGGCGGGACAATCACATGGGCAGTTGCAGGTCCGGTGGCTCCGGGAGCGTCGGTAGTCCGCACCTACGAGGTGACCGTCGACCCAAGCCTCGACTCTGGAGACGAGAACACGGGCAGCCGGGAGGCCGACAACACCGCAGACATCACTGCGTACTTCGGGCTCCCCGCGGCAACCCGGACCGCATATCCCGCCTTCACCTACCGTGAGTACGACGATGTCACCAGCGACACCGTCTCGGTGGAGTTCGATCTCGCCTCGATCGGCGGCGCGGTGTGGTTCGATGTCGACGCCGATGGCGTACGCGAGCCGGGAGAGCCTCCGTTCTCCGGCATCGGCATCGATGTGACCTATCTGGGGATCGACGGTGTCGTCAGCGGGGACGACGAGCCTCATCCGGTGACCACGTCGGGAGACGGCTCGGTGCTCGTCGAACATCTTCCCGGAGGGACATACACGGTTGTCGTCGACAGCGCGGATCTTCCGGGTGGTTTCGTGCCGGCTTACGATCTCGACGATGGCACCCTCACTCCGGACGGAGCGTGGGGACCCGGTCCGCTCGGCGAGAGCGAGGACAAGCTCAACGTCGACTTCGGCTACACAGGCGACGGGAGTATCGGTGGCACGGTGTGGTTCGACAGCGACGCCGACCAGGCACCGGGCGTTTCCGAGTACGGGCTCGAGGGGGTCGACCTGACTATCACGTGGTTTGGTGTCGATGGTGTGCCAAGCAGCGACGACGTGGCGTATCCGATCACCACAGACGCCGGCGGGGCCTACCTGGTGTCCCGGCTCCCGGCGGGCAACTACACGATCGAGCTCGACCAGGGCACCATCCCCGCAGGGATGATCCCGACATACGACTCCGACGGAACGGGCACACCTGCGACCACGGTGGTTGCGCTCACCGGCGGTACCAACGACCTCGATGAGGACTTCGGCTTCACCGGGACCGGCACTCTCGGCGACTTCGTGTGGCTCGACCGAGACGGCGACGGGGCCCAGGATCCCGGGGAACCGGGCATCGCCTCTGTACCCGTGGAGCTCACGTGGCCGGGCGAGGACGGTGTGCTCGGCGGCGATGACGACGAGCTGTTCCTGGTGTCGACCGGGGCTCGACGGCAGCTACTCGTTCAACAACATGCCACCGGGGGAGTACCGCAGCACGGTCATCGGTGGCCTCCCGACTGCGGCACCAGCCACATACGATGAGGACGGCGGCGGCGATGCTACGGCCGTCGTCGTCCTGGGCGACGGGGAGACCCACCTGACCACCGACTTCGGGTTCCACGGCACGGCCTCGATCGGTGACGAGGTGTGGTGGGACCTCGACGGGAGCGGGGCGAGAGACGCTGGAGAGCCGGGGATCCCCGCCGTCGATATCGCGATCACCTATGCCGGTCTCGACGGTACGTTCGGCAACGGTGACGATCTCTCCTTCGGTGCCACCACGGACGGCACCGGTAGCTATCTCGTCTCCGATCTGCCCGCAGGTGACTATGAGGTGACCGTCGTGTCCGGCGTCCCGGGAGGCATGGTGCAGACCCATGATGAGACCGGCGGCCTCGACGGGGTCAGCCTCGTGCCCGGCCTCTCCGTCGACGAGATCCATCTCACTGCAGACTTCGGCTATGCAGGCGTCGGCTCGATCGGTGACTTTGTCTGGCTCGACCTCGACGCCGATGGCGCCCAGGATGCCGCCGAGCCCGGGTTGCCTGATGTCTCCGTGACGATCACATGGGCTGGTGTCGATGGTGTGCTTGCCTCGGGCGATGACTTCAGCCGCCCCGCGGCGACGGACATCGACGGCAACTACGTTATCTCAGGCCTGCCGGACGGTCTGTACGAGGTTGACGTCGATCCGACGACCCTTCCCAGCCGGAGTGATCCCAACGCACGACTACGACGGCATCGGGACGCCGGGCTCGTCGCTGGTCGCACTCACCGGCGGTGCCGGCCACAGCGACCTCGATTTCGGCTATCACGGTGGGGCGGTGGTCGGGGACCTGGTCTGGTTCGACCAGGACGGTGACGGGATGCAGGGCCCAGCCGAGTACGGGATCGCCGGGGTCACCGTCGACGTGATCTGGGCCGGTCCCGACGACATTCATGCGACCGCAGACGACGAGACGATCACCACGATCACCGATGTCGACGGCAGCTACCAGGCCTCCAATCTCCCCAGGGGATCGTATGCCGTTGTGATCGACACCAGCTCGCTGCCTGCAGGGATGATCGCAACCAACGACGAGGACGGGGTCCTCGACGACCAGACTCTGTTCTCCGTCGAGGAAGGTGATGTCCATCTCTCCGCAGACTTCGGCTACGCCGGAACGGGCGATATCGGTGACAGGGTCTGGTTCGACCGAGACGGGGACGGGTTGCAGACGCCGGATGAGCCGGGCATCCCGGGACAGGAGATAACCGTGACGGCCGCGGGTGGTGACGGCACCTTCGGCACTTCGGACGATCAGACCTATCTCACCGTCACGGACGGTGACGGTGACTACAGCCTCGGGCACCTGCCGCCTGCCCTCTACTCGGTGGCGGTCACCGGTTCCATCGTCAGCCACGCAGTCAACACGCACGACGAGGACGGCGATCTCGACTCCGGCGTCGAAGTCAACCTCGAAGATGGCATCGCCCATCATGCGTCCGACTTCGGATACCGCGGCTCGGGACAGATCGGCGATCTCGTCTGGATCGACATAGACGACGACGGCGTGGCAGGGCCGGGTGAGCCTGCTCTTCCCGGTGTCGATGTCGCGGTGACCTGGCTGGGTGGCGACGGCATCCCAGGCGGTGGCGATGATCTGTTGGCCGCCGTTGTCACCACGGATGCCGCCGGCTCCTACCTCGCCTCGGCGTTGCCCGCGGGCAACATCGAGGTGGCGGTGGTCGCCGGCGTCCCGTCCGGCCTCGACAGCAGTGGAGACCCGGACGGCAACGGTGACGGTTGCGCCACGGTCACCGCGATGACGCCCGGTGCCACCGAGATGGGCATCGACTTCGGATACGCCGGAGACGGCATTATCGGTGACACGGTCTGGTGGGACCTCGACGGTGACGGCATCCAGTCCACCCGGGAGCCGGGCATGAGCGACGTCTCCGTCGAGCTCACCTGGGCAGGGCTCGACGGGTCACTCGACACCGGCGACGATGTCGGGTGGGTCGAGAGCACCGACGGCACGGGGACGTACTTCTTCTCCGACTTGCCTCCCGGCGGCTATCGACTGTCTATCGACCCAACCACGATTCCTCCTGGTGTCGTCCCCTCTGTCGATCCTGACGGTGCACCCGACGGCACCGCCCTCGTCGCCCTTGATCCGTATGCATCGAATATCGATCAGGACTTCGGGCTGCGCGGTGATAGCTCTATCAGCGGGTCGATCTGGATCGATGTCGACAACGACGGAGCCCGCAGCCCGGCTGAGCCGGGAGTGGCGGGCGCCACGCTTCTCGTTTCCTACCTCGGCCCCGACGAGCCGGGCGCCGCCGTGGCTACTTTCTCGGCTCTAGTGCCCGCGACGGGTGCATTCGAGGTGCCGGGGCTCCCGTCAGGTTTCTTCGAGGTGATCGTCGACGAGGCGAGCCTGCCCGACGGGATCGCGCTCGCCGACGACGGCGTCGCCGCCCCCGCCGCTTCGCTCACGCTCGGTGCGGCCGCTTCGATGGAGGACATCAGCTTTCGGACGATCGGCGACGGCACCCTCGGCGGGCTCGTGTGGAATGATCTCGACGGGGATCAGTTGCCCGGTCTCAGTGAGGTTGGGGTTGCCTCGGTAGCGGTCACGATTGTGTGGAAACCGCCGTCGGGCGATGTGGTTCTTGCTGCGGAAACCGATGCTTTCGGCATGTGGCGGGTCGAGAACCTCCCACCCGGCGTCTACCAGGCATCGCTGGATGGCCTGTCCCTGCCGGTTGGCATGACCGCTACGACCGACTCGACTATGCCTGCCGTTGTAGATCCGGGAGGAGCCGACGAGGTCGATTTTGGGATTGCGTTGCTCCTCGATGTCGGGTCCGTGGTGTGGATAGACGACAACGGCAACGGTGCCGTCGACGATGGCGAGGAGGGGATATCGGGAGCTCTGGTCAACCTGTACGACGAGCTCGGCGCCCTCATCGGGTTCACCTCGACCGGGCCGGAGGGAACATACGGGTTCAGTGGGCTGTACCCGGGCCGTTACTCGATCGTTGTCGATGTCTACAGCGTGCCGGGAGGCCTTCGTGCCAGCTGGGATCGTGATGGTGTCGCCGATTTGGTCACCGCGGTCGATCTCACCGGGGGCCAGCATGTGCTGGACGCCAACTTCGGCTTCCAGACCGGGCTTCCCCTCACCGGCTTCGATGTCGACGTGCTGGCTCTGTGGGGGGCGATCTTGACCATGTTCGGCATCGGCCTGGTCCTCGCGTCAGACCTCCTCTCGAGGCGACGTACGCTCCTGGTCTCCTGCCCTGAGCCGTCCTGACCCCGGCTGGAGTAACCCGCGGCTGGAGTAACCCCCGGCTGGAGTTTGCCAAGTGGCAAACTCCATTGTGTCGCCCGAAGGCGACACACAAACACTAGAGGCCGCCTATCGGCGGCCTCCGGTGTGAGTACGGAAGGAGAAGGAGTCTTCCCTACGTAGTGCCTCGGCGAAACGTGCGAAATACTTGAGTGATTTGTTCGGCTCTTCCTACAGTCTTACGCTTCAGTTTTCGGCCCACGGTCGTGTTCCGGCCGTAGGTGGAGGCCATCGACGGGGAGGTAGTTTTGGCGAGCGTTGTCATCATCGGAGCAGGCTTCGCCGGCCACACGGCTGCGTTGTATCTCGGCGACGAGTTGGGGAAGAAACACAAGATCACAGTCGTCAACAAGTACGACTACTTCGGGTACGTACCCTCATGGGTATGGGTTGGTGTCGGCACGATGGACCCCGCCCGGACGACGTTTCCCCTTGCTCCGGTATACGAGAAGAAGCGCGTCGATTTTGTTCACGGCGTCGCCACCGAGGTCCATCCCGACGAGAACTATGTGCTCGCCGATCCGGTGGATGGCAGCGGGCGGGTGCGTCTCGACTACGACTATCTCATTGTCGCCACCGGCCCCAAGCTCGACTTCGCAGCCACCCCGGGCCTCGGCCCCCACGATGGGCATACCTACTCCATCTGCACCCGCGACCACGCCATCCAGGCGCGGGACGCGTATCACGAGTGCGTTGCCCGGTTGGAGAAGGGAGAGCGGCAGACCATCGTCGTCGGCACCGGTCACCCGGCAGCTACTTGCCAGGGCGCAGCATTCGAGTACATCACCAATATTCACAAGGATCTGCTGCGACGGAAGCTGCGAGACAAGGTCGATCTCGTGTGGTTGTCCAATGAGCACGACGTCGGCGACTTTGGTGTCCGTGGTATCCAGGTGAGGCGCAAGGGTGGGCTGGAGACCAGTGAGGGGTTCATCGGGGCCCTGTTCGATGAGTACGGGATCACATATCACGTCCGCCGCGGCGTGAACAAGGTCGAGCCCGGCGTGATTCACTGGGAGGACTTCGAAGGCAACTACGGGACCACCGAGTTCGATTATGCAATGTTGGTCCCGAAGTTCTCCGGTGTTGCGCTGAAGTACGTGGGCGCCGACGGAGAGGACGTCTCGGGGAACGTAGTCAACGCGGCAGGGTTCGTGCTCGTGGACGCCACCTACGGTCTCGACTATGAGACGCTGGTGCGCAGTCCCGAGGCGTGGCCGGGTCGATACCAGAACCGCAACTACCCGAACATCTTCGCCGCAGGGATCGCCTTCGCTCCACCAGGTCCCATCTCACAACCCCACGTCACCCCAAACGGCACGTCGATCACAGCGGCACCGCCTCGCACGGGGATGGTGTCCGGCATCATCGGACGGCTCGTCGCCAAGAACGTCTCGGAGATGGTGACGAAGGGGCGGATGACCCACTACGAGAGCATGACGGACATGCCTGCTGCCTGTATCGCTTCGATGGGTGACTCGCTGTGGGATGGCTCGGCAGCAACGATCGTGATGTATCCGGTGGTCCCCGATCCGATCCGTTTTCCGAACGAGGACGGCCGAGACCTCTTTGTCGCACACATGGAGATGGGGCTCTCCGGCGCCTGGATGAAACGTATGCTCCACACCACATTCATGTACAAGCTCAAGGCCCGCCCGGGCTGGAAGATAATCCCGGAGTAGGAGGCGGATATGCAGTTCACCAACAGAGACCGCTTCTGGATGAAGAACAAGCCATTCCAGTTCTTCCGCTTCGTTGCCTTGAACCTGAAGATCCTCAAGGCCGTCAATCGCAGCAAGCGAGCCTGATCAATCGTCAGATTCTTCAATGATTTCGGGGCCTAATGGGTCGAGTCTCCACTGTCCCGGTCCCGTGCCCTGGCCCAACAAGAAAGAGACCGCCTGATGGCGGTCCCTTTCTGGGCTTTTTAGACGGGAGGTAGGAAGGCATCCAGTCTGAGTACCATATCGGTCCGGGTCATCGAATCCTTTAGGACTTTTTCTTCCATGAATCTCACGCCGAACCAAAATGAGCTAGTTGGCCACCTCGCAGCCAATGGTCTCTATACGGAGGGTCCCTACCGGCTGAGCTCCGGACGGGAGTCCAGTTGGTATCTCGACGGCAGGCAGACGACCTTTGATGGAGCCGGTGCCCGCATCGTGGCCGCCTGTGTGCTGGAGGTGCTCGACGAGTCGGCCGACGCGATCGGAGGAATGACCATGGGAGCGGACCCGATCGCGGTGGCGACCGCCGTGCTCTCGGATCGTCCGTTGCGGGCTTTCAGCGTGCGCAAGGAAGCCAAGGGCCACGGTGTCGGCGGAAGGTTGGTCGGGCCCGTCGTCGCAGGCGATCGCGCTGTTGTCGTTGAGGACACGGTGACAACGGGTGGCTCGATGGCCGCAGCGGTCGAGGCCTTGCAGGAAGAAGGCATAGTGGTGGTTCAGGCCATCGTGTTGGTCGATCGCAGTGAAGGGGCCGCAGCCCGGATGCTCGGGGAGCTCGGTGTGCCACTTGTGTCGTTGCTCACGGCGGAAGACCTCGGGGTGAGCTCGTGACGACGATCTTTGCCTCGAGACGGTCTGCGACACGGCAGTTGCTGATGGCGGTCGCCGGCATCCTGCTCCTGGTCGCCGCCCTCGACATCGTCAGCCTCCATCGCCTTTCCGACGCCCCGCAGACGAACAACGACGGAGTGTTGACCGCCAAGGGTCAAACCGAGCGGCGCACCGATCTCGCCTGGGGCTCCTTGTTCACCGCAGTAGGGGCGTCCTTGATCGTGGTCGGGTTCGGTGGTTTGGCTACTTCGCGGTCGGTTGTCGAGCTGACGGAGGACTCCATCCGGCTCCGCGTGGCCGGGCCGATCTCAATGATGGACATCCCGTGGGAAGACATTGTTTCGGTGCGCTCGGGGAGTGACTACGGGGACGGGGCGGCGATCCCGGTGCCGGTGTTTCTCGTCGAGGTGGAAGATCGGGCCAACTATCCGGATGGGCTGTGGGGCGCCGTGTGGCGGGGTAACACGCTTCAGGTGGATGCAGACGGGTGGGAGACTCCCGTCGAGGACGTTGTAATCAGAGCCGAGTTGAATCTCGATGTGTCCCGGGAAGGCGAATACGAGTGATCCTGATCGGTGCACACGTGGCTGCTGCTGATCCGCTTGGTGAGGCACGGGACCTTGATGCTGAAGTCATCCAGATGTTCATCTCCAATCCCCAGTCCTACAAGAAGCCGGTGCCCCGTGAGGATGCAGCCGACCTGATCGCCTCCAATCTGCCTATCTACGTGCATGCTCCGTACATCATGAATCCGGCTTCGCCGAACAACCGGATCCGGATCCCGAGCCGGAAGACGCTGGCGCAGACGATGGAGGCCGCCGAGGCGATCGGGGCCAAGGGCGTGATCGTGCACGGTGGCCACGTCGGTGACGACGAGGACGTGGCCGTGGGCTTCGAGCGGTGGCGCAAAGCCCTCGACACCTTCGAGTCTTCCGTGCCCGTCCTCATCGAGAACACTGCCGGCGGGGGCAACGCCGTGGTGCGGGAGTTGGACAACTACGGGCCGCTGTGGGAAGAGATCGGCGACTACAACGTGGGCGTCTGCTTGGATACCTGTCACGCTTGGGCGTCGGGGGAGGATCTGGCGACCGCGGTTGAGCGCATCGTTGCCATAACCGGCTCGATCTCGCTGGTGCACTGCAATGACTCGCGCGATCCCTTTGACAGCAGGCGGGATCGCCACGCCAATCTCGGTGAAGGAACCATCCCCGAGGAGTTGCTGGTCGGAGCGGTCCGTGCCGCCGCGGCACCTGTGGTAGTAGAGACGCCCAGCGAGGATGGCGGTCAGAAGCGCGATATCGAATGGTTGCGGGAGCGTTTGTAGACGTCTCCGCTGCCGAGGACGGCCTCCATCTCCTGCGGTGATTCAGCTTTGTGAATGTTTTCACTAGGTCTTTCGGCCCTAGGGACCCCGGGACTAAATGCCCGGGCCGTTCGGGACTTCAGGTACGTCGCAATGGCCGATAGGCCCTAGGACTTTCTCCCGGCACAATCGTGTAGACGTTAGGTGCAGATATACACAAATCGTCACACAGTTGTTTGGTCGGATTCAGAGAGGAAAGACCAGAAATGAATGACCGTCTCAAGAAGCTCGGCTACGTGCTCGTAGTCATCGGGCTCGTGTTCGTGGTCGCGGCGGGTGTCGCCTACTCGCAGACCCAGAATGGATACAAGTCGCTGCAGAAGTTCAGTGAGGCCCAGGCCGTCACCCTCAGCTACAACGACCAGGGCCAGTTGCTCGATCACGGCACCGTCGAAGGAGCCCAGGAGATCATGAACCGGCTCCAGAACGAGTGGGGCTACACGGTCGTCCCGAGCGAGATGGACCCGAACGACCCGTTGGTCAACACGGCTAGCGAGTACATGTACCAGATGGCGACCATCAGCACCCACGTGCTCGACGGTACCCAGAATGTCCAGGTGCAAGAGCCCGTCGACTACAACGGCCAGCACTATGAGGCCGGCGACACCATCGAGGGTGTTGCCGTCGACGGTCGCTACTACAGCCAGTTCGATCGCAGCAATCCTGTCAACGCCGCGGTTCGCAGTGCCGCATGGAACGGAACAGTCCTCGGCATGATCGGTGAGCTCGGTGTCGGGACCGTCACCCACTCTGCGCTGAAGCTGGCCCTGGCTCTGTCCGGTCTGTTCGCAGGCCTCGGGCTGGTCATCATCATTACCGGCGCAGGCCTCGCCTGGGCAGCCAGTGGTGTCACCAAGAAGGAAATCAGCATCGCTACGAGCCGCGAGCTCGACAGAGAGCTCACTACTGCAGGCGTGTAGCGCTCCACACGGGTAGGACCCCGACCTCCGGCCCGTTGGTAACACAGAGCCCCCACCCGTTACGGGTGGGGGCTTCTGTCATGCCCATTCCCGTTCTGGCGTCCAAACGGGCGAAATATCGCCCGTTTGGACGCCAGAAGGGGATTTCTCAGTCGTAGAGGAGGCAGGCGACCTGGTGGCCCGCCTCCGAGGTGAGTTGAGGGTCGATTTCGGGGCAGCGGTCGAAAGCCTTCGGGCAGCGGGGGTGGAAGTTGCATCCCGAGGGAGGATCTATCGGACTGGGAACGTCACCCTGGAGGATGATCCGGGTACGAGAGTGCTCGACAACCGGGTTGGGTACCGGTACCGCGGACAGCAACGCCTCGGTGTACGGATGCCGCGTCGATTCGTACAAGCCAACCCGATCGGCCACCTCGACGACCCTTCCCAGGTACATGACGGCGATACGGTCACTGAAGTGCTGCACGGCTGAGAGGTCGTGGGCAATGAACAGGTAGGTGAGGCCGAGCTCGCGTTGCAGGTCCTCGAGCAGATTCATCACACCTGCCTGGATGGACACGTCGAGAGCGGCGATCGGCTCGTCGCAGACGATGAAATCCGGTTCGGTTGCCAGTGCCCGCGCGATGCCGACACGCTGGCGCTGCCCACCGGAGAACTCGTGTGGATAGCGGTTCCGATAGTCCGGGCTCAGCCCGACCATCTCGAGCAGATCCCCGACCCGGCGGTTCTTCTCCGCCCTGCCGGAGACGAGCCCGTGGATCTCGAGGGGCTCGGCGACGATCTTGCCGATCGACATGCGCGGGTCGAGCGAGGCATACGGGTCCTGGAAGATCATCGCCATTCGCTTGCGGAGGGCGCGCAGCTCGTTGTTGCTCAGACCGGACATGTCGACACCGTCGAAGGTGACCCGTCCTGCGGTCGGCTCGATGAGCCGGAGCAGCGCCAGCCCGGTGGTCGTCTTGCCGCAACCCGACTCACCGACCAGACCGAGGGTCTCACCCTTGCGCACCTGAAAGCTGACACCGTCTACGGCTTTGACATCGTTGACACGACGACGCATCACTCCCGTGCTGTACACAGGGAAGTAGACCTGGAGGTCGGCAACATCGACCAATACCTCACCCATCCGGCGGCCTCCCAAGCGGGTAGTGGCATGCCGCATCGTGACCGGGGCTCAGCTCCTCGATCTCCGGTCTCGTCTGAACACAGCTGGAGCCGTCCGAGTAGGGGCATCTGGGTGAGAACGGGCAGCCGAGCGGCATCGCAACCGGATCAGGGGGAAGGCCGGGGATGGTGACCAGGCGCTCCGGTCGCTCGGTACCGGGCATCGGTAGCGATCCGAGCAGACCCTCGGTGTATGGATGACGGGGGTGGGCGTATAGATCGTCGACACCCGCCCGCTCCATGAATCTGCCCCCATACATGACGTGGACCCGGTCGGCGATGGAGGCAACGACACCCAGGTCGTGGGTTATCCAGATGACTGCCATGCCAACCCGCTGCTGGAGCTCGGCAACGAGCTCGGTGATCTGGGCCTGCGTGGTCACATCGAGCGCCGTCGTCGCCTCGTCTGCGATCAGAACGTCCGGGTCGCAGGAGAGACCCATGGCGATCATCACCCGCTGTCTCATGCCGCCGGAGAGCTGATGCGGGTAGTCGTCGAATCTGGCTTCGGGGGAGGGGATGCCGACGAGCTCGAGCAGCTCGATGGCACGATCGCGGCGCGGACTTTCCGCTCAGGCCGAGGTGGAGCGCCATCGGCTCGGTTATCTGGTAGCCGACGGTGCGCACGGGATTGAGCGAAGTCATCGGATCCTGGAAGATCATCGCCATGCCCTTGCCTCTGATACCCCGCCATTCCTTCCGGCTGATCCCGACCAGCTCACTTCCCCGGTAGCTGATCGAGCCTCGCACGGCGGCAGGCGGCTCAGGCAGGAGACCCATCAGAGCGAGGACACCGACACTCTTGCCCGATCCCGACTCCCCGACGATGGCGAGTGTCTCTCCGGCGTGTAGGTCGTATGAGATGCCGTTTACCACCTCTGCGACTCCGCGCTTGGTGCCAAAGCGAACCTGGAGATCGCGGACCTGAAGTACGCGCTCGCTCATGCGGACTGTCCCCGCGATTCGATGACCGACTTCTGCTTCGGATCGAGGGCATCGCGCAACCCGTCGCCCACGAAATTGAAGGCCATCACAGTAACCAGGATGGCAAGCCCGGGGAAGATGCCCATCCACGGGTTCTGCTGGAAATAATCACTGCCCGTCGGCCAGCATCCGGCCCCATGCCGGGTTCGGCGGCTGGACCCCGAGCCCGAGAAAGGAGAGCGCCGCTTCCGACAGGATGGCGAAGGCGAGCGACAGTGTCGTCTGGACGATGATTGGGGCGAGCACGTTGGGGAGGATGTGCCGGAAGATGATCCGTCGATCACCGGCGCCGAGCGACCGTGCCGCTCGTATGTAGACCTCGTTGGAGACGACGAGCACGCTGCCACGTGTGATGCGGGCAAAGATTGGGGTGTAAACGAGCCCGATGGCGATCATCGCGTTTCTGATGCCGGGCCCGGCACCGCCAGGATGGCAATCGCCAGCAGGATGGCCGGGAATGAGAACAGGACGTCCATCGCCCGCATCAGCGCCGCATCGACGAAGCGGCCGTAGTAGCCGGAGATGAGGCCGATGGGAACTCCGACGATCACGGCGAACCCGACGGCGATGAAGCCGACCTGAAGCGACACCCGGGCGGCGATGAGCACCCGGCTGAAGGTGTCTCGACCGAGGTTGTCTGTGCCGAACCAGTGTGCCGCCGAAGGCCCGGCGAGGCGGTTCTTGATGTCGATCTCGTTGAGCCGTATATGGAGCGATCGACTTCCCGAATATGCCGATCAGCACCAGGATCGCCAGCACGATCAGCCCGGCAACTGCAAGTTTGTTGGCGAGCAGCGCCTGCATCGTCTCCCGGAACCGTGACACCGGCTTGGTGCTGAGGGCGCCTGCCTCCATGGTCTCGCTCATGACACCCGCACCCTCGGATCGAGCCTTGCGTAGATGATGTCGACGATGAGATTGACGAAGAGGAAGATGAACGCGAGGTACAGCACAGCGCCCTGCATCACGGTGAAGTCACGATTTTTAACAGCGATGAGCGCAAGCCTCCCCAATCCCGGCCATGCGAAGACGAGCTCAACGACGACAACACCGCCGAGCAGGAAGCCGAGCTGGAGGCCGACCACGGTGACGATGGGATCCAGGCGTTCGGCAGCACGTGCCTGCGGACGATCTGCCACTCGGTGAGCCCCTTGGCCCTCGCCGTGAGGACGTAGTCCTGGTTGAGGGCCTCGAGCACAGCCGATCTGACGAATCTGGTGATGATCGACCCGGAGATGAGGCCGATCGTCACCGCGGGCAAGATCAGATGCTTGGCCCACTCGACCACCCCCCGCTGAACGGGACGTAACCGCTCGAAGGCAACCACTGCAATGTCAGCGAGAACAGCAGGATGTACATGACGCCCGCCCAGAAGTCGGGCATGGAGATGCCGACCTGGCTGGCAGCCGAGACGGTGTAGTCCAGTGCACTTCCGGATCGGACCGCCGAGATGATCCCCGCGGGAAGGGCGACGATCAGCGCGATGAAGAGGGCGGCACCGGCAAGGTTCATCGTTGCCGGAAGACGTTCGAGAATCAGGGTGGTTACCGGTTGGCCGCTGCGAAAGCTGACGCCCAGGTCGCCCGTCACCGCATTGCCGAGCCAGGTGAAGTATTGCTCGATCAGAGGTCGGTCGAGCCCGGCCCGTTCCCGTAATGCGTTGTAGAGATCCTGATCGAACCTCGTGCCGAGGGCGACCCGCACCGGATCACCGGGGACCATGTGGATCAAGGCAAACACCACGATGGAGACGCCGAGCAATGCCAGCACCATCTGCAGGGTTCGTCTGACAGGAATCCGGTCATGTCCTCAACTCAAAGGGTCTGGTCCCGGTGGGGGAGATCGTTCCCCACCGGGAGGATGCGTGCGTCTAGTTGAGGAATGTATCGACGAAGCGGACGGCGTTATCGCCACGCGTGGCGTAGCCACCGACGTTGTCACTCCAGGCGTTGATGTTGTCCGGGTTGTACAGGTAGATGTACGAGGCCTCGTCGACGATGATCTTCGCCGCCTGGTCGTAAAGCGCCTTGCGTGCGCCTGGTCGGTTTCCACCCGCGCCTGCGTCAAGCAGCTGGTCAACTTCAGTGTTGGAGTAGCCCTGGAAGTTGAAGTCCCCGCCGGTGTGGTGCTGTGCGTAATAGAAGTCGTCCGGGTCGATGTTGCCGATCCAGCTCAAGCATGAATGCATCGAACTCGCCGTTCCCTCCAGGTCGAGCCACGTGGAGAAGTCGACATCGTTGAGCGTCACGTTGATCCCGAGCGGCGCCAGTTCGGCGGCGATCACCTCAGCCTGTGTGACGGTTTCGGGGTAGTCGCTGGTCACGAGGAACTCGATGTCAGGTTGCTGATACACCTGCCTCGATCGAGCAGCGCTTGCGCACCGCGATGTCACCCAACGCGTACGGCGCATAGTCGTAGTACCAGGCCGCGTTCGATGCCGGGATCGCCGTCTGGTTGGGCGTAGCCGCCCCGAACTGCGCCGCTTCGGTGATTTCCGGCCGGTTGATCGCCATGGCGATTGCCTGCCTCACCCGTACGTCGTCGAACGGTGCCCGGTTCTCGTTGAGCGCGAAGTAGTGATAGTCGCCACCCGGGACCCGGCCTACGGTGATCCCGTCCTCGCCTTCAGCGAGTCGATGTCCTGCGGAGGCACCGAGTCGATCCAATCCACCTCACCGGTCTTGAGCGCCGTCACCTTGGTGTTTGCGTCGGGGATCTGCACGAAGCGAATTCCGTCGAGCTTCGGTAGACCTTCGTCGGCCCGCCAGTAGTCAGGGTTCTTCTCGAGAACGATGCCCTGATCCGGCGACTGGGAGACGAAGCGGAACGGGCCGGTGCCGACCGGATGGGACCCGATGGTGCCGTCGTCGACGATCTCCTTGGGGATGATCGCCATGCCCTTGAACCCCGCGATGGAAACCAGCAGGTTCGGGCTCGGCTGGGTGAGAGTGATCACGACCGTTGCGTCGTCGGGTGCGGTGATGGTGTCTACCGCGGCGAATCGCCAACCGTTGAGACCCTCATTGATGATCCGGTTGAAGCTGTACACGACATCGTCGGCAACGAGCTCTCTCCCATTGTGGAACTTGACGCCGGGCCGGAGATGGAATGTCCACGTGAGATTGTCGTCGCTGATATCCCAGCTCTCGGCGAGCGCAGGCTCCATCGAGAGGTCTGCGGCCGGCTGCACCAGGGTGTCGTATACGTTCTCGAGCACCTGGAAGCTGGCGTACGACTTGTCATGTGCGGGTCCAGCTGATCGGGCTCCGAGCCCTGGGCCGCGATGAGGATGTTCTCTCCGCCGGCGGTATTCCCGTGGTTGTCTCCGTCGACGCTTGACTCGGTCATTGCGTTGTCTCGGTCATCGCGGCGGTCGTCTACGGTTGTCGCCGCGGTGGTCGTTGTCGAGTTTCGCCGACATCGACGGCTTCGCCCTTGCCACAGGCAGCGGTAGCCGTGCGAGTGCGACAATCAGACAGCACGAATCGCCATCTCGTTCCCTGTGCCCTCATGTTTCCTCCTCGTGTGTTCGCTTCGTTCAGAAACTCGGTGGGTGTCGACCGCCCGATGCACAATCGCCTCTTCATCTGTTGGGTTGCTGTACCAGTGGGTCAGTGCTGAGTCGTACGTGATGGCGTCGCCCTGCTCCAGGGTGTACGTGGTGCCTGCGACGTTGATCAGGAGTGCCGACCCCCGCTGTAGGTAGACACACTCTTCGCCTTCGTGGCCGAAGGGCGCCTCCTCGTTGGTGAATCCGGGTGGGACCGCGGTCTTCAGTACCTCGAGCTTGCCTTGGAGGTTTGGGGTGAGTAGCTGCCATTGCAGGCCGTGCTCGCCGAGTTGGAGCCGCTTGCGCTGGTCGCGACGGACCAGGTGAGCGGTCTGCTGCGGCTTCCCATCGCTCCCCGACAGCAGGTCACCGACGCGTACCCCGAGGGCCTGACTGATCCGGTACAGCGTCCGGAAGGACGGATTGCCCTTGACCTCGCTCGACCTCGCTGATGAGCCCGGCGCTGACCCCGGCGGCGGCGGCGAGCTCCTTGACCGTGAACCGGCCGGAGCGCGCATCATGCAACCGTTGGCCCAGGTCGGCAACGTGTGCGTGCACAGACTCTGGACGAACTCTCTGCGGACACTTCCCCTCCCGCTTCGATTTATCGAACCGCAGTTCACTTTAGTGATCGCGTTCAGTCCATGTCCACGGGCCCCATCCGTTCTGGCGTCCAAACGGGCGACATATCGCCCGTTCTGGACGCCAGAAGGAGCTAGGCGAGGTAGTCGGCAAGCTCGGCGGCGGTGCGGTCCTCGCCGGCGATGAAGGCTTCGAGGTTCTCCACCGCAACGCTATCGCGGTACTGCACCGGGGGGCTCTTCATGAAGTACGACGACGCCGCCAGCAGTGGGCCGCCGATGCCGCGGTCGAGGGCGATCTTGGCGGCACGCACCGCATCGATGATGACGCCGGCCGAGTTGGGGGAGTCCCATACCTCGAGCTTCACCTCGGCGTTGAGCGGCACGTCGCCGAACGCCTTGCCCTCGATCCGGATGTATGCCCACTTGCGGTCGGTGAGCCAGGGCACGTGGTCGGACGGCCCGATGTGCACGTCCTTGTCGGCGATCCCGTTGTCGAGTTGGGACGTGACCGACTGGGTCTTCGAGATCTTCTTCGACTCGAGCCGCTCCCGCTCCAGCATGTTCATGAAGTCCATGTTCCCGCCGACGTTGAGCTGGTAGGTGCGCTCGACGACGACGCCGCGGTCCTCGAAGAGACGGGCCAGATTGCGATGCAGGATCGTCGCCCCCACCTGTGACTTGATGTCGTCACCGACGATGGGGAGACCTGCGTCGTGGAACTTGCGTGCCCACTCCGGGATCGGAGGCGATGAAGACGGGAATGGCATTGACAAAGGCGACGCCGGCCTCGATGGCGGCCTGGGCGTAGTGCTTCTGCGCCTGCTCGGAGCCGACGGGCAGATAAGAGACCAGCACATCGGCACCCGAGTCCCGTAGGGCTTGGGCGACATCGACCGGCGGCTCCGGGCGACTCCTCGATCGTCTTGACGTAGTACTTGCCGAGCCCGTCGAGCGTGGGCCCTCGCTGCACCGTCACCCCGACCTGGGCGACGTCGGCGAACTTGATCGTGTTGTTCTCGCCGGACCACATCGCCTTCGACAGGTCCTGGCCCACCTTGGTGATGTCGACGTCGAACGCCGCAACGAACTCGACGTCACCGACGTGGTAGCCACCGAAGTCGATGTGCATCAGTCCGGGGACCTTGGTGGCCCGATCGGCGTCGCGGTAGTACTCAACTCCCTGGATCAGGGAGTTGGCGCAGTTGCCGACACCGGCAATTGCCACCTTCACTTTGCTCATTTCGCCTCTCCTCTCAGAGTCTTTGGAACCGTCGCGGTCTGCTCGGTGCGGGCAAATGCGATCAGCTGATCGAGCCATTCGATATCCGCCTCGGTTGTCGTGATGTTGTGTCGCAGCAGGGCGATCGTGTAATGGTCGTCCTGTCCTTCGCTGATCGAACGCTGGATCGCGTCCTTGGCTGGTGCGCAGCCGCTCACCGAGTTGGCGACGGCGCCGTTTCAAGGCGCGCAATCGGGCAGGCGGCTCGAGATAGCGGAAGAACGCGAGCTTCATGTTGAAGCTGCGGTCCTCGTCGTCCGTCGGCCGAGTTGAGGATGCGGTCGAGCTCAACCGCTCCACTGTCCGTCAACCGGTAGGCCTTGCGTCTCCCCGACTGGCGCAGCGCCTCGATCAGACCACGCTTCTCCAACCGGCGCAACGCCGGGTAGAGCGTGCCGAACGACACACGGGCGTAGCCGAGATCGAGCAGCCGGGCCTTGATCTGATACCCGTGCCGTGGTTCTCCCCTGAGCATCCCCAAGATCGCTAGTTCTATCACGGCGGGGAGTATATATATCGAATCGATACATTGATAGTCGTCGTGGACTTGACGAGGGGCAGCGCCTATCATCCCCGGGCTATGCCACGCTGGTTGAGGCGTGTCCTCGTCATCACTGCGTTCTCCATTCTCGGGTTGATCCTCGGCACCGTTGCTGCCTGGGGTTTGGACAAGTTCGTCCATGTTGACCAGGTGAACCGCAACGTCACTCTCGATGGCATCCCTGTTGGTGGTATGAGCGAGCCGGAGCTCGATGCGGTGATCGATCGCCTTGCCGTCGAGACCTCAGACGATCTGGTCACCATCTCCGCCCCCGGCTTGGAGATGACACTCACCTACGCTGAGGCAGGTATCTCCCCGGACCGTGCGGCCATCAGGGAGGCGGTGTTCGGCGCAGGGCGTCAGAGCAACCCGGTGTCTTCTTTTGCCACCTGGGTCACGGCCATCGGTGATCCGGTGGACGTCGACCCGGTGTTCACGGTTGATGTCGCCACCGCCGCCGCGGCCATCGAGTCGTATCCGGGGCATGTCGAGGTGGCGCCGGTCGAGCCCGACTTTCTCTCTGGCGAGCGGTGAGGTGGTGCGGACCGAAGGCATCGATGGTATCTACGTCGACCCGGCCGAAGCGGCAGACGCGCTTGCCGCAGAGGTCGAATTCGACCGTGCCCCGTTTGCCGTCGAGGTGCCCTGGGTTGCGATGCCGCCACGCTTCGATCAGGACGACGTCACAGCGGCCATTGCCGCGGCGGACGATCTCACCGATCACGATCTCACCGTGATCATCAACGGCAAGTCGGCCGTGATCGGCAAGACGACACTGCGCCACTGGGTGGACTCTGCGGTGACGGCAGACGGGATCATTCCCGTCTTCAACGAGAATCGAGTCGACGAGTCGCTGGCAAAGCTGCTCGACGGTTATGCGACACCGCTGCCACAGCCCAAGTACCTGGTGGCCAACAACAAGGTCACATATGCTCTCGACGGAGATCCGGCTCGAGGTTGTTGTGGCGAAGGAGCGGCGGAGGCGCTGTACCAAGAGGCCGAGAGACGGGGGCAACTCACTCGTGTTCCTCCCCACCCGTCTCATCGAGAAGGACTTCGGGCTTGCCAGGATCAAGGCCATGGGTGTCACCGAGCTGATCAGCGAGTTCACCACCAACCACGCCTGCTGCCAGAACCGCGTCGAGAACATCCACCGCATCGCAGACATCATCAGGGGTTACGTGATCCAGCCGGGCGAAAAGTTCTCTGTGAACGATTACGTGGGCGAGCGAACGGTGGAAAAGGGTTTCGTTGCCGCAGGAACCATCCAGCAGGGTCATTTCAAGGACGACATTGGTGGAGGTATCTCGCAGTTCGCCACCACCATGTTCAACGCGGCGTTCTTCGCCGGGCTCGAGTTCAACGACTACCAGTCGCACACCATCTACATCAGCCGCTACCCGTACGGTCGGGAGGCGACGCTCAACTACCCGGACGTCGACCTCGCCTTCACCAACAACACGCCGTACGCCATCCTGCTCTGGCCCGAGTACACCGACACGTCGATAACCGTGCAGATGTACTCGACGAAGTACTGGGACGTCGAGCAGACGGGCCAGGAGAGTTACCGGGCAGGCGCATGCACGCAGGTGGAGACATTCCGATCACGCACCGACCCGGCGGGGGAGACGGTCGAAGACTCGGTGACTGCCCGCTACCGCCCCGGCGAAGGTCTCGACTGCAGCGGCAACCCCACACCGCGCCCGTAGCTGTCCGAGCTTCACGATCACACGCCGTGCGCGAGTCATCAGAAATGGGAAGGCCGGAGACCTGTGACGGTCTCCGGCCTCTGGAGTTCGAGACGACGGATGCTCGCCCGGGCATCTACCGACGCAGCTCGGCCCCTCGTTTCCGGCAGAGACGAGATAGGTGCCTGCCGCAGCGAGATCGAACAGGCTTTGCCGTTCGACGTGGTGACACCCGTCTCCGTCTCGGTCCCGGTCACGGCGATGCAGATCCCGCCGACTGGTCGCTCGAGGAGGTCTGTGACCACGACGGTTAGTCGGAGCGGGGGTGGCCTATCGAGGTCGATGTCCCGATCGGTGAACACGATGCCGGCCCATAGAGCACGGCAATGGCATCGGCTGGCTCAAGCCTCCGTACCAGGCCTGAGCTCCTCCGCCGCCGCAGTCCTCGGCCCCAACGTATATCGAGGCCTGGGCCCGAACATCTCGAGATCCTTCGCGAGGTACGTGCCCCCACCGGCAATCGTTATGCGACGACATCCCAATCCTCGTTGTACACGTCACACATGCATCCCAATTCTCACCGTTCTTCTGTACGGTTCCTGAAATCGATGTGGCCTGGGTCGGGTAAGATCGACCCACAGGTCCATCTCGCCGCCTGTTGTCTGGCCGAGAACAATGGATTCGGCGTTCGTCATGGTGACCACGTAACCCACCACACAGCGCAAATGCGGATCTGTGCGATCACAGTCCTCGACGAACAACGGTAGGTACCAGTTGCACGGCGAACTCATAGAACGGGTCGGAGAAGTCGTTGTCACTGTCTGCAACGGTGCGCCGGCGAGATCTGTGAGGTAGACACGTGTTTGACTGATCTCAGCAGACTCGGTCAGTACTTTCCATAGAAGTGGCCTGCAGGAATGCAGACTCGGCGTCGAGCTCGATGTTCGTTGTATCCAATGTCGAAAACTGCAGCCAAGTCCTTGCTACCACGTGTCGTCGTCGTACTCCCCGATCTATGCCGCCGAAGTACACGTTGTAGAGCCCGGTGTGATTCCAATGATCTCGTACTTGCCGTCTGCGTCGCGCAGCCGTCGAACGATCCTACCGATAACTCTCTACTCCAAGACGGGTACTGGTGTCTCGATGCCGTCGCCGTAACCGGGCTCCTCTTCTTCGGGCAGGTGTTGTGGGGGCATGTACCTGGCGACGAGGAAGGCGCCGATGAGCGCGGCGCCTGCGCCGATGAACACGGCGAGACCCATCGAGTCGACGAAGGCGGTGCGCGCTGCGGTGGCGAGCTGCCCACCGGCGGCGGCCGGTAGGTTGCCGGCGACACCGAGCGCGGCGCCGACGGAGTTGCTCGCCGCTCCCGCTGCGTCTGCAGGAAGCTTGGCGACGGCATCGACCATGCGGGTGGCGTACGCAGAGTTGAGCGCGGACCCGATCACGGCGACGCCGATGGCACCGCTCACCTGCCTGGCGACGTCGTTTGTCGCCGACGCCACCCCCGCCTTAGCGCGGGGCACGGCGCCCATGACTGCATCGGTGGAAGGAGCCATGATCGTGCCCATCGCGGTCGCCTGAACTATCAGGGCAGCACCGACGAGCCAGTAGCTGGTGTCCGGCGTCAGCATCGAATACGACGCCATTGTGAGGGCAAGCACGACAAGGCCGGCGGATACAACGCGGGTCGTCCCGACTCGCTCAACGACCTTGGGAGCTTGCGAAGATCCGATGATCATCCCGATGGCGATCGGCGCGGTGCGCAGACCGGCCTGAAGGGCCGTGTATCCCTGGACAAACTGGAGATACTGAGTCAGCACGAAGACGACGCCGAACAGCGCAAAGAAGGCGATGCCGATGGCGGTGGCGCCACCCGAGAATCGCCGGTTGGCGAAGAAGGAGAGGTTCAACATCGGATAGCGGGTGCGTAGTTCGACGACGAGAAACACAATGCCGAAGATGAGTGCCGAGATGAAACCGCTGATGACCAAGCCGGAGGTCCAGCCTTCGCTCGGTCCTTCGATGATGGCGTAAACAAGTGAAGAGATCGCGATCATCGAGAGGATCGCCCCTGGGATATCGAGCGGTCTTGCCTCAGGATCGCGGCTGGTGGGGACGAGGAAGTAACCGGCCACCAGTGCGGTGATCACGATCGGGACGTTGACGAGGAATACGGAACCCCACCAGAAGTACTGGAGCAGAAAGCCACCGACGATCGGGCCCAATCCGATCCCGGCTCCGGCAACGCCGGCCCAGATGCCGATGGCTCGACCCCGCTCCTCACGTGGGAAGACGTCTGTGATGATCGAAAGCGTTGCGGGCATGATGAGGGCGCCGCCGACGCCCATGGCGGCTCGGGTCGCGATCAATTGCGCTGCGGTCGATGTCTCGGAGGCGATCAGGCTCGCCCCGCCGAAGATGAGGAGCCCTGCGGTGAGAGCCCCACCACGACCGAACCGGTCGCCGAGCGCTCCCATCGTGAGCAGCAAGCCCGCAAAGACGAGGACGTAGCCGTCGACCATCCACTGCAACTCCGAGGCATTGGCGCCGAGGTCACGTTGCAGGGTCGGCAACGCGATGTTGAGGATCGTGTTGTCGAGCCCGATGATGACGAGGCTGAGCGAGAGAACGACCAGGGTGAGCCATCTTCGCTTGTACTTCTGTTCTGCCGTGATTCGCATCAGCGGCCTCCTATTTCTGCGACACTAGTGTTGCATTATAGGACAGCACTGATCGACTGTGCAACATAAGTGTAGTGGAGCGCTACAATTATGTTTGATATCATGAGGTGGTATGGCTGACGAGACGACCAGCGAGATAGACCCGAGAATTGAGCGTACTCGACGTGTTGTGCTCGACGCGACGGTCGACATCGTGTCCGAGCGCGGCTACGACAACACAACGATTGAAGGAGTCAGCGAGCGTTGTGGGGTGGCCCGGTCGACGATCTACCGGCACTGGCCGTCCAAGCAGCAACTCGTTATCGATGCGGTGAAGAAGCGGTTGGTGCTCGATCCCGACATCGATACCGGATCTGTGAAGACGGACATCGAGAGGTTCCTCAACGAGATGGTCACCTGGTTCGGAGACGAGGAGATCATCACCCTTGCGCTCTCGTTGTTGATGGCGGCGCATCGGGGCACCGAGGTCGGGCGGCTGCACATCGAGGCGACGAAGGCGCGCCGCAACCATCTGGTGAGGATCATCGAGCGTGGCAAGGAGCGGGGAGAGTTGCCTGATGACCTCGACGCCGCCGATGCCGTTGCCGATCTGGTCGGTGCGATCTTCTACAAGAGGGTCGTGGTCAGCGAGCCGGTCAGTGGTGAGTACGTCGAGAAGCGGACGCGCCGCTGGCTCGAACAGGTCGGCTGGAGACCCAAGACCCACTGACCGCAGAGGGCAGTCGCGGTTGTGCCAGACTTCGAGCCATGCAATGGAACCGTGACGGCGCCCTCATAACCCTGTTTGTCGTTCTCTTCTTGATCGCGGTGGTGCTCGCCGCGGCCGAGACGTCACTGGTGCGTGTTTCCCGGGTTCGCATCGGCGCCATCGCCGATGAGGGAAGCAAGAGAGCAAGACGCACCCTCCAGCTCCTCGACGACTTGCCCCATGTGCTCAACACCATCCTGTTGGTGGTGCTGCTGGTGCAGATCGGTGCTGCAACCGTCACCGGCATCCTCGCCGCCCGATGGTTTGGACGCGGCGGAGTCACCATTGCCTCCTTCGTCCTGACCATCCTCCTGTTCGTCTACTCCGAGGCCATCCCCAAGACGTATGCATACCGGATGCCGGCGCGGGTGGTGATGGCGCTCGCATATCCCATCGGATGGCTGACGTCACTGTTGCGGCCCGTCGTCACCATCCTCGTCAAGTTCGCAGACCTGCACGCCCCCGGCCACGGCATTGCCATGAGCCCAACCGTCACTGAGAGGGAGTTGCGCAGCCTCGCCGCAGCTGCAGCAACCGAAGGCGAGATCACCGACGCCGATCTCACGCTCATCGAAGGGGCGTTCCGGCTCGGGGACCGTGTCGCCGACGAGGTGATGGTGCCCCGAGTCGACATGATCGGAGTCCCGGCCTCGGCCACGGCGGAGGAAGCGCTGGAGACGGCGATTGCAAGCGGTCACCGTAGATTGCCGGTCTACGACGGCAGTATCGACAACATCATCGGGGTTGTCCGGCAGCGTGATCTGGTAGTCAGCCCGGATCAGCTCGTTGGTGATATCGCCTACCCACCGCTGTTGGTGGCGGAGTCGAAGCGGGTGCTCGAGCTACTCAACGAGATGCAGACCGGGGGCACTCACGTTGCCGTTGTCATCGATGAGCACGGCGGTACCTCCGGGATGGTGACCATCGAGGACATCGTCGAGGAGCTGTTCGGTGTGGTGAGCGAGGAGAAGTCGGCGCTCACACCGCAGGTTCGGCAGATAGGGCACAAGAAGTGGGTTGTCGACGGCGGGATGCTCACCGAGGATCTCGAGGATGCCCTCGATGTCGAGCTCCCTGAGGGTGACTGGACCACGGTTGCCGGCATGGTGATGGGAATCGAAGGAGATTTGCCCCGGGTGGGAACCGAGGTTGATGTCAGCGGGCTGCATGTTCGCGTTACCGGGCTGACCGGGCGGCGGATCCGCCGCGTAGAGATCACAATCCCCGATCGGGGCGAGCGAGAATAGGAGAACGTCTTGTTTGACATACTGCTGAACCTTCATTCGGGGGTCCGCTGGCTGGTGCTGGTGGCACTCGTCGTCGGCATCGTCCTCGGTTGGCTTCGTTATCGGGCGGGATCGGCGTGGAATGCGTCGGTGCAGCAGATCGTGGTCATGGTCGTCGACATTCAAATCGCGATAGGGGCCGTGCTGTGGATCTTCTACGACGGATGGGACAAGGGAGCCTTCTATGCGGTCATCCACCCGGTGGTGATGCTCGGCGCCGTCGCGGTCATGCATATGTCCGCCGTGATCGCCCGCAAACGCAGCGACGCAAGGTCGTGGCTGATCATGTCGGGAGCATCGCTCGCCGCCCTGGTGCTGATCGTGGCTGCGATTCCCTGGGACCGGCTCTGAGCCTCAGGTGATCTGGGCGTTGGCCAGGAACAGGTTGCGCATCAGAGGATCGATCCGGTCCAGCATCCCCGAAACGGTCACCGTTGCGCCCTTGGCGACGGTGGCCGCACTGCTTTCGACGACGACGTCGATGTTGGTGTTGCCGTAGAGGTCGTTGGCAACGGTGGCGACGGTGATCGTCACCGTCTTGCCTGCCCTGGAGTCCCTCACCTCTTTGACCTTGCCTTCCCAGCTGACGGTGGCGCCAGCGTATTTGCTGTTGAACTTGGTTCTGGTCTCGAAGCTGAGGTCGTTGCCGCCGAAGAGATCCTCTGCCATCACGTCGAGGTCGACACTGTGCGGAGCCGGAGCCGGTGAGGGCGACGCCGGTGCGCTCAGCGTCCGGCGCCATCCCATCACGTCCGGGTCTGCAGGCGCCATCTTCTCCAGTTCGTCGAGCCTGCGCCCTGCCTGCTCGTCGTCCCCGGCGGCGGCGAGCGTCTCAACTTCGAAGATCCGCTGGTCGACATCTTCGGGGTTCCGATCGACCGCTTGACGCACCCGGTCGGCAACATCGCCGAGGAGCCCCTGCTGGCGGTCTGTGACGTCTCTGTCGCTCACGCCGCCTGAAGGCGAGGCAAGCAGTTGAGCAGTGGAGACCAGCCGTCGGATCACCGACGCCAGGCGCTCGGGGTTTCGCTGCAGCCCGGTGAGCGCCATCCCGATGTGGTCCTCGGAGATGATGACCGGTGGGAAGGAGGCCATGAGCCGGAACAGCCCGGCCTGTACCGAGGGCGTCAGGAACTCGCGCAAACGGGCCGGGTCCGAGGTGCTGATCTTGAAAGCCTCGTCGAACGCGGCATCTCCCGTCTCGACGTCCCTGATCCCAAAGAATCGGCCGATCCTGGCCAGCCCACCCTCACGTTTGAGCTCGAAGTCGAATCCGGCAGATGGATAGCGCACCTGATAGCGGGTGTAGGTGGTTGAGTTGTTCCCATGTCTCCGCGAGTAGCTGTCCACTCGTACGGGGATCCCATCGAGAGTCCCCGTGATGAGCGGGCTCGAGAAGCTCGATCGGGACTCGACTTGCAGGCCGAGATGGCGTGCGGCCTCGCTCCACGCGGCAACGGTTCGCTTCTGCTGCTGCTGGGCCGCCACCACGATCAGAACGATGACGCCGACGATGATTATGCCGAAGATCATCCGATGAGTATGTCAGATTCGGCCGCGGGTTGGCTTCTCAGTAGCCACCGGCGAGCTTGGTGTGATCCCAGGTGATCGTCGTGTTCGGCTCGACGATGACCGCAGTGTTCTTCGTCGCAAACCTCCCGAATGCAGCCTCGAGTGCGGACGAATCCAGTGTCATGGGCTGATCGTTGATCATCGGGTATTTGGCGGCGAGCTTGCCGTATACCGATAGAACGTAATCCGGGGCAGAGATGAGCCGGGCCGTACCCTTGACCATCACGCCGCGCAGCTGCGAGTACTCGTCACCGGTTTCCACCAACACCGTGAGCTGTGGGTTGCGTTGCAGGTTGACGATCTTCTGTGACTTGGTGAAGGAGCGGAACACGAGCTTGCCGTCCTCGACCACGTACCACATGGGGGCGAGGTGCGGCCACCCGTCCGCACCCATCGTTGCCACCTGGAGCACGGTATTGGCTTCGAGAAACTCCTGGACCTCTTCCGGGGTCATAGTGATGTCTTTGCGTGCCATGGGTGAAACCTAGTGGCACGTCGCACCCGGTGCACAGGCTGGGTACTGTTGTTGGAGGTACGGGCGACCTCGAGGCGGCCGAGACCAACAAATGAAGGGGGCAGAGACCGAGCAGTCTCTCGCCGAAATTGAAGTTCCGAACCTCGCCGACAGGCGAGTCACCGTCCCTCAACCGGCCGTCGAGCCGGTGGGGAGAAGGGAAGAGCCATGACCAGGAAGATCACAGCCCCCGCCATTCTGGCCCGCAAGGGTGGCGAGAAGATCACGATGCTCACCGCCTACGACGAGCCTTCGGCCCGGATCGCCGACCGTGCCGGGGCGGACATAATCCTCGTGGGTGACTCAGTGGCGAACGTCGTGTTGGGGCGCGATGACACACTGGGCATGACGATCGACGAGATGGCCTATCACACCAAAGCGGTAATGGCGGCTGATCCTGCTGCTCTCGTGGTCGGCGACATGCCGTGGCTCAGCTACCACACGACACCACAAGAAGCAGTCCACAACGCTGGTCGATTGATTCGCGATGGTGGTGCCGGTGCGGTCAAGCTGGAGGGCGGCCGCAAGCGGGTCGAGGTGATCAAGGCGGTCCTCGACGCCGAGATCCCGGTGATGGGTCACCTTGGTCTCACCCCGCAGTCGGTCAACGCCATGGGCGGTTACCGGGTCCAGGGCAAGCAGGCCGCCGCCGCGTACGAGTTGGTTACGGAAGCCAAGTCGCTGGCGGATGCCGGGGTGTTCGCCATCGTGTTGGAAGGTGTCCCCGACGTCCTTGCCGCGATGATCACGGATGAGGTAGCCGTGCCTACGATCGGGATCGGGGCAGGAGCGGGGTGTGACGGCCAGGTGCTCGTGTTCCACGACGTTCTCGGCCTGCACGACCGACCGACGGCAAAGTTCGTGCGGCAATACGCTCAGCTCGCCGATACCGCCGTTGCTGCCCTCGAGCAATTCATCGCGGATGTTCGCAGCGGTGATTTTCCCGGTGACGAGGAGACCTATCACATGCCTGAGGAGTCGGCCGCCATCTTGCGCGAGATGAGCGCCGACTCCGGCGCCCTGCGTGGCGACGGGCTCGTTGGTGACAGCATTCTTGCCGACGAAGCCATGGAGCGATAGCCCCGGCGTCGTTCTCGTCGCAGCATTGATGTGCTGCCTCGTTTAGTGCCGCCGCGGTCTCGATTGCACGATTTGGTTTGGGGCCTGGCGTGGTTCGTGCCTAACATCCCCTCAAGAGTGAAAGCGGTTTCAGTGCCGTGATTGCTCGAGGAGGAGGAATCAGTGGAAGATCAGGACTGGCGTCCTGCAACCATGGCCGAAGTGGCCTTGGATGCCGGAGTGTCGATCCCGACCGTGTCCCGTGTGATCAATGCGTCTGGGCCCGTAGCAGACAGCACACGTGAAGTGGTCCTGGGCTCGATAGCTCGTTTGGGCTATCACCCGAACCCATTGGCGCGTGGCTTGTCGCGGGGTCGTTCCGACACCGTCCTCGTCATCCTCCCTCACATCACAGAGCCATCGGTGACGGCGCGCCTCAGTGGCTTGATCGGCGTGCTCAACGACACGAGATATGAGCTTCACATCGTCGATGTCGAGCAACCCATCCAGAAGCGGTTGCGTGCTCTCGGCGACGTCGTCGCCCAGAACCGGCCTGCCGGGGTGATCATCATCTCCTTGCGACCCAATGAGGAGGATCTGAGGAGATTCCGCGCCTCGCGAATTCCAGTCGTGTTGATCGATGTGCCCTCGACCGAGCTTCCCACCGACACCGTCGACGACGTCGCCGGCGGCCAATTGGCGACCCGTCACCTCATCGACCTCGGCCATATAGAGATCGGATTCGTTGGCGATGACGAAGACACTGCAATCGGAGCGCCTGCCAGCGCCGATCGGCGCAACGGCTACCAGCAGGCCCTTCAAGACGCCGGGCTGGGGGTGCGCCCGGAGCTGATCGCAACCGCACCGCACGGCACCGACCCTGCGCGTGTCGCCGCTGAGGAGATGTTGACTCCCGCTTCCCGCCCGACCGCGATTTTCGCCGCGTCAGATGTCCAGGCTTTTGGGGTGCTGGCTGCCGCTCGGAATCTGGGCATCTCGGTCCCGAGTGAGCTCTCGGTGATCGGCTTTGACGACATCTCGCTTGCCGAATTCATCGGGCTGACGACCGTGCGTCAGCCGCTACGGCTTTCTGGAGTGAGGGCCGGGCTCAGGCTGTTGAGCGCTCTCGGTCATGAGCGGGAGCACGGGATTATCCCGGACTGTCCCGATCTCGAAGTGATTGTGAGACACACAACGGCTGCACTCGTCAGGAACATCGAAAGGTCCTCGTCGCTGTCCCAAGAGGGCAGTGACCTGGTAATGACGGTATCCGAAGTGCCGGATCATGCATCAAGGCAGGTCCGGCAGATACCAAGGAGGAAATAGAGAGTATGCATAGAGCCAAATGGCTTCTGCTACTTGTTGTCTTTGCCCTCGTCGTCGCCGCATGTGGCGGTAGCGGCGATTCGGCAACTACGACGACGAGTGGCAGCGGCGAAACGACAACGACGGCGGGTGGCACTGAAACCACCGACAGGCGGCACTGAGACCACCGCACCTGCCTCGATGGATGTCGGTGCGGACTTCGTTCTCGAAGGTGCCCCGACGGGTGTCGAGGGTGAAGCACTTCAGGGTTTCCTTGATGTGTACAACAAGGTGACTAACTCGAACGTCCAGTTCGTGGGTTCCGACGGATTCGAGCAGCAGCTCAGGATCGAGGTCGAGGGCGGCAACCCGCCCCAGGTGGCCGAGCTCCCGCAGCCCGGGTCAATCTGCGAGTTCGCCGGCAATGGCGATCTTCTCTCCCTCGAGGACATGGGCTTCGACGTTGCTCAGATGGAAACCGATTCCTCGAAGTTCTGGATGAACCTCGGCCTCTGCGACGACGGCAAGCACTACGGAATCCCGTGGTTCCCGAACTTCAAGTCGATCGTGTTCTATCACAGGCCGACATTCGAATCGATGGGATATCAGGTCCCCGCGACCTACGAGGACATGGTCTCACTGTCGTCTCAGATGGTCACCGATGGATGGACTCCATGGTGCTTCGGCTTTGGTAGCGGCGACGCAACCGGCTGGCCGGGCACAGACTGGATCGAGGACATCTACCTCCGTCAGTCCGGACCGGACATGTACTCCGAGTGGTACAAGCACCAGATCCCGTTCAACGACCCGTCCGTCGTGGCGGCGTTCGACAAGTTCGGCGAGATCTTCTTCGGTGATGGGTTTGTCCTTGGCGGCCCCGGTGCGGTAGCCGGCATCGACTTCCGTGACTCACCAGGTCCGTTGTTCGCAACCAACCAGGGCCCCAACGGTGACGGTCCCGGCTGTCTGATGCTGAAGCAGGGCTCGTTCATCGCGAACTACTTCGCGCAGGCTCCGGACTACACGCCGGGCAGAGGAATCCGAGATCGGCGTGTTCGCCTTCCCGACCATCGACGGCAACGTCGGCGCCATGGGCGGTGGCGATACGATCATCGTCTTCAACAACGCCGAGCCCGCATCGATTCAGGCCGTCAAGGACTGGATCACCCCAGACTGGGAGTGCACTCTGGCTTCGGGTACTGGCGGCGGAGTCGCCAAGTATGGCGGCAACGGTGTAGAAGGCGTGGAACGCCTCCCGGGCAACAAGAACGTTGATCCGAACTGCTACGAGACCGAGAACGCGAAGGCATTCGCTGCGCAGGTCATCGACGCGATGGATTCGCAACACGTTCGTGTTCGACGCATCCGATCTGATGCCGTCTGAAGTCGGTCAGGGCAGCTTCTGGACGGCCATGGTTGACTGGTCGCAGGGAGCCTCGGCGCAGAGTGTCACCGACGCTGTCGAGGCGAGTTGGCCGACCAACTAGCACTGCACGCAAGGTAGTTGCTAGAACTAGAGAGAATCGCTGTTGGGGGGTGGCACCCGCCACCCCCCAACAGACAACGAGGTAGTGCGATCGGAAGCTGACGGGAGGAGAGATGAGCACACCCTTGATCGAAGTAGAAACAGGCGGTGGAGGGCCACCACCACCGGATAGTGGCCCGCAATCCAACAGTATTGGGGTGTGGCTCCTACGCATCGCCTCGGCCCTCGTGGTGCCGCTGGTGCTGATCGTCTTCTTCTTTGCGTTCAACTTCCTCAAATCGCCCGACGTGAACAAGGTGCTTCAGGTATTAGTCGCCCTTGTTGTCGGCATTGTGGGGGTGTGGGCGCTCTTCTGGGGGATGGACCGGTTGGTGAGCCTGCTGCCCGAGAATGCCGCCAGAAGCGTCCGACCGTTCGTTTTTGTCGGACCGGCGCTGGTCCTCTTGGGCTTCTATCTGATCTACCCGGCCATCTACACCACCATCCTGAGTTTTCAGGACAGGGCAGGCGAAGGCTTCGTTGGCTTCGACAACTACGTCAATGTCTTCACCCATAGCCAGTACCTGGTGGGGTTGCGTAACAGCTTCTTGTGGGTGATCCTGGTGCCCCTGGCCTCGGTTGCCATCGGGTTGGCGTTTGCCACTATGGCCGACAAATTGGGGCGGAGGACCGAGTCCGCATCCAAGTCGATCATCTTCCTGCCGATGGCGATCTCGCTGGTCGGCGCTTCGGTGGTTTGGCTGTTTGTCTATTCGTTCCGTCCCGCTGGATTCGGCGAGCAGATCGGTATCCTCAACGGTATCTGGCAGGGCCTCGGGGGTAGTCCTGTGCAGTGGTTGTCGGTCCAGCCGTGGAACAACCTGTTGCTGATGATCGTTTTGGTGTGGCTCCAGACCGGGTTTGCCATGGTGATCCTGTCCTCGGCGATCAAAGGCGTCCCAGACGTCCTGCTCGAAGCGGCCCGCATCGACGGAGCCAATGAGTGGCAGGCATTCTGGAAAGTCGTTATGCCGTCGATCATGTCAACGGTTGTTGTGGTTTGGACCACGGTGGTGATCACCGTGTGGAAGGTGTTCGACATCGTGTGGGTGATGACAGGTGGCCGTGAAGGTACACAGGTGGTCGCCCAGCAGATGGTGAGGGAGTTCTTCACCAACCACAACTACGGTGTTGGTGCCACTCTGGCGGTGATTCTGTTCGTTGCCGTCGTTCCGATCCTCATCATCAACATCAGGCAGTTCCGCGCTCAGGAGGCAACCCGATGACCACGGCAACCGAAACTCCAGCTGCCATTGAGCCCTCCCTAGAGAAGGTGTCCCGCTGGGCGCGAGCGCCCATGTACGTGTTCATCTCGTTCGTCTCGTTGCTGTGGACGATCCCGTCGCTCGGTCTGTTGGTCAACTCGTTCCGTGAGTCGAATGCGGTCCGGGGAGCAGGCTGGTGGACCTTGTTCAGTACAGACGGCGGATGGTGGAAGATATGGACGATCCCAGTTCACTTGTTCAGTGCTGCCAACTGGACACTGGGCAACTACCGCGAGGTGCTGACTGGTCAAGGGTTCGGCAATGCCTTTGCCAACTCGCTGGCGGTGACCATCCCGGCGGTTGTGATCCCTATCACCATCGCCGCGTTCGCTGCCTATGCCTTCTCGTGGATGCGCTTCCCGGGACGCCAGGTCCTGTTCGCGATGGTGGTCGGGCTGATGGTGGTGCCATTGCAGATGGCGCTGATCCCGATCCTTCGTATGTACACACACTTCCAAGTGAACGGCACCTTTCCGGCCGTCTGGCTTGCTCACGCCGGCTTCGGGTTACCGCTGGCGGTGTACCTGTTGAGAAACTACGTGGGCTCGCTGCCCTCTTCGATCATGGAGTCGGCCGAGATCGACGGTGCCGACCACTTCACGATCTTCTGGCGGTTGGTGATTCCGCTGTCGGTACCGGTGCTGGCCTCGTTCGCCATCTTCCAGTTTCTCTGGGTATGGAACGACTATCTGGTCGCCCTGATCTTCTTGGGCAGCGATCCGAGGGTCCAGGTCTTGACCTTCGAATTGGCCAACCTGAATGGTCGTGGTGAGGGTGCCTATGCCCTGCTACCGGCGGCTGCGTTCGTAACCATGATCCTGCCGATGGTGGTGTTCTTCAGCCTGCAGCGATTCTTCGTGCGAGGCCTCACTGCGGGTTCTGTGAAGGGCTAAACCGTTTGGACTCAGCCCAGCTAGCCGTGGATGAACTGAGAAGGCGCAACTGGCTTGCGATCGCCATCAGCACGGTGCGTGATGATGTTCAGCTACTTCCCCTACGCCGCCGCCTTTGCGACGCCGGAGGGGGAGACGCTGCACATCGACGTGGCGTCTGATCGGAGTCGGTTTGGTAATGGCCCCGTTCGTGTTCGTTGCGCTCGGGTTCATCTCGAGCAACCCGCAAGCACCGAAGCGAGTCATGCAGTCGATGGGCCTGCTGATCCTGCTTGGGCTTGCGGTCGGGATGCTCTCACCTGCGCTGGGTGCGGCCACCGGGTTTTGCCGCGGGCGGCACGCTGTGTCTCCGCCCACCGGTAGTGCCAAGACCGTACAAGTGGCGGTGGTGGGCGACCATGCTCACCACCGTCTACACCCTGTTTCTCCTCGTCTTCATCACTCCTGCCGGTGTGTTCACCGGCGGGCTGATCCCGTTGCTCCTCATAGGGTTTGCGGACGAGTACGCGGTATGGGTCTATGAGCGGGATCTGGCTGCCAAGACACCGATAGCGGCCATCGATGATCGATTCTCTGGCCGCTATGCGGCTCACTAGTATGTAAAGACAACCTTTCATTTCCCGTGAGAGGTCCCAATCCGATGTAGCGACCCGAGAAAGGGATACAGCAATGAGCAAGGTCAAGGTTGGCGTAGCCGGCTACGGGGTCATCGGCAATCGGCTCGCCGCGGGTGTGGCACGACAGGAGGACATGGAACTGGTCGGTGTTGCTGATGTTGCTCCGACCTTGCCGGTGCGAGCCCTCAAAGAGCGGGGCATGCCCTACAAGCTGTTCACCGCAGCCGATGGTGCCGAGACCGCACTCGAAGGCGGCGGGCATCCCGGTCTCCGGCAATTTCGACGATTTCCTCAGCGAGGTCGACATCGTCCTCGACGCCGCTCCCGGTGGAATCGGCGCCAAGAACAAAGAGAAGTACGTCGCTGCCGGAGTGAAGGCCGTCTTCCAGGGTGGCGAGGCAGGATCGGTGGCGGATGTGTTCTTCCACGGCACCGCCAACTACGAGAAGGGCCTCGGTAAGGACTATCTGAAGCTGACCTCGTGCAACACCACCGGTTTGATCCGCGCCGTCGACGCAGTGCACAAGGCGGTCGGCGTCGAGAAAGTGTTCGTCACCATCATCCGGCGGGTAGCCGATCCCGGCGACACCCATCGCGGGCTCACCAACGTGCTGCAGGTTGAGCCGATCCCCAATCACCAGGCCGTCGACCTGATGAACATCATGGACGGCGTCGACGCCACCGGTCTGTTGGTGCACACCCCGGTGACCCACGGTCACATCATCACGCTGTGCGCAACTCCGAAGTCGAAGATCTCGGTCGATGAGGCGCTCGAGGCTTTCCGGGAGTATCCGCGCATCAAGGTGGTGCGTATCGCTGACGGGTTCAACTCGAACGCATCACTGTTCCAGTGGGCGCGATACATGGAGCACCCGCGTGCCGACATGTACGAGATCGGTTTGTGGGAGGAGATGGTCGGCCTCTCCGGCGACGATCTCGTCTGGGCAGTCAACATCCCACAGGAGTCGGTGACGATTCCCGAGACCATCGACGCGATCCGCGCAGCCATGGAGATGCAGAGCACCGGCGAAGAGGCCGTTGCCATCACCAACAAGTACCTGGGCATCAAGGACTGACACAAAGGATTCCTCGTATGTAGAAACCGGCCGCCAATTGGCGGCCGGTTCTCGTTGCGGCGTGTTGTCCTCAGTACGGCTCGTTGCCCGGCTTCCACTTGATGCTGCAGCCCATGGACGGGTATTGAGCAGCGGCGACTTCGCTGCCGGCCAGCACGGCGTCGACCGCGGCCCTCAGGTCGCCGCCGGTGACGGGAACGCCCGAGTTGGGGCGTGATGCATCGAAGCGGCCTCGATAGACCAGATTGCGGTCCGGGCCGAACAAGAAGAAATCGGGCGTGCAGGCCGCGGTATAGGCCTTGGCGACGTCCTGAGTCTCGTCGTAGAGAACCGGGAAGCTGTAGCCGAGCCTCCTTGCCGTGGCTGCCAGTTCCTGCGGGTCGTCATCGGGGTATGCATCCCTGTCGTTGGCGCTGATGGCGACGATGTCGACGTCGGCATCCTCGTAGTCCTTGCCGAACTCGACGAGACCGGCCTGGACGTGCTTGACGTACGGACAATGGTTGCAGATGAACATGACGACGAGCGCCTTCGCCGTGAGGTCGCTGAGGGCGACCTGTTTCCCACTGACCGTGTCGGTTAGTTGGAAATCGGGAGCGCCGGTCCCTAGTGAAAGCATCGTCGACTCAACAGCCATGTCATCTCCTCGTCGTTTTGGCGGTGATTCCAGACTAAATGGGAGCCCGGTGCTACGAATACGACACCGGATCAGTGCAGGATCGTCGCCTCGAATCGGTACATGTCGACGGCCTCGGTCGGACGGAAGCCACCCTTGCGGCGTGCGATCTCCACCTGTTGCTCGGGTGTCGCTATCCCGGGGATACCGGGAAGGAGAAGGCCGGTTCGGCCACGATGCTGCTTGACGATGACACCGTATCGGGCGGGATCGAGATCGGATACATCGGAGATCCGCTCCGGAGGCCCCAGCAGGTACACCGTGATCTCGAGCCCATCGAGCTCGCCGGGGGTCAGCGGAGGGAAGCGCGGGTCGGAGACCGCGGCGGATACTGCGATGTTGGCGATCTCATCGCGGAGAGTCGGCTCGGTCGGAACGGTCGATCCGATGCAACCTCGAAGCCGACCTTCTTCCTCTCCCGGCCCGGGCGGCTCGTGGATCGAGACGAAGAGACCCACCGGCGGCGGGTCGTCCGGCTCGGCCTCGGGGTGGAGCAACTCCCGTCGCTTCACATAGTGCTCGATGGCCTTGCGGGCGAGGGAGACGTATGGGTGTGAGCCTTGGTCCATGCCCCAAATGTATCTCAGGCTGGTGCCAATAGTATATGAGTCGTTGTGCCCGACCGCGCAGGTGATGCGTTGCGGTAGGTTTGGGGGAGGAGGACCGACATGTCTGTTCGCAAGGCTGCTGTCGCAGGTACTTTCTATCCGTCCGATGCGAACCGGTTGCAGGCAGAGGTGCGTGGCTATCTGAGTGCGGCTCCCGGCTGTGATCTCGACATCGAGCCCCGGATCCTGATCGTGCCCCACGCCGGATACATCTATTCGGGGCCTACCGCTGCGTTCGGCTACCGGTGCCTCGAGGGTCTCTCGCTTCGCAGGGTGGTGATGCTCGGCCCCTCCCACTATGTGCCGCTCACCGGGCTGGCCCTTCCTGCCGCCGACGCCATGGAGACGCCACTCGGCGTGGTCGACATTGACCGGATCGGTGTGGCCGAACTGCTCGATAGTCCCGTTGTCGCCGTCTCGGCCGAAGCACATCGCCGTGAGCACTCGCTGGAAGTGCAGCTCCCATTCCTGCAACTCGTCGCTCCCGACGTCGTAGTGGTGCCGCTGCTCACAGGCGCCGTCACGGCTTCGGAGGCTGCAGATTTGATTGCGCCACTGCTCGACAAAGAGACGCTGCTGCTGGTGTCATCCGATCTGTCTCACTACTACGACACGGCGACGGCCCGCAGCCTGGACGCAGCGACCGCAGCGGCGATCATCAGGCTCGATGGCGCCGCACTCGACAGGGAGTCGGCGTGTGGGCGTACCGGGATCCGGATTGCGCTCGAACTGGCCCAGCGATCCGGGTACCGGGTGATGGCCCTGGACATGAGGAACTCGGGGGATACCGCAGGTCCCTCTGATCGGGTGGTCGGCTACGGAGCCTTTGCGTTCGGTGCGTAGCCCGCGATCCGGATGGGGCGGCGTTGCGATCCCCAGCTGCCCGGGGTTGGGTCGAAGACACCCGGGAGTTCGGTGCCGCACTCAGCGCACCGACCTCGATGGTCGAGGCCCCAACGGCCGAGCCGGTACCAGTCCCGTTCGATGAGCACGGCATTGCAGCTGGGGCAGTAGGTGGTCTGCCCTTCCGTGTCGTGGACGTTGCCGGTATACACATACCGCTCGCCGTTCTCCATGGCGATGCGCCGCGCCCTGGTCAGAGTTGCCGGGGGTGTCGGCGGCACGTCCATCATGCGGAAGTCGGGGTGGAATGCGGAGAAGTGGTGGGGCACGTCCCGGCCGAGATTGGAGACGATCCACTGTGACATCTGCTCGATTTCCTCGGGCGAGTCGTTGTAGCCGGGAATCAAGAGTGTGGTGATTTCCAGCCAGACGTCGGTCTCGTTTGCGACGTAGTCGAGGGTGTCGAGCACCGGCTGGAGCGAGGCGGCGCAGGTGCGGTGATAGAACTCATCGGTGAAGGCCTTGAGGTCGATATTGGCGGCATCCATGTGACCGTAGAACTCGCGTCGTGGTTCAGGCATGACGTACCCGGCGCTCACCGCGACCGCATTGATCCCCTGCTCGCGAGCGGCGTCTGCGGCGTCCATGGCGTACTCGTGGAAGATGACGGGGTCGTTGTAGGTGAAGGCGATACTCCGCGAGCCCGTCGCCTTGGCGGCCGAGGCAATCTGCTGGGGGGATGCCTCGTCGCTCAGGGTGTCGAACTCTTTCGACTTGGAAATGTCCCAGTTCTGGCAGAAGCGGCAGGCGAGATTGCATCCTGCGGTCCCGAACGACAGTACTGGTGTGCCGGGTAGGAAGTGGTTGAGTGGCTTCTTCTCGATGGGGTCGACACAGAAGCCGCTGGAGCGCCCATAGGTGGTGAGGACGATCTGGTCGTTTTCTCGTGCCCGCACGTAGCACAGCCCACGTTGCCCTTCCCGGAGCTTGCACTCCCGTGGGCAGAGGTCGCACTGGATCCGCCCGTCTTCGAGCTCATGCCAATACACGGTCGGAACGGTCGATTCGAGTGTCACCACGCACCTCCTAACCCCAATGCTACGGACCTTCGGTTCCTGCGGGAACATGTTCGGCATTTCGCACGGTTCCCGCTCCCCGCCGTACGGCACGGTATATGATCGCGACAATTGTCCCTATCTGGAGGAGCTATGAAGTTATTCGTCACCGGGGGGACAGGCTTCGTCGGGAGCAACATCGTGAAAGTGGCTGACGAACGGCACGGGGCCGATGTGGTTACCACCGCACACAGCTACCGCAGCGACGGCACCGAGCCCTTCTCGATTGTGAATGTCGACATGACCGACCGTGACGCCATGCGCACCGCGGTGCTCGATGCCAAGCCCGATGCCATCGTGCACTCGGCGGTGAGCATGGACTGGCCTGCGATGCACGCCGACCGAATGCTCGGCTGGAACGCATACGTCGAAGCCACCAGGACCCTGATCGATGCTGCCAATGAGACCGGAGCCAAGATGGTGCTGGTCTCCACCGACTGGGTATTCGACGGTGCACAGCCCGGGGCGACCGAGCAAACGCCGCCCAACCCGACCAACCTGTACGGTGTGCTCAAGGTCGTATGCGAAACACTGGTGCAGGCCACCGCAAACAACGGAGCGGTTGCCCGCGTGGCAGGGGTGAGTGGCACCCACTGGGCACGAAATGACTGGGTGCCCACCCAAAACGTCGGAATGGGCTACTTCGTCGGCGCCGTGGTCCACGAGTTGCAGGCAGGGAGACAGTTCCCGGTCTGGACCGGGCAGCTCAACATGAGGGCGACGCCGAGCCTTGCCAGTGAGAGTGCCGAGATGATCATGCGCATCATCGAGAAGGATGTGCGCGGAGTGTTCCATTGTGTCAGCGGCGTCAGCATCGGAAGGGTGGCTCTGGCGAGGGCAACCGCCGAGGCCTTTGGCTTCGACCCCGGGATGATCACGACCAGCTCCGGCGACTTCAGCGGCACGGCTGGGATGCGGATCCCAATCGACACCACGTTGGATGCCAGCGCCACCGCTGCTGCTCTCGACTACGACCTCCCCGATCTGGAGCGGTTCCTGGCGACGTTCAGGCATGAAGTGGAGAATCACGAACTGGCGGAGGTGTGACATGGCTTCGGCGGAACTGATCCTCGACGCAGGCGCCAAGCTGGGCGAGAGCCCGGTGTGGAGCGCCGAGCAGGGTGTCCTCTACTGGGTCGACATCGACGGCCGCGCCGTGCATGCCTTCACCCCGGAAACGGGGGAAGACCGCAAGTGGGACATAGAAGGCAAGCCGACGGCCCTCGGTAAGACGAGCGACCCGTCACGGCTTCTCGTCGCCGTCGACGTCGGGATGGCGTGGCTGAATCTCGACACCGGCGAGTTGACCGCTTGGATGACACTCGAGGAGCCACAACCGAACGTTCGGCTCAACGACGGGCGGTGCGATCCGGCCGGTCGTTTCTGGGTGGGCGGCATCTACGATCCGACATCTGCAATGCAATACGTGTCCTACCTGCATCTTGTCGAGCCCGACGGCACCTTCGAGACGGTTCGTGACCACGTCGGGTGCGCCAACGGGACGGCGTTCTCGCCCGACGGCAAGACGATGTACTGGGCGGAGACGTTGGACAAGACGGTGTTCGCATACGACTACGACGTCGACACGGGAGCACGCCACAACGAGCGTGTCTTCCTCGAGTTCGGAGCCGCCGGGCTTCCCGGCAAGCCGGACGGTGCTTGTGTCGACGAGACCGGCTGCTACTGGGTGGCATGTGTCGGCGGCGCCGCCGTTGCCAGGATCACCCCGGAAGGCAAGGTCGACCGGGTGGTAGACGTGCCGGTGATCCGGCCCACCATGCCTGCGTTCGGCGGTCCAAAACTCGACACCATGTACATCACGAGCATCGGTGTCCGCGACCCGGAGAAGGACGGCCCCGGTCCCCACGGTGCCCTCTTTGTCTTCGATCCGGGCGTCGGTGGTCTACCCGAGCCGGTGTTCACCGGCTGACAGATCCGCTTTGGCGTCGCAAGCCGGAACATATTCCGCTTTGCGACGCCAAAGCCTCAGTCAGCGGATGGCTCGAGGACGACGACGGCGGTCTCGCCGGGTCGGAGCGCGGCAAACTCGTCGAGGTTTGCATCGAAGTACCGCCAGCGGTCCCAGAGGCGATCCCGTTCTTCCCCCTCGGCGGCACGTCCGCGTACCTTGCGCGGTCCGTCGGCGAGGTCGACGGTGACTTCGGGATGTGCCCGCAGGTTGAGCCACCAGGCGGGTTCGGCTTTGCCCCACCCATTCATCGCGATCGTGACCAGATTGGGCCCGTCCTCGAAGTAGGCGAGGATGACCTGCCGCTTCTGCCCCGTGCGACGCCCGATGGTGGTGAGGTGCATCATCCCCCAGCGTCTCCCTTTCACCCGGCGCAATCCGAAGCGGCCTCCTGTGATCCGGTATAGGCCCCGGTGTACTGCCCAGGCAGTGCGAATGAACCATCGCGGGGGGAGCCGGACCGGTTTCTTGTGATCGTCGGTCATGGGTGATCCCTTCTCGGCTGCCAACCGAAGGCTAGCCACGGAGCGGGCCGCAGGTTCTGCGGGTACGGCGATCGGGCTGTTGCCGGTCTGTATTCCGTGGACCTTGTACATTGTGATCGGGAACGCCTGGTTCTTCGTCGATCGTTGAGAGCCAAGTTCGGCTCCCATCGCTGGAGGTGGCAATGCGGGGGATCGTGAGAACGGTTGCGCTGATGCTCGCGATCGGACTGAGCACTTCGGGTTGCGCCACAGGTGTTGACGGACCGGTCGTTGCAGGAAAGCGACTGTCTTTCGGTACCGACGCGATCGTTGCCGGAACGATCGCGATCGAGGGGGACTGTCTCTATCTGTTGCAGACCGGCATTGGCCGGTATCCGGTGATATGGCCGCCCGGGACGAGTTGGGATGGAGACAAATCCGCCGTTGTGTTGCCTGACGGCACCCCGGTGGGTCGGGGTGAACACGTCGAAGGAACGGGCGGTTACCACACCGACAATCTGAGCACCTATACGTCTCCCCAAGGCGTCGAGCGAGTCACCTCGTGTGTCGACAATGAGTACGGCGAGGTGGCGGTCTTCAACTCCATCGGTGAGATCGAGGTGAGTAGCTAACGCTTCTTGCCAGCTGCGGATACACGATGTCTTGTCGGCAAGCCCCAGCGCCGCTGATGTCACCGACTGGCGGAAGTGGGCCTCGTGGGCTCGAATAGAGTGGACGGCCGAACGATTCGACCACGGCAAGGGAACGGCATGCAGGTACTCGTGATCGGGACCAGGGACACGAAGGCTGCTGAGCTCGACTACGTAGCGGGCCTGATCGGTGCCGCCGGGTGCGAAGTGACCATCATCGACGTCGGCACGATGAGCGACGGCTCCGGGGCACACGTCACGCCCGACGTGGTCGCGGCGCATCATCCTGAGGGCGCCGACGCGGTCAAGAGCGACGACCGAGGCACTGCGGTGCAGGCAATGTCGGTTGCGCTCACCCATTACCTCACCAGCCTCGACCCCGATAGCATCGGCGGCGTCATCGGGCTCGGCGGATCGGGCGGCACGTCTCTCATCACAAAGGCGATGCAAGCCCTCCCGATCGGTATCCCCAAGCTGATGGTGTCCACCGTCGCCTCGGGGAACGTGGGCCCGTTTGTTGGTCCCACCGACATCACGATGATGCACTCGGTCACCGACATCGCAGGAATCAACCGCATCTCGCGCCGTGTGCTCGCCAACGCCGCCCACGCCATCGTCGGCATGGCGACCCATCGGGCACCGTCGACCGAGGACGACAAACCCGCCGTCGGATTGACCATGTTCGGCGTCACGACACCCCTCGTCATGGCGTTGGTCGACTCACTCCAGGACGAGTACGAGCCACTGGTCTTCCACGCCACCGGCACCGGTGGGCGCTCGATGGAGAAGCTGGTCGAATCCGAGATGCTGGTTGCCGTTCTCGACATGACGACCACCGAGATCGCAGATGAGGTCGTAGGCGGCATCCTGTCGGCTGGCCCGGATCGAATGGACGCAATCGCCAAAGCGGGTATCCCATATGTCGGGTCGGTCGGTGCACTCGATATTGCCAACTTCGGCGTTCTCGACACGGTGCCCGAGCGGTTCCGTGATAGGAATCTGTACGTGCACAACAGCGCCACCACCTTGATGCGCACTACACCGGAGGAGAACCGGCGCATCGGCGAGTTCATCGCGGCCAAGCTCAACGCGATGACGGGTCCGGCTCGTTTCCTCCTCCCGGAGTTCGGGGTGTCGCTGATCGACGCACCCGGCCAACCGTTCTATGACCCCGAAGCGGACCGGATCCTGCTCGATACGATCGAAGCTGGGGTTTCCGCTCCCGACGTCCGGGTACGACGCGTGCCGGCCAGCATCAACGATCCCGAGTTTGTCGCCGCGACGCTTGCGGCGTTTTCCGAAGTGATGGAGGAACGACCATGAGTCGCGCAGAGATACTCGCCCGGTTCCAGTCGATGGTGGAGCGGCGCGAGCCGATCGTCGGTGGGGGAGCGGGCACCGGCCTCTCGGCCAAGTGGGAAGAAGCAGGTGGCATCGATCTGATCATCATCTACAACTCAGGTCGCTACCGCATGGCAGGCCGCGGCTCACTGGCCGGTCTACTCGCATACGGCAACGCCAACGAGATCGTGCTCGACATGGCCAGGGAGGTGCTGCCTGTGGTCAAACACACG
Organism: uncultured bacterium; assembly: GCA_963844835.1. Lineage (GTDB taxonomy): Bacteria > Actinomycetota > Acidimicrobiia > Spongiisociales > UBA5794 > JAAETI01. The sequence continues at coordinate 38,120 of CAWJPT010000006.1, read as the reverse complement.
CCGGTGCTGGCAGGCGTCAACGGCACCGACCCCTTCTACATGCCCGAGTCTTTCATGCGGCAACTCGTCGATATCGGGTTCGCCGGGGTACAGAACTTCCCCACGGTGGGTCTCATCGACGGTGTGTTTCGCCAGAACCTCGAAGAGACGGGGATGAGCTACCAGCTCGAGGTCGAGATGATCCGCAAGGCACATGAGGCCGATCTGCTGACCACCCCGTATGTGTTCAGCGCCCAGAACGCGGCCGACATGGCCGAAGCAGGCGCCGACATCATCGTCTGTCACATGGGCCTCACCACCGGTGGCAGCATCGGAGCGGAGACGGCCAAGACCCTCGACGACTGTGTTGAGCTCATCGACGAGTGGACCGATGCGGCCAGATCGGTGCGTGAGGACGTCATCATCCTCGTCCACGGTGGCCCGATCGCCATGCCGGAAGACGCTGCATACGTGCTGAAGCACGCCAAGGGTGTCAACGGCTTCTACGGTGCGTCCAGCATGGAGCGACTCCCCACCGAGCAGGCACTCAAATCGCAGACAGAGGCTTTCAAAGCAGTCACTTTCTGAACGCGCTCCGGCTCAGCTGCGCCCTGTGATCTCGGGCATGTCACGGTAGGTCTCGAAGTGGTGCTCGTAGGAGGCGGTGTGCCGGGCACCATCGAAGGTGTGCCAGGCAACTGTCGCCGAGAAGGGCTCCTGCGGACCCGCCCTGAAGACGTTGGGAGCGGAATCGAAGAAGACACGGATCTCCCTTCCGGGTCGTAACAGGTGGATGTGCTTCCACAGCGGCAGATTGCTGATCACCTTGGTCCCCCCGATGCCGCTCAGCTCGCGGGAGAAGGACACGCCGACGTCGAACACGGCGTCAGGTCCGATATTGACGAGGACGAGCTCGAAAGCTCCATCGACGTAATCCAGATCGAGGAGGACGACGGGCGCGGTATCGGAATGCGCACCCACTACTCGAGCCCGAGACCCTCGTGACAGATCTCGAGCGTCTCGATCGCGACGGCCGATCGACCCGCGTCGAAGTGGGGGCCGGACCAGCGGCACGGCCACGCGCTGCGGAAGGTAAATCGGTGTACCTCCTCGCGGGCCTCGTTGAGGAGCGAGATCGTCACCGGGCGGCGATCCATCTGACCGTCCAAGATTGCCTTGTGCCAGTTCCAGAGGTCCCGGCTGGCCGTCAAGCCGCGTTCGAGCACGAGATTGGTGTACTTGGTCAGCCCGGGCAGCTTACGCACCGTGGTATCGCTCCCATTGCGATATTCGATGACGTCGACGGTGCTCTCGAGACCCGATGCCTCGCTGAAGCCTGCCACGTCGATACCGTCGATCTGAACCAGGAAGTTGAATGCCCCGTATGGGTCTCTGCGTGCAGCACTGCCCGACATGACGATCCCTTCTTCGGTAGGGACAACCACCCTACGGGTCGATTGCGCCGAGTGGTTGGGATTCGGAGCGTGGTCGGCCTCCCCCTGACGGCGAAGGTGCTGCATAGCCTCGAGAAAAAACCACTTGGAACGTTCCAATCGCGTGATGTAGTATTGTCCGGACAATCGGAGGACTGTGGTCGCGACGTTGCCCCTCGTATGGTTTGAACGAGAAATCCTTGCCGACATGCGCGCCATGGTCGCCGCACGAGCCACCATCCTCGGGCCCGCATCGGCCACCCCCGATGATCCCTATGCGGCGCTCCCCGAAGCGGTGGGCATCGTCGCTTCCCAGCATGTCTACGACGGGGCGCTGATGGATCTCGCCCCGCAGCTGAAGGTCATCGCCCGCACCGGGATCGGCTACGACAAGGTCGACGTTGCCGCCGCCACGGCACGCGGCATCGCCGTGTGCAATACCCCGGATGCTCCCACCATCTCGACCGCCGAGCACGCGGTCACCCTCATGCTGATGGTCGCCAAGAACGTAAAACGCTCCGAAGCGGAGCTCCGCGGCGGCGGCATCCGACTTCTACGCCAGGCACACGGGAATCGAGCTGCATGGGCTGCGGCTCGGTCTGGTCGGCTACGGACGCATCGCCCGGCGGGTCGCAGCCATCGCCCGCGGCCTCGGCATGGAGATCGCTGCCTACGACCCGTATCTCGACGACGGGGGGTTCGAGGGAGCGACCCGTCGTCGACACTCTCGACGATCTGGTCACATCGTGCGATGTGCGTGTCGCTGCATGTGCCCCTCACCGGCGAGAACGCCGGGCTGGTGGGCAAGGATCTCCTCGGGCAGATGAAGCCGGGGGCGATCCTCATCAACACCGCCCGCGGTGGCCTCGTTGATCCGGTCGCCCTGGAAGCAGCGCTCGAGACCGGTCACCTCTTCGGCGCAGGGCTCGACGTCACCGACCCCGAGCCGCTGCCCCCTGACCATCCGCTGCTGCACCGGCTCGACGTCGTCGTCACCGCCACACGTCGCCGCAGGGACTGCAGGCGCCAAACGGCGCATCTTCACCACAGCTTTCGAGCAAGTAGTCACAGCTCTCAACGGAGAGCGCCCGCCACACCTCGTCAACCCCGAGGTGTGGAGATAGGAGAGAACGTGAGCAAGACCATCGGTATCGGTGTCATCGGTTTTGGTTGGATGGGCCAGGCGCACAGCCGCGCCTATCGCAGCATCCCCGCATACTTCCCGGAGAAAGGGATCGCCCCGAGGCTCGTTGCCATCGCCGACAACGTTCCGGAGCGGGTCGACCTCGCCGTCAACAACTTCGGCTTCGAATCCGGAACCGCCGACTGGCGAGACCTGCTGGAGCGGGACGACATCGATGTCATCGACGTCACCGCCCCCACCAGCATGCACGAGGAGCTCACTGTAGCCGCGGCCGCCGCCGGCAAGCACATCAGTGTGAGAAGCCCGTCGGGATCTCTCCCGAGGCCACGGCCAGGATCGAGAAGGCGGCACGCGACGCCGGCGTGGTCACGGGATGTGGCTACAACTACCGGCAGACACCGCTCGTCCAATACACCCGCCGGCTCATCGACGAGGGCAGGCTCGGTGAGCTCACTCACTACCGGGGCCGGTTCTTCTCGATGTACGGGCGGGACCGTCTCGGTCTGCTCTCATGGCGGTTCAAACAGGAGGAAGCCGGCTACGGGGCCCTCGCCGACATCATGTCGCACGCCCTCGACATGGCCCACTACATCAGCGGCCCGATCAAGCGAGTGGTGGCCACCAAGGAGATCTTCGTCAAGGAGCGCCCCTGCCGACACCGGGCAAAGGCACCCACTACGACCGGGGCAAGCCGGGCGACCCGACCGGCGAGGTCACCAACGAGGACTACGTCGGAGCTCTCGTCGAGTTCGAGAACGGGGTCAGGGGCACGCTGGAAGCCGACCGCTCCATCTTCGGTCCGCAGAGTCAGATGCGCTTCGAGGTCAACGGTTCCAAAGGCGCCGCGATGTGGGACCACGAGAAGCTCAACCAGCTCCAGCTGTATCTCGCCGAGGAGCAGCCGACCGATGGCTTCATCGAAGTGCTCTCCGGTGACCAGTTCCCCCAGCACGGCAACTTCGTCCCCGGTGGCGGCAACTCGATCGGCTACGAGGACCTCAAGACGATCGAGGCACTGAATTTCATGACCGCAGTGGCCGCAGGTGGCACGAATCATCCCAACTTCAACGACGCGCTCAACGTAGCCTCGGTGATGGCAGCCATGATCCGGTCCTTCGAGTCCGGGAGCTGGGAAGACGTCGTCAGCTTGCAGTATCGACTGAGGAAGCACATGCTCACCACCAACACAACCAGGAAGAAACTGAAGAACGGCGAGGCCGTCATACGGTCTTGTTCTTCCGATACGCCGAGCCTTCGCTGGCCGAGCACGTCGCCATGCAAGGCTGGGACTTCATCATCTTCGATGGTGAGCACGGTTCGCTCGAAGCCCGTGACATCGAAGGGTCTCTGCCGTGCCTCCGAGTTACACGGGGTCACCCCGATCGCCCGGGTGACGACCAACGAGCCATCGACGATCCTGCGCTTCCTCGATGCGGGGGCGCACGGCATCCAGGTGCCGTGGGTGAACACTCCAGAAGCCGTTGAGCAGGTGGTCGCTCTCGTCAAGTACGGGCCCCGCGGGTTCGCGGTCTCGCCGGGAGTCGGCAGGGTGGCTGGGGCAACACCGAGTCACTGGCCGACTTCACCGCCCGCGCCAATCGCGAGACGCATGGTCATCATTCACATCGAGACCACCGATGCCGTGGCCGCAGTGGAGGACTACACCGACGATCGACGGCGTAGACGTGCTGTTCATTGGTCCCACCGATCTCTCCCACTCGCTCGGTCATCCCGGCAACCCGGGCCATCCCGAGGTGAAGGAGGCCATGGAGCAGGTGGCGGATGTCGTGACGAAGTCGGACAAGACCCTTGGCATCTATGCGGGAACGCCGGAGTTCGCTGCCGAGTGGTACGAGAAGGGTGCCCGCTATTTCACGGCGGGCGTCGAAGGATTCATTAAACAAGGAATGCAAGACCTATTTGTCCGCGGTGCGCGGCTGAGGAGGAGAACTCGTGGAAACCATCCGTTTGACCACAGCCCAGGCGATCGTCAAGTGGCTGCTGGCGCAGCGAACCGTTCATCGACGGTGAAGAGGTCTGCGTCTTCGCCGGTCTCTTCGGCATCTTCGGTCATGGCAATGTGACCTGTCTGGCCGAGGCTCTCGAGCCGGTGCAGGAACAGCTTCCCACCTACCGGGGCCAGAACGAGCAGTCCATGGCCCTGGCCGCCGTTGCCTACGGCAAGGCGATGCGGGGACGCCGGATCATGATTGCCAGCACCTCGATCGGCCCAGGCAGCACCAACATGGTCACCGCCGCAGCAGCCGCGCATGCCAACCGCATGCCCGTGATGCTGTTCTCCGGCGACACGTTCCAGCATCGCATCGTCGACCCCGTGCTGCAGCAGGTGGAGAACTTCGAGGACCCAACTGCCACCGCCGCGGACGCCTTCAAGCCGGTGACCCGCTACTGGGACCGGATCAGCAGCCCCGAGCAGGTGATCCAGTCGTTCCCGCAGGCACTCGCGGTGATGCTCGACCCCGCCACCCGTGGCCCCGTCTTCTTCGCACTTCCCCAGGACATCCAGGCCGAGGCATACGACTATCCGGCACGCTTCTTCGAGAAGAAGGTCCACTACGTCCGGCGGCCCGGGCCCGATCCACGGGACATTGCAGCTGCAGCAGAGCTGCTCGGCAGCGCCAGCAAACCGATGATCATTGCCGGCGGCGGTGTTCACTACTCGGATGCGGTCGCAGAGCTCACCGCTTTTGCAGAAAAGCGAGGCATCCCTGTGGTCGAGACCGTCGCCGGCAAGTCGGTGATCGTCGCACAATCACCCCAACTACGCCGGGCCCATCGGAGTCACCGGATCGGAGGCGGCGAACGCCGTTGCCGAAGACGCCGATGTGGTGCTCGCGGTTGGTACCCGGCTGCAGGACTTCACCACCGGGTCGTGGACGGTGTTCAAGAACCCGGACACCAGGTTCGTGGCCATCAACACCGCACGGTGGGATGCCCACAAGCAGATGTCGGTTCCGGTTATCGCCGACGCCAAGGTGGCCATCGAGGCGCTCGACGCGGCCGTCGGTGAATACAAGGCGCCGGGCGAATGGCTCACCTTTGCCCAGGATCGGATCGCCGAGTGGCACGACTACCTCGACTCGTGGAAAGGTCGTGAGCACGACGGCCCACCCGCATACGCCGAGGTGATCCAGGTCATCAACGACATCTGCGACGATGACGACTACATCCTGTCGGCCGCCGGTGGTCTTCCCGGTGAGCTGGTGATGGGGTGGCGGTCGAAGTCGGTCGGCTCGTTCGATTCCGAGTACGGCTACTCGACGATGGGATACGAGATCGCCGGCGCCTGGGGCGCCAAGCTGGCCCGCGGTGACGGCGACGTGATCGCGTGGACCGGTGACGGTTCCTATCTGATGATGAACTCGGACATCTACTCAACCGTGTTGACCGGCGAGAAGGTCATCTTCATGGTGTGCGACAACGGTGGGTTTGCCGTCATCAATCGGCTGCAGATGAATGTCGGCGGCGAGGAGTTCAACTGCCTGCTTCGGGACACCAAGCACGTGCGCTATTTCCACGTCGACTTCGTCAAGCACGCCGAGTCGATGGGCGCCATCGCGGAGAAGGTCGGAGAGCCTCGAAGATCTGCCGGCGGCGTTTGCCAGGGCCAAGGCCGCGGACCGCAGCTACGTGATCGTCGTCGATATCGACGAGTACACGTGGACCGAAGGCGGAGCCTGGTGGGAGGTTGGTATCCCCGAGGTGAGTGACCGTGCCCAGGTGCAGGGTGGCCCGCGCCGAGTTGGATGCCGAGAAGAAGCACCAGAGAGTCGGCGTGTGATGGAACGGGAGCTCGAAGGCAAAGTTGCGTTGTTGACCGGCGCCGGCTCGTTTGTCGGCGCCGCCATCGCCGCCAAGCTGGTCGAGGCCGGAGCCCGCGTCGTCCTGGGTGGTCGCAACGAGGAGCACGGGGCCGAGGCCCTGGCACCGCTCGGTGACTCGGCCGTGTTCGTCCGTGCCGACGTGAGCAGCGACGACGATCTCGACGCCATGGTCGACGCCGCGGTCACCCGCTTCGGCGGTATCGACTTCGTCGTCACCGCGGCCGCCGTCTTCGACTGCGGCATGCTGGAGACGACCCGGGAGAACTGGCGACGGTCGTTCGACATCAACGTGATCGGCAACGCCATGCTGATCGAGAAGGCCGTGCCTCACATGCGCAAGCGTGGGGGAGGAGCGGTCGTCATCATCGGCTCGATCTCCGGCAAGCACTCCCAGCCCAACCGGATCGTCTACCCGACGACGAAGGCGGCGCTGCTCGGGTTGACCCGGAACATGGCCCATGCCCTGGTCGCCGACAACGTCCGGGTCAACCTCATCACTCTGGGCTGGACGTGGAGCCGCAACATCGAGCGCAGGCGTGGCACCCGGGAGGCTGCGGATGCGTTCGCCGCCGAGTTCCAGCTGATGGGGCGTATGGTCGACCCCGCCGAGGCGGGCGACGCGGTTGTTTTCCTCTGCTCGGATCGGGCGTCTGCGATCACCGGAGCCGATCTCGCAGTCGATTGCGGCTATGACTCCGTCGGCCCCGAGGCAATGGGTCAAGCCTTCGAGAAACACCCGTACCCACAACCACAATGAGCACCAACCAAACCGTTCTGGCGTCCGATACGGGCCGATATATCGCCCGATCAGGACGCCAGAACGTAGAGAGACGGAGAGCGTATGGGTCGGTTTGATGGCAAGACTGCGCTGGTCACGGGGAGCACCCAGGGAATCGGCGAAGCCGTTGCACGGCGGCTGGCCGCAGAGGGTGCCGCCGGCATCGTCGTGTGCGGACGGAATCGCGAGCGGGGAGAGGCGGTCGCGGCGGAGCCTCGTGCAGCCAAGGCGTCAACGCACACTTCGTCCCGGTCGAATTGGGTGACGCCGAGAGCTGCAAGGCAGCTCATCGCCGAGACCGACTCGCCGTCTCGGCAGCATCGACGTCCTCGTCAACTGCGCCGCCTACACCGTGCGGGGAACCATCGTCGATACCGAGGTCGACCTTGTGGGACGACATGATGAACGTCAACGTGCGTGCCCCGTTCCTGCTGATGCAGGGCGCGATCGAGATCATGCGACGCGAGAGGAGAGGCGGCTCGATCGTCAGTGTCGGCTCGGTGGCCTCCTACGGAAGCGTCCCAACCCTGTTGCCCTACGCGGTCTCGAAGTCGGCTCTCGCCACTCTCACCAAGAACGTGGCCTTCTCGGTTGCCTGGGACAGGATCAGGGTGAATGTCGTGCAGCCGGGTTGGATGGACACGCCTGCCGAGGATCTCGATTCAGAAACGATTCGAAGGCGCGGGCGACGACTGGCTCGAGAAGGCTGAAGCGGGGATGCCGTTCGGTCAGATCATCAAGCCCGGTGAGATTGCAGCACTGATCGCGTTCATCGCCTCCGGCGAGGCGGGAGTGATGACGGGGTCGGTGATCGACTACGACCAGTCGGTGATGGGAGCCGGCTACCAGCCGGTCCCGAGCCGTGACATGACACCATGAGCTTTGACCTCGTCACCGTCGGCAGGGCCAATCTGGACCTATTCGCCCAAGATATTGGAGCCGCGTTCGAGGACGTCACAGGGTTCGACGCCGCGGTAGGTGGCAGTCCCACCAACATTGCCATGGCGGCGAGCCGGCTCGGCCTGACCGACCGCGGTGTTCACTGCCATCGGCGATGACACTGGTCGGGAGCCTGGTGCTGCGCTATTTGCGCGATCTCGGTGTCGTTGTCGACCATGTTGCTGTCAAGGACGGCAAGCACACGTCGCTGGCACTGGTCGGCGTGCAACCACCGGATCGGTTCCCGCTCACGTTCTATCGGGATGACCCGGCCGACATCTACCTGACGATCGATGATGCCGCCGCGTTTCCCTTCTCGCGGCACGCGGGCGATTCTCCTCTCGGGCGACGCCTTCAGCCGCGGCACGACCGCCGATGCCACGCGCAAGATCGTCCAGAGCCGCTGCCGGACATGACCTCACCGTGTATATGGATCTCGACCTGCGGCCCTCCGAGTGGACGCATCCGCACGGGTTCGGATTGACACTGCGACCGGTGCTTCCCTGGGTGGATGTTCTGATCGGTACTGAGGAGGAATTCTTTGCGCTCCTGGCGCCAGATCCCGGGCCGGTAGCGGTAGGGGCGAAGATCACAGATGTCGACCGTGAGGTGCTCGGTCGGCTGGTCGACGTGCTGCTCGAAACTGGGACCGTTGAGACCGTGGTCGTGAAAAGGGGCGGCTCGGGTGCCACCGTGCTGACCGCGGGCCACCATGTCGACATCCCCGCATTCCCCGTCGAACCGCTGAATACCGTTGGTGCAGGGGACGCCTTTGCAGCCGGGCTCATCTGGGGTCGCAGCAACGGCGATGACTGGTACGGGGCCGCAAGGATGGGCAACGCCTGCGGTGCGATCGAGGTGACCCGACACGGCTGTTCGGTTGCCTTCCCGACGCTCGACGAGGTCAACGCGTTCATCGAAGCGTCTGGAGGTATGTGATGCCGCATCATCTCAACCCCCGACCGGGAACAGGTGCCGTGCTCGAAGTGACTCCAGAGGTGGCCGGCTGGCATCATCTCGATTTCTCGGTCGCTGGCATTGGGTGCAGGCGAGATCTGGCCGGGCAACACCGGCGATCGCGAGGTGGCCATCGTCCCGCTCCAGGGCGACCTTCACGGTCACCGCCGGCAACGAGACTGTATCGATGGCACGTCGTGGCGTCTTCATCGAGATGGCGCCCGTGCTCTACCTGCCCCCGGGAACCCTGTTCCGCATCGACATCGCCGAGGATTCAGCAACTCGCCATCGGCGGTGCGCCCGCCAACGGCGATTACCCGATCAGGCTGATCACCCCCTCCGAGATGAAGACCGAGGTACGTGGTGGCGGAGGTGCCACCAGACAGGTGAACCACATCCTCGCCCACCCACTTCCTGCCGAGCGTCTCATCCTCTACGAGGTCTACGTGCCTCGTGGCATGTGGTCGGGTTGGCCACCGCACTGCCACGACGGCTACGAGGGCTCCCCATATCTCGAGGAGACCTACTACTTCCGATTCGATCCGCCCGACGGATGGGGGATGCATCGCAACTACCGCATCGACGCTGACTTCGACGAGTCGTTCGCCGTTGCCGACGGTGACGTCGTCATGGTGACACGTGGTTTTCACTCCAGCGCCGCCGCGCCCGGCAGTCATATGTACTTCCTCAACTACCTGGCGGGAACACCCACTCACGAGGAGAGAGCGATTCCGCCTTTCTTCCAGCCGGAGTACCGGTGGATCGACGGCAACTGGGACCAGGATGCGATGGAGTTGCCCCATGTGAGCCCTCCCTCCGAGAGAGGAAGACGGGCAATGAAGCGTCCCACGCTGACCCCGGGCAAGGCACGCGGCCTGGCGGCGACTTCGTCGTCCGAGGGCATCTTCCGTGTCCTGGCCCTCGATCACAGAGATTCGATGCGGGTCGTCATGGCCCCGGACAATCCGGCGTCTATCTCCAACGAGGCACTCACCGGAGTGAAGCTGGATCTGCTCAGAGCAACTGGCGTGCGAGGCGACGGCAGTGATGCTCGAGCCCGAGTACAGCATCGCCCAGGCGATCGCAACGAGGGCGCTGCCCGGGTCTGTCGGGTTCCTCGCCGCGGTCGAGGCCCAGGGCTATCTGGGCAACCCGGCCGCTCGCAAGACGTCGCTCCTCAAAGGATGGTCGGTCGAGAAGGCGAAGCGAGTCGGAGCCAATGCCGTCAAGTTGCTGGTGCTCTACCGGCCGGATGCTGGAGCCGTCACGGAAGAGCAGGACAAGCTGATCTCCCAGATCGTTGCGGATTGCTCCCGCTACGACATCCCGCTGTTTCTCGAGCCGTTGCCCTACCGGCTCGACGAGCGTGCCAGCATCGACTCCCCGGAGTTTGCCGCGGTGCGGAGGCGTATCGTGATCGACTCAGTCAAACGGCTGGCCGCGCTCGGGCCCGACGTGCTCAAGGTGGCTTTTCCCATCGCCACCATGTACGAGGAGGACCGGGCGGTCTGGGCAGACGCCTGTGCCGAGCTGGACGAGGCGGCGTCTATGCCATGGGTGCTCCTCTCAGGCGGGGATCCTTACGAGCTGTTCCGCGACCAGGTGGAGATCGCGTGCGAGGCGGGCGCCTCCGGCTTTCTCGCCGGGCGGGCGCTCTGGCGTGACTATGTGGCGGCACCACCCGTTAAACGCAGCAAGGTCATAGAGGAGACGGTGCGGCCCCGATTCAGAGAGTTGGCGACGATCGCCACCGGGCACGGTAAGGACTGGATGGGGCGTTTCAAGATTGGCAGTGCCGCGGATCGCTGGTACCTCACCTACTGATCGGCGAGGATCGTGGAACGTTCCAACCCATTGCTAGCATCCACGAGATAGCAAGAGGTCAACGTGAAGCAACCGACGATTCTCGATGTGGCCGAGCGGGCGGGGGTTTCCAAGTCGCTCGTGTCGCTGGTGATGAGGGAACCGGAGCGGGTGAGCGACGCCAGCAGGGAGGCGGTGCTGCGGGCGGCCGAGGAGCTCGGCTATCGACCGAACGCCGCCGCCAGGAGCCTGGTGCAACAGCGCTCCCATGTCATCGGTGTCGTGCTCGCCGATCTGCACAACCCGTTCTTTGCCGATGTCTCCGATGGAGTGGAGACGGCGGCCGCCGAGGCCGGGTTCCGCACCATGCTTGCCTCGTCCTACCTCGATGCGGATCGAGAGCAGTCGGCCATGGAGATGCTGCTCGAGATGCGCATCGATGCGCTCCTGTCGCTCGGCCCGATGATGGAGATCGAGCAACTGGAGAAGATCGCAGATCTGATTCCGGTATGTGTCGTTGGGCGGCACACAACATCGAGCTCCTTCGATACCATCGCCGTCGACGACACCGCCGGCGCAGGGAAGCGGTCGAGTACCTCATCGGTCTCGGTCACAAGGACATCGCACACATCCACGCAGGGTCCGCGGCGGGGGCGCCGGAGCGCCGCACCGGCTACGAGGAGGCGATGCTCGCGAATGATCTCGGCGCCAACATCCGCAGCGTCCCCGGGGCCTACACGGAGCGTGGTGGTGCACGGGCGATGACCGGCATTCTGGAGAGCGGTCGAATCCCCACCGCCGTCTTCGCTCCCAACGATGCTGCCGCGCTCGGCGCCATGGATGTGATCGACTCCGCGGGGCTCACCATCCCCGGAGATGTCTCTTTGATCGGGTACGACAACCTGGGCATTGCCGGCCTCCCGAGGATCTCGCTGACCACCGTCGGTCAGCCTCGCAGCGAGCTCGGCGATCAAGCCGTCAAGCTGCTCGTCGAGCGCATCGAGCAACCCGATCTCGCCCCCCGCCAGGTGGTGGTAGCACCCTTCCTGGTGATCCGCGATACGACGGGCCCACCCCGCTGAGGGCTCACCGGCTTCGTGCGGATATGGTGCCCACATGTGGGTGTGGTGTCCGCCAGAACGGATGAGACGTCTACGCTCGCACCGATGATGCGTCGCGCGCTCGTTGCCCTAGGTCTCGTTGTGCTGATTGCCGGGTGTGATTCCGGATTCGGGCCGACCACGTTCGACTCCATCGCGCCGGATACGACGGCGACGACGATCACGCCAGCTGAGCCCACAACGACAACCGCAGCCGTTGCGCCGGAGGTACCCGCCGTGCTCGACGGGCTCGAGATCACCACCGTTGCCCTCGACGGTGAGACGCTGCTGGTGGCGGTGGCCGACGACAGGGACGAACGACAACAGGGGCTGATGTATCTCGAAGATCTCGGAGATCTCGACGGGATGCTGTTCGTGTTCGAGGAAGACTCGTCGGGCGGGTTCTGGATGAAGAACACCCTCATCCCACTCGATATCGCTTTCTTCGACGCTTCGGGAGACTTCGTTGATGGCTTCGAGATGGAGCCGTGCACCGAGGACCCGTGCCGCACCTACCAACCGGAAGGCAGCTATCGCTATGCGCTGGAAATGCCCGCGGGCACGATGCCGCCCGACCCCAGTCACATCGAGCTCAACGGATAGGAGGCGCCAATGGCCGAACGAAACATCGTGGCGATGGGAGGCGGGGGCTTCAGCTCCGGTAACTCGATGCTGGACCGCTATGCGCTGTCGCTGGTGCACGTCGACCGCCCCCGCGTCTGTTTCATTCCGACGGCAAGCGGAGACGACATGGGCTACACCCTCATGTTCTACAAGGCGTATTCCAGCTACGGCTGTGACCCGTTCGTGCTCAACCTGTTCCAGCGTGAGGTCGCCGACATCGAGGATTTCCTGCTCGGCATGGACATGGTCTACGTCGGGGGCGGCAACACGGCCAACATGCTCGCCGCGTGGCGACTGCACGGAGTCGATGTCGCCCTCGAGAAGGCGTGGCATGCCGGCGTTGTGATGAGCGGGCTGAGTGCGGGCGCCAACTGCTGGTTCGAGTCGTCGACCACAGACTCCTACCTCATGGGGAACGCAGACCCACTCAACGACGGTCTTGGTCTCATCACAGGCAGCTTCTGCCCGCACTACTCGTCTGAGCCGTCCCGGCGTCCCCAGTACCTCGGCCTGGTTGCCGGCGGCGACCTCCCCTCTGGCTACGCCTGTGAGGACGGAGCCGCGGTTCACTTCGTCGGCACCGATCTCAACACGGCAGTGTCGGTCGACGGTGATGCAACGGCGTTCCGAGTCGCCAGGGTCGGGGATGGAGTCAATGAGGAGCCGCTTCCGGTGGTTACTCCGGCGTAGACAGCGCAGCGGGTTGCGGTGAGTGTCACGCCTCCAGAGTGATCGAGCAGGCGTAGCCTGGCGGGTGGCACTACACGACAATCCGGGAACGAGGAAGAAATCCTGTCGATTCTGGCGAGCCTCTTCGTGGATATGTTGTCGGAGGGATCTCCGACCTAGAGAAGTTCCACCAGAGGAGGGAACACAATGGCTCAGTATCTGCTGTCGGTATGGCATGACGAGGAGTACACGGTCGATTTCTCGAGCGACACCATGCAGCGCATTGTCGCCCAGGTCGATGCATACAACCACGAGCTCGAGTCAGCAGGGGCGTGGGTGTTTGGCGGCGGCCTGCACCCGGCAAGTTCGGCAACCGTGCTGCGTCGAATGGCGGTGAGGTCTCGATGACAGACGGTCCGTATGCCGAGTCTAAGGAACAAATGGGGGGTTTCTGGGTCATCGAGGCACGGGACATGGACGCTGCTCTCGATTGGGCCGGCAGGGCAGCCGTCGCATGCGAGGGCCCGGTGGAAGTACGCCCGTTCGAAGGTGAATGAGCTCGACGACATCTTCCGGCGTGAAGCTGGTCGATGCACGGCCACGCTGATCCGCATTCTCGGCGACATCGATCTCGCCGAGGATGTGGTGGCCGACGCCTTTGCCATCGCGGTGGAGAAGTGGCCGGTCGAGGGGATCCCACCCAACCCCGGTGGCTGGTTGACCACGACGGCACGCAACCGTGCGATCGACTGGCTACGGCGTGAGTCGACGAGGCTCGACCACTACGTCAGCCGCCCACCAGCTCGATGAGAACGTGACCGCCGACGAACACCAGGGGCTCGACGAGCTCGATGCCCTCGTCGATGTTGTCGAGGACGACCAGCTCCGGCTCATGTTCCTGTGCTGTCACCCGGCGTTGTCCACAGATGCTCAGGTTGCGCTTACCCTTCGTCTGCTGGGTGGGCTATCGACACTCGAGATCGCCAGGGCGTTTCTCGTCCCTGAGGCGACGATGGCCCAACGGATCGTGCGGGCCAAGCGGAAGCTGCGGGACAACCGGGCTCCCTACCGGATCCCGCGTGGCGCTGAGCTCCCGGATCGGCTCAGTGCGGTGCTCGCCGCCATCTATCTCATCTTCACCGAAGGCCACATCGCAACCGCCTCGGACGAGCTCATGCGCAGCGAGCTCTCCGCGGAGGCGATTCGTCTCGGCCGTGTGCTGGTCGGGCTCATGCCCGATGAGGCCGAAGCGATCGGATTGTTGGCGCTGATGTTGCTGACGGATGCGCGCCGGGCCGCTCGTGTATCGGCAGACGGAGCGATGGTCCGGCTCGGCGACCAGGATCGCTCGCGGTGGGATCGCAAGCTCATCGCCGAGGGCCATGGGTTGGTGCGGGCGTGTCTGCGTCGTAACCAACCGGGGCCGTACCAGATCCAGGCTGCGATTGCCGCGGTTCACGATGATGCCGCCACTGCCGCAGACACCGACTGGGGTCAGATCGTGGCCCTCTACGACCAACTCCTCGCCATGCGATCGAATCCGGTTGTTGCCATGAACCGGGCGATCGCCGTGGGCGAACTGCGAGGCCCTGGAGCGGGCTTGCTCGACCTGGAGCGCATCGAAGCGGCACTTCTCGACGCCTACCAGCCATTTCACGCTTCGCGTGCCGACTTGTTGCTGCGATCCGGCCGTACGGACGAGGCAATCGACGCGTACACTCGTGCTATCGACCTCACCGACAACCCCGTCGAGCGGCGCTTTCTGACCACCCAGCAGCGACGCGCCAAGGGGTGACTTCAAACGCGCATTTGACGCCTTTGTCGTAACCTTAGGTTGTTTTGACAATAGAACACGGGCTTGGCTAGTGTCATGCGCAACCGGTTGTCCATATCGGCCGGTTGTACGGAGGAGTGGATATGGTGTCCGAGCCGGTGTGGGCATTTGTGCCCGGGTGCGGTGAACGTGCTGTTGGTCGTGCTCATGTCCGCGGTCACTGGTCACGATCATGGCGGAACGAAGCGTGAGTCGCGACATCGGCACGTGTGCCACCGAATGGCCTCCCCCTCCGGGCGGGGCGCGGAAATCGTCACATCGTCCCTATTTGCACGCCGCTG
Organism: uncultured bacterium; assembly: GCA_963844835.1. GTDB lineage: Bacteria > Actinomycetota > Acidimicrobiia > Spongiisociales > UBA5794 > JAAETI01. Next base: position 22,734 of record CAWJPT010000006.1, on the reverse strand, counting down.
TCGGCAAGCCATTCCGTGATTGTTGGGGAGATATCGCCGGTGATATCCTCGCTTGGGTCTCGGCCGTGCCGATCGTGCTGTCTATCGACAGATGGGGTCACTCGATGAGCCACCGCCGCATGATGTCGGGGAGGGAAAGAGTCGGATGGTTCGAAACACGATCTGGCTCTGGAGATCCATTCTCGACGCCGCGTCGCACTGTATCGGGTCCCTTCCGTGACGCGACGTGTCACGGCTATTCCATCAGGTCTCCCCACATTTGTGGGGATGAGGTCGAAATCGAAACACTGACCTCGAGAAAGGGCGCCGTAAGGTGCCGAAATCAGCCAAGGAGGAGGAACATTAGATGAAGCGAAGAGTATGGGTAACGCTCCTGCTGTCTTTCGCGCTGCTAGTGGCAGCGTGCGGTGGTGACGATTCGTCTTCGGAGACGACTGCCGCGCAGCGGAGAGACAACGACAACTGCGACGCAGGTGAGCCAATCCGATCTCCAGTTCGACTTGATCTTCCACGACAAGGATGCTTCAGGAACATTCTGGGGTGTCATGAAGAAGGGCTTTGACGACGCCTGCGCCTCCTACGGCGTTTCGTGCAACATGATCGGTGACCCGGACGTCACCAAAGAGGCCGCTCTTGTTGATACCTCAATCGCCAATGGCGTTGACGGCATCATCTTGACGCTGCCGAATGTCGATGCGCTCCGTGACGCCATCCAGCGTGCCGCGGATGCCGGTATCCCGGTAGTGACCATCAACTCCGGTTCAGATGTGTGGACCACAACGGCGGCCATTGCCCACGTTGGCCAGGACGAGTTCATTGCCGGCCAGGGTGCCGGTCAACGGCTCGTTGCCAACGGTGCGACGAAGATCATCTGTGCGATCCACGAGGCCAACAACGCCGCTCTCAACCAGCGTTGTGACGGTGTCGAGGCCGGAGCAGAGGGTGCGACGGTGAAGCGGGTCCAGGTGGACATCGCTAATCTCGATGCGGCCTTCGAGACGTTCAAGACAGAGGTCAGTGATCCAAGCGTCGACGCTATGATCACCCTCAATCCGGACGTCGCCGTTCGTGCTCGCGATGCCATCGCAGAGGCAGGCAGCGCTGCGAAGCTGGCAACGTTCGATCTCGGTGAAGAGGTGCTCAACTCTATTGAGGCAGGCACGATCGAGTTCGCAGTTGATCAGCAGCAGTACCTGCAGGGTCACATTCCAGTTGTGCAACTGGTGCTGAACCTCAGGGCAGGGCTCATCATCGGTGGTGGGCACGCCATCCTCACCGGACCTGGATTCGTAGATGCAAGCAACGTTGCCCAGGTAAAGGAAGGCGTTGCCAACCAGGAAAGGTAACGTCAGACAACTAGGGTCAAATGGGTGGCTCGCCGAGGTATCGGCGAGCCACCAGACCCGGAGGGAGGTGCTGAGACGTGACCGTCGACACGTCGGCAGCCACTGACGATCGACTACTCAAGGTAGGTCTGGCCAAACGGCTGTTGACCCGCCCGGAGTTCGGATCGATCGTCGGCGCCATCGCTGTATTTGTATTCTTCTCGCTCATAACCGAGAACTTCTTCACGGTCAATGCGATATCGGCCTATTCAAACCCCGCCTCGACATTCGGAATCATGGCTGTGTCCGTCGCCCTGCTCATGATTGGAGGCGAGTTCGATCTTTCGTCGGGAGCGCTCATCGGCGGGCTCGGCATCACTATGGCCCTGTTCATCAACAATGCCGGTGCCCCAATCTGGCTGGCCATGGTGCTCTCACTGGCGCTTGCCATCGGAGTGGGGCTCTTCAACGGGATTATGGTCATCAAGACCGGGCTCCCGAGCTTCATCGTCACCCTTGGTACGTTCTTCATCGTTCAGGGGGCGGGGCTTGGCTTTGTCCGTCTCATCAGCGGTAAGACGACCATCTATCTCAGCGACTATTTCGCGAACTCCACATGGACCCGGATCCTGTTCGCCTCGACTCCGTTCGCCGGTATCCGCATCCCGGTCTATTACTGGGCGGTGATCGCGATACTGGCAACGTTCATACTGGTGCGGACCAAGTACGGGAACTGGATCTTCAGTGCAGGCGGCGACGCCGTCGCGGCACGAGCGGTTGGTGTCCCGGTAAACACGGTGAAGATCTTGTTGTTCGTCAACGTGTCGGTGTCAGCCTGGCTGGTGGCGATGTTCAATACATTCCGGTTCGAGTCGGCCCAGATCGGTACCGGTGTCGGGCTGGAGTTCGAGTTCATCATCGCTGCGGTCATCGGTGGCTGTTTGCTGACAGGTGGTTATGGGTCTGCCATCGGAGCGGCGATCGGCGCACTGATATTCGAGATGGTGCGCCAGGGTCTTGCCTTCGCCAGGTGGGAGGCAGACTGGTTCAAGCTCTTCCTCGGGGTCATGCTGCTCGGTGCAGCACTGCTCAACCAGTTCGTGAGAATTCGCGCACAGAGGGCACGCTCATGAGTGATCTCATCGAAGTCGACAACGTATCCAAGTACTTCGGCAATGTGATAGCTCTCAAGGACGTCTCAGCCCGGGTGAGTGAGGGTCAAGTCACCTGCATACTCGGTGACAACGGCGCCGGTAAGTCAACGCTCATCAAAATCCTATGCGGTCTGCACCAGCCCGACGCCGGCGAGTACCGGGTCGACGGTAAACCCGTCAGATTCACCTCACCGCGGCAGGCGCTCGACGCGGGCATTGCAACGGTCTATCAAGACCTTGCGATGGTCCCGTTGATGGCGGTATGGCGGAACTTCTTCCTCGGAAGCGAGCCGGAGAAGGGCGTCGGGCCGTTCAAGATGTTCGATGTCGCCACAGCCAAGACAACCGTGGTCGAAGAGCTTCGCAAGATGGGCATCATCATCCGTGACCCGGAGCAGCCGGTCGGCACCCTCTCGGGCGGTGAGCGACAATCGGTCGCAATCGCCCGGGCTGTGTACTTCGGTGCCAGGGTGTTGATTCTCGACGAGCCAACCGCGGCACTCGGTGTGAAACAAGCCGGTGTCGTCCTTCGCTATGTCGTCGAGGCAAAGAAGCGTGGGCTCGGTGTGATCCTGATCACCCACAACCCGCACCACGCCTATCCCGTTGGGGATCACTTCGTGATTCTCCGGTCGTGGCGAGGTCTACGGCGACTACCTGAAGAAGGACATTCCGTTGGATGAGCTGGTCAGGATGATGGCCGGCGGAGGCGATCTGGAAGCGCTTCAGCACGAGCTGGAGGAAGCGGCGAAGGAGACGGGCGACGATCAGCTCGCAGATGCTGCAACCGGGTTCGCCGAGGAGTCCGGAGGTCGGAAGACCGATAATTGATCGGCGGTGGATTCAGGACGTCGTAGCCCAATGGGCTACGACGTCCACTGCGTCCTGGTCGATGCGGCCCATCTTCGTATGTGATCGGCCCCGCTCGTCAAGCACGTACTCGGCGAGGGCCTCGGCAAAGATCTCACTTGGAGTCGTTTCCCAGGTTGGCCCTGTGAACCAAGAGCAATCGGCACATCCGAGTGCTGCCTCGAACTCCGACCGCATCGCGATCTGGTCTTTGCATGAGAACTCGAGATGGTGGGCGAGCTCGTGGATGAGTGCCCGGTCGAGCAGCACCCGTGGGGCGGGCACCCTGACGAACATCCGGGCTGTCTCGGTGTCGTACTTGGCGAGATCGTCTAGCTCGTAATCGGCAACGAGGGTGACATCGCCGACGCAACCTACATGAGCGGGAATCGCATCAAGGAACGTTTCCCAATCCTCCGTCGCCACCGCGGCAAAATCCGCAGCAACGGAGTCGTCGATGATCAACTCCGGGTCGCCGCGATGTGTGGCCACGCGGACGGCACCAAGCCCGAGCAGAACGAGAAGCACTGCGATGGCGGCCTTGTTTCGCACCCGGTACCTCGCTGTATCCACAGGATCGGCGACGTCAGGTTAACTATGTGGCCAGGGGCGCCGTTGCCTGTATCGACGATTCGGGTCATCGCCAGTTGCCGTGGTCCTTGGTGGCTTCGGCCATGGCCGCGATGTTTGCGACAGGTGTCAGGTCACCGATCTCACAGCCGGTGCCGACAATGAATGATCCCGGGCCCACCCGCTCGATCAAGTTGCGTGTGTTCTCGTACACCTCTTCACGAGTTCCCATGGACAGCAGCGTCGTGCTCACGTTGCCGCGCACGGCGACCCGATCACCGACTGCGGCCTTGGCGGCGGCGAGGTCGACCGGAGTGTCCAGATCCAGGAGATCGGCGTTGGTTCGCGTCATCTCCTCCCATCGGTCGCTCGTCCTCCCGCAGATGTGGAGCTGGGCCCGTGCTCCCTCTTCCTTGGCCGCCTCCATGACGGCCCGCTCCGATGCGATCGCCCAGGTGACGTAGTCGGGGACCGAGATCATGTCTCCGCTCGCCAGCGAGTCACCCATGAAGAGAACGTCTGCCCCAGCCCGCACCAGCGCACGCGCCCAAAGCACGACGAGCTCGGTTGCGAAGTCCAGCGTGGCCTGAACCAGGTCCGGGTTGATGATCGTGTCCATCATCCAATCCTGGAGGCCACGCAGCAGGCCACCAACCTGGAAAGGAGCGTTGACGCCGCCCCAAAGAGCAACGTCGTCGCCGACTTCCTTCTTCAGGATCCGCATCGCTCCGAGCATGGTGCTCATGTACCTGTCGGTCTCCGGATCGGGGAGCGTCAATTGCGCGACGTCCTCGATGCTGGTTACAACACCCTTGGCGACCCGAACCGGCCCGTGGTCCTCTTCCTCGGTGACACACCCGACGGAGGCTGCTTCGACGGGCGTGCCGATATTGACCGTGAGGCCGTCAACGCCGGTCTGCTCCAACACGGCCAGCTGTGCTGCGGCATGGACCTCGGGGTCATTGGCATGCTCACGCCATGTTCTACCGACGAGTTTGGACGACCATCCGCATTGCCAGGGAACCACAGGAATCCGGTCGGTCTCGTTCAGATCGATAGTGGCGAGCACTCTCTCCCTCGAGGTCATCTCCGCGACCACGTGGCACTCCTTCGTCGTCTTCCAAGCCGGCCGGTTGCCCCAGTGGATGTCTGCGGCTCCGGCGCAACCGATTGCGCGGACATCGTAGTAGCGGGGCTGCCGGTTACGACATCGGCGTGGTTGCTCGGTGGCGACCATGCCGCAGCGAAGATCAAGCCCTGACGGGCATCCCGTCGCCTCGGAACGAAGCCACCCGACCATCGTGAGGTTCGTGGGGTTGACGAGCGCAAGCGGTTGCGCCATGCTTTGTCGAAGAAGCGTGACGAGCGACGGCGGGAGGACACTCGTGATCGGGAGCTTTGGCGGGTTGCAGGCGGCGCCACGGCTTGCTCTTCGGCCCGTTCCGGGCCGTGGGCGCTAGGTACAGTCCGCCGATGGTGTCGATCTACGACATAGCGAAGCGGGCCAATGTGAGCCCGTCGACCGTTTCCCGAGCCCTGAGCAACCGCGGTCGCATCAGTCCGGCAACGCGTCGCCGCATCGAGCGGCTTGCCGAGGAGATGGGGTACCGGCCGAATCCGGTGGCTCGAAGCCTCGCAGGGGAGGGATCAGGCCTTCTCGGTGTCGTTATCCACGACATCGATGACCCGTTTGTGATGGCGCAGCTCAAGGCCATCGAGAACGAGGCGAACAAGCGAGGCTTGAACGTGCTCGTTGCCAGCACCCATGCTCGCCCGGTCAAGCAGCGAGATATCGTCGAGATGATGATCGCTCGCAAGGTCGACGGGATGGTCGTGATTTCATCGCACTTCGACGAGTATCTGGAGCTGTCGCACGTGACGATCCCCGTGGCGATATTGCACACATCGGAGTACGCAGTCCAGCCGCCCGGTGTCCAGTTGATTGCGAGCGACGAACCCGAGGCTATGCGCAAAGCGATCCGGCATCTCGGAGATCTGGGTCATCGCCGCATCGCATATCTCAGCCGGAGTCGGGGCGGCAGCGCAGACGAGCGTCGGATGGCTGGCTATCGACGTGGGGTCGATGAGATTGACGGGGATACGGACACCGATCTGGTTGTGGTGCCCGCCGACGGCGACTCCGATCTCGTCGCCGGGGCAAAGGCAATTGAGCAGATCATGTCGCTCGGGGTGACCGCCGTTGCCTGCTTCAACGACATGACTGCAATCGGGCTGCTTGGGGCAGCTCATCGCCACGGAGTCCGCGTGCCGCAAGACATCAGCGTGGTTGGGTTCGATGACATCGAGCTGGCGGCACACACGACACCGACGCTGACCACCGTGGCTCAACACGCCGGGAAGATCGCCCTCGCCGGAGTCAGGGCAGTGATCGAGTCTGCCTCATTCGACGAATCGCTGATCGTGTTCCGTTGCACGCTCGTCGTCCGCGAATCGACCGGACCGGTCTCGTTGCCCGCCATGGCAGCGCCCGTCGATCCTGCCGCCGGAGCGCGTTGAGCGGTCTGTCCGTGTTCCCGATCCCGGGTTGGGGAAACTCGTATCAGGGTGTCCGCAGCAGGGTCCTGTCAAGGGAGTCCGGCAGCACAGCCGAGCTCGACGTTGTCGGGGCTCGACGCCATGTGCTCGCCGGCTTCCTGAAATAGCGGAAGGCGGATCGGGATCGGGGGAGATACGCCTTCCGGCTCCTCCCGTGGCGTGCCGGGCGACCGATGGTCGCCCGGCACAACCATCTTTCGCGATGTGGCCAAAGCTGCCCGACCCCGTTACACTCGCCATTCGCACAAGGAGTGTGCTGGGCAACGTCGGCTTCAATTCCGGTTCTGTATGCGTGGTGTATGCGCATCCGGGACGGAACGGAACCTCACGGCAACCGTCCACCACGCTCCTCCCCTGCTCCCGGAGAGACCGGGGGCCTTTCGGAGATCCGATTGTCCATAGGAGGTGACATATTGCGTTCGTATGAGTTGATGATGATTCATCGTCCTGAGTTGACGGAGACCGATGTCCGGACTCTTGTCGGCGAGGTAGAAGGTGTGATCGCGAGCACCGGTTCGGTCATCGGTACCGATTTCTGGGGCAAACGCCGCTTTGCCTACGAGATCGACCACCTGCACGAGGGCTTCTACTCCGTTGTTGAGTTCGAGTCCGGCACGGAGATGGTCGAGACCCTCGATCGTGCACTTGGTCTGCATGACGCGGTGATACGTCACAAGATCACCAGGCTTGGAGGCAAGTAGGGAGGGTGACAGGCACCGCCAAGGCTCGTCCCGCTGAGCGACGAGATCTGTCACACCCGCAATGCACACTGTGAACGAGTGCGCGGAAAGAAGAGAGAGAAGTGATGAGAGACAACAGTGTGACCCTCGTCGGTAATCTGGTTGACGACCCCGAGCTCCGGTTCACCCCGAACGGCGTCGCCATGGCGCGAGTGCGCTTTGCCGTTAGCCGCCGCTACCAAGACCGCAACAACGAATGGCAGGAAGACACCAGCTTTTTTGGTGGAACCTGCTGGCGCGACATGGCTGAGAACGTGGCCGAGTCCCTCCAGAAGGGGATGCGCATCATCGTCGTTGGCAGTCTGGAGCAGCGCTCATGGGAGAACCAGGACGGCGAGAAGCGGTCGACTATCGAGATCCGCATTGACGACATCGGCCCCTCCGTTCGTTGGGCAACCGCCTCCGTGACCCGCACCCCACGCAGTGGTGGCGGCGATTGGAGCGGCGGCAGCGGTGGCAGCGGTGGCAGCGGTGGTGGTTCAGTTCCGCCGGCACCGGTGGCCCGTGACGACTACGGCCCCGACGAGGCCCCTTTCTAGAGACTTACACAACATCATCAGGAGGACTACGAGAAGATGCCCCCAACATCACGCAAGAAGCGGCGTCGGCCTTCAGCGGCCGACGCCAGACGGCGCCCCAAGGTCTGTCAGTTCTGCAAAGACAAGACCGAGTACATCGACTACAAGGATGTCGCGGTGCTCCGCAAGTTCATGTCCGACCGTGGCAAGATCCGCGCCCGTAGGGTGACCGGAGCCTGCCCCAAGCATCAGCGTGAAATGGCGATCGCAATCAAGAACGCCCGCGAGATGGCGCTGTTGCCCTACCTTTCGCAGAGGGGCTAATGAACGTCATATTGCTCAAGAACGTTGGTGAGCTAGGCGGTAAAGGCGACATCGTCGATGTCTCAGACGGATACGCCCGCAACTACCTGCTGCCCAAGAAACTGGCGACCAAGGCGACCGACGGTGCCATCAAGCAAGCCGAGAGGGTGCGCAAGCAACGGATCGAGACTGCTGCGAAGCTCAAGTCCGAGGCCGAGGAGTTGGCCAGGAACCTGGTCGGCTCCCGCATCGTGATCGCGGCTCGCTCCGGCGACGAAGGCAAGCTGTTCGGCTCGGTCGGCAACCACGATGTTGCCGAGGCGATCAGGAAGTTCAGCGGCGTCGAGATCCCGAACTCCTATATCGAGATATCGACACCGATCAAGGAGATCGGGTTGCACGAGGTGACCATTCGACCCCACGAGGAAGTGGAGTTCAGTGTCACCCTCGATGTGATCCCAGCGTAGGTTCCCTCCGGGGAACGGCAAGGAGAGGGCGGATGGCATTGGGAATCGACGATCCCCGATCGGATTCCCTGCGCGTACCTCCCAACAGCGTCGAGGCCGAGGAGTCGGTCCTCGGCGCTGTTCTGTTGGACAGCGATGCAGCCAACGTCGCTCTCGAGAAGCTACAGCCGGACGACTTCTACCGACCCGCCCACCAGGCGATCTTTGATGCGGTGCTGATTGTTCAACCGGAACGAGCCGGTCGACGCAGTGACGGTGGCCGAGGGGCTGCGCCGTGCCGACATGCTGGAGCGGGTTGGCGGGCTCAGCTTCCTCACGCAGTTGATCGACGCCGTCCCGACGACATCCAACATCGAGCACTACGCCTCGATCGTCGAGGAGCACGCGTTGCGACGCCGCCTGCTTCGCGTCGGCGGCGACATCGGCAAGCTCGCTACCGAGGTGGACAAGCCGATCAGCGATGTGATCGACAAGGCCGAACAGTCCGTGTATGCGGTCTCTGAGAAGAGAGTCGGCGAGGGGCTTGCCCCCATCGACCCGTTGCTCGGGCCTGCGATCGAACGGGCGGAAGAGCTGCATCGGCTCGGCGCCGAGGTGACCGGGCTCTCCACGGGGTTGCGTGACCTCGACAGGAAGCTTGGCCGGTCTCCACCCGGGCAATCTCATCGTCATCGCGGCCCGCCCGGCGATGGGTAAGTCGACCCTGGCGATCGGCATTGCCCAGCACATCGCGGTGCAGGGCGATCCGGTTGCCATCTTCACCCTCGAGATGAGCCGCGAGGAGATCGTCTCGAGGATGCTGTGCTCCCAGGGCCGCATCGACTCACAGCGGCTGCGCACCGGCAGGCTCTCCGAGGGAGATTTCTCGAAGCTGTCGAGCGCAGCCAACGTCCTCTACAAGAAGCCGATCTACGTCGATGACTCGCCGGGTCTCACCGTCACCGAGATTCGAGCCAAGTGTCGGCGGTTGAAGCGAAGGCACGGTCTCGGGCTGGTTGTGGTCGACTATCTCCAGCTGATGCACGGCACTGAAGGGGAGAATCGCCAGCAGGAGATCGCCATCATCAGCCGGAGCTTGAAGAACCTCGCCCGTGAGCTGCAGATTCCCGTGATCGGGGTCTCCCAGCTGAACCGGTCCCTGGAGCAACGCGAGGACAAGCGACCGCGGCTCGGGGATCTACGTGAATGTCTCACAGCCGACACTCAGATCTATCGACGCGACACGGGGGAGACGGTATCGATCGCCGATCTGGCTCGAACCGGTGAGTCCGACATACCGGTCTGGAGTCTGAGCGACGAGTACACCCTGGTGCCCGGTGTCATGTCCGAGGCTTGGTCGACAGGCGTAAAGCCGGTGTTCAAGATCACAACCACATCGGGACGTACCTTGCGAGCGACGAAGAATCACCCACTGCGAACCTACCACGGCTGGGCAACGGTCGGCGAACTCGAGGTTGGTGATCAAATCGCAGTGCCTCGTCGGCTGCCCGAACCAGATTGTCCCCAGGATATGGACAATGATGAGATTGGTTTGCTCGCCCACCTGATTGGCGATGGCTCCTATGTCAGGCGACAACCACTGCGCTATACGAGCATGGATCCCGAGAACCACGCGTTTGTCATGCTCGCTGCGTGCGCCCGGTTCGGCATCAACCCGCGCCCCGCCCCTCTTCGTGGTCGGGCGTGGCAAACACATCTGCCGGCGCCCTACCACCTTGGACCCGGTCGACGTAACCCCATTGCGGCATGGCTCGACGATCTCGGTGTCTTTGGACAAGGATCGAGGACAAAGCGTGTGCCTGCGAAGGTCTTGGCGCTCTCGGATCGACAGATTCGCCTGTTCCTGAGGCACCTATGGGCCACAGATGGATCTGTGACTGTTCGGGGAGAGTCGGATCGCGTTTCCATCTACTACTCAACAGCCAGTCCAGGCCTCGCAGCCGATGTACACACGTTGTTGCTGCGCGTGGGTTTCATACCGCGTCTCCGCGTCATATCACAAGGGGAGTACTTGCCTGCGCATCAGCTGTGGATCTCGGGGGCTGATCAGCAGCGTCGATTCCTCAGCGAGATCGGAGTCCACGGCGCGCGCGCCGAGAAATGTGCCGCGCGGCACAGGGCGCGCTCGAAGGCCGGTCTTCGAACACGAATGTTGATACGGTGCCGCTGGACGTATGGACCGACGTACGAGCACGGCTTAGCGAGAGCGGTGTGACCCACCGGCAGCTCGCGAGCTATCTCGGGATGAGCTACTGCGGTTCAGCACTGTTCAAGTCGAGGATGTCACGGCAACGCCTATTCAGAGTCGCCAAAGCCCTCCCCGGAGACGATCTCAGCAGCCTTGCCAACAGCGACGTACTGTGGGATGAGATCAGGTCGATCGAGCCAGATGGGGTCGAAGAGGTCTTCGACGCCAGAGTTCCTGGCACGCACAACTTCGTGGCCAATGGGATCGTGGTGCACAACTCGGGCGCGATCGAGCAAGATGCCGACATTGTCTTGTTCATCTACCGTCACGAGTACTACCACCCGGAGGCGGTCGAGACCAAGGGCATCGCCGAGGTGGCAATCGCCAAGCACCGTCAGGGCTCAGTGGGCAGAGTCGACCTGACCTTCCTCCCCGAATTCACCTTATTCTCGGACATGGGTCGTGATACGCCTGTGATCTAGCGAGTCTGCTCAGTTCTTCTCCGCACAGCTCCATCCTGTCGCCACAGCGAAAGGCATGCCGCGACATTGCTGGCCGAGACCGTTATCGACGTTTGCGCCGCGCACCGCGACATGAGCCGCCAAAGGCAACGCTCAATCCGAGGACGAACCCAAAGTCGTACCAGTTGCCGTTGTTGTTGACGTCGTAGATGTTCACCGTGTCTTTGAACAGAGAGATGAGGAAGGTGATCGGGGCGATCAGCCCATGCCACAGTCCGAGCCAGAACCCGGCGACGTTCCCATCGGCAGCAGGCATGCCCGTCTCCGGATTGGCGCCGGCGGAGCAAGCCGCAAGCAACAGGACGAGTAACAACACAACAGGCAGTAGCCGGCGAACGCTCACCTCAGACCTCCAGGAAGCGACCTGATCACAGAGTATCGACGACGATGGTGCAAACAAGGGTCTTCCGACCCTTGGTCGGGTCGGTGCTCGGTGGATTTGCATCGCAGCAGAATCTGTCGGTGACGTCGCGTATGGTTGGTGCATGGAGCTCAGTACCAGAATCAACTCGCCGGGATGGGTGGCGGTTGTGGCGTCTGCAGGTCTAGCGGTCATCCTCGCATTCAGCTGTGTCATCCTGGTGTCCTTTGGTGGCCAAGTGATCGTCGCTCCTGCGCTGTTGCCGGTGCAGTGGCTAGTGGCCCGTGCCACGAGCGGCTGGGTATCGAGGACGTTTGCGGTGCTTGGTGGGCTGCTGCTGCTCGAGGTAGTTCCGCTGGGCGGTGCCGTCCTGCTCGGGGGCGACGGCGCCATCGTATGGATCGCCGGTTTCGTTGTCGCCATCGCGGGAGCGGCAGCGTTCTATCGCACGAGTCAGGACGGCACTTGATCTTTGACACCTCGTCCATTGCGGCGTCGGGTCCGGATGTCAGATCTCAATCCAGGGAGGTCGACGTGGCGGCGGAACCGATGGTGGTCTGGGAGGTGTGGACCTCGAACGAGAGGATCTCGTCATGGTGGGGGCCGCCGCAGGTGAACATCAGGCTGGAGATCGGCAGTGCGTTCGAGCTCCTCTCCCTCCTCGATGCCACTGAGAGCGAAAGGGGATCCGACGGTTGTCGAGTGCTCTCTTACGTGCCGGGTGAGTCGCTGTCGTTCACGTGAAATGCCCCGCCCCATCTGGTACTCCGGGAGTCGAATACCCGGGTCGTGTTGACTTTCTGCAGCATGGACACAGGTACCCACGTTCGCCTGGCGCACGTGGGCTTTCTCGAAGGCTCCGACTGGGACGAGTACATGGAATACTTCGAAGACGCGTGGAACCGAGTGCTCGGGCGTCTCGCCGAGCATCGGTCGTAACCGCAGCAACGCGACCCGGTCGCTCAGCAGCGCTGGCGCATTCGGGCGTGGATGGGCGAAGCCGGTGCGAGCCCGGAACCGATGGTGAGTCGACCACACAGCGTCACCGTCCGGTCGATTTCAGTGTTCGAAATGCAGTCGATACAGTGGCGCCACTCGAGTCAGGAGTAGTGGTGAGACGGTGGATGGCCATCTTGTCGATGGTGGCATTTATCGGAGGCTGCGGAGGTGCGGCCGACCCGGTGGAGAAGGCATCGTCGACGATTCTGTCGATAACGCCGACCACGGTCGACCACGTCGACAACGACGACAACAACAACGACGACAACGACCACCACGCTCGACTAAACAACGACGCAGCCACCCGCTGCTACCCAGCTGACGATGGCAGGCTATCTGGCCGCGATCTATCGATGGAATGCAGACCTGGTCCAGACCCAGGGCGAGTTGTCACGGCGCGGGGCAGGACCCGACGAGTATGCCGCCCTTTGGGGGGATGCAGTCGCTGATCTCGAGTCGCTGCAACCGCCGGAGGAAGCCAAGGCGATCTTCATGATCAGTATCTGGCGATGGCCGATGAAGTTGCCTCCATCTGGACCCTCTACTCGCTCGAATCACAGTTGAAGCCCGACGCAGCCCTGGCTCAGTTCATGCAGGAGATCGCTGACGTGGGAGTTGTGGCCACCCAGCTGGACATCGAGGGCAGGGCCTTGGTTATCGACCTGCTCGACGTTGATACCGATCCAGTCGGTGTCTACTTGTCCGAGCTCCTGACCATCCAGTCGGGGTTCTCATCATCGTCAGAGGCCGCATTCAAGGTGTTCGGGAGGCTGGCGACTGATCCAGAAGGCGCCTTTGGCGAGATCGAGGCATTGGTTGACGCTGTTGATGAAATGGCGGCGCAATGGCAGTCGATTACCGCTCCGGGCCAGCTCGCTGGGCTCCACAATCGTCAGCTGGACACGATGCAGTCCTACGTGGGGATCATGCGGGATATGGTGGCTGCGGTGGAGTCGGGCGACGATATGCCTCCGTCGCTACAGATCGATCTGAGTGAGGTCGTGGCGGACATCACCCAATTGAATGCCACGTGGTCACTCGTCATCGCCGACCATCTCGAAGGCATCGACGCGCCGTGACATGACGGCGGACGGTGGTGCCAGATCGGGTGACGCAATGGCTCGTGATGCTTGTGCGGCTCCCGCCTCGAGGGCGGTCCGCAGGTTGGTTCGGTTCATCCACTCGACGGCAAATCCGGCGAAGAAGCCGTCACCTGCTCCGTTCGTATCGACAACCCGTGCTGCCGGCACGGCGGCAACCTCGATCCACCCATCGCTCGCGGTGATTCCGCTTGCGCCGTTGGCGCCGTGCGTTGCCACCCCGACGGTCGTCCCAGCACCAACCCGATCCTCGAGAAATCCCCGCCAGCCGGGATGGAGTTGGGAGCTCATGAAGAGAAAGTCCGCCGCTTCGATGAATTCCTCGTGGTAGGGATTCGCCCCGTCGTAGTCGTGGATGTCGACCCAGATGGGCTTGCCGATCTCTTGCACCATCGGGAGGAACTGTCTGCAGTGATTCATGATCGTTACGGAAATCACGTCGGCCCGGCGTGCCACCGGACGCACCTGCTCGAGGTCAACAGCGAAGTTGTTGGAGCCGGGATTGGCGAAGATCGAGATGCGCTCACCGGCTTCATCCATGAGATTGATGTGCCGCATCGTGCCCTTGAAGTCGATCTCGGAAATGAGCTCGACCCCGGCGCCCTCGAGGTACCGGCGTACCTGTTTGCCGGGCTCGTCGTCGCCGAGCAAGCCCCACAGCGCTGCCTGCGCTCCCAGGCTGGCGAAGTTCAGCGCCTTGCCCGCACCACTCGATCCGACCGTCGTGTGACTCCCGCGAGCAAAGATGGTCTGTGCATGCGGCTCGGGAAACCGGTCCAGATAGACCATGGTGTTCCAGGCGATCCCGCCAAGAGCGAGTGTGCGCAACGTCATGACGCGACTGTACCGGTGGAGATGCCGGTGCGCTCGGCGGCTAGGGACGGGGCCTGCCGAAGCGGTCGAAGTACTTGCCGGTGCTGATCACCATCACGTGCTCGAGCAAACCGTCGTCGATGCCGATGGTGCGGAACTGGTTGAGGATCTCGTCGATGGTTCCCATCCCGGCCGGATAGTCGGTGCCCATCAACGAGCGATCCCGATACTGGTCGAGGCGATTCAGGAACGTTTCGATCAGTTCCGGGGGTGACTCTGCCGCAAAGAGTGAGCCGGGGACATTGGTCAGGTCGAGCCATACCTGGGGGAAGCGCTCGGCCAACCCGAACCCCCATTCGAGATCGGGAAAGCCGACGTGGGCGAGCACAACAGGTAACGTCGGGAATCTCTCCAGCATGGCCTCCAACCCGACGCGGTCGTACTCATAGCCGTACCACTTGTCGAACCCCGTGTGTATGTAGATGGGCAATTCGCGGTCGTTGAGATAGGCCAGCACACGGTTGAGGCGCGGCTCCCACGGGTAGAAGCTCTGCACCATCGGGTGGAACTTCAACCCTGCCATCTCGTACTTCTCGACAGCCTCCTGGACGACGGCAAGCGGGTCGTGGTCATTGATGTGCACGCCGCCAAACGGGGTGATCTCGGGAACACGGTCGGCCAACTGCTGACCCCATGCATGGAGACAGGGCGCCTCATCGGGGCTGAGCGGGAAGAGGAGGTTTGCCCATCGCACCGCGCCGGCATTGCGTAGATCGGTGACCGCCTGATCGGCGGTGATGTCAACCGGCACCTTGAAGTCCAGAACGGCCTTGTGGATCCAGCGCATCAGGCTACCCATCCGATCGGAGGGAAAGAGGTGAGTGTGAGAGTCGTGGAAACTGACGGCCATACCCGTGATCTTCCCTTGCCGCGTCGGCAAGTCCTAGGGGGCATTGGTCACATAACATCCGTGTCATGGCCGGGTGTGGTCGGGCCGAATGGGGCTGGGTACCGCGCAACAGAAACGATGTGCAATTTGCCTGCAGAACGACTTAGTATGGAACCCGATCAAAGCCGCCGACCTAGAGAGGGGCTATGGCAAGTATCACGATGAAGGATCTGGGCAAGATCTACCCGGACGGCACCCGCGCCGTCGGTGATGTCGACCTCGAGATCAAGGACGGCGAGTTTCTCGTCCTGGTCGGTCCGTCGGGCTGTGGCAAGTCCACCATCCTGCGGATGATCGCAGGGCTCGAAGAGATCTCCGAAGGTGAGATGTACATCGGTGACACGCTCGTCAACGACGTACAACCCAAAGATCGCGATATCGCGATGGTGTTCCAGAACTACGCCCTCTACCCGCACATGACGGTGTACGACAACATGGCGTTTGGTCTGAAGCTTCGCAAGATGGACAAAGAGGAGATCGACGATCGCGTCAAGGAAGCGGCGCAGATCCTCGAGATCACCGAGTACCTCGACCGTAAGCCGAAGGCTCTCTCCGGTGGTCAACGCCAGCGTGTTGCCATGGGTCGTGCGATTGTCCGGGAGCCGAAGGCATTCCTCATGGACGAGCCGCTATCGAACCTCGACGCCAAGTTGCGCGTGCAGATGCGCACCGAGCTGAGCGAGCTGCACAGCCGTCTCAAGACGACCACGGTCTATGTGACTCACGATCAGATCGAAGCTATGACACTCGGCCACCGAGTCGCCGTGCTGAAGCCGGTGAGTGCCGCACGGCCGGACAATCTCCAGCAGGTAGCGTCACCGACGGAGCTCTACTCGAACCCGGTCAACATGTTCGTTGCCGGTTTCATCGGCAGCCCGGCGATGAACATGGTCAACGCCGTTCTCGAGTCGGACGCCACGGGCCTTTACGTCACGTTCGCCAAGGAGCGCCTTGTTGTCGATCCTGAGGCAGTGAGCCGCCATCCCGGTCTCCAGGAATGGGTAGGCAAACCGCTGGTCATGGGTATCCGTCCCGGCCACTTCGAGGCGACCTCGATCACAGGTCCCGCCCCGGATCGCACGATCACTGCAACTGTGACGGTGGCCGAAATCCTAGGGTCGGAGACTCTTGTGCACTTCGAGTTGGAGGCTCCCCCTGTGGTGACTCCCGATATCGAGGAGTTGCTCGCCGATACGGGCGGCGATGTCGCCTCGCTCGGCAACACGACCAAGTTCACCGCCCGAGTGAGCTCCGACGTGTCGGTCTCGCTTGGTCAGGAAATCACCGTCACCATCGATGCTACGAAGATGCGGTTCTTCAACCCGGATACCGGGATGCGCATCGGCGCTGCCAATTGATGGCGAGGTAACGAGGGGAGCGGCGCCCGTACCTCGGGCGCCGTTTCCATATAGAAGGGCCATCGATGTCCACGAATCCTGCGCTGCGTCCGCGTGGCAAGACGCTGCTTCGGGAGACGAGGCGCAGCAATCGCCGCCTGCTGCTCCAGGAGATCTTCGACAGAGGTCCGATCAGCCGGGCCGATCTTGCGCGTAGCACCGGGCTTGGGCGGGCCACAGTCTCGGACATAGCTTCGGACTTGATCGGTCAGGGACTGGTCGCCGAGACCGGGCCGGGTCAGTCGACCGGCGGAAAGCCACCGACGATGATCGAGTTCGATCCCGAGGGCAGGGTCACCATTGCGGTTGATCTATCCCGTCATCCGATCGAAGCCGCTCTGCTCAATCTGCGTGGCCGCATTGTCGCCAGATGGACGGGAAAGACACTTTCGCCTACGGGTCGCATCGCCATGCAGGAGTTGCACCGGCTGATCGCAGAGATCCTCGGCGAGTCGGGCGCTCCGGCGCTTGGCATCGGCGTTGGTGTACCGGGGGCGGTGGACAGCTCGGGCCACGTTGTCACGGCGGCGCAACTGGATTGGTTCGAGACGCCGCTCCGCGATGAGCTCGAGGACATCTACGGAGTTCCTACCTACGTCGTTGGTGATGCCGAGGCCGCAGTGCTCGGGGAAGTGGGCCGAACCGGCAGTGGTCCAGCCGACCGCGTCCTATATGTGAAAGTCGACGATCGCATTGCCATCGCCATGGTCACCAGTGATCGGCTCAATCGAACCCCGAACCACGGCGGTGATCTGACCCACCTGCGTATGCATGGGTGGCGGGACATGTGCGAGTGTGGCGAGCGGGGTTGTCTCGGCACCCGGGTAGCGATGATCAACATCCTTGGTCCCGACTACCTGGACATGAGCAGTGAGGCGCAGGAACCCGTCTCGCGGTGGAGACGGCCCCGCAGATCGATCGATCATCTGAGTATCTCGGTCGGGCGCTCGCTCCCATGGTGGCCGGGCTCGATGCAGACCGTGTCATCGTCGGCGGCCAGATGGGGGAGTGGGCTTCGGTGCCCGCCCACGTTGCCCGGGGTATCAGCACGCAGTTGGGATGGTCGCCCGAAGTCTCGGTCTCCAGGTTGGGCCAATCCGCTGTGGTGCTCGGCGCCGCCGCCATGGTCCTCAGCGCCGAGCTTGGTGTCGTCTGGGGCTGACCGTTCCGGCGTGCACCATGCCCTAGAAATACGCTCGGCAACCGGAGATGCCTGGCGGATGCGAAGCGGGAGGGCGAGAGAAATGCAGCCCCCGGAGGCCGGGGGCTGCATCTGCGCAATACCCCGGACGGCCGCTCTGAGGAGGAGTCGGAGGGAAGGGGACCTCCGTTGGTGTTCCAGTGGAGTGGAACCAAACCGCCCAGGTTATGTACCTCTTCTGTCGGCACGTACCCCGTGTCAGAAAAGGACCAATCGAGGTCACACCTTTTGACTAGTGCCCCGAACGGGGCGCCAGTTCACCAATCGGTCCCCGCTGCCCGCGCCTAATCTGAGCCGATGCCGCGCCGCTCTCTAGCCATGATCGCTCTCGCCGGCTTGGCGGTCGGCTGGGGAGCGATTCCCATCATCGTTCGAGTGGACGTTCCCTGGCAGGGCCTCGTTGCCACCAGGGTCTGGCTCGGGGCGGCCACATTGCTTGTCCTGATGGCGGCAACGAGGCGTCTTCGCATGCCGGCGACACACCGTCCCCAGATCATCGCTGCAGGTGTGCTCCTTGCGGCCCACTGGGCCACGTTCTTCTGGGCGCTGAAGCTGACATCTGTCGCTCTGGTACTTGCAGTTGTCTATCTCGGTCCCGTTTCCGCTGCCGTGCTGGCCCCCCACTTTCTCAACGAGCGAGTCATGCCCCGTGTCTACGGTGCCCTCGGGGTCGCGTTCACCGGTGTCGTGCTTGTCGTCGCCTTTGAGCCGGGGAACGCCGGAGACACCACCTGGCACGGTCTCGTGATTGCCGGTGTCTCCGCGCATCACGGTCGCCGCTCTGTTGCTCGTTTCGAAGGCCGCGGTCGACGCAGTTGGTGCACTGGTCGTCACCACTGGCGAGATGATCACCGCCTCGATCGTGCTCTCCCCGTTCCTCGGGGCGGCGGCGAGAGGCATCCGGGACGACCCGATACCACTGCTCATCCTCGGCATCGTGCTCACCGGTCTCGGCTTCCTCGTCTTCTGGACCGCGACCAGGGAGCTGCCGGTGGCCATCGTGAGCGTCCTGATGCACATCGAGCCGGCGTCGGCGGTGGTCCTCGCTCTCATGTTTCTCGATGAAACACCTGCCGCGTGGCAGTGGGTGGGGATAGGGTTGGTCATCGCCGGCGGTTTGATGGCAGCGGGTGAAGGTGCGGAAGAGGAGGTCATTGGTGCCCCGGCCAATCTTTGAGGTGCGCAACCTCGGTGTTGCGGTCAACGATCTCGAGGCCGCAAGGCGCGATCCCGAGCGAAGGGTGATCGTGGAGCCGTACGGACCGGCGCTTCCCTTTGGCTGGGTAAATGCCATCGACGATGTCAGCTTCGAGGTCTATCCGGCCGAGGCGCTCGCCATCGTCGGCGAGTCTGGCTCAGGGAAGACTCTCACCGTGATGGGAAGCATCGGCCTGCTCGGTGGCGGTACCGAAGGTCGTCCGGGGCGAAGTCTTCTTCGATGGCACCCGGATCAGGCCGACCTCGACCGAGGAACGCAGAGCGAAGCGGAGACGCCTGCGTCGACGGCGCAAGAAGGAGCGTTTCCTGGAGGAGTTGCTCGACGACGATTGGCGTCGGATCATGGGCACGGAGATCGGCGTCCTCTTCCAGAACGCGCTCGGAGGGTGGAATCCCGGTCGAGATCATCGGCGAGCAAGCAGGAGAGGCTCTCGATGAGCACACCGATCTGTGCTTGGGTAGATCCGGGAGAGGGTTCTCGATGCGCTCGGTGACGTGCAGCTGCCCAAGAGCTCGAAATACCTCTCGTTCCCCAATCAGTTGAGTCGTGGGCAGGCGCAGCGGGCGATGCTGGCTGCGGCGCTGGTGAAAGCGCCCCGTCTGCTGGTGGCCGATGAACCGCTGACCGGTCTCGACGCCGCCGTTGCTACGGCTCTGGCGAAGCTCATCCGAGACATGACAGCGGCAGCGGGGCATGGCGATGATCCTGATCACTCACGACCTCGCCCAGGTTGCGGCAATGGCCACCAGGGTCGCCATCATGTATGGGGGAAGGATAATGGAGATCGGGCCGGTCGACCAGGTGTTCCACAACCCGCAGCATCCGTACACCGAAGGCTTGTTGGGGGCGATTCCCCGTCGCGGGCTCGACCGGCTTCGTCCCATCGCCGGTGACGTGCCCAAGATCACAGCAGTGCCACGGGGCAATGCCCACTGGCGCCTCGCTGCCCCTACGCGGTCGCGGCCTGCGTCGCGGCGACACCACCGTCTCGTGCCCTCAGCTCCGGGCGCGGTTGCCTGTATCCGATCCGCCGAGCTCGATCTCCAGGGTGTGTGAGCCTGAACGTGGATTGGCGAATAGGACTAAGGTGATGCTTCGTCCGGAGGCAAGGGACATATCGACGTGAAGCTCGTCACCTATATGGGGCTTGTCGTGCGTCGCCTGTGGGCCAAGCGAGGCATTCTGCTCGGCTCATTGTTGGGCTCGACGCTCGTCATCGCGTTGCTCGTTGTGGTGCCGCTCTATCAGGATTCCGTAAAGGCCGTCGACCTGCGTTTCTCGATGCAGAGCGCCCTCGCTGAAGAGGTCGACTTCAACGCTGTCGTTCAGACCAACGACTACGTAGCCGAGCAGGCTCAGGTGAATCGTGACCTCGTCGCCGACCTGCAGTCCTCGACCATTGCCGAGTGGTACCCGACTTACACGGAACGCACCCAGACCCGCGAATTCGTGGTCATTCCCACCGAGGGCTCCGTCGACTGGGTGGCTCGCGCCGAGGCATGGCGGGACGAGAAGGCCGCCATCGACCTGGCCAACTCGCAGCTCGGCCCCACCGACGAGCCGCAAGAGGTACCGAGGCCTCCCTACCCGACGCCACCACAGGAAGCCCTGCAGGTACGAATCTTCACCAACCCCGACATCCAGAGCCATCTCGAGCTTGTCGATGGGGCGTGGCCGGAGGTCATGCTCGGCGCACCCGAAGGGGACAGTGGTGCACCGCTGCCGATCGTGGTCGGCGAGGATGTGGCACGCCTGACCCAACTCGATGTCGGTGGCGTCTTCATACTCAAGCCGTTCTCGGGTCGCCCCGAGATATTCGAGCTCGTGCAGATCGTCGGGATCGTCACTCCGGCCGACGAGGGCGAGAAGATTTGGGGCATCGACGACCCGCTGCCGCATGGTTTATCTCCCCCAGGAGACCTTCGATGCGTGGTCTGCACCGGTCCCTATTGCCTCAGTCCAGGATCCGTGGCTACGAAGCTCCCGGGGTTTCCCTGATCTGTCGGTGACACAGCGGTGGATCATCGATTTCGATCCGGATGCACTGCAATTCGAAGAGGTCGGCGCACTTCGAGGAGCGATCGGTGCATTCCAGGCAAAGATGAGCCAGGAGAGTGGGGGACGAGATCGCGGCGCACACTCAGCTGACCATCCTGCTCGACGCCTTCGATGTCCGCTCTGTGACGGTGGGCGGCCCGATTCTTGCAATCCTCGCCCTTGTCGTCGGTGGCGCTCTCTACTTCCTCATCTACACGTCGGCCCTGACGCTAGAACGCGAGGGACCTGAGATCGCGCTCCTCAAGACGAGGGGGGCGAGCACCTGGCAAACCACGGGGATCCATCTCGCCCAGTCGGCACTAGTCGCTGCCGTTGCCGCGCTTGCGGCACCCTATGTGGCCAGCGTTACTCGTCGGCGTGACGGGCCGCGTGCCACCCCTATCCGATCTGACGGGTGGTGAGCCACTCCAGGTCTCCCAGGTCGCCTCGATCACCCCGTACGTTATCGGCGGTGCCATCGCCACGTTCCTCTCGATGGGTCTGGCGATCTTGCCGTTTGCGCGCCGGCCGGTGCTCGAGCTGCGATCGCTCGAGGCCAGGCCGTCCGGGCAGTTCGGTATGGCAGCGCTACAACCTCGACCTGTTTGCGATCGCACTCTCACTCGTGATCTTGTTCCAGCTCGTACAACGAGGGTTCATCAACACCACAGGCGGTGAGGTCAAGCTCGATGCGCTGGCGGTTGTGTTCCCCGTCCTGCTTTTGTTCACCGGGGCACTCGTGTTGCTGCGCGTGTTGCCGTGGCTGCTGCGGGCAGTTGGCTGGGCGATGACCAAGGTGAGGGGACTGTCGCTGGCATTGCCGGGATGGCATCTCGGTCGCAACCCCATTCCCTATGGGAGGCTGGCGCTGCTGGTCTGGCTCACTACAGGTCTCGGCGCCTTCGCCCTCACCTACGCCGGGACCCTGGATCAGTCTTTCCAGGACCGCGCGGCATTTGCTGCGGGCAGCGATGTGCGAGTTGTCGCCGACGAAGCCGGGTACCTGGCGGTTCCGGAAGGCGATATCGGGGCCGCCGTCTATCGGACCGACGGAGCTCCCCGGCAGAGCACCCGGCGTGCCGAGGTGCTGGCGATCCGTCCTGACGATTTCTCAGCAGTAGTGAACTGGCGCTCGGATTTCGGCGCAGATGAGCCAGCGGACATCTTCTCGGCGCTCCGACCCGACGGAGTCGCCCCTGACCTGGGCATCGAGCTCCCGGCGGACGCTACCGGGCTACTCGTCGATGGCGTGGTCATACCGCGTAGTTGGCGGGAGCAGGTGGAGCTGGGCGACGAGAAGCCCGATGCCAGTCTTCGCATGATGATGCGGGTGTTCGATGCCGACGGACGTCCCTGGACCCTCCAGGCCGAGAACGACTTTCTCGATTCGGCGTGGGGCACGGTCGGATTCGACCTGACTCAGGGACTCAACGACTACGCATCCGATCCGGTGCCCCCGCTAACCAT
>CAWJPT010000005.1:0-6144 GCA_963844835.1 uncultured bacterium | reverse complement strand
CTGACACTTCCGCCGCCGGCGAGAGCGCCAGTAGCCCGGCGAGTGATCTAGAGGCGCACCTAGGTGGCTGAGATCTCGATGGAGAGAATCTCGTTGCGAGGGATCGATCTGGTCCCGCCGCTGGTGCGGAGCAGGAGAGCGTGCTCCCCGTAAACGGCTTCCATCCCCAGATACTCTCCGAGGATGGTCCCACCCTTCGTGAGTACCCGGGAGATGACTCCGCGGCGAAGGTGATTGAGGTTGGGCTCCCGACCCGTCTTCTGTGCCGGCATTCGGCATTCCTTTCGTTCACCAGACAGGCGAGGCAGACTTGCCTGTCGGAGAGGTGAGCGTGTGTGGTGCGGTCACGCTTGATCACCTCGCTGCCCATGGGACAACGGCGTCCGATCATCCGATCAGATACTCCGGCCCACGACGATGACACGCCACTCGGGACGGACAACACCGTAACACCCCCTTCGGCAAATTGCTGGCGATATTTAGCTTGAACGTACCGGGATTCGACCGCTACAGCCCGCGCAGCCCGGGACGTCCCATCACCTTGGCAAGAGGCAGCAGCGACATCCACGACTGCTCCTTCGGCCGCTGCACGTCCTCCTCGATGAGGTTGGGGAAATCCTTGAGCGGCGTGAACCGGATCTTTCCGTGCTGCAGGCCCATAAAGGCACTCCGCGGCTCATCGCTCATTGCCTGGTGGATCAGGTAATCGAGTGACTTCGAGGCAAACCTGGTCGCCTGGATTCGATCGAAGGGAGAAGGGTCTCCACCCTGCTGGACGTGTCCGAGGATCGATTGCCTAACGCTGAAGAGCCCCTCGCTCTCCCTCTCGAAGAGCTCCTTGATAAAGCCGCTGTTGTAGACACGATCGGATCCTTCGCTCGTGATCACGAGCCCGAGCCGCTTTCCGTTCCTGAAGCCGTCCTTGAGGTTGAGCACGTCGGTCTCGAGATCGCGTAGCGAAATCCCCTCCTCAGGTAGATACGTGCGCTCGGCACCCGTTGCCAGGCCACTCATCAGCGCCAGATAGCCACAGTCGTGACCCATGACTTCGACCACGAAGCAGCGCCCCGAGGCAACCGCCGACTGCTTGATCTTGTCCACGTCGGAAACGATGTTGTTGAGTGCGGTATCGGCACCGATGGCGGTCTCAGATCCCGGGAGATCGTTGTTGATGGCGGCGGGGAGGCAGACGATGGGGAGATTGAACACCGGATATTGATCAGCGAGGGCTCGCAGCTGATGGGCCACCGTGTATCCGGTCCAGCCGCCGATCATCAGGAGCCCGTCAATCTGGTACTTCTCCAAGGTGTCAGCGATCCTCTGGAACTGCTCGCCGCGGGGTCGGTGCCTGCTAGTACCAAGTTCGGCGCCACCGCGAGACGCCCATCCGTTGACGCTCATCCAGTCCAGCTCTTCGACCAGCCCGGCCTCGAGGCCACGGAACCCGTTGTGAATCCCGTACATGATGTGCCCGTTGTCGATACCGACGCGCACCGCAACCCTGACCGCCGGGTTCATTCCCGGGGCCGGTCCACCGGCGTGGATAATGCCGAGCCGGAGGCGTCTCTGATTGGGATCGGGAGCGTGTGGTTTCGCCCGAACCATGGTCTTGATCATCTGGAAGGAATCGCGGAAGCTGCCTCCACGCATCTCCATCGCCGTGTCGTAGTCGTGGTTGGCAATACGGTCTGCCACAGCCTTGGTTTGCTCGACGCACTCCATCAGCGGTGAGCTGATGATCTGGTGCTCCCTGAGTCCGATCAACTGCGGCTCGCCACCCGGCGATGTGACAATTTGCTCGACAGCGGCGTAGCCGAGGACGGTGCTGAGATAGCGGTCAAAGGCGCTCGGGGCACCGCCGCGCTGGACGTGACCGAGGCTGGTGACCCGGGTGTCCTCGCCGAGCCGCTCGGACAGGATGTCCTTGACATAGTCGGCCTTGATCGGATTGCCGTGCTTGTCCTGGGCTCCTTCGGCCACGATGACAATGTTGAGTCGCCGACCAACCTCGCGACCAGCCCGTAGCGAGCTCATCATCGACTCTTCCCAATCATCCTGCTCCGGTGGGCTCTCCGGGATCAGGACCCAGTTGGCACCTGCGGCGACGGCGCTCATCAACGCCAGATATCCACAGTTGCGGCCCATCACCTCGATAACGAAGGCACGTTGGTGACTCGACGCGGTGCTGTGAATTGCGTCAATGGCCTCAGTGATTCGATGTAGCGCGGTGTCGGCTCCGATGGTCATGTCGGTGCCGAACATGTCGTTGTCGATGGACCCAACCATGCCGACCAGGGTCAATCGGCGGTGCGCCTCTGCCATCTCGCCCGGGATCTCACCCGAGGCAACCAGCTCGTCGAGATGTTCGCGCCATTCCTCTTTGAAGATGTTGGCTCCGGTGAGGCTACCGTCGCCACCGATGACCACCAAGGCATCGATGCCGAGCTCCACGAGATTGCGGGCAGCCTGGCGGCGGCCCTCTTTGGTCCGGAACTGCATGCATCGTGCCGTGCCCAGCACGGTTCCGCCCTGGTGCAAGATCCCACCGACGGAATCCGACGTCGCCCGCTTGATCTTGCTGCCACCCTCGACAAGACCCTGAAAGCCTTCGAAGACGGTGTACACGGTCAGGTTGGCGTCGAGACCGGAGCGCACCACCGCCCTAACCGCAGCGTTCATCCCGGCGGCGTCGCCGCCACTGGTCAACACCGCGAGACTGGTGGGACGCTGTGGTGTCCTGAGCATTATTCGGTCTCCTGAGGCGGGTGGAAGTCTCTTCGGGCCGATCCGACCCGGCTGGTATCAGTCGTCGTCCTAGTTTCGGGTTCCATCGTCGGCGCTTGCGCCGCCGAGTGCAACTTTAGTTTCACAAACCTGTTTACCCATACGGGACAGTATGGTAATGTATTGAGTTATGGACCAGACAGAGACCACCAAGAGGGGTCGACCCCGAGACCCGTCAGCCGATCAGGCAATCCTCGACGCGGCCCGATCCGTCGTTGCCGAAAAGGGTTTCACCGGCGCCTCGATGGACGAGATCGCCCGCCGTGCCTGCGTCGGCAAGGACACGCTCTACCGCCGGTGGAAATCGAAGGAGGAACTAGTCCTACATCTGCTCAAGGTGATGTCGGAGCAAGCGGTCCCCGCCCCCAAACTAGAGGATCCGAGGTATGGCCTCTTTCTGTTTCTTCAGGACATTCGCAAAGTGAATCAGAGCACCGACCTCGGGCCAATCATCGCCGGAATTGTTGGGGAATGTGCCCGGAACACGCGCCTCGCCGACGGCTTCCGTGAATTCTGGAGAGAGCGTCGCCGCATCGCTGCCGGACCGATTCGTGAGATAGCGCCCTCGGACACAAGCGAAGATGAGATAGAGGTGATCCTCGACCACATCCTCGGCCCCATCTACTACCGCCTGCTGCTCACCGGTGACCCCGTGGACGACGAGTACCTATGGGAACTCATCGCAACTATCCCGTGGTCGCCTGAAGAACAACTGAACCAAGACTGAATCAAACACAACAACTCAATTACAACTCGCTGAGAGGCCAGAAAATGAACAAGGAACACACCTTTGCGGTGGTTGAGCCAACGGTTGACGGCGACACCACCGTCAACTTCGCAAGAGAGACACTCGCCCGTGGCGGCGATGCCACCATCATCGTCCTCCTCGGACGGGAGACGGTCGCCAATATCGCCGCCTTTGCCAGGGCCGAGGACCTGAGCGAAGCCGACGGCCGCGAGATCTACCTCGAGCGACTCGAAGAGATGTACACCAACATGTTCGGCAGCCGGGTGCGGTTCGTAGCCGACGGCTGGCACGCCGAGCGTGCCGTCTTCGCCGAGGCGACCCGTGGCAACGCCACATCCGTGGTGGTGCCGCAGCGGCTCGTGAGCCAGCGCAACTGGAAATCTGCCGTCAGCAAGTCACAGGTCCCGGTGCTGCTAACTCCTCGCAAGGCTGCCTAGCACCGGTCAACATCGGCTCATCCTCCTCCTGAGCCGTTGCAAAGATGGAGCCGCCGGTTTCCCGCCCGGCGGCTTCGTCGCGTCCAATCCCTGCTTTGGCGTCGCAAATCGGAATATGTTCCGGTTTCCGACGCCAAAGTGGGAACCTGGCCCGGGGGCGGGGACGTCTATCAGGGGTAAGGCCGAGGGGGTTGCACCGATGACGAAAATCGCACGGCAGCGGCGCCGTGGTTGATATCGCGCCACGCCGCATCGGACTCGTTGGGATTGCCACGTTTGCCGTCGTGATCCTGACGGTCGGCGGCGTGCTGCTGGCGCTTCGGGGATCGACTGCCGATCCGGATGACGCTGCCGGACCAACAACAACCTCATCAACCACGACGACGTCGCCCGCCACAACGACGGCCGCCGTAGCCACGACCACGGCAGCCGGACCGACCGCCGAAGGGTTCGGTGCTATCGATGCTGCGCTGTCCGCAGCTCGCGCCTTGTGGGACAAGTCGGATATCCAGAGCTACGGCTACCAAATCAACGTCGAGTGCGACTGCCCAGAAGCCTCGACAACCTGGGTGCGCCGGTTCGCCGAGTGGGACAGCCGGGAGACGCCCATGGAGGATCTGTTCGCACGGCTCACCACCGCCCTCGATGACAAACCCGACTCGATGACAGTCTCGTTCTCGGAGTCCGACGGGCACCTGGTGTCGTTCGAAGTCGTCACCGGGGAGAACACCAGGTCGGTTGCCATCGCGCACTTCCATCCGATCGTCGCAGAATCGTCGCCGTACGATGGCGAGTGGCGTCTGGTCTCGGGAGTACTGGACGGCGACCAGTTCGCGACGGTGACAACGGGCGGATACCCCATCTCGCTCGATGGAGGGAGGATCGCCTTCCCGATTGACTGCAACGATGCCCAGGGCCCGGTCGACATCACCGGTGAATGGTTTGGCATCGGCCCGTACATAACAACCGCAGTCGGGTGTGGCGAGCCGTCGCCGACGTCGAAAGCGTTCAACGAGGCACTGCCCCTCAGCGACACAATCCGGCTCGCCGGTGACCAACTCGTGCTGAGCAGCGACCGCTCCGAGCTTCGCTTCGTCACCCCCGAGGCGCCCAAGGCGGTGGCCGACCTCCCATTGACCAGCGCCGGCACGACGCTGACCTTGAGCCCCCGGACGGATACACCAACCGCGGCCAGTACGTCATCATCTCGTCGATCGATCGCTTCGGCTCGCAGCCTTGGTACGTACTGACAGCCGCCACGACTGATGCTCCGGCAACGTGGCAGCTAGGCACCGCGTCCGTAGAACCGAGCCGGGACGAGCCCGATACCGACACGGCGACCGTCGTCCTCCCCGATGACATACCCAATGGCGATTTCTACCTCTGCTCGCCCTTCTGGGAGCCGGACCCATATTGCTACACGCTGCCGGTGAGGCCGCCGAGCGCACCGTGGTATGTCACCGCGGGGCTCAAAGGGGTCGTGCTCTACGACGCCAACGGCACGTCGAAGGCTTTGCTCGATCAGCCCGCTGCGATCGCCTTCTACGTCGATGATCGGCTGGTCTTCCAGACTCTCGACGCCATGGATCAGATTCAGATAGACGGAGCGGAGCCGATCGCGCTCGCCGATGGTGAGCGTCTCGCCGACGTTGTACCGACCCACGGAAGCGCCCGTGCGCTCGTCGTTGGATCCGGAGGGTCGGCCGTCATCGCGCTGGACTCCGGTGAGCGGGTACCGGTCGGGCCTGCGGCATCTGCCGGGATGATCGTCGGCGAGTCGGTCGTGCTGCGCACTGCCGCGAACCACGTCGCGGCATACGACATCGCCACAGGAACGATGCTGTGGGATCGGCCCGTGAATCCGGAGACTCTCATCACGTCAGACTCCGAGACACTGCGACTGGATACGATGCGTGACCTCCAATACGACGCCGGCTCTGACCCGTACTTCCAGTACCTCGACACCGAGCTCGTCGAGGCCACAACAGGAGAGGCAATCGAATCGTATGAGTGGGAAGTGGCCATCCCCGAGGCCGGAGACAACATAGACGAGCGATGCGGGCGTCGACGGTAAATACCTGATCTGCCCGCAGCCCGACGGGCGGATTGTGACTCTCGATGTGAATGGCGGCGAAAGCCGTACTTTTGCGTCAGGAGCCATCGTCGCAACGTTCG
>CAWJPT010000004.1:0-3350 GCA_963844835.1 uncultured bacterium | reverse complement strand
AGGGCGGCCAGGGCCGGGCTCACCGCCGCCGCCGACGCAGCGGCACTCGCTGCTGCGCCTGCCACATTTGCGGATTTCGGTGCAGGTGCCGACCCCGACCGATCGGCTGCCGAGATGGCGCGAGCGAACAGCGCACGGCTCGTGGAATGCGACTGCCGGGTCGACCGAAGCTGGGCGACACGGGCGGTTCGTGTGGTTGTTGCCTCGGATGTGGATCTGACGTTGCTCGGTTCCCGCCATCTCGAGGCAGCGGCCGCAGCTGAGTTCAGTCCCGTTCTTCTGGTGCTGGCACCGTGATACGACTTAGCGCAGGAACGCCACCCTCATGCCCCGTCCCGCGGTAATAGGGCGACCACCGATGCCCCGATCGCTATCGACAGCGAGCCAAAGGCGAACAGCCGTGCAAACCAGTCATAGTTGTTGTGAGATACGAGCATCGCTGACGCGATTGCCGAGGTAGCCGCGGCAATGGCGATCAGTCCCGCGATCGGAGCTGCAAGGCGGGCACCCGGTCGGAGCCAGTGGGCCGGGGGGGTGGCGCGAGTCAGAGCGATCGCAGGCCCAAACCCCGCTGCGATCAGTGTCGCGGCAAATAGCACTCCCCAGAGGAGCAAAGCACCGGTGAAGATGACGGGAAAGTGCGGATTTGCGCTGAGCGGCGGGTATGCCCCTCGCCACCACATGATCAAGCCGAGGGACGTCAGATCGACGACGCCAAGTGTGACAGCAGGTACGAGCGGGCGCAGTATGCGGCGACGCTGCTCGCCGTGGTGCGCTCTGATCGTGCGAAGGAACAAAAGAAGACCGGCCGAGGCCGCTAGTAGGCAGGCGAGCGCCGCGGCGCCGGCCCCGATGGTGAACAGCGCAACGGTCCCGGTGGGAATGTGCGCCGGGGCAGGGTCGAGCAGGGCACGATCGGTGGCGGGGGCCACGAGGAAGCCGGCGATGACGGTCACCCAGACAGTCGTAACTGTGGCCTGCAGGCGCCGACGTCCTCGCTCCTCGGAGCCGCCTGCGAGCACCGGTCTCACCCAGGCGCGGGCTGCGCCGGCCAGGAGGTTGGATACGGTGTGGCCGGACGTTCCCCGATCGCTCACCAGGGCGGTCATCTCCTCGCCGTACCGTTCCCGGAACGATGGTGGGTAGCACGCGAGCGCAAGTCCTGCAAGGCGCTCGCTCATGAGGTCGCTCCTTCGAGTCTTGCACTAGCGACCCTGGTGAAGGTACGCATCGACGCCAGCCGGGCTCGAAGTAACGCCTCGCCTTCGGCTGTGATCCGATAGGGCCGCCGCGGGCCTTCTGCGGAGAGGGCCTCGATGAGCCCCTGATCTTCGAGGCGGGAGATTGCGCCGTAGAGGGTTCCAGGTCCGAGGTCGACGCCGACGGTTGCCGCTATGTCGCTTGACATGGCATAGCCATGCTTCGGGCCCTCGCTGAGGCTTCCGAGAATCAGCAATGTCGGATCGGCCCAGTTGACCTTGTCTTTGCGACGCACCATGCATCACTCCTACGTTTGACGTATTACGTGAAACGTAACAGTTGTCTTGCGACATGTCAATGCCGGGGCTTCACGCCTCGCGACGGGCGGCCAGGATCGGGCCTGCGATGGTGAGCGCGACGCCTGCGAGAGCAAGCGCGGTGACCCGATCCCCCCGAAATACGACCCCCAGCACCAGGGAGACGGCGGGGATCAGATAGGTGATGAAGGAGGCGCGGGGTCCGCCGACCCGGCCAATCAGCGTTGCCATGATGGCAAACGCCAGACCCGTTCCCGCAACGCCGAGCACCGCGACCGCCGCCATTGATCCGGCGGCAAAATGGCTCCGGGTGAGTCCGAACAGGCCGAACGGCGCGGTCCATACGGTGGCCAGCATGAGCATCTTTCCCATGACCGCCACCGAGCCGTATCTCTGCTGGAGGGGGCCCGCAATGTTGAGTGCCAGGCCGTAGCAGAGGGTTGCCGCCAGCACCATCAGCACGCCGACAAAGGCAGTTCCGCCTTCGGCTGCCGAACCGAGGCTCACCAGCGCCACGCCGATGAAGCCGACCGCAAGCCCGATGCGCTGGGGTCCTCTCGGTACTCGGCCGAACAGCAACGCCGCAAAGGCTCCGGCGAAGATTGGGGTTGCACCGTTCAACAGGCCGGCGACGGCAGAGTTGATGTGTTGTTCGGCAAGGGGGAAGAGAGTGAACGGCACCCCGACCCAGATGACCGAAAGCGCCAGCAACCTTGGCCAATCCTCCCGGGAGATGCGGGTCCGAACCTGTGGCAGCGTCGCAAGAGCGGCGCCACCGAGACCCACCCTGGCGAACGTGATCAACCCGGGGTGGAACGCCTCGAGCCCTACGGCGATGAACAGAAACGACGCTCCCCAGATGAGCGATAGAGATGTGAAAAGGACCCAGTCGCGAGCCTCGAATGCTGCACGATCCATTGTGGAGTTGGCAATGTTGGTCATGCTGGTTGTAACCCCGGGCTGCCCGGATCCGTTGCACTTGCCGAAGCTCAGGACTCCCTGGCTGCCTCGTCGATGATTCGGGCAAGCTCCGATGGTCTGGTGACCATCGGCCAGTGTCCCGTGTCGATGTCGACATATGACATGTCCGTGACCCGGCTGAGCTCGGGAACATCTCCTCGGTCGATCCAACTCCTAGCCTGATCGGGGTTGTACTCGGGACAGACCAGCAGCAGTGGAACGTCAAACCTTCGTTCGTCGGTCAAGGTAACGACACCTTTCGAGACACCCTCCGGCACGGCAACGGTGATGGATTCAAGCTCCTCCCGAGCCGCGTGGTCGAGGTCGGCGGCGTCGGGACCCTCGAACGGATCCCACCCCGGGAACGGCATCACTCCGTCAGCCGTCGGGAAGAAGTCCGCATACGCCTCGCCGGCCGAGGTCGGGAAGCCGCCGATGAGGGCGACACTGGCGATCGTGGCGGGTCTGCGGTCGGCGACTATCCAGGCGAGCGTGCAGGCAGCCGAGTGCCCGACAACCATCGGTCGGTCGGCAGCGTCTACCGCTTCGAGCACGGCAGTGATCTGATCGGTGAGCGTGGCAGTTGTCAACCCGTCATCGACGCCGGGCAGAGCCACGGCGATCGGATGGTGCCCACACCGTTCGAGTTCACCGCATACTTCGTCCCAGATCGAACGGGGGAGCCAGAGACCGGCAATGAGGATGATGTCCATTACGGCGACTTTAGAGGTGACTCAGGACGGTCGGTGTCCGCAATCCGGATTTCCGTTGAGCCAATCGACGCCCCCAGCTCCACCGTGCCGACTGTTCGCGATCGGGTGCCGGTGGGGAGCGCGGCCAACCGCGAATGCGCAACTTGTAGCTCCACGCCCC
>CAWJPT010000003.1:0-215646 GCA_963844835.1 uncultured bacterium | reverse complement strand
CAGGGCTTGTCGGAGCGTCCAGAGGACCACGGCGGGCTCATCCACCACCTGGCGCCAGGTGAATCGGTAGACGGTCCACCCCAGCGTATGCGCCTGGTTCTGCTTGATCCTGTCTGCCTGGAACGTCTCGCGGTCCATGTGATACCGCTCTCCGTCCAGCTCGATCAGAATCTGCCACTGCGGGTATGCGAAGTCGGCGCGGCACACAAATCGCGACCCGGTGCAGAGCTCATATTGGGGCACCGGTGGGGGGAGGTTCGACGCAGCGATCAGCCGCCGGAAGCGATCCTCGAGGGCGCTCTCTGATGCCGTGTCCCAGTGGGTTCGCTCATCCAGTAGCGGGCGGATCTTCCCGATGCCGTTGCGGCCGGGCCTGGCGACCCGCTTCACGAATGCCTTGACATCGCCGAGTTGAAAGAGCCCTAGGCGGAGCCCCGTATCCAGACAATGCTCGACGTATCGAGACGACGCGGTGGCGCCGACATCCACCACCGTTCTCACGGCTCCGTTGTCGGGATGCCCTCCACGGTCACGACGTCATCTGGTGCGAGGTCTTTCGACTCGTGGATCTGGGGGTGTTCTACGCTGGATTCGCAGATGACGGACGGTGACTATCTCAGCGCGTTCGGGCTCGAAGGACGACATTCCCCAGAGGAACGTCGCGGTCTTGTGTGACGCCGCCGCCAGACCCGGCACGGACAGCACTAGGGCAATGGCCTCCCTTCGCCAGCTGGCCGGTGCGCCGGGGAATGCGAAGACGGAGGGCTGGAGCCGGGCGAGTGCACCGCGGGCGACACGCTTGTCGAGCGTCGATCTGTCAATCCCGACGGCGCGGGCCTGGCTGAGGGAGAAAACGCCGTGCTGTTTCGTAGCGATATCTGCGAGCAGGTGGTCGAGGTTTGACACCTTCGAGGGTTGCACAAACCAGCAACCCGTTTCGACCCCCCTGCCGCTTTGGCGTCGCAAACCGGAATATATTCCGCGTTGCGACGCCAAAGCGAGGTTTTCGGGCGGTTAGCCGCAGCCTCCGCCGCCGCCGCCGGTGGCTACGACCGTGGCTGCTTCGCTGGGCAGCTGCTCGGTCCCCGGGATGGACAGATAGGCGGGGACGGCAAGCGTTGTGCCCGTCATCCAGGCACGAACCTCGTCCTGGTATGCGGCCATGCTCGGCACCGTCGACGATGTCGTGGTCCCCGCACCACCGGCGACGATCCACTCCGGCCACGTCGCATCGGCACCCAGGACGTCGGCCTGCCAGGCAGCGTCACCTCCGTCGAGCAGTAGCGCATTGACCCCCTGCAGTCGCAGATCTGTGACGAGCGTCCGCGCCGTCTCCGATTGGTCCTTGTCGACAACTACCAGCGGCTTGTTCTTGTCGGCGGTTGTGACCAGGAGGTCGTCGAGGACCGCAAGAGCTGACTCGTACTGATCGTCACTCTGCGGCACCACAACCGTGCCCTGCATCGGGATGGCAGCCCGGTCCTGCTCATCTCCGCAGATCGAGGACATGGGAGTTGGGTGGGGTCTCCTCGGCGATGCGATTTGCGTCGGACACGATCCATCCCGCCAGGCTGAGCGCATCGATGCTCGGGACCGGAGTCCTGGTCGACGGCCACCGCCGTAGGAACCTCGGATCCGACAGCGAGGATATCCGGCTCGTCTGCGCCAACCGAGAACACGGCGAGCACAATCGGCCAGCGCCCCGGCCAGGCCGATGACCACCCTGGTGGAGCGGCCGGCGTGGGGTCTGACCACGGGAGGCCGCGGCTCGCCGGCGAGTTGCTCCGGGGTCCGCAAGGCGAAGCGCTGCTCGAAGATGTACAGGTAGCGGAAGGAGAGAATCACTCCACCGGTGATCGCGATCGCGACGACCCAGGCGAGCGGATGACCGTTCAGGCTCTGCACCGCGGCGCCGGCGGGTGCGTAGAAGCTCTGGAACCACGATGCCTGCCCGGCACCGTCGTAGAACAGAGCGAACCCGTAAATGCCGAGCACGATCCCGACCAGGAACACCCACGCATCCAGCCGCCCGCGTACCGCCGAGACCACCGCGGTGCCGGGACAGAACCCGCCGAAGTAGAAGCCGACGCCGAACAGGAGACCGCCGACGAGCATGGGCCAGAAGAAGGTCGTGCTCAGCTCGAGCAGACCGAGGTCCATCCAGCCGAATGCGCTCATCAGTTGGGCACCGATCATTGCGGTGACCAGGGCGGTGAACATGACCCGGTAGACGCCCCAGTCCCGCAGTATGAATACCGAAGTGAGTTTCTTGGCCGAGCCGAAACCGGACCGCTCCAGGAAGAAGCCAAACGCGATACCCACCACCGCGGCCATCACCAGATAGGTGGTGGGAGAGCCGCCGTCGAGGGGGAGTATTGGAAAGATCGTGCTCATCGCCACACCTTCTTGAATGCAAAGGCAGTGCCAAATCCACCGATGAACACTGCCGCCAGGAACAACCAGGAACCGGCCGAGAGCAGGGCCGCCTCCGAGAGATGATGCGAGGTGCAACCTCGGGCGAGTCGGGTGGCGACGCCGACCACGATCCCGCCGGAGAGGGCGAAGAAGAGCCTGCTGCGTCGGGAGATGAGGCTGCCACGGTCGATTCCAAACTTGATCCGGCCCGCAAGCAGCGCAGAAACGAATCCGCCGACCGCAATCCCGAGGACCGTCCACGTCAGCCAGTAGCTGCCCAGGCTCTCATTGAGAACGGTGCCCCAATATGCGTTTGACGCAACCTGCTCGGGGGCCACCTGGGCGACGGTGACTGCCCCGAGCCGCGAGAAGAATCCCGATGCTCCGGGGCCATGTCCCATCAATGCGAACCCGGCGAGCACGCTCAGGCCGAGCCCGATCCCCGCAAGATACGGGGAGCCGAGCGGCTTCGGCTTGGCGTTGTGCACTCGCAGCACCAGACGCTTGACTGCACCGAACACTTTGCGGGGCAGGGCGAATCGCTCTGTCGGGTGCAGCGGCTCACCCTCCTCGCCGTGCTCCCGGTACCACTCAGCATGGTGGTGCTCGGCGTAATCGACGTCGACTTTGCCGGTGAGCATGCTCATCAGCGCCGGACGCTCCTCCTTCATGAGAGCCGCCATGGCGAAGTGAACGAAGAAGAAGGCGATGACCGCACCGACGGTGATCAGATGGATGAGGACGAGTGATCTGCCGAAGGAACCACCACCGGATCCAAACCACATGATCAGACCGGTCGTCCCGATGACGGTCGACCCGATGAGAACGACGGCGCCAAAAGCCTTCTGGCCCGCGTTGTATGCCCCCTGGTCGGGCATCGGCAGCGACGGGTCGAAGATCTCCGCCTTCGGCTTCACCTTGAACCACGTGATGTCGTTGCGGGTGGGGACCAGGTCCCGCAGGAAGCGCAGCGATAGGCCATGGGGATCGATCAGGAACGACACAGCCAGCACCCCGAACCACAACATCCCCACGTAAACGTGGAAGTGGAGCAGACGGGTGGCACCACCGAAGAGGCCATTTACCGCGTCGATATAGAAGCGGGGCCCGATCTGGTAGCCGGAGTTGCTGATGATGGCGATTCCGGTCAGCCACAGGAACAGGAAGCTTGCCGCGTTGTACCAGTGCACGATGCGCTGCTGCACGGGTGCTTGACGAGAGTCTGCTCACTCATTGTCGGCGACCTCCTCGGTCTCTGCCTGCATCTGTTCCTCCATCTCCAGCAGGGCAACCTTCTCTTTGCGTTCGCGCAGCTTGCGCATTCCGATCATCGCCCCCATTGCGAGGGCGCTGGCAACACCAAGCCCGCCGACGGCCTTTGCCGAAGCCGTCGCGCCAGAGCATGCTCGCCTCGCTGCCGCCACCCTGTGGAGGCAGCTTCTCCTGCAATAGCGCCAGATCCTCCGGCAGCCCGCTGAACCGCAATGTCGGCCCCGGGTTCACCTCGTTGGTGGTGAGTGCGATGAACTCGTGCCCGTCGTCGATGGCATTCACATCACCAACGCTGATGGCTCTCTGTTCGCCGTCGATCTCGACGACTTCGTAGAACGTGCGAGCGCCGGCCGGGCACACCTCGAAGCAGGCGGGCGCCTGGCCGTTCTCGACCCGTCCTTCGCAGAGAGTGCACTTCTCCAACTTCTTGGTGTCCGGGGCTACGTAGCGAGCCTCGTAAGGACAGGCAGGCACGCAAAGGCCGCAGCCGACGCAGAGGTCCTTGTCGACGAGTACCCGACCGTCTGCAGCCTTGAACGAGGCGCCCGTGGGACAGGCGTCGACACACGGCGCATCAGCACAGTGGTGACAGAGATAGGGGGCGAAGGTCGTGTTGCCGATGACCTCGGCATCGTCTTCGAGGAACTTCACCCAGTTGCGGGCGCTGGACGGATCGAGATCGTTGGCAGTGACACAGGCCACTTCGCAAGCCCGACAGCCGATGCAGCGTGATATGTCGATACGGAACTGAAAAGACATCGTTG
The DNA here is from genome assembly GCA_963844835.1 of uncultured bacterium. Classification (GTDB taxonomy): domain Bacteria; phylum Actinomycetota; class Acidimicrobiia; order Spongiisociales; family UBA5794; genus JAAETI01. The sequence continues at coordinate 211,195 of CAWJPT010000003.1, read as the reverse complement.
CTTCCCCTACGCCGAATTGGGCCGGACTAGACGTACGAAGTTCACCCGCATCGCAGTGCCGCCCGACAGAGGATCGACTGCGTACTGCGTCATCAGTGCCGAGTCGTCGACGCCACGTTTGTAGGCACGGGTGAGCTGCCGGCTGTTGTGGCCGAAACCGTGGGTGATGTAGACGGCGTCGTCGCTCATCCGGTCGGTCACCTTCACCTTGATGGGGCCCTGACGGATCGCCGTCCTGGTTGAGCATCTCGACCAGTTCTCCGTCCTCGACTCCGTAGGCGGCTGCGGTTGCCGGCGACGCCCACACCGCGTTCTCGGGGTCGCGCCCATGGAGGATCGGCGTGTTCTGGGTACGCCCGAAGCTATGCACGGGCGACCGACCGTAGAGCAGCCGAACGTGCCCGGGCGGAGCTCCACGCGGCGGGTAGTAGGTAGGCATCGGCTCGTACCCGGTGGGATCGTCACCGGATTCGATCTTGCTCAGCCAGACCTCCTCGAGATCTGGCGAGTACAGCTTGACGCGACCGTCGCCCGGCTCGCCTTTGAAGGTGGGGAAGTCGAAGGGTGCCCCGGCCCGGCCACTGCCGTCGGTCCCGAGCCCGTGTCCCTCCCGATAGATGGGAAGGTCTGCGTCGGTGACCACGTATCCGGTGGCGACGAGGGTGTCCCAATCGACCCTGCCGCCTGCTGGATCTGAGTTGTACTTGGCGATCGTCGCTTCGGCGAGCTCCTCGACTGAGTCCCATGCCCAATAGCGCTCCAGGCCGAGTTCGGCCCCTATGTCGCGGGCGATTTGTGCCTCGCCGCGGCTCTCGCCGATAGGTTCCACCGCCTGCTGCATCACGGCCACGAAGGGATCGCGGCTGCCGCCGACGCATAGATTGTCGGACCGTTCCAGATAGGAAGCCGCCGGCAGGAGCACATCGGCGTACTGGGTTATCTCGGTGGGGAGCACATCGACCACCGCCAGGAACTCGAGTTTCTTGAGTGCCTCGATGGTCTCTTGCTGTGCGGGCAATGACGTGATGAGGTTCGTCCCGACAACCACCCATGCCTTGATGGCACCGTCGCGTGTTGCCTGGCGGATGCCGTTGACGTTGACGCCGATGGCGAACGGATACCCGGGGTCACGGCGCTCTGCCAATTCCGGGTAGTCGGGAAGTTCGGGATAGACCTCTTCGAGGCTCGGCATATGTGCCTGGTTGGGCAGGTAGTAGCCGCCACGCGATCCCCAGGTTCCGGTGATGGCCACCAGAATGGCCATGGCGCGGGCTCGCTGTGTGTCGTTGCCATACCAGACGACGTGTCTGCCGGGATGGAGCGCCATGTGCGGCCCGGCCTTCCCGATCATCTGGGCCGATGCCTCGATCTCCTCGACCGTGAGACCGGTCTCGGCTGCCGCCCACTCGGGAGTACTCGACGCTACGTGTTCGCTGAGGAGGTCGAATCCGGCGGTGTAGTCACGAACGAAGTCGTGGTCGTAGAGCCCGTCGCGGATCAGGATGTGGGTCCACGCCAGGAGCAGTGCCAGATCGGTCCCCGGCTTGATCTGTAGCCAGATGTCGGCGCGCAAGGCAGCTGTGGACCGTCTAGGGTCGACGACGATGAGGTCGGCCCCGCGGGTCGTCGCCTGCACGAACTCCTGCACCTGGAGGTTGTGCATGTTCTCCCCGAGGTGGGAGCCGATCAGCACGAGGCAGTCTGTGTTGGCGATGTCGACCGGCTCGGGGGACTTCAAGGGATGCCCAAAAGTCAGCTGGTACCCCACTTCCCGCGGCGCCTTGCATTGGTCGTACGCGGAGTGGGCGTGGTGGGCAGTGCCGATCGCTGCAGCCAGATGCTCGAAATGGGTCTCGGCGGCACCGTGGGTGAGGAAGGCGACAGCACCGGGGCCGTCCTTCTCGATGATCTCGCGCAGTCGAGCTCCTATCTCGGAGTTGGCTTCGTCCCAGGTGGTGTCACGGAACACAGCTTCTCCACGCTCGCCGGTGCGGATCTGGGGATGTAGCAATCGGTCCGAGTCCTCGTAGAAACCGATACCACCTACGCCACGCGGGCAGAGCCTGCCTTCGCTGTTGGGATGGCCCGGTACTCCGCTGATGTGGAGAGGTTTGCCGTCTTCTCCGATTTCGACGTTGATACCGCACTTCCAAAAGCACACACCGCACACCGATCGAACGGATCGAACGGCGACCGGTGGGTCGAAACGGGGGTGGTCGATGTTTGTCTGAGTTGCACCCGCCTCCTCTTCGAAGAGGAAGCTTGCGGCGGTGCCTGCCGATCCGGCAAGACCGAGACGAATGAACTCGCGCCTGGTATGACCGTTAGCGCTCATGTGGCTCCTAGGGATTGTCAGTGACAACCCATACAGCCTATATATTGTCCAATCCGAATATATCTGTGAGAAGTCCCTTGGAAGGGGACGTTAGGCACAAGAGATTGGTGCTAGGAGACACCGGGCCTGGCAATTACTGTGGTATGGCCCAACGCCTGCCGCGGTCGAGATCATTCGGTTTGGGTAGCTACCTGGCACCCACCAGGAAGTAGGTCGGCATCAGGCCCTTGCCTTTGACCTCGACCTCGCCGCGTGGCTCGAACTCGTACCTGTGCGACAGCAGGCTGCGCACCGCCTCTGTGCATTGGATGTGGTCGCCAACTCCCTGCGATTCCATCCGACTGGCGGTGTTGACTGTGTCGCCCCACAGGTCATAGATGAACTTCTGACGACCGATCACACCTGCTACGACGTCGCCGGAATGAAGCCCGATTCGCACCGAGAGTGGAATGTCGAGCCGACTTCCCAACGCAGCAAGGGCGGGAAGCATGTCGAGGGCGGCGCTGGCGACACGCTCTGCATGATCCTCTCTCGGTTCGGGGATGCCACCCACAGCCATGTAGCAGTCCCCGATCGTCTTGATCTTCTCGAGCTCGTAATACGCCGCGATCTTGTCGAACTCTGTGAACACTGCATCGAGTAGCTCGACCACGTCCTCCGGGGCGAGGCCCGAGGACATCGGGGTGAACCCGACGATGTCTGCAAACAAGACGGTGACGTCGCTGAACCGATCGGCGATCATCCCCTCTCCCTGCTCGAGGCGCTTGGCGATGGGCGAGGGGAGGATGTTGAGCAGCAACTCCTCGGAGCGGCGGCGCGCTTCCTCCAACTCCCTGGTGCGCACTTCGATGCGGTGCTCGAGATCCTTGTTGAGCGACGTCACGTCGCCGAGGTATTGCTTGATGTAGAGACCGGAGAGCGGGTCGGAGATATCCAGCGCGTCGCCTCCCGGCTCCGGGTCGATTCGGGGCATTTGGATGACCCCGACTCGCTCCAGCGGCTCGAAAGGGTCGGCCACCTGGCCGTGGTATTCGGGGCCGTGAACGATGGCATACGCCAATGCAGTGGCGCAGTGGTCTACCGGCATCAGACCTGGGTACCCGGGGTTGTGGGCGATTACCGGGAGGACCTCGGCCTCGGTGATTCCCATTGCCGCTGCGGCCTGCGGCAGAATCACGTCACGGATCAAAGGGGTGTCGACGATTCCGGGAACAAATGAGAAGACGGACACTCCCGACCCGGTTCCGATCTCACGAGCGGCCGTGAACGCCATCGATCGCAGTGCCATCTTCGTGCCCGAGTAGGCGGTCGCCAGGGGCGCACCCTCATAGGCGATCATATTGACGACGGTTCCGCGGCCTCGCTCCAACATGCCGGGCAGCAGGTGTTTGATGATGAGGAATGGCGCCCGGAAGTTGGTAGCAATGGTTTCCTCGAACTCATCGAGAGGGAAATCGACGATGGGCGCAGAGTTCAGGTGGAGTGCGTTGTTGACCAGGATGTCGATCTCTCCAAACGCCGCGGTTGCATCCGGGATCATCGCCAGCAACTCGTCGACATTGCTCAGGTCGCACTGGATGAACCGGGCCGGGCCACCCCCTCTTCTGATCTGGTCTGCCACATCCTGACCTTCGGGCAGGATGTCGACGATCACGACCTGCGCTCCGAGCTTGGCCAGCGTGTCGCGAGCCCCTCGCCGATACCACGGGCACCTCCGGTGATCAGAGCCGTCTGACCGGCGAGCGTGCCTGGCGTGAGCCCGAGCTTTGCCATGAGATCGTGATTGATGCTGTACATGGGATCTCCCGAGGTAGACGGCACGGTTGGAGTCCGGCAACAACGAGTGTACGGATTCGAAGCCCTTGTCGAAGGGCCCTGGTTGAAGGTCGGCGTATTGCGCAGTCGACATTCAGCTCAGGGAGACAGGCACTCGAGGTGGGTGCCGAGCGACGAATTGCCGATGACTGCTGCGGTAGCCGAGCAGGGCATCGAGAGAGGCTCCGGCAGGAACGAGGACTGCCCGGGTCGATTTCACCCGCTAGTTGGCCCTAGCAGAGCGTTCCCCGCCCTGTAATGATGGGTAAGAGGCAACCAAGGATGTCTGGTGCGGATTCTGCTCATTGCACCGCCGTGGCTCCGGGTGCCACCGATCGCATACGGCGGTATCGAATGGGTGGTCAGTGGCCTAGCCGACGGACTCGTGGACGCGGGGAACGAGGTGACGCTGATAGCACCCGGGGGATCTACGACGCGGGCGCAACTCGAGACCGTATTCGACGGGCCCAAATTCCAGTTTCTCGGCGACTCTCGCATCGAGACAATCCAGGCACTATCGGCGTACTACCTCCGCGGTGACTTCGACGTCGTCCACGACCACACCGCGGCTGTTGGTCCCGCCCTTGGCTCGATGACTACCGGCCCACCAGTCGTGCACACACTGCACCACGTGTGGGACGAGGCGCAGATCCAACTCGCTCGTCTCACTTCCCCCCCGCTCCACCTCGTGGCAATCAGCAACGACCAGGCGAGGCGAGCGCCCGACGACATCTCAATCACCGCAGTGGTTCACAACGGTATTCCCGTGGAGCGCTACCCGTTCATGACCGAGAAGGACGACTATCTGCTCTGGATCGGTCGCGCCAGCCCGGACAAGGGCCCCGGCGTCGCCATCGATGTGGCAGCACGTACAGGTAGACGACTCGTCATCGCGGTCAAGATCAACCAGAGGGATGAGCGTGAGCACTGGGCGGAGGTTGTCGTACCCCTGATCGAAGCGAGCCCAGTTCCTATCGAGGTTGTGAGCAATCCGGGACACGAGCGCAAGGCCGAATTGATGGGCCGGGCCGCGGCGGTCATTCTGCCGATCCAGTGGGCTGAGCCATTTGGATTGGTGATGCCGGAGACCAACGCATGCGGGACGCCTGTCGTCGTATACGGGATCGGGGCTGCGCCCGAGGTCATTGCAGACGGCACGTCGGGGTTCGTTGTCCCGCCCGGTGATGTCGACGCCTTCTGTGCCGCCGTGGACCGGGTTGATGAGATCGATCCCATCGCGTGCAGGGACCATGTCGTCGAACACTTCTCCGCTCAGCGCATGGTTGCCGGATACGAGCGGGTTTACGAAGCGGTGACCACCATCGACCTGAGGTCCGACTCGGCAGTTGTCTTGAGACCATAGGAGTCGTGGCGTAGCCTGCTCTATATGGTGCGTGACGAACGTCGGGTGAACTCCGGGGACCGGGCTCATACGTGGTCGGAGATCGGGAAGGTGCCGCCTCGACCCGGACGAGAGATATTCACCATTGCGGGGCGTGCCTTCTGTGTATCCGGGCGCAGCGGCAATATCGCGGCGCGGGGACCGCAGGGTTTCTTCAACGACGACACCCGGTTCCTCTCGGGCTTCAGACTCACCGTGGATGGTGTTGATCCCCAGGTAGTCGATGCCACGTCGATCGATGCAGCTGAAGCCGTCTTCTTCCTGAGGAGTCGTACGGAAGAGCAGGATCCGCGTGGCGAACCGGGCCTGATCATCCGCCGTCACCGTTATCAGGGCCCGACGCTGCACGAGGACATCATCATCGACAACCGGGCCGGCATGGCAACAACGGTGACGGTGGAGTTGGACATGAACGTCGACTTCGCCGATCTCTTCGATGTCCACCTGGCAGGACCGATCGCAAGCCGACAAGTCCGCGCCCGCGACGGGGATGGAGAGCTCGTCTTCATCTATGAGCGGGATGGCTTTGAGCGAGCTACCAGCGTCGCCACCTCGGAGCCGGCGGAGATCGACGGCAACCGGTTGCTTCTCCGTTGCACCATCGAGTCCGGGGCAAGGTGGAGTACATGTGTCGACATCGTGCCGATCGTTGATGGGAACCGGCTTGCCGTGGAGCGCTCGTGTCGCCGTGGACGTACCAGCCCGGCAGTTGAGGTGCCGCGCCAGGTAGCCCACGTTGCGCAGGTGCGGTCCTCGGCCGACGCCCTCGAGCATTTGTGGGCGCACAGCCTCTCTGACCTCGCCGCTCTCGAGATCCGGATGGACGGGGTGCGGGCATTCGCCGCAGGGATCCCTTGGTACGTCGCGCTATTCGGCAGGGATAGCATCATCACCTCGATCGAGGCCACAATGCTTGACCCGGATGCCGCCTTCGGTACCGCCCTGCTTCTGGGCGAGCTGCAAGGGACCAAGGCCGACCCTTCGATGTCTGAGGAGCCTGGAAAGATCCTTCACGAAGTCCGGTTTGGCGAACGCAGCTACCCGCGGGACCGCATGAGCAGGTACTACGGGAGCGTCGACACCACGCCGCTGTGGTGCATGCAGCTCGAAAAGATGCACCGCTGGGGCGTGGGTCGCTCCCAGATGGAAGGACTCCTGCCCAACCTGAGAGCAGCGATCGGCTGGATTCGGAGCCAGCTCGACGCGGGTGATGGGCTCCTCGCCTATGAAGGCGACTCGACCCGCCTCAACAACCAGGGCTGGAAGGATTCGGCGGACTCGATGGTCGATGCCGACGGCACGCTTCTTGAACCTCCCATCGCAGTTGTCGAGGCCCAGGGGTACGCGGTGGCGGCACTGCGGTCGGCGGCCCGACTCGAAGAGGACCTGGGTGAGGCTTCGCGGTCGGACGCACTACGTGCCGAGGCGAACGAACTGCAGCAGTGCATCGAAGACCGCTTCTGGCGCCCACATCTCGGCACGTTCGACATGGCCATCGGCAGAGATGGGCAAGCGGCCAACTCCGTCTCTTCAAACGCGGGGCACCTCCTCTGGGCCGAAGCGGTATCCGCCGAAAAGGCAGCCGCTGTGGCGCAGTCTCTGTGCGGCGACTCGCTGTGGTCAGGTTGGGGTATCCGAACTCTGGCGGCAGATCATCCTGCGTACCATCCTCTGTCATACCACCGGGGGAGCGTCTGGCCGCATGACACGATGATCGCGATAGGAGGGCTGATCGCCTACGGGTTCATCGATGACGCGCTCGAGATCGCCGGAGGTCTGCTGGCGGCAGCCGCCCACTTCTCATATGAGCTTCCCGAATTGTTCTCCGGCATCTCTCGTGGCGAAGTTCCGCAACCGGTGGCCTATCCGACGAGTTCATCTCCACAGGCGTGGTCGGCGGCTGTCCCGATCTACCTCACCGAGCAGCTTCTCGGCCTCCGCCCCGACCTGCCGCGAGGTCGGATAGTGGTAGACCCTCGCCTTCCCGAAGGCGTGCGGCTCAGCCTCGACGATCTGCATCTAGGCGGAGGATCGCTTTCGATACGGGCCGAAGGAAGAAGCGTCCAGTTCTTCGAGGTGCCACCCGGCGTCGACGTGGTGGTTCGCTGAAAAGCTCTTGTGCGCCCACCCGCAGAATCCTGTGTGCTCCGCTTGCCTGACAGGAGCCAGCGTCGCTCAGAGCCACAGCGCAAGCAGCGCCATCACTCCGAACCCGAGGGCCGTTGACACCCACTTCTGTCCGTGATCGGCAGGGCTATCGAACTCGGTCTTGATGATGTCCAGCGCCGCGATGTACAAGAAAGTGCCGGCGCCTACCGAGTCGAAGAGCCCTTCGAAGATCACGTCCGGGCGACCGCTCAAGGCCAGCCCGATACCGGCACCGAGCACGATTCCGGCGGGGGTCGTCAGTGAGAAGAGCGTCAACTCTGGCAGCGCTCGTCGCCGGCTCAGACCGGCCCGCTGATAGCCGACACCAAGGGCGAAGGCGGCTGCGCCCTTGTGAGCAACGACGGCCAGGAATATGGTCATTGTTGTCGTCACTGCCGTCTGCGCTCCGAGGGCGAGGCCGAGGATCACCGAATGCACCGAAAGCACGACGAGCAGGATCACAGGATGGTGGGTCGTCGGCATGTCCGGATGCCAGCTCGTCTCATGCTGAAAAGCCGGGATTTCTGCGGGTGTGTGCGGCCCGTGGTGGCTGTGACCGCGCACCATCACGACGCTCTCGATGAGCAGGATGATGAGGAAGCCGATGCCGGCGAGCAGCAATGCGATCGGGTAGGCGACGTTGGGAAACGCTGAGCGGAAGTTGTCGATGCCACCGCTGAGCAGATGGATGAGACCGGCACCGCCGAGGACTCCACCGGCGAAGGTGTGAGTGAGCGCGAGCGTGCGGTCACTCGATCCCCGGCCGCGCAATGCCCAGGGCACCAAAGCACCACCGATGCCGATGGCCGCCACGACGATGGCGAAGACCACCTTCAGCCAGAACAACCCTTGAACACTCACATGACCACCGTTGGTGAGACGGTCGCAGCCTACATAGATGGGCCGGTGATCCGTTCCTCACCCGAACACGATCCGAAGATGACGTCTGGTAGATCGTGGTGGCGGGATTTACGATATCTGCGGTGAGGACGATGACGTCGAAGAGCGGCCTCAGTGTGTATTACTGGCTGGGCCTGACTGTGGAGAGGCTCCGGTGGGCACGCGATGGTGAAGACCATGTGGCCGGGCACTATCGAGTCCACCAACGTGCCCCGGGGGAATGGGTGTCAACACACCGGGGGCGGTGTCTGCGTGTCGAATCTCGTCGTTCCTTCGCACTTGCCACTGCGCAACGCCACCATCACGAAGCCCTGCGCTCGAGGCAGATAAGAAGTTGGGGTCTGCTGGTGGTGTTGGCGCTGGTAGTTGCGGTGCTCGCCGGTGGCCTTTGGCTCGACACGGTGCTCGGCATGATCACATTCTCGATAGCGGTATGGGTGTTGCTCAGCTCGCTGGCCAGGGGGCAGGCCGCTCTCAACCGGAGCCTGCTCGATCCCTATCGGGCACGGGAGTCGTGGGAACCCCCCGACTGGTGGAACAAGAACGACTGAATCCTGGGCTGCACACTCGTGCGGTGACCTTTGGCCCTGGAGTCATCGATCACTACCTCATATCCTGGGAACAAGCGCAGCCCTCTGATGGAGACACATCATGAATGTTCTCGTTGCCTACGCCAGCCGCCACGGATCAACCCAAGGGATCGCGGAGCGTCTCGCCGAGAAGATCACAGCGGGTGGCCATACGGCTGCAGCACTTCCCGCAATCGAGGTACGCGGGACCGCCGGCTATGACGCTTTTGTTGTCGGCAGTGCTGCATACATGTTCCACTGGTTGAAAGACGCCACGAAGTTTGTCAACAAGAACCGGGACACCCTCGCAACCCATCCCGTTTGGCTGTTCAGCAGCGGGCCGGTCGGTACCGATCTCGTTGACAAGGAAGGCCGCGATGTCATGGAGACCTCGCGGCCCAAAGAGTTCGACGAGTTCGAGAATCTGATCCACCCGAAGGGTGAGCAGATCTTCTTCGGGGCGTGGGATCCCGATGCCCCCGCAGTGGGCATGGCCGAGCGCTTCATGAGACTGATGCCTGCCTCCAAGTCGTCCATCCCCGCAGGAGACTTCCGCGATTGGGATGCGATCGACGCCTGGGCAGGCGAGATCGCGGCCGAGCTCAACGGCTGAGCAAGCCACGCCAACTCCTAGCGAGCTGCTTCCATGCAGGTGACTCCATTGGGGCCGACCGTCGCTGAGTGCCTTGTGCCCGGAGGAAGGTCGAGCCGATCCCCAGGCAGCATGGCAATGTCCCCATCGGGAGTGTGAAACGTAATCGAACCGGAGACGCAGTAGAGCACCTTGTGATAGGGATGGTCGTGCTCGTCGTAAGAGAAGTCGGGACCGTTCGACCACGTGCTCGGCTCGAGGCCCTCGGCTGCGAAGGCAGCCAGGATCGGGTCGCTCACAGATAGTCCTCGATGCGCCGGGAATACTCGGGGAAGTAGTGGCCGATCACAGACAGATCGAATCGGGAGAGGATCGACTCCTTGGGTTCTCGATCCAGGAGAAAGCGAAACGACGCCTCCACCAGTGTCACCGTCCTCCACGCCGTCCCGATTGCTGTCGACAGTCACCGATGTATGATCGTGTCCGACCCTTCGATGACGGTGACGCGGAATTCGCCTGTTGGCAACGTGCTCAACATTGATATCAGTCATGGCCCGATCGTAACGGCCGCCAGCGCGCGCGAAACGGACATGCGCGACGTCGAGCCGTGGTCCCGGCGCTCAGGTGCGCTCGGTCCGCGCCAACTGGCCGTTGTAGAGGCGGAGCAGGATCCGGTTGAGCTCCGACCTCTCGTGCTCATCGAGAGTGCCGAGGAAGTCGTCCTGCACTGTCCGTGCGTCGCGGGCGACTGCATCGCTCACGCTTCTGCCTCGTGTGGTCAGCCTGACCTGGCGTCTGCGGCCGTCGCTCGGGTCGGGGCGACGCTCGGCGAGGCCGAGGGCGGCGAGGCCGTCGACGATGGCAACGACGTTTCTGGGGTCGACGGTGATCAACTCGGCAAGCCTGCCCTGGCCGAGCGTCCCGGCCTCTCCGAGCACGACGAGCGCCGAGTACTGCGCCTGGGTCAATCCGTGCCGGGCCAGTAACGCCGTCCAGGAGCGCTCCGCCAACGAACCGAGCCGGGACAGCAAGAAGCCGGTCCCCTGCTCAAAGCGTGGTCGTTCGTCTGTGCTGTCCATACCGGCAGTCTACATGACTCATGTATAGTATTATGATGTACATAAGTCATGTATAGATAGGAGCGACATGTCAGCATTGATTGCGGCACCTCCACGGGCCAATGGGCACAACAGCATCAATCCTTTCGTCATCGTGAAAGGATCGGCGAGTGAGTTCATCGAGTTCGTCGTCGCGGTCTTCGACGCCGCCGAGCGCAACGAGGTGAGGACACCAGATCGAGACGGTACCCTCATCCACGCCGAGGTCAGCTCGGCAATGCCACCATCATGGTGTGTGATTCGAAACCCGATTGGCCACCTACGCCTGGCATTCACCCAGGTGTACGTGAGTGACGGTCAGGCGGTGCTGGATCGGGCCGAGTCTCGCGGGGCGAAGGATTGTCACCCGTCCTCTCCCCGTTCTATAACGGCGTCAAGCTGGCGCGATTCCTCGATCCCTGGAGGAACCTCTGGTGGCTGTATGAGCCGGCGGTCGACCAGCCGGCGAAGGACGGGTCCAACGACGTCGTGGCACGACGCCGACCCCAGTTACGTCTACACGAGTCTGATGAACGTCGATGAGACGCTACGAGACTTGCGCTAGGTCACTGGCGGACGCGGCACCGGTTACGGTGCAAACTCGCCGGGCGAGTCGTACATGGAGTCGAGGATGGCGGCGTTGCGCTGCTCGACCACTTTGCGCTTCATCTTCATCGAAGGTGTCAATTCGCCGGTCTCGATGGCGAACTCGTCTGGGAGGATGCGCACCTTCTTGATGGTCTCGAAACGAGGCCAGGTCGCTGTTCACTTCGGCGACCGCCGCTTCGATGAGAGCCACCATTTCGGGATTCGTGGCGATCTCTACTCGGGTCGTCTGCGATGCCCTTGTCCTTTGCCCAATGGCTGGTCGCGTCGGGATCGAGGGTGATCAGCGCAACGCAGTATTTGCGGCGATCACCGTGAACGAAAACACTCGATATGTAGGGCGAAGCCGCGCTGATCATTCCCTCCAGCTTGGCGGGGGCCACATACTTGCCACCGGAAGTCTTGATCAGCTCTTTCTTGCGGTCGGTGATCCGCAGGTAGCCCTTTTCGTCGAGCTCGCCGATATCGCCCGTGTAGAGCCATCCGTCCTGCAACGTCTCCGCCGTTTCCCCGGGCAGCCCGTGATAGCCACGCATGACCGCCCTGCTCTTGATGAGAACCTCACCATCGTCGGCGATGCGAACCTCGGTGCCCGGGATCGGAGGTCCGACCGTCCCGATCCGTGCCTCGCCGGGTGGGTTGACGAACGTCGCTGCCGACGACTCGGTCAGCCCGTATCCCTCCAGGATGGTGAGCCCTGCCGCATCGAAGAACTCTGCGAGCTCCACCGAGAGCGGTGCCGAGCCTGAGACCAGGTTCTTCAGCCTGCCGCCGAAACGAGCACGCAGCTTCGCGAACACCAGGCGATCGGCGACGGCGTATTGGATGGCGAGGCCGCGGCTCGGGTTGCTCGCCCCGTTGCCGAATCCGCGACACCCGGCTGCCAACGCTTGACGGCCCACTTGGAAGATCTTCAGCTTGATGCCACCCTCGGCCTGTACCGAAGACACCGCAACGTTGTAGACCTTCTCGAAGATGCGGGGTGCGGCTGCCATCACTGTCGGCTTCACCGTTCCCAGGTTCTCGACAATCTTGTCGACCCGGCCGTCGATCACCGTCTCGGCGCCGACGTCGATCACCAGTACCTCGATGACCTTGCCGAAGGAATGGGAGAGTGGGCAGCCACAGGTAGTGGAGATCGTCGGGGGTGATGATATTTCGTCGCGAAGTCCCCTCGGAGGTGAACAACCAGTTGTCGTGGGTCAGCTCGACACCCTTGGGTCGCCGGTGGTGCCGGAGGTGTAGATCAAGGTCGCCAGCTGGTCACGGGTGATGGACGCGATCACGTCCTCCATCTCGTCGGGATTGCCGTGCTCGGCGAGTTGGTCGAAGCGACAGGACGCCGTCTGCCGAGCCATCGATCATCACGATGCTCGTCACATCGGGCAGCTGATCCTCGACCTCGCGGATCTTGGCGAGCTGGGTCTCGTCCTCGACGATGACCACCGTTGCTCCCGAGTCGGAGACAATGAGGGCGCACTCGTCCGGAAGGCTCGACGGGTAGACGGTGGTGGTTGCCCCGCCTGCGGCGAGGATCGCCATGTCGGCGACCACCCACTCTGCCCGGGTCGAGCACAGAAGGGCTACGCGGCTCTCGGAGCCAACGCCGAGGCTGCGCAGGCCTGCGGCGACATGGATGACCTTGTCGTAGAGATCGCGCCAGGACATCTTTGCCCATGTTCCGTTTGTTGGATAGCGGAGGGCCGTGGCAGTGGGTGATTCCTGGGCGCGAATCCGCAACAGGTCGGGGATCGAATTGACGGTCCGTTCCTGAAGGATGTAGGTCATGGTGGCCAAACTTTACTAGGACGATCCGTGCGCTGCTCGGGCAACTGCAGGCAGTGCACCAGGTTGTCCCGCCAGGTCGAGAGGTCGCGTAGTAGCTTGAGAATGCAAGGCTCGCGGTCGGCGCCATGCCGTCCTCCCAACGTCGAGCGAGCCCGAGGAGGAGAACCCATGTCACTTAACCTCGCCCTGACCTTGCGCGAGAGCGCCCGCATCCACCCGGAACGCACCGCATTGGTAGCCGGGCCCAACACCTTCAGCTACGCCGCGCTCGATGAGCAGGCGCGTCGCTTCGCCGGAGCGCTGGCCGGCCTCGGCGTCGAACCGGGCGACCGGGTGGCGCTGATGCTGCCGAACATCCCCCATTTCACGATTGCCTACTTCGGCACCCTGTACGCAGGGGCGATCGTTGGTCCCGCTCAACGTACTGCTCACCGGACCGGAGGTGGCATACCATCTCGCCGATTCACACTCACGGGTGCTGGTGGCATGGGAGGGTTTCCTCCAGCCCGCCCGGGACGGGTTCACCGAGTGGGGAGACTCGGACCATCTCGTTGTCGTCTCGGCGGGAGAGCCGCCGGAGCTCGGTCACAAGGAGCACGACGTTTGCTGCTCTGCTCGGGGGTGCCGAGGCAGTGCAAGACCTGCCGGCAACCACACCAGACGACACGGCGGTGATCCTCTATACGTCCGGTACGACCGGCAAGCCCAAAGGCGCCGAGCTCACTCAGTTCAACATGTTCTTCAACGCCCACTACTGCAGGACGATGCTGCTCCCCCTGAACCCCGAGACGGTGGCGCTGGCGACACTCCCGCTGTTCCACTCCTTCGGGCAAACGGTGATGCACAACGCGGTCCTCGGTGCGGGAGGCACTGTGGTACTGCTGCCGCGCTTCGATCCGACGGCAGCCTTCGAGCTGATGCAGGGTCACAAGGTGAACTTCTTCGGCGGAGTCCCCACCATGTACTTTGCGCTGCTCAACCATCCGGACGCGGACAAGTACGACCTGTCGGGGCTCGAGTTTTGCGTGTCGGGCGGCTCGGCGATGCCCGTCGAGGTGATGAAGGCATTCGACGAGAAGTACGACGTCAACATTCTCGAAGGCTATGGGCTTTCCGAGACCTCGCCCGTCGCCAGCTTCAACCAGCTCGATAGGCCGAAGAAGGCGGGCTCCGTCGGACTACCGCTGTGGGGCGTCGAGTTCCGGCTCGAGGAGGCGGACGGCAAGGTTGTCGTCAACACCGACGAGCCGGGTGAGATCTGCATCAAGGGTCACAACGTGATGAAGGGGTATCTCGGCAGGCCGGACGCCACCAAGGAAGCGATCGTTGATGGCTGGTTCCACTCGGGAGACATCGGGGTCCGTGACGAGGACGGCTACTACTTCATCGTCGATCGCAAGAAAGACATGATCATTCGTGGTGGCTTCAACGTCTATCCGCGGGAGATCGAAGAGGTTCTTTACGCCCACCCGGCCGTTGCCGAGGCAGCTGTGATCGGGATCCCAGACGCCAGCCACGGCGAGGAAGTGAAGGCGATCATCGCGCTCAAGGCGGGGGTGTCGGCAGACGCCGACGAGATCGTTGCCTTCTGTAAGGTCCGGCTTGCCGCCTACAAGTACCCGAGGGTTGTCGAGTTCCTAGACGCGCTGCCCAAAGGCCCCACCGGCAAGATCCTCAAACGCGAGCTTCGCTGACGGGACACAGTCGGCTGCACTGGGAATAGTGATACCTTCCGGTTCACCAGTGGTTCTGGCTGCTGCGGTATCCGAGGACAGCGCCGATTGCCGCACCGAGCGGTACGAGGACCGCCCGGCTAACGGCAGCTGCGGCGAGATCGGCGAAATCGCCGTCTGGGGCCATGAGGACGACGACCATTCCGATCAGCAGCGCTGCGGTTGCGCCAAACACCATTCCCACTGATACTCGCGCCAGCCGGTTGTCACCCAATGTGTCATGCATTGCGTACGCCTCCTTCGGCTGTCGATACCTGTGTGACGTCTCTGCCCCCTCTGATGGTTCCCGAAACATCTAGCAAGTCGGACCGACAGGAAGACGGCGCTTGGCCGGGTGCTCGGCACCGACAAGACTGGTGCGTGTGAACAGTGACGAAACTCTCGAGCCAATCGCAAGGCGCCGACTTCCCTCGGCCGCTCTGGCGTACGATCAGATCGCACGGCGACTCACTGACCGTGACCCAGCGGTCTTCCTCGACTACGACGGGGTGCTCAGCCCGATCGTGTCCCACCCCGATCTCGCAGTGCTCTCGGAGGACACCCGCCGCGTGCTGGTCCGTCTCGCCGATGTGGCAACGGTGGCAGTGGTGAGTGGCAGGGACGTCACCGACGTCATGTCCAAGGTGCGCGTGCCCGGCATCTACTACGCCGGCAGCCATGGCTTCGACATCGTCGGTGCGGATGGCGAGCCCGTGGTGGACGAGGCTCTCGATCGTTTCACCGTCTACCTCGAGCCGCTCGATATTGCGCAGCAGATGCTCGAATCCCGGCTTGCCGCTATCGACGGGGCGCAGGTGGAGCGCAAGCGGTTCGCCATCGCGGTGCACTACAGGAGGGTCGCTGCCGGCGACTACGGGGCAATTGTGGCGGCGGTCGAAGAGGTCGCCCCTCATGTGCCGCTGCTCACGGTGGAGACGGGAAAGAAGATCTTCGAGTTCCGGCCCGACTTCGATTGGGACAAGGGCCGGGCATTGTTGTGGCTGATGGGAGAGCTAGGCCTGGAGCAGCGACGAGTCATCCCCATCTACCTGGGTGATGACACGACCGACGAGGACGCTTTCCGGGTGATTCGCAGCGGCGGCATCGGGATCGTCGTGGGACGGGACGGCGACCCGTCGCTTGCTCACTACGCCCTCGAGGACACCGACGAGGTTTGTTCGTTTCTCGCCAGGATCGCCGACGATCGAACCTGACCGAGGTCGGGCGCAACACCCGGCTGCCAGAGATTCATAGCCAATTATCAAGTTTGTCGCTTAACGTCTGGCCAACCAGGGCGAGAGAAACGGATTCGAGCGCATGGCAGATGGCAGGAACAACCGGAGAATCATCGGCTATTCGCTAGGCGGTGCGATCGTGCTTGCCGTTGTTGCCGTTGCCGCGTACTTCATCTTGTTCGGGTCGGCCCCCGACGAGGTCTCTCTCGAATCAGCGGTCGAGAACGCTCAATCGGCAACAACGACTACCGGGGCAGGCTCGACACAGGACGGAACCGTTGGCGGATCGGTCTCGGGCATCGACGGTACGTGGGTTGTCGACACCTCCGTTGGCGATTTCAGCTTCGAGGATGCCACCTCATCCTTCGTCGGATTTCGCCTCCAGGAGGAGCTT
Source organism: uncultured bacterium (assembly GCA_963844835.1). Lineage (GTDB taxonomy): Bacteria > Actinomycetota > Acidimicrobiia > Spongiisociales > UBA5794 > JAAETI01. The sequence goes on along the minus strand of CAWJPT010000003.1, from coordinate 194,602 downwards.
GCCTCGATTGGAGCGACAGAAGCCGTAGGGCGGACACCGACCATAGACGGGTCCCTCGTCATCGATGGGGGCACAGTGACCGAGGTGACGATCACCGCCGACATGACCGACATCGTCACCAACAACTCGAGACGCAACGGCCGGGTTCAGGAGGCACTCTCCACCGACGAGTTCCCCACCGCTGCGTTCACCCTCACCCAGCCGTTCGACATCAACCCCGATCTCGCCGACGGTGACCAATTCGACGTCACCGCAGTTGGAGACCTGACCATCGCCGGCGTGACCAACCAGATCGAGGTCCCGCTCCAGGCGCAGGTGGTCGGTGATCTCGTTGTTGTGGTCGGGTCGGTCGATATCGACTTCGGCGATTGGAACGTGTCGGTCCCTTCGGCGCCGATCGTGGTTTCAGCCGAGGACCACGGCCAGTTGGAGATGCAGCTGTACTTCACCAGGGTGTGACCGCTGCCAGCAGCCTCTTAGGCTCCCAGCAGCGTTGCGACGGTTTGAGCGAGCTCGTCGTAGGCACCCTCACCGACGTGATCGAAGCGGATCAATCCGTTCTGGTCCAACACGTAGGTACGGGGCCAGTACGCCGGGCTGCCTTGCCAGGTGTGGAAGTTGTGCCGGGTGGTGTCTAGCGCGATCGGCCAGGTGACGCCGAGGTCTCGGGCCGCTGCCAGGATGGCTTCGGGGTCCCGTTCGTACTCGAACTCGGGGGAGTGCACGCCGACGATCTCGAGACCCCGATCGTGGTAGTCGGCGTATATCTCCTGGAGATGGGGGATCGTGTTCTTGCAGTTGTAACAGCCGAAGGTCCAGAACTGGAGGATGACCACCCGACCGCGTAGTTCGTCGAGACCGGCGATGTCGGTCTGCAGCCAGCCGTCGAGATCGGTGAGGTCTAGCGCTTGACCGAGCATGGGGGGTGCCGTCGTAGAGGTCGTCTCATCGAGGATCGTGGACGGGGTGGCTTCCGCCCCCGCGCTCGCCATTTCGGCGGCAGGTTCCCCAGGAGCATTGCGGAGTACGGCTACGCCGACGGCCGCGATCAAGAGCACGAGTGTTGCAAGCAGAGTTCGCATGAATGAACCATGCCAGCGGCTGCCACCGAATGTGCCGAAATCGCCATTACAAAAGGCTGAACATCGCCTCGCCGGAGGCAATACGGATCAGGCGATAATGGCGCCGTGACCGACATCATCAACAGGATTCTACCGATTCTCCTGCTACTCGGCCTCGGGTACGGGATGCGCCGGACCGGCTTCATCGGCTCCGGAACCGTCGACGGTATGAGAAAGGTCATCGTCAACCTCGCCCTGCCTGCGGTGTTGTTCACCGCCTTCTTGGAGATCGAGCTGCAAGCGAGTGATTCGATCCTCGTGCTCGTCACTTTCTTGCTGTGCGTCTTGCTCTACTGGCTAGGCAAGCTGCTCCAGCCACGGTTTGGCGACGGGCGGGAGTACTTCCCGTTCCTCATGACGGGTTTCGAAGCCGGCATGCTCGGCATCAGCCTGTATGGCTCTGCGTACGGTGTCGACCGGATCGCACATTTCGCCATCGTCGATCTCGGCCACGAGCTCTTCATATGGTTTGTCTTCGTGGCGCTGCTGATGGCGAGACGTCACCGAACACAGCGACCAGGCGATCTGGCCAGAGCGTTCTTCACGTCGCCGGTGATCATTGCCATCCTCGCCGGCATCCTCGCCAACGTCGCAGGATTGAGCGACTCGGTGTACGACTGGCCGGTCGCCGGTGGGGTGATGGAGACACTCGGCTTTCTGGCAGGCCTCACCGTCCCGCTCATCCTGATCGTGATCGGATACGGCATCGACTTCGACATGGCAGGTCTGCGTGAGGCGGTCACACCGGTTGTCGCACGGCTCTCCGTTGTCTTACCTCTTGCGTTGCTGTTGCCGCCGCTGCTGATCGGCAAGGCGCTCGGTGGCGGTGAATACGCCCAAGCCGCGATGTTCACGCTGATCATCCTTCCCCCGCCGTTCGTGTTACCCCTCTACATGAAGGAAGGGGTGCCGGACGAGCAGCGGTACGTCAACAACGTCCTGAGCTTGTACACCCTGGTGTCCGTGGCCATCTTCATCGTCTATCTGACGGTCAACCCCATCTGATCCGACCTCAACGCGCGGCCCGGTGGGCAGGGACTTCCGACCCTAGGCTATTTGCACTACGTCGCTAGAGTTATAGGCATGCCTAAAGAATCGCTCGCCGAAATCACAGCCTTGCCCGAACTCAGCTCGACGTCCGAGTCCGAGCAGATGTACCTGATCACCGTGGCGAGGGCGGTGGAAGCCGGCACCGCAGGGCCGATCTCGATCTCCCGGATCGCAGACGCCCTGGGGGTATCGGTGCCGTCGGCGAACGAGATGGTGCGCAAGCTCGACAGCCGTGGCTTGCTCATCTACGAGCCATATCACGGAGCGCTCACTCAGTGACACTGGACGCTATCTGGCCAATCAAGTGCTGCGAACCCGGCGGCTGTGGGCGACCTTTCTCGCAGACCACCTCGGATTCAGCCCCACCGAGGCAGACGATCAGGCATGCCATCTCGAGCACGCCACCACCGCCGAGGCTGCGGATCGGCTTGCCGTGTTTCTCGGCAATCCATCTGCCGGCCCGCTCGGCCAACCCATCCCGGACAACGCCGTGTCGGCCGAGCAGCGCCGCACGCTTGCGCTTGCCGACGTAGCGGTGGGAGTCCCGGTTGAAGTGATCTCAATTGCCGCAGATGGGCCTGCCGCAGAGTTTCTCAGGTCTGAGGGGGTCAAGTGTCGGTGCTCGCCTCGAGGTGGTTGGCTCAGGCCGCTCCGGGCTGCTCGTCGCGGTCGGCGTCAATGTGGTTCACCTCAGCCCCGGTCTTCTCCGCGGCATCGAGGTTCTCGCGATGGGGGGGCACAATGCTTCCGCGTAGAGAGGCCGTCCGGGAGCTCGCTTCAGGTGGGACCGGCCCGCTCAGCCTGGCGAGCGCCCGACGCAACGATCGGGTCAAAGTTGTCCGCGTCTCGGGACATCCTCACCTCATCCAGCGCCTTGCCGCCCTCGGTATCGTGCCCGGGGTGGTGCTGACCGTGCTCAAGAACGCAAGCCCGCTGATCATCTCGATGGGTGGTGCTCGCATCGTCGTTGGCGAGAGTGCCGCCAGATCCGTGGAGATCGAGGTCGTCTGATGGCAGCGCCGATCGTTGCGGTGGCCGGATGCCCCAACGCCGGCAAGACCTCTCTTTTCAACCAGCTCACCGGAGCTCAGCCAGAAGGTAGGTAACTGGCCGGGCCAGACCGTCGAGCAATACACGGGCGAGTTTCGAGTTCGGCGACGAGACCTTCGCTGCGGTCGACCTGCCCGGTACGTACGGGCTGGTGGCGGTATCCGCCGAGGAAGCCATTGCAGCGGACTATCTGGCCGAGCAACGACCGGACGTTGTCGTCTCAGTCGCCGATGCCTCGAACCTCACCGGGAGCCTGCATCTCATCGCGCAGATCGCCGAAGCCGGCCATCGACAGGTCGTTGCGCTGAACATGGTCGATGTCGCCGAGCGGCGCGGGATCGACATCGACGATATCGGTGCTGCGCGATCGTCTCGGGGTCGAGGTAGTTCCCACCATCGCCAGGAAAGGCATCGGCCTCGCCGAGCTGAAGCAGGCCATCGCCCGGTCGGTCACGGTGCCTGCCCAGCCCGCTCGTTATCGACTACGGCCCGGTTGTGGAGCGGCACATCGGTGGCTTGGTCGAGAACATCTCAGGCAATCCCGATGCTGCCGCGCTCGGATCGCCTCGCTGGACGGCGCTTCAACTTCTCGCAGGCGACCGCAGTGTCAGGGAGAAGCTCGCGGAGCATCGAGGGCGGGCACATTTTGCTGGAGGCCGCAGCCGCCGACCGTGACGGGATCACCGCAGAAACCGACTTCGAATGTGAGATGGAGCTGGCCGAGCACCGCTTCAACTGGATCACGTCGCTCGTCGACGAGATGACCGGTCATGTGGTCCCAGGAACGACCTGGTCGGATCGCATCGACCGGGTCCTCACCAACCGACTCCTCGGAGTTCCGATTTTCCTGGCGGTGATGTGGATCGTGCTCAGGTTCACCGCCGATGTGACCGCGCCATACGTCGATTGGATCGACGCAACCATCTCAGGCCCGATCGCCAGGTGGGTCGAGAGCCTGCTGTCGGTGGTCAGCCTCGGAGGCGGATGGATCGAGAGTCTCCTGGTCGACGGTGTTCTCGCAGGCGTCGGTGGCGTGCTCGAGCTTCGTGCCGGTGCTTTTTGGCCTGTACCTGATGCTGGCGCTGCTCGAGGACTCCGGCTACATGTCGCGGGCCGCCGCAGTCATGGACCGGGCGATGCGGGCCGTCGGCATCCCCGGGCAAGGCGTTCTTGCCGATGATGGTGGGCTTCGGCTGCACCGTTCCCGCCATCTACGCCACCCGGACCCTCGATTCGCCGCGAGACCGGCTACTCACCGGGCTGATCACCCCATTCATGTCGTGTGGTGCCCGGCTTCCCGTCTACGTCCTGCTTGCCGGGGTCTTCTTCGCCGAGGCCAAGAGCCTCGTAGTCTTTGCCATGTACCTCATCGGCATCGCGGTTGCCGTCATCATCGGGCTCCTGCTCAGCCACACCGTGCTCCGTGAGGATGACCCGACCCCGTTCGTGATGGTGATGCCCGAGTTCCGCATGCCCAGCTTCCGAACCGTGTGGATGCTGGTCAAACAGCGCACCGCGTCGTTCATCAAGGGCGCAGGCACCACGATCCTCGTCGCCAGCATGGTCGTGTGGCTGCTGCTCGTCGGTCCCGCTCGGCGGTGGCGGGCACTTTGCCGATACTGAGGTCGAGGACAGCGCCTTCGGAGTCGTCAGCAAGGGCGATCGCACCCATCTTGAGCCCGCTCGGCTTCGGCGATTGGGAGCAGTCCGGCTCGCTGCTGTCGGGTCTTGTTGCCAAGGAGGTTGTGGTGAGCACCATGGCCCAGCTGTACACCACCGAGACGATGCCCCAGAGCACGCATTTCGCAGGCCTTCGGCGACGATCTGCAGACAGGTCGGCAGCTCGTTCGTCACTGCAGGCGTCGACACGCTGCGTGCCCTGCCCCGGGTGGTTGGCCTCGACTTCGTCGACACCAGCGACGAGCGCCGACACGAGTCTGCAGACCGCGGTGCGCCGCTCCTTCGACGAGAGCAGCGGCGGGCACGGCCCGCTGGCGGCATTTGCATTCATGGTGTTCGTGCTGCTCTACACACCGTGCATCGCCGCGGTTGCCGCCTTCCGCCAGGAGTTCGGCACGCAGTGGATGTGGGTCAGCGTGATCGGTCAATCCGCCATCGCCGGTGCCGGTGCGTTCGTTGTCTTCCAGGGCGGCAGATTGTTGGGGCTGGGATGAGGCTGCATCGCTCTGGTGGCCGCATTGGAGGGCGCCACACGGCCCCGTCACCGGGATCGAGCTGGCCGATCGCCTCGGGATCACGACGGCGGAGGTCGCCGCGATGCTCGTCGCCCTTCGTGCCTCCGGTCGGCTCGGTCCCGGAGCGTCGTGACTCCACAGCCGACGACGACCTGCTCCTCGTCGGGCTCATGCTCGATGAGCTGCCCCGGTCCCGACAACTGTGCCCTCACCGTGGACCTGAGCGTCACCGGGCTCCGGATCCGCTCGGTGCGGTAGGTCCGCCCCTCCGGACTCCTGTCAGTCGGTGAGGAGGTTGGCGCGCAGCGACTCCAGGTGAGACTTCGGAGAGGCCCAGCTTCTCGACCGGCGTAGTTCTCGAACGATCCTGATATGCGCATGACTTCGTCTCGGGCGGCATCGATGTTGGCCCCGTCCAGGATGAAGAAGCGGCGCAATGCCTCGATGTTGGCATCGTTGGACCGGCCGACGGGCACCTTCCCTCCGGAGAGCCGTGAGATCTGCTCTTCGAGGACACCCTCGAGCGTCTTGTTCGAGCGGAGGTAGTCCTCACGGACCGTATCCCAGGGGACACCCACCAGCGTCAGGATCAGGGCGGCGGCCACCCCGGTGCGGTCCTTGCCTCCAATGCAATGGAAGATGAGTGGCAGGTTGTCGCCTTCGCCGACCAGTCGGAGCAGCGCACCGAATTCGGCAGCGTTGTCCCTGATCATCTTTCTACTTGCCTTGGCGAGATCGTGAAGACCGCTGAAGTCACCTGCCTGAATCGACTCGTAGAAGTCGGGCCCGGCATCGTGGTCCGAGATGGGAAATGAGTACTTCCGGATGTCACCGTCGATACGGTCGGGGCCGAAGATCTCGATCTCATGCTGGGGGCGGAAGTCGACAATCGTCGAGATGCCGAGTTCGTCGAGTCGTGCCACGTCACCGTCTGTGAGCTGGGCGAGGTGACCTGAGCGAAACAGGATGCCGCTGCGGACGATCCGACCGTCGCTTGTGACGTATCCGCCGAGGTCGCGGAAGTTTGGTGAGCCTTCGAGCGTGAACTGGGGTGTATTCATGTGCGGCATTGTCGCAGCTCGTCGAACTGGCAAGCCCTGGCTGAGCAATGCCTCAAGTGGTCCTGGTCACCTTGTCCAGACCTCGGGGATGATCGATATCGAGCCCGCGAGCCTTCCCGAGGTGATAGGTGAACAGCTGGGCGGCGATAATCGCCGGTACCGGGGACAACCATTCTGCGATCGGTGGCAGCGGAATGCCGAACCGGGCGGCACCCAGAGCGTCGCTGCTGTTGGAGAACGCCAAGGTGAGTGCGCCTTTCTCCTCAGTGAGACCCCGCAGTAGCTCGGTCATGTCTTCGAGAAGGGGGCCGGTCACCGCAATCGCCAGGATCGGGAAGTCCGGCTCCACCACTGCGATGGGCCCATGCCTGAAATCCGCAGTCGAGTATGGGTGTGCCAGCGAGTAGGTGACTTCCTGGAGCTTGAGCGCCCATTCGAAAGCCGTTGCATGGTTGTACCCCCTGCCGAGGACGGCGCAGGCTCCAATGTCGGTGAACCGCCCCGCCGCATCGGCGATCTGCTCCTCAGACCGGAGCACAGCCTCGGCGTGTTCCGGCAGCCGTTCGAGGTCAGCCCTCAGCCCTTCGGTACCGAGCGCCGTTGAGAGCATTGCGATTGCGAGCAGGGACGCGGTGTATGTCTTGGTTGCGGCGACCGCTTCCTCGGTGCCGGCGCCGATGTCGACAACCATGTCCGACTGTGCAGCAAGGGGGGAATGGGGAGCGTTTGTGATGGACAGAGTCGGTCTTCCCTGCCGGTGCGCCTCGGCAAGCACCGCGACGAGATCAGGGGATTCGCCTGACTGCGAGATCCCCACAACGAGCGCGCCGTCGAGACGAGGTGGCCGCCGATAGCTGGTGAACAGAGACGGTGTTGCCAGTGCCACCGGGATCCCGTTGTGGGCAGCCAGCACGTACTTTGCATACCGGGCGGCGTTGTCCGACGTGCCCCGTGCCGCGATCAGCACATACTCGAACGCTACCGATTCGACCTCTCCTGCGATCCCGGTCATCGCATCCCATCCTGCGCTCAAGGCACGGCCGAAGACCCTGGGCTGCTCGAATATCTCACGGCGCATCGACATGGCGGAGCTCAGCTCGAGCCGCTCGAGGCGTGTCGCGATTTCCTGCTCCATCTGTGCGATTAGGCCCGACACGTACGCCATCGGGTCGGTGTCTGGGGTCCTCGATGAGTGGGGTCAGGTCCATTCCGAAGCTGATTGCCTCCGCCTGGTCGACCGCATGACTCTCGAAGAAGGTGGCGTTGGCGAGGCGTCGACCGGCTGCTGCCAGGTCGTAGCGCTTTCCCCCCGAGACTTGCGAGTCGTAGACGCCCATCAGCGACGCAGCGATGTTGGCGTGGAGGCTGACATCGAAGAGAACCTTGTCTGCATCGACCAACCAGTCGAGATTGCGCCACACTTCGCACCCAAAGAGTTTCTCCGGCCGTTCGCCCGGGCGGGAGGCTCCTGATCGCCGCGATGGTGCGCAATGCGGTGCCGACGTGGGTGTCGTGCTTGTCGGCGAGATTATGGGTGTAGACGATCTGAGGCTTGGCTGCGGCGATGATACCTGCCAGCTCCCCGACGATGGCGTGCGCCGATCCGTCTTTTGCGGCAGAGCTCGGGTAGTCGAGCTGGATGGCGGCGCTGTACTCGCCGATGAAGGCTGCCTTCTTCTCTTCGACGGCCCGTACCGCCTTCATCTCCTCGTCCGAGTAAGTCGGCATAGAGATCTGCCCGCGGGCTGCCCGCACCATCGGTCACCGTGACCGCCAGGAACCATTGGTCCTTGCGACCGAAACAGCGGAGGGGACCGTCAAAGGCCATGATCGGGATGTCATCCTGATGGGCGCCGACCGCCATGTGGGTGGTGCGAGCAAGTGCCGCCTCTGGAGTGATCCCATCCGGCACGTAGATCTGGGCGCCCGGGTTGCGGAATTCCATCAATCTATCTCCTTGTCGAGTTGCGGCAGGCTCGCCGCCGCAACGGATTGTCCCACGCGTCTTCATGTGCTCGTCGGGCAGGTGCAGCTCCATCGACAGGTCCGGGAAGCCCCCGGCCAACACGTCGCGGGCACATCGGACGATGATCTCGCCGCCCTCGCCGATGGTGACCCGACCCAGCACGAGCACGTGGTCGATCTCGTAGAAGTCTGCGTAGTGAGCGAGGGCATAGCCGAGCCAGCTACCGATGGTCTCATAGATGGTGGGTACCCGCTCGTCTCCCGCCACCATCATCTCCTGAACCTCGACGAGCTTCTCCGGCAGGTGGCGCCGGCGTGTTCGATCTCGAGGCCGGCGCGCTCCGCCAGCCGGGATACACCGGTCTGGTTGAGGTATTGCACGCCGCATCCGACGTCCCCGGACCACTCGTCGGCGGGTGCGGAGGCGCTGTAGTCGATGGGGGCGAAAGCGAGCTCGTTCAACCAGCGGGTGATCGTGCCTTCTGCGGTGACATAGCCTGCCGCCTCCGATGAGCCCATGGCGACACCGAGAACGAGTTGGCCCCCAGGCTCATGGACCCAGCCAGCGCAGTCACCTCGCCGTCGTTCACGACGTTGACCGGCACTCCCCACTCGTCGCCGATCCGGAGGAACAATCCGGCCGCCTCGTATCGAAGTCGTCTGTGCTGAGGCCACGGAATAGCGAGGCGATCCGGCACCGATCATCGATCCACACTCCCGCCGGAGCTGCCTCCGATGGCATCGACATGCGGGCAGGTGGGCAGCTGCCTTGCGGAGGGCATCGATGATGTGGCCGTAGTGGTAGGAGATGTCATGGGCATGGCGTGGGGACCAGGGAAACTCTGCGCTGTACACCGGTTCGCCGAATGAGATGGCACTGACCTTGTAGTCGCTGGCACCGAGATCGAGCCCGATCCTGTTGCCGTCCAAGTGACGGCCGAGCAAGACGGTCGGCTCGAAGGAATCGGGCACCTCGTCTACTGCCTCGATGGTGAACGGGGATTCGTAGACCCTGGTCATGAACTCTACGTCGAAGGCTCGGGCACCGGTCGGCGAGTAGACATCGCTGCAGATGGGCCGCCACCGCGGCGGGGCCGGAGATCCACACCCCTCCAGCGCCACGTTGCCAGAGGAGGAACTTGAGCAGCCGCTCCGCATAGGGGAGATTCTCACCGGCTCTCGGCTGCCCGTCCGGAAACAGGGCAGTCTGGTGAGTAGAGATCGCTCCGCCGGGTCGCCACAACCCGAACCGGAGCGGGACGGGGCTACCGGTTGCCGCCACCGCATCCTGGAAGGCACGATTGGCGAGTACCGCCGGGCGGAAACCCGGGTCGAGTGGTGGCGGTTTCTCAGGAGAGATCAAGTTCGAGCTCGTCGGTCATCGCATGGCCTCCTTCGCCATACTAAGTCCATGGCGGGGCGGGACTGCTTGCCGCGGTACGCGACCGCTAGTGTTTTCAAACGGGGACGAAGGCCGGATGAAGCGATGGTTCGGAGCGATCGGATGAGCTTGCGGATAGGGCTCGTTGGAGCCGGAAACATGGCGAGGACCCACGCCAGGCATGGGCGACGGTCGGGTGACCGGGTCACCCATGTGCTCGGCGCCGGGTCGGAACGTGCCCCCGGCCTCGCAGCCGGGCTCGGTGCCGAAGTCGTGGCGGATCTGAACGAGTTGCTCGACGCAGTCGACGTGGTCGACATATGTAGCCCCACCGATACCCATGTCGACTACGTCGAGCAGGCGGCCGCCCGGGGAGTGCCGATCGTATGCGAGAAGCCGCTCGGCCGTACCTCTGCTGAGGCCGCCAGAGCTGTTCGGCCTGTGCTTCCGCCGGAATCCCATTGCTCGTCGCACATGTGCTGCGCTTCTTTCCTGAATACGCAGGAGCCCGGGAGCGGGTGGTCGCAGGAGATCTGGGTGAGATTGCCACGGTGCGTCTCGACCGTTCGACATACCTGCCGATGGGAGACGGCACCTGGTTCGGCGATCAGGCACGCTCCGGTGGTGTCGTCCTCGACCTGATGATTCACGACGTCGACTTTGCCTGCTGGCTGGTCGGCCCGGTACAGCGGGTCTACGCCAAGCGTGCCCGTCCCGACGGTGCGGGTGGCCATGTACTTGCCACCCTGCGCCACGATTCGGGAGCTATCACCCATATCCAGGGCTCATGGGCATTCCCTGCGGGCGCGTTCCGTACTTCGCTCGAGATTGCAGGCTCAGATGGTCTGCTGACGCTCCATCCCGCCCAGCCCTTCTCTTCCATGGTGGCTGAGCGCGAGGACGTCGCCGATGTACCGCAGCTGCCGCTGACCCTGGCCGAGTCTCCGTACGTGACCCAGATGAGACACTTCTCGCGAGTGCTGCGGGCAATGCCGAGTCGATCATCACCCCTCAGGAGGCGGCGAACGCAGTGCCAGTGTGCGAGGCGATCGATAGTTCGATCGCGACCGGCAGAGCCGTGACCGTAGAGAGGTGAGCGATGAGGGCAGGGATCTTTGGCGTCGGTCACGTTCACTCGGAGGCGTATGTGGAGAACCTTCGCCGCTCGCCCGGAGTGGAGCTGATTGGTATCTCGGAGACGGATCCGGTGATGCGCAGCGAATGGACCGAGCGCAACGACGCCGTCGGTTTCGCCGCCGATGCCGGGCTCATCGCGGCGGGTGTTGACCTCGGCGTCGTGTGCTCGCCAACGAATGCGCATCTTCCATCGGTCGAGCTCATGGCGGAAGCGGGCGTGCACGTGCTCTGTGAGAAGCCACTGGCTACCAACGCCGCAGACGCCAGGCGCATCGTGGAGGTGTGCGAAGCGGCGGGGGTGAAGTTGATGACCGCCTTCCCGATGCGCTTCAGCCCATCGCTACGCACCGGCGCCGAGTGGATCGCCGACGGGAGGATCGGGAAGCCGCTTGCGATCACAGGGACCAATCGTGGGCACCTGCCGACCGGCTACGCCCCATGGTTTGCCGATCCGCAGCTCGCCGGTGGCGGAGCCGTCATGGACCACACCGTCCACGTTGCCGACGTGATTCGCTGGTGGTTGGGGGCCGATCCCGACGAGGTGTACGCCGAGACGAACAGGATCCTCCACCCCGAGGTAGACGTGGAGACCGGCGGGCTGATCACGATCGGATTTCCGGGTGGGATGTTTGCGACGATCGACTGCTCGTGGAGCAGACCGGACAACTATCCGACCTGGGGCGGGCTCGAGATCGAGGTTGTCGGGACCGAAGGTGTCTTCACTGTCGACGCCTTTGCCCAGCGATTCGACCTGTGGTCGAAGGGCGAGTCGTCTTGGGTCGATTGGGGATCAGACACCAACCAGTTGATGATCGACCACTTCGTCGGTGCGGTACGAGGTGATCATGCGCTCGAGGTGACCGGGCGGGACGGTTTGCGCGCTACCGAGATCGCACTGGCCGCCTACAGATCGGCGGCCGCCGGGCAGCCTGTGGGACTCTGAGCGCGGGGAAGGCGCAAGCTGGGCGGTCCGTGTATCGTGCCGACATGGCTCAGTCGGGCGACCTGGAATCGGTTCTCGAGCAGACCGTTGGGGTGTACGGAACATCCCCTACCTGTTATCTGTCTGCGCACGCCCGTGTTGCGGGATTCTCGAAAGACTTGTTCGACGAAGCGATCGCTGAGAGGAGGCTGGTGCGCATCCGGGCGATGCGGTACTCGGTGTACACGTTGCCTGTTGACATGGTGGCGGTCGTCGCCGCGGCGACCAAGAGCGTCGGCCGCAAGCCAAATGCCTACCGGAGAGTTGCGGAGAAGAGCTATGACCGCGTTGCCGCTGCTGTCGAGGAGGCTCTAGCCGAAGGGCCGTTGCCGTCCTCGCAGATTCGCGCCATCGTTGACCCCGAGAAGGTCCTCGGCGACTCGTTCAGCGTGATCATTGGGATGATGGCTGCCAACTTCCGGTTGGTGCGCGCAACTACGACGGGAACGTGGCGGTCGGATCGCTATCTATACGCCCGCTGGTCTGACTGGATCCCCGATACCGATCCCGACTCGCTCGACGAACTCGAGGCACGGCGGGAGCTCATCCGGTGGTATGTCGCGGCGTACGCGCCCGTCGACCTCGATGATGTCAAGTGGTGGAGCGGCTGGAGCAAGGCGGAGACCCTGGAGGCGAGCGATGGCATTGATCTCTCGGTCCACGGGACTGCCATGACCTTGCTGGAGGGAACACGGCTGCTCCCGGTGTGGGATGTCCTCATGGTCGCCTACCGAAATCGAGGGCGGCTCCTCGATCCTGCGTACAGCGCCTTCGTGTACGACCGGTACGGGAATGCGACCTCTGTCGTTCTTCACGAGGGTCAGGTGGTCGGCCAATGGGACCTCGGGAGCGAAGATTCGCCTCTCAATATCAAGGTTGCCCCTTTCACGAACTGGTCCGATGCGATGTGGGATGCCGTCGAGGGCGAGGCACAGCGGGTCGGTGACTTGATCGATGCCGGTCGGGTGACCGTCACTCGTGTCGATGAGCCCACGGATCTGCTGGACTCGTCGCGAAACCGCTTTCTCGCCCCCCTTTCGAGGCGCTGAACCGCGCCGGTTACCCTGTCCGCAGTCGACTAGCTGAGGAGTGGAATCGTGCCGCGATCTCGCCGGTCAAATCGTTGCCATCACGGGTGCGAGCTCGGGAATCGGGGCCGCCACCGCACGAGCCCTGGTCGCCAGGGACGCAAAGGTGGCCCTCGGCGCCAGGCGTCTGGATCGATTCGAGGGAATGCTGGAGGAGCTCGGCGAAGCGGCAGTTGCCGTTGAGATGGATGTCAGTGACCCGGATGGCCCGCGCCGGCTCGTTGCCGCAGCCATCGATGGCTTTGGCGACCTCGACGTGATGGTCGCCAATGCCGGGATAGGCACCTACGGCGGGATCATGGACAACAGCGATGAGCGGCTCCACGAGATGATCGAGACCAATGTGTCAGGTGCGGTATGGACGGTTCGCGCCGCGGTGCCCCACTTCCTCGAGAAGGGAGAAGGCGACGTCGTCATCGTTGCCTCCACCGCAGGGATACGAAGTGGTCCCCATCAGGCGGTATACGCCGCAACGAAGTTCGCCCAGATGGGTCTCGCCTCCGGGATGGACCAGGAGCTGAGGCAGAAGAACATCCGGGTGAGCGCGGTATGTCCCGGCGGTGTCGAAACCGAGTTTGCCATGGGATACGGGAGGACCCCCGGCATGGAGGTGCTTTCGGACATGATGCGTGCCGAAGATGTTGCCGATGCCATCATCACGGTGCTCAGCCAACCCAAGAGCATGCGGACCCTCGTCTGGTCGATGCGGGGCATGTACGAACCGTCGTAACCGCACCTCCCCCCGCCAGAAGGGGCCGAAAAACTCTCAGGTAACTCTTAGCTCGGCCTTTGGTTGGTCTCACGTTGGGGAGAGATCATGAAGAAGTCATGGAGACATGATTGACAACCAAATATCGCACGCAGGGAAATCGGGCTCACTCTCCCCTTCCTCCCCTCCCGGCCCACAGTCACCGTCTCAAGCGATGACAAAAGGCTCACCGACAACCTGCGTGCGACCTTCCTCCCCCAATCAGCCCCGGTGCAACGCACCGGGGCTGACTCTCGTCTGACGTCGATTTTCAGGCATTGGACAGGCACCAGCGCGGATTGATCAAACCAGACGCGGCCTGGCGGGGTCAGGCGCCAATGATCGAGAGCTCTGACCCGTCAATACGGGCGGGGGACGGTCGACGCAAGATCCTCGGCAGTGAGCGGCGGAAAGTCTCCGCAGACCACCGGTGCCGGCTCACGCCGACGGGCTTGCGGACGGTCTGAGGGAAGATCCCATACCAATACGGTTCCGCACTCGGGACACCATTCGTATCCCTCGTTGATCAGCTCGTCGTGATGGCGCTCGCGCTCGGCGGTCCCCATCCGCTGATAATCCTGTTCCATGCTGTCATTGTCGGCAGAATGCATCGGAACTTGAAGTGCCTCCATGTACATTTAGATGATACTCCTAGGCGGGCACTCGCACCATGGATATCGATCCAGGAGTCACCGGATGCCGGCTTCTAGCGCGTAGCTCGGTGGTGACAACTAGTCGAGAGCCCGGTGCAGGAAGGCAGCCATCTGGCCGCGCAACACCGAGTTCTGGGGACAGAACCGGTCGTTTGCCGGTGGGTTGCAGCCTCTGGTGATTCCGGAAGCTGCGAGCAGCTCGATGCTTGCTTCAAAGACCGATCCGTCGTCATCGAGGAACCGTGACCCGTCCGTGACGCCGGTCAGGTCGAGAGCCCGGACCAGGAACGCGGCCATCTGGCCCCGGGTGACGGGATCGGTCGGACAGTACCGGTCGTTTGCCGGTGGGTTGCAGCCTCTCGTGATCCCCGCCGCGGCGAGGGAATCGATATTGGCGGCGTGCACCGACGACCCCGTGTCCGTGAAGGGATGCTCCGCGGCCGCGGGTAGGTCGAGGGCACGTACCAAGAACGTCGCCATCTGCTCCCGGGTTACCACGTCATCGGGACAATACAGATCATTGACAGGTGGGTTGCAGCCCTTGGTGACCCCACTGTCGGCAAGCCACGTGATGTCACTCTCGAAGAGATGGCCCGGCGGTACATCCCGGAACCCGGAAGGGGGCAATTCCCCTGTCGACGCATACTCGTCGGCGCCGATGTCGGCTGCGATGCCGACCGGGCGGAAGTGCCCGTCGAAGTCGTCAGCCACGACCGCGGTGCCGATGGCGGCATCGACAGGTGAGCTACCTGCCACCAGATGGAGATCGGCGGATGTGGCGTCGACGAACCAGGCTGGCGGATGCATTGGTGACATTCCCGGTGGTCACCGCGGTGGCGCCGTCCCGTTGCCAGATGGGGCCATCAGTGAGGTTGTTTGCGATGACGGCGCTCGTCGAGGAGAACCGGTACTCGATGGCTCCCCACGGGAAGGTGCCGTTCTGGATCACCGTGTTGTGGTAGATGGCCACATCACCTGAGTAGTTCACGGTGATACCCACGTCACCCGGCCCCTGCCGGTAGATCATGTTGTTCCTGATGACGCCACCCTGATGGTCGTACGTCGTGTTGCCATCCCGCGAGTTGCCGTCCGGCGGCGAGAGACCGAGGGCGATGGCCCGATCACACTCGATGAACAGGTTGCGTTCCACGATCGTGTCGAGCGAGTTGCGCCACATGAGAACGGCGGGCCCCGCCAGTTGCCCTTCCGGGGCGCGAATGTTGCGGAACACGTTGTCTCTGATGATCCAGCCGGACCCTGCGAGAACGTCGACGCCGTTTGTGTAGTCGCTGCGGGCACGATCTGTGTACTCGAAGAGCGAGCACTCGACGATGCCGCCGTCTGCATACGGGCCCGGGTTGCCCGCCGTCGAGCCTTTGACAAACTGCTCTCCGGCGTCGATGAGATGCAGGTTGTAGAGATGCACCCTGTCGGCGTCCTCCTCACCGTGGATCTGGATGAGGTGGTAGTAGGCGTCCCGCAGAGTCAGGTCCGCAATCACAACATCGCTGGCGTCGTAGACCGCCAGGACGTGAGGCACGGCGCCATAACTGCTGTTTGCCATGCCCCGGCCCCTGAGCTCCACCGCGTCGCGACTGCCACTGGCGGAGCGGATTGCCACGTCGGAGACGCCCCGGATGTTGAGTGTGTTGGTGAGGTCGTAGACGCCGTCCTCGATGAGGATGGTGGTTCCCGATGTCAGGTTGGCGACGGCGCTCTGCAGCTCGGACGTCGACCCGACCGTGACCACGCTGCCGGTGGGGGGCGGCAGGGGATCGCAAGCTGCCGCCGCGTCGGCAGCCGATACCGGAATTACCGACAAGGCTGCAGCCACCAACACCATGACGACGAACCTGTTCATGTTGTCATTGTGGCGTGGCCCGGCTGCAATCAGAAGCCGGGCGGCGGCGCCACTCGATCCGGCATCTACGATCACCCTGCGGGCTGCATACAAGGAGGAGTGGTGGAGTACCCACCGACCAGACGCGACGGCACCGTCGACGACTACTACGGCACCGAGGTCGCCGATCCATTCCGGTGGCTCGAGGAGATGGACTCGGAGGAGACCCTCGCCTGGGTCGATGCTCAGAACGAGGTCACGTTCAATCACCTGGAGATGATCCCGGGGCGCGAACAGATCCGCACTCGATTCGAGGAGCTGTGGAACTTCCCCCGCCAGTCGGTCCTGATCCGCCGCGGTGACTGGTACTTCTACACCCACAACGACGGTCTCCAGCCACAACCGGTTCTGTACAAGAGACCGGTCGCCGGTGGCTCCCCCGCTGTTGTGCTCGACCCGAACAGCATGTCGGAAGACGGCACCGTCGCCCTGATGACCCTGTCATTCACCCACGACGGGGGACTGCTGGCGTACACGGTTGCCGAAGCGGGCAGCGATTGGCAGGTGGCTCGGGTGCTCGATACCGAGACCGGGGAGCACCTCGCCGATGAGCTGCGGCGGATCAAGTTCACGACACTGGCGTGGGCACCAGACGAGGCCGGCTTCTACTACGCCCGATTCCCCGATCCCGACGAGTTCCCGGATGCTCCACCCTCCACCAACCAGCGTGTCTGCTTCCACCGGCTAGGTGATGATCAGGGTGACGACGAGGTGGTATACGCCCGTCCCGATGCTCCCGACTTCGGATTCCAGCCGGTCATCACCGACGATGACGCACTCCTCGTGCTCCATGTCTGGCAGGGCACCGATACCCGGAATCGTCTCTACTACCGCGGCGCCGACGACACCGGGGAGTTTGTGAGGCTCCTCGACGATTTCGACGCCAGGTACCAGCTGGTCGGGCACGTCGACGGCCGGCTCTACCTGCTGACGGACCGTGATGCGCCACTCGGCAAGGTCGTCTCCGTCCCCCTCGATCGGCCTTCGGTCGAGTACTGGCACGACATCGTTCCGGAAGGGGAGGACACCCTCGAGTTTGCGGCGCTCGCCGGTGGCCATATCGTCACCGGAGTGCTCCGCAACGCAAGTCATGCCGTTGCAGTGTGGACGCTCACCGGCGGATTGATCGAGGAGCTCAACCTCCCAACGCTCGGCGCCATCACCGAACTGGCAAGCAAGACGGACCAATCGGAGCTCTTCCTGGGATTCCAATCCTTTGCATATGCACCAACTGTGCTCCGCTACGACCTCGAGAGAGGAACCCTCGAGCCGGTGGCCGCCGCCGACCAGCGGGTCGACCCAGACCAGTTTGTCACCGAGCAGATCTGGGCAACATCGCCGGACGGCACCGATATCCCGATGTTCGTCACCCACCGCGCCGACCTGGAGTTGGACGGAACCGCCCCGACCATCCTTTTCGGCTACGGGGGTTTCGATATCTCCATGACTCCCATGTATGCCCCCGATCGGCTCGGGTTCGTCGAGGCTGGCGGTGTGTTTGCCCTCGCCAACCTCCGAGGCGGAGGCGAGTTCGGTCGGAAGTGGCACGAAGCCGGGATGTTCGGCCGCAAGCAGAACGTGTTCGACGATTTCAGTGCCGCCGCCGAGCACCTGATCGCGGCGGGCTACACGTCCAAGGAACATCTCGGCATCTACGGCAGATCCAACGGAGGCCTCTTGGTGACGGCATCGCTGGTGCAGCGGCCCGAGCTATTCGGGGCGGCGGTTGCCATGGTTCCGGTGACCGACATGCTTCGCTATCACCGATTCACCGCGGGTCGCTACTGGACGGCGGAATGGGGTAGCGCCGATGACGGTCCCGACGAGTTTGGATGGCTATATGCCTACTCGCCGCTCCACAACGTCGACCGGCCGACTATCCACCGACCCTGGTCACCACAGGGGACACCGACGACAGGGTGGTTCCGCTGCACGCGTACAAGTTCATCGCAACCCTGCAGGCGGCCGTCGGTGACTCCGGCCCCGCCCTGCTCCGTGTCGACCGTCGTGCCGGTCACGGTCTCGGCAAGCCCATCTTCAAGCTCATCGACGAAGCAGCCGACATCTACGCCTTCTTCCTCCACCATTTGGCATAGATGGTGGTTGACGTCCTCAACTGCCGCCAGCGCGGGGCGCACATCCGGCTAGCACCAGGTTTTGGAAGATGCCACCATATGCCATCCTGCTCGTTTAGCCGCGTGTGATTCCTGCCGACATGAGGGAGAGATGGCACTTACGCCGAGCAACCAGTCGCGCACGCTCTGGTGGACGGTGGCCGCGGTAGTCGGCCTCGCTCTGCTGGCATTTGGCGCGTTCTGGTTCGTCAACTCGAGCACGACAGGGAGGGCACTCGACGAGGCAGAATCCCTGCGTGAGACCGACCTCGCGCTTGCGGCGCAGGATGTGGCGATGAAGTCCATCGGGCAGCTCGTACTCATCGCTCGAGACGCCACGATCGAAGCAGCGGCACCGGCGGATATCGGTGTGGCAATAGCCGAAGTCGATCGCACCGTCGCCGAGTTCGGCAGCAGGTTCGAGGGCCTCGACCGGGGATTACGAGCCGATCTCACCGAAGAGTTCGAGGTGTGGCAAGCCGCCGCCATGCAGGTGACGTCGCTCGCCCAGTCCGGTGTTCCCTCCGAGGCAGCCGATGAGTTGGTGGCGTCGATGGCGCCTGCCTCCGAGGCTTTCGTCGCTGAGTTGACTGCGGCGAGAGACAGCAAGGCACAGGCGGTCGAGGACTCGCGGGACAGCGTCAATTCCATGGCGAGGGTCGCCGGTTTCCTCACCATCTTCCTCATTCCGGTGCTGGCCATCCTCGCCTACAGGATTGCTGCCAGGCGCCAGCTCGTTGCGGCCGCGGCCCATCTCGACGCCAGGATCGAGGCGGAGAAAGACGTGAGCAAGGCCAAGGACCAGTTCATTGCCGATGTGTCCACCGAGCTGCGAGCGCCTCTTGCGTCGATCTACAGCTTCTCCGAGACCCTCCTCGACAAGGGGTTCATCGATCCGCAGGCGGGTGACCTGGTTGGTCTGATCAACCAGCAATCCGCGGAGCTCGCTCGCATTGTCGAAGATCTGATGGTGGCCGGTCACGACGAGGATTCCCCGCTCCAGCTGGAGAGCGAGATCATCGACATGGAGGCGGAGATCCAGGATGCCGTTGATCAGTTCCGCAAGCGGGGCAACGCCATCGGAGGCACGTGGGGCGGTGGGTCCGTGCGCGGTGACCCGCTCCGGGTGCGCCAGATCCTGCGGAACCTGATCACAAACGCAGTGGAGCACGGTGGTCCTGACATCCGCATCTACGGCGATGCGGCAGGCAGTCGCTACGTCGTCTCCGTGGAAGACAACGGTCGGGGTGTCCCCGCCGACATTGCAGATAGGTTGTTCACCAGATTCGCTCATGCCGATGGCGAGGAGCCCGCTGAGGCTTCGACCGGCATGGGACTGGTGGTGGCGAGCATGTTGGCCGAGGCGATGGGCGGTTCGCTCGACTACGAGCGGGTCGCCAACCGGACCTCATTCGTGCTTTCGTTGCCGCTGGCGGCTGGTGCGTCGCCCCCGGTGGCGTGATGGGGATTCTTCGTCGTCTCGGGGTGGCGACAGTCGTGGCGATAGTGCTCGTGGCCCCGGCTGCAGGTTTTGCGGGCGCCGCCACCGCGGCTGCAGACTTCAGCACCGGCCCAACTCTGGAGCCCATCCCTGATCAGACGGTGAACGAGTTGAGCCAGCTTTCGGTGACCGCACACGCCGACGACCCGGACCTTCCCAACGACGTGCTCCGGTTCTCGCTGGCGGGTGGGCCGGTGAATGCCTCGATCACCCCGGCGGGGCGCATCACGTGGACGCCGACAGAGGCGGACGGACCCGGAACGTTCACGATCCGGGTCAGAGTCGAGGACGCCTCCGGTGAGGAGGACATCGAATCCTTCCGGGTGACGGTCAACGAGGTCAACTCGGCGCCGGAGATGGGATTCATTCCCGACCAGGCGCTCGGCTCCGGCGATCAGATCGATATCGACGTCACGGTGAGCGACCGCGACGAGCCTGCCAACACTTTCACCTTCACCGCAACCGGGCTGCCTCCGGGAGCCACCATCGATCGTGCCACGGGACGGATCACCGGCACGGTGACCGCTACCGAGGCAGGCGCATCCGGGGTGGCGACCGTCACCGCTATGGACAACGGGTCCCCTCCGCTCGAGGCGGCCAGGAGCTTCTCCTGGTTGATCACGTCGGGGAATCGAGCACCGGTCATGGAGCCGCTGGAGCCTCAGATCGTTGACAGCGACGGCATGGTTCGATTCACCGTTACCGCCACCGACGCCGATCCGGGAGACACCCTCAGCTACTGGCTGACCGAAGGTATCGACCCCGTTCCCGCAGGGGCAAGCATCGACGAGGACACAGGTGTGTTCACGTGGCAACCCGCTGAATCTCAGTACGACACGGTCTACCAGATCAACGTCGGGGTCTCCGACTCAGGGTCGCCGCGACTCTCGGCGACACAGCTGGTCACCATCGTCCTCCCCGAGTACAACCTTCCCCCCAACATCGAGCCGGTGCCGGATCAAACCTCGGCAGAAGGCGATTCGGTGTCGCTGCAGGTGCTGGCGAGCGACAGCAACGTCGTCGACAGGCTCGAGTACTTTGCTGCCGATCTTCCTCCCGGTCTGCAGCTCGATGCCATCACCGGCGTGATCAGTGGTGAGATCAGCTACGAGGCAGCCGGCGACTCTCCATACGAGGTGACGATCACCGTCACCGACAACGGCACACCGAAGGCATCGAGCGAGGTCTCGTTCAGCTGGCGGGTAGACAACACCAACCGCCCGCCCGTCGTGTCACCGATGTCGATCGTGGCGCTCTCGGGACAGGACACCCCGATCGAGCTCGACGCCTCCGATCCCGACGGTGACCCCCTCACCTACACCCTGGTCGAGGCCCCGAGCAATGGCCGCCTGGAGGGAGACCCGCCTGCGCTCATCTATGTCAACGTAAAGGGCAGCAGCGACAAGTTCACATTCTCGGTGAGCGACGGTGAGCTCGACGTGGCGCTCCCTGTCTCGATAGAGCTCCGCACAGGTAACGAACCTCCGCAGGCCGGTGTCGACGAGTACGACCTGACTGTGGGAGATCGGCTCGAGGTCGCCGCGCCCGGCGTGCTCGGCAACGACACGGACCCGGACAACGAGTCACTCGCGGCGGTGCTGATGGCGGCTCCCGACCACGGTGATCTGATTCTGGAATCAGACGGCTCCTTCTCCTACACGCCGGATCCCGGTTACGTCGGAGCCGACAAGTTCACCTATGCGGCAGTCGATGCGTTTGGGGAGCGGGCCAGCGCAACGGTCGTGTTGAATGTCCAACCAGTCGCTACCGAGCCCGAGCCGGGCACTGCCCAGCAGAGCACCGGGATCGCGTCTTCGATAGTCACCGCGACCGCAGCCGCCTGGCAGCAGCCGGAAGTCAACGGTGGCGGGGTGTTGCCTCGCATCGGAAGAGCGGTTGCTGGGGTGATTCACGGCGGTATCTCTTCACTGTCCGATATCGGTTACCCCCTGTTGTTGCTGGCGGCAGCCTTGCTGCTGGTGCTCACCGTAGGCAAGGTATCGCTGGTTCCCGGAGGTGCCGGTCGATCACAGAGCGAAGGCGTCATCGAGTGGTATGACGCCAGGCGGGGATTCGGGGTTCTGGTCCCCAGCGACGGTGGTGACGAGGTGTATCTCCATGCCGGGGCGATCGAAGAGGGGTTCTCCCCGAGCCACGGCAGGCATGTTGAATTCATTGCTGCCGACATCAAGGGAAGAAGAGTCGCACTGAAGGTCTGGGCTACTTGACGAATTCCAACTGATGGACGTCGATCCTCCCGATCCGGAATCCGGCCTCGCAGTACGCCAGGTAGTAGCGCCACGTTCGGCGGAATCGCTCGTCGAGATCCAGGTCACGCAAGGTGGGCCAAGCTTCCTCGAAGCGCTCCCGCCAGGTGTGCAATGTGCGGGCGTAGGACGAGGCGAAGGCATCAACGGACTTCAGGATGAGTCCCCGCTCCGTTGCCAGTTCATCGAGACGGGGTACCGAGGGCAAAGCCCCGCCGGGGAAGATGTGCTTGCTGATGAAGTCGTCGCGGGCCAGCAGTGAGTCGAACAAACGAGGGTCGATCGTGATCGCCTGCATGGCAACCTTGCCGTCGGGGCGAAGCCGGGCAGTGATCTGATCGAAGAGATCCGGCCATAGATCAGCAGGTATCGATTCGATCATCTCAATGGACACGATCTTGTCGTAGGTGCCGGTCTCCTCGCGGAAATCCTGGATCTTGATCTCGGTGCGGTCTGCGACACCGGCTCTCCGCAGCCGGTCCCTGGCGTATGCTGCCTGTTCGGTGCTCAACGTGATACCGGTGATATGCGCTCCGAGCTGGGTGGCGGCAAACTCGGCGAAGCCACCCCAACCACACCCGATCTCGAGCACATGGTCTCCCGGCTGGATATCGGCCAGCTCGGCCAGCCGCCGGTACTTGGCCACCTGGGCCTCGGTGAGGTCATCGTCCTCATCGCGGAAGATCGCCGAGGAGTAGGTCATGGTGGCGTCGAGCCATGCGGTATAGAAGCTGTTGCCGAGGTTGTAGTGATCGTCCGATGGTGGGGATCTCGGAGCGATGCCGTGACATCATCCGCTGCCACAGCCGCCTCGTCACTTCAATGAGCCGGCCGGGCTTGCGGTCCCGAACGTAAGCGTCGAGGTTGCGCGCCATCGCCTCCAGAGCCACCGCCAGGTCGGGGGTATCCCACAGCCCTGCCATGTACGCTTCGGCGAACCCGATGCCGCCGCCGGTGGCGACCCGCCACAGCAATCGGAAGGGGCGGTGCACCGTGATAGTGGCATGTGGCCCCGGCTCGTGGCCCTGCCCAGACAGCGTTGCCGAGGGAAGGTCGACGATGACAACACCGACCCGGACGCGGCGCAGCAGCGCGAGGTAGATCACCCGCTCCGGTGCGGTCTTGATCGAATCGACAACGTTCATGTCGCCACCAACGTGCCCTCTATCGCGACTGCCTGCTCCGGTGGTTCCGGCACCGGCCGGTACCGGCCTCCTTTCACAAGGATACGCAACGCGTTCCAATGTATGGCGGTGACAATCTTGAGCGTGAGCAGCGGGTGGGTGAGGAAGACGCGGGATAGGTTCCAGTCGGTGAAGGATCGACGGGACCCGACCAACGTGGCGGTGAGCAAGTCAACGCCATCCGATGCGTAGTCGATGGATACCGAGAATCGATCTCCCGGGGGGCGCAGTGTGAACGAGTACGTACCGGCCCTGTCGAAGAAGGGGGACACATGGAGCTGCTTGGCAAAGCTGTGCCGATGCGGGGCGGAATCGTTGACCGGAACCAGGTGGCTGTGGCTGTGGCCGAAGGTGTTGTGAATCTCGTAGAGGACTGCCTGCAGCTCGTCGTCGGCATTGCGGCAGAGCCAGATTGTCAACGGATTGAACTGATAGCCGAGCACACGAGGGTAGAGGATGACCTCGATCCTGCCTCCGTCGGTGGGGATCCCCGCCCGCCTCAGCTCGCCCTCGATCCAGGGACGCAACTCCGAGCCGTCCCGAGGACCGTGATCTCGATCGTGCAGGGAGAACACGTTCCACCGGTTGTGGGAGAACCAGCGACTGGAGCCGTCGAGCAGATCGAGCTCATCGAGATCGATGATCAGTGAATAGGTCCGGTAGCTGAGATCGTGTCGGAACGGCGCCTTGCGCCGATGCGTGACCTTGCCGACGAGTAGCCCACTTCTCACACCGTCACCAGATCCTGTCTCCGCATCACGGTCGTTGCCGCGGAACTGCGCGGAGTGATCGCCCCCTCCCAGGGCGCCGGGGCATCGAGCTGAGCGGCGACGGTGAGCCCGGCTTGGAGCCCGTCCTCATGGAAGCCGTATCCGCAGTAGGCGCCGGCAAACCAGGTTCGGTGCTTTCCCTGGATGAGGCCGAGCTCATGCTGCGCCCTGGTGCTCTTTGCGTCGAACTGGGGGTGGGAGAACGATACCTCGTCGATGATGTGCTCGAGCCGCGGTTCGATCGTCGGATTGAGCGAGACGAACACCTGGCGATCTCCCGGAAGTGCCTGAAGCCGATTCATCCAGTAGGTCACCGAGACCGGACTTTCCGCTTCCTTGGTGACGGCTCCATGTGCGTTCCAGCTCGCCCAGGCGGATCGATGCCGAGGCATCAGATCAGGGTCGCTGTGGACGACCGCCCGGTTTGGCGCATAGCGGAACGACCCGACGATCGATCGTTCCTCGGACGTCGCGGAATTGCCGAGGATGCGCAGGGTGGTGTCGGCGTGGGTGGCGAGCACCACCTGGTCGAAGTCGCGGGTCTCTCCGGTGGCATCGATGATGCTCACACCGTCGAGACGACGGTCGAGCCCGACTACGGGCCTACCGAGCAGCAACTCGTCGACTGTTGCGAGGGCGGCTCGAACATAGCTGCGGCTGCCACCCCTGACGGTACGCCATTCCGGCCGGTCCGTGATGCGAATCAGCCCATGGTTGGAGAGGAAGCGCAACATCGTGCGGGCGGGCATTCTGGCGACATCGTTGCCGGTGCCCGACCAAACCGCCGCGGCTAGTGGCAGTAGATAGTGCGATATGAACGAGCTGGGATAGCGGCGCCACTCCAAGTAGGTCCCGATCGACATGTCATCGGGGACCTCACCTGCCTCGAGCCGGTCGTGCTCGGCGGTGAAGTGTTGGATGCCCCAAAGGATCGACCACATGCTGGGTTTGAGCAGGTTGGCCCTGTTGCCGAGGATTCCCGAGAGGCTGCCCGCGTATTCGAGGCCGGTTTTCGGGTCACTCACCGAGAAGGACATGTCGCTCCCCATGGTCTCGATCCCGAGGGCGGCGAAGAATCGAACCAGGTTGGGGTAGTTGCGTTCGTTGTAGACGATGAAACCCGTGTCGACGGGCACGGCCGAGCCGCCCATGTCGACGTCGATCGTGCGAGTGTGACCACCGGCCCGCTCGGCGGCTTCGTATACGGTGACTCGGTGCTCTCTGCTGAGCGCCCAAGCGGCTCCGATTCCGGTGATCCCGGAGCCGACAACTGCGATGTCCATTAGTGCTCCTTGTTTTGCTCTTGTTCGAAGCGGGCGCACCGTCTGGATGAAGGACATACGCGTCGAGGGTTGGCACCGAACCATGAGGAGGAAACAAGGAGATCGAGAATGACCCGTCTAGTAGAAATAGCAACGACCCGACTCGACCAGGCGACTGCGTTCGCCGAGGTCGCAGAGTTCGCCAATATCGACAAGTGGGACCCGGGCGTCACACAATCGGTGAAGGAGACGTTGGGGCCCACCGGAGTAGGAACGGTCTATGCACTGGTCCTCGACTACAACGGACGTCCCATGAACATGACCTACCGGGTCACTGAGTGGGAGCCGGGGAGTCGCGTTGTGCTCGATGGCGAAGGCAAATTCATCGCAGCAGTGGACACCATCACTTTCGAATCAAATGGCGGCGGCACCGTGGTCACATATCAGGCTGATTTGGAGCTGACCGGAATCGCCAGGTTGGTGCAGCCCTTGATGAGGAAGCGTTTCGCAGCCATTGGCAGGGCGGCAGGCGATGGCTTGAGGGATTGGCTGGCAACGCTGGAGGAGTGATCCAACGTAGGACCCCTGCCGGGGTCATTGGTTTCGTGGCGGGTGTGGGCGATCATGGCCGGGTGAAGTCTCGTGTGATGCGCTGCTCCCAAGACGGTGTTGTGTCCGTGGCCGCCCAGCTGCCTACCGAGCCCGTCGGTGACCGCTGGGTGTGGATGGACGTGATTGCCGACGTCGACGACATGCAGGCGGTCGCGGAGCTGACCGCGGTGTTCGACTTCGACAAGATGGCGCTGCGCGATGTTGTCGAGGACACAGATCTCTCCAAGGTGGATGACTTTGGGGAGCATCTGCTCGTCATCCTGCACGGTCTTCGTGAGGACGAGGTGGAGACATACGACGTCGGGTGCTTCATGACCGAGCAATACCTGGTCACTCTTCATCGATACCCGTCGCCTTCGCTCGCCCTGCTGTGGGACCGGATTCTGGAGAACTCCGAGCTCGCCAACGGCGGGGTCGATCATCTGCTGGCCAGGATCTCCGATGTGCTGACCCGACGTCTGCTCTCTGTTGTTGACGCCTTTGACGATGCCGGTGACGAGCTGATCCTGAAGGCTCTCGATGCCGATCCGGGGCTGTTGCCGGAGTTGATGGCCGTCAGGGGAGATCTGGCCGAGATCAGACGGGTGGTGCACCCGCAGCGTGAGACGCTCGACCAGCTGAGGCAGAGCTCGTCTCCGCTGATCAGCGAGACGGGCAGGCGGCGCTTCTCGGACGTTTTCGACGTCGCGTCACGGGCATCGCAGGGTTTGGAGGCGGCGCGGGCGTCCCTCGCCGAGATCCTCGGTGCGTACCGGGGCGCCGAGGCGCAGAAAGCCACGGACGTCTCGATGGTGCTCACCGTTTATGCCGCCATCATGCTGCCGCTGTCGTTGATCGCCGGTTTCTTCGGGATGAATTTCACCAACATCCCCGGCTTCCATAGCGAGATCGGATGGATCGTCATCACGGTGATCATGCTTGTCATCGCGCTCGTATCGCTCGGTGTCTTCATTGCCGCCGGCTGGATTCGCCGCCCATCGGGTCGGCGGGCGGGTCGGGTGTTGGGGCGCGGCCTCATCGAGGCCGCCCGTGCCCCGGCCCAGATCGTCGGCGCCGCCTACGAGATCTCAACGCTGCCGCTACGGGCTACGGTCCGCAGAACCCGTCGGGGAGGCGAAGAACCACCGAGCGAGTAGCGGCATCGTGCCGGGAGGCGTTCGCTATCGTTCATCTCATGCTTGTCACAATGGTTGTAGAGATCCCCAAGGGGAGCCGGAACAAGTACGAGATGGATGCTGAAACCGGGGAGATCTTTCTCGACCGGATGTTGTTCACCGCGACCCGGTACCCGGCCGATTACGGCTTCATCGACAACACGCTCGCAGAGGACGGCGACCCGCTCGATGCGCTGGCGTTGGTGAGCGAGCCGACCTTCCCCGGATGTCGCATCCGGATTCGGCCCGTTGGCCTGTTCCTCATGGAGGATCAGGGCCAGGCGGACCACAAGATCCTCGGGGTCCCGGTGGGTGACCCACTGTGGGCTTCGGCACAGGATCTCGAGGATATCCCGCATCATCTGCTCAATGAGCTCGAGCACTTCTTCCAGGTGTACAAGGATCTCGAGGACAAGAAGACTGCCGCCATCGGCTGGTTACCCGCCGCCGAGGCGATAGCAGCTATCGAAAAGTCACGTTTGGATTAGCGCGCCTGCGAGCGACGGGTTCGATCAACCGTATCCGATAGCTGCTGCCAGAGTTGGTTACGCTCTGCTGAAGTCTCAACGGTCTTCTTTGAGCGATACTCGGTGCGAACGGCTCGGTCGTGCCACAGCAGCCCGGATCGCTCTCCTCCCTCGCGGGATGCAGCCAGCCAAATGACGGTATCGGCGCCTTGTTCTTCTGTGCGCAACAGCGGCCGGGTAATCCGATAAAACCCGGGGAGGGAGGTGCGCACGCCCGGGGTGTCCACCCAGCCGGGGTGGGTTGCGTTGACGGTGACGCCGGTACCGGCGAGCTGATCGGCCCACATCTTGGTGAGCACCATCAGGCCCCGCTTGGCGCGGGCATAGGCAACGCTGCCGTGGTAGTTACCGCCCTCGTAGTTCGGGTCTTCGAGCTCGAGCCCCTGGGTGTACATACCTCCTGAAACGACGTTGATTATGCGTGCCGGCGAGGACGTCACGAGCCGCTCCTGCAGCCGGTTGGTGAGAACGAAAGGCCCGACCAGGTCTGTGGCGTATGCCAGCTCGAGGCCTTCAGGAGTCGCGATGCGTTGATGCGGGAGCACTCCGGCGTTGTTGATCAGCACGTCGATGCACGGCTCGGCGGTGAGGATCTCATCACTCACCTTGTCGATAGCGGCGATGATCGAAAGGTCGGCGAGGTAGTAGCGAACATCAGCATCTGGCGAAGCGTCCATGAGTTGTGCGACCAGTTGCTCGGATTTCTCCTCGCTACGCGCGATGAAGCGGAGTCTGGCTCCACGCCGAGCTGCATCGATCGCCGCCGCCCGGCCGATACCGGATGTGGCTCCTGTGATGACGACAACCTTGCCGGTAAGTGCATCGTCCGGTATGGGATCCCAGTGACGGGAGCGCAGCCTGTGGCCGATCGAAGTGAAGCTGCCGGCGACCGTCCACTCGAGGATGTCGTCGAGAAGGCTCTTGTTGTGGAACATTCTCAGATGCCATCTCTCCGGCCGAGTTGGACTCTGATGCGTTCCCAGAGTCCCGGCGGTGGTGCGGGCGCCATCTCGGGTAGGCCTGTGATGAGTGCCAGCGCGACCCTACGAAAGGAGTGCAACGCTTCTATAGCTTCGGTATCGAGGCACAGTTCGAAGAAACGGGCCTCTTCGGTGGGGAGAGCGTGGATGGCGTGTGTGGCTACCCCATCCAGGTCATGTGAATTCATGCAGTTCGTCTCCCAACAACTCTCGCAGCTTTGCCAGCCCAGATCGGATCCGGCTCTTGACGGTTCCCTCGGGGACGTCGAGCACCGTCGCCACCTTGCGGTAGGAGTAGCCGAGGTAGAACGCCATAGCGATCGGCTCTCGCTCCGAGTGTTGGAGTCTGCCAAGCGCGTTGCGCACTCTTTCCGACGTGATCATCGACATCGCCTCTTCTTCGGTGCCGGTCTGGTGCACGGATGATTGGCGCTCGTTGGTGATCTCCCGCTTGGCGCGAGCCTCCTCGGAGCGAATCAGGTCGACACTTCGGCCGTGGGCGTCGAGCTGCAAGAACGACCCTAGGGAGCCACGCTCTGGATCGTAACGGTGCGGCTTGCGCCACAGCCGGACAAACACTTCCTGGGTCACATCCTCTGCCAGCTCCTCGCGGCGCAGCAGTCCGTATGCCACCCGGTAGACGCGGTGACCGCACCGACGGTACGCCTCGCTGAGAGCCCCCTCGTCGCCTGCGGCGATTCGTGAGATGAGCGAGGCGTCGTCATCCTCGCGAAGTTCAAGTAGAGCGAGCTTTGGTATTGCCTGTGTCAATTCAACCCTCCATAGATTTAGTACTAAATAAAGCAGATGACGATGCATCTGTCAAGAGGCAGAAAATCAAGACAGATCATCCATAGGAGGGGACTCGTCATTTGCCAAACGTCAGTTTTGGCACTAAATAGATGCCTATGCAGACCCTTTCACTTCACGAAGTTGCCGACGAGCTCGGCGTTCACTACATGACCGTCTACCGGTACGTGCGCCTCGGGTACCTCGAAGCTCACAAGGAAGGAGGGACGTGGCGGGTTGATCGTCGTACCCTCGACGCGTTCAAGTCGCCCGCCTCCACCTCGAGCACCGGGGACATCAACGCGGACTGGGATCATCGGCTTCTGCAGCGTCTGTTGGCCGCAGATCAGGCCGGTGCATGGAAGGTGGTTGAGGCGGCCCAGGCTTCGGGGAAAGATCTGCGCGACATCTACGAGCAGTTGATCATTCCCGCGATGATCGCGAGTCGGAGAGCGATGGTCGCAACGGTTCGGTGACCATTGCTGATGAGCACGCGGCCTCACAGGTGACCACCCGCATTGTGTCAAGGCTGTCGGCCCAGATCTCGAGGCGTGGAGTGTCGAAGGGGACTGTGGTGGTC
This sequence comes from uncultured bacterium, assembly GCA_963844835.1. Taxonomy (GTDB): domain Bacteria; phylum Actinomycetota; class Acidimicrobiia; order Spongiisociales; family UBA5794; genus JAAETI01. Next base: position 164,531 of record CAWJPT010000003.1, on the reverse strand, counting down.
GGTACTCCTGCAACGGAGCTCCATGTGCTGCCGTTGATGATTGCCTGCGACCTGATCCGCCTCGAAGGGTTCGAGGTGCTAGACCTTGGCTGCAATCTGCCTGCGAGCTCATTTGCCGACACCGTGGCCAAGCAGCAGCGTCTAGTCGCGGTCGCGGTGAGCGTGACCTCTCCCGACCAGGCCGACCAAATCCGCGAGACTATTGCTGCTCTCCGCAATGCCGTCGATGTCCCCATCCTTCTCGGAGGCGCCGCCATCGATGGGGCCGAGCACGCCAAGCTTCTTGGAGCCGATTTCGGTGCTCCCAGAATCAGCGACTTGATACCCGACCTGCTCGCCCTTGCAGGCTGAGGCGGGCGGTGCGCCGATGCTTCCTCGATCACCCTCCCAGATCAGCTGCCATCTGACGGAACGACTCGAGGCCCTGTGCCAATGACTCGGCGAGAGTGGCCAGCTCCGTCTGCGAGATGTCTATCTCGATGGGCACGTCGAGGTTGACGGGTACCTCCGTGTTGACCGGGATCGTCTCATTGACCGGGATGTCAACGGTGAGGTCTATGGGCAAGTCGAGCTTGATTGGAACGGTGATGTTGAGGGGGATGTCGATGCCGAACGGGCCGTTGACCGTGATCCTCGTGTCGAACTGCTCGTCGATCGGGATGGTCGTGTTGATGGGGACCACGATGGTGCGATTGAGCACCACGTCGGCGTTGATGGGCACGGTCTCGTCGATGGTCACGTTGAACGTGATCGTCGATGCCGCGAACTCGTCGATGCCCGCAACCGCTTCGCCCAGCGCCGAATCGATGGACGGGCCGATGGTGGCGAGTTGCTCCTGGAACGCAGTGATCTGAGCTGCGTATATGGCGGCCCCACTCTCGACACGGGCCATATCCTCGGTGAGTTGCTGCTGTTCGTGGCGCGCCTCATCCAACTCGTTCGACAGTGACCCGACCCTGCCTGCCAGGTAGAGGGTCGCGACCGTGAGCGCTGCCAGCAGCACCCCGGCACCGATGATGATCGGAGTCAGGTTTCGGTTGATTTTCATAGGAGCTACCTCGGGTTCCTCCGTCGAATCGGGTCGCTCTGGTGAGCGTTGGTGTGGTGAGCGGCGCATCATGGTGGCAACGAACCAGGCGACCACGAGCACGAAGCCTGCGGCAACGAACGTCTCTGCCATTGCCGCCGCCGTGAGGTCGGCTGACGCTGCCGCCGCCAGCTTCCCGTAGTTGGGGTCGCTTAGGGCGGGCAAATCGATCTGCCCTCGTAGCTGGTTGAAGCGGTATAGGCCCCATGCGGTGAGGCCGGAGAGGCCGACGGAGAGGCCGATCAAGCGAAGCACCATCACCAGGCTGGCCGCGGTGCCGCGCCGGTCGGGTGGAGCAGAGTCGACGACCGCTGCCGTTGTCGGTGCCATCACGAGTCCGAACCCGACTCCGAGCAGGGCCAGTTGCCATGCCATCACCGCATACCCGGTGCCCGTGTCCCAGCCGTAGCCCATCAAGAAGAAGGCAAGTGCGCCGAAGCCGAGGCCGATCAGCACCGGCGGCCGGTACCAGCGGCTCTCGGTGACCCGGCCCCCTACGTAGGAGGCCAGTGACATGGATGCAGTCATGGCGCTCAACACCCAGCCTGTGATCACCGCAGCGCGTTCCAGATCCACTTCGACCACGTTGATGAACAGCGGCACGTTCACCATCGCGATCGCCAGCGTGCCCCCGACCAGGAAGTTCACTCCCACCGCCGAGAGCAGGTTCCTCCCCTTGAGCAGGCCGGGGTCGATGAGTGGATCCTCGACACGGCGTTGCCACAGGACGAACCCGATCCCGGCCAGCAGTGCCACCGGGTAGAGCCACACGAGATCCTTTCGGCTGCCCCCGGTCAGTTGCTCGAGCCCCGTAACACTTTGGATCTCAGCGGGGCCGAGCAGGGCCAGGTTGAGCGCCACCAAGGAGATCGTCAGCAGCGCCGCCCCCAACCAATCGATTCTGGCCTTGCGATGCTCCTCCGAGGCGTCGCCGAGCACGAACCAGCCGGCGACCATGGCGATCAGGGCGAGGGGGATGTTGAAGTAGAACTGCCACTGCCAGGTCAGGAAGCGGATGATCATCGCACCGTAGAGCGGCCCCCACACCCAGCCAAGAGTGTCGATAGCCGCAAGCACACCGAGCGCCCGCGCCCGCCGCCTCGGCTCGTAGGCATCGCTGACGGCCGCCATGCCGATCGGGACCAACGCCCCGCCGCCCATCGCCGTCAGCACGCGGCCAAACAGGAACGGTCCGAGCGTGCTGGTGTTGGGGATGATGATCGATCCCACGAGGAACAGAGAGAGTGCGCCGATGAACACCCGGCGCCGCCCCAACACGTCGCTGAGCCTTCCCATGAAGGGCATCACCGCCACGTAGGCGATCAGGTAGACATTGACGATCCACGCCGCGTCATCGATGCCGTCGGGGAGCACGATGCCAAGGTCGTTGATGATCGGCCGCAGCATCGTGGTGACCACGGTCAGGTCGTCCGCAGCTATGAATATGCCGAACGCGACGACGATCAGGATGGCACGGGGGGATGCCTTTCTCCTGATGTTCATCTACTAGCCCTCGGTGTCTGGAGGTGATATTTCGACGGGTTGCTCGAATTCGGAGAACTCGATTGACCAGTCGCTGGTCTGACCCTCGAACACCGTAGAGAGTTCTGCCTCGCGCACGTAACCGGTGCTTGGCTCGATCCACATGTCGAGCTCGACCGGCTGCTTCTTGATCAATCCGGCAAGGATCACCGCGACCCTATCCTCGTCTGCGGTGGCACGGATGTGATAGCGCGGCTCGTTGTTCCGGGATTCCTCGCCGATCCACACGACATCGCTGAGCCCATCGGCAAGGAGGGGGCGCCAGCCGAGCTCCGGGTCGAAGAGAGTTGCCGGGTTGAAGTCGTAACCCTCGGGAGCGTCCTCCCATTTCCCGGAGATCGGGTTGGTGAGCCATGTCTTGCCGTTGATGGCGATCGCCCCGATATTGGCGTTGAGGTTCCCTACCTGGAGCGTGACGACGGCGTTGGCCGAGCTGGGCGCAGCAAACTGGCCCTCGGCGCTCGAGAAGTTGAGAGTGTCGAGTGAATCGATGTAAACGGGCGCCCCGCTCCGCTCGATCTTGAAGCGAACGTAGTTGACGGACCCCATTGCCGAGGCAGCCGCCTCGAGCACGACGTTTGCGTCGGGGGGAAGCGTTGTGGTTGGTGCTGAGCTGCTCCCGCATGCGGACGCGAGCAAAGCTGCGGCAATGAGAAGACGCCACGCTGTTTTCATGGCGTCACCCTAATGGACAGCCGTTGTTGCGGATATCAGATGCCAGCCGACATCGCGGCGGTACGCAAGAATGGGTACATGCGATTGGCTGATGATGGTGGGATCGAGATCAGGGAGGGTGGTGTTGCCGATGTGGAGGCCATGGCCGGAATTCAGCTGGCCAGTGCCCTCTCCGGCTTTGCTCACATCTTCCCCGAGGAGATTCCCAAGCCGACTCAGGAATTGCTCGAGACGGATTGGCTGCAGATCGTGCGTGATCCGGGCATGCACGCCGTGATCGCCGAGATCTCGGGTACTCCGGGTGGGGCGGTTGCCTTTGGCACAGGCCCGTCGGGATGTGTGCTCCGCAAGCTCTACGTGCATCCCGGCAAATGGGCAAGCGGCGTTGGATCCATCTTGCACGACCACGCAGTAGCCGGTCTCCGCGCCATGGGCTGCACCACCGCACATCTGTGGGTACTGGAACGGAACATCATCGCTCGCAGAATGTACGAGCACCGCGGCTGGAAACTCACTCACTCAACCTGCAGCTTGTGGCCTGGTTCCGGGATTCTCGAGCTTTGCTACACCCTGGAGTTGGTTCCTACTCGTCTTTGACGTAGCGGTCGATGTGCTCGTGGATCCACTCCCTGACATCGCACTCCAGACCACGCAACACCCTGACGACGGCGAGATCCTCGGCGATACGGTGATCACTGTGATTCTCGGGCGCATGAGCATCCATGTGATACGTCTTGCCCGAGAGTTGCATCGTCCCGGTCGCGTCGACTCCTGCATCGGTTCGACTCAACTCGATAGAGATGGCGACTGCCTCGCCCATTGCTTCTCCTGGTTTGCCTATCTCGATCATCGGCAACTCGAGCCCGGGCGTTTAGTGCCACTTGTCACCAATCGGGTGGAACACCGGCTAGCGGATCTGGTTTGACCCGCCGTCGTGGTCCCCGCCGACTCCCGATAGGACCCCGATTCCCAGCGCGATGAGCAACAGAGGCCACAATGCCGACGGTGAGAGCTGGAAGACATCGAGTGCCTCCAATAAGAACATCACTCCGAGGGCGATGAAGATGAGCCCGGAGACCACTGCGCGCCGCTGCTTCGATGTCATCTGTGCACCTCGATCTGTCCGAACCCCACCCGGGCGTCTATGGTCAATCTCCGTCCGGCATCGGGGAAGCCGGGGTCGGCTGCGGACTCCTTGATGCCGACACCGTTCCACCGTGAGCCGAGCAATCCCAACTCGCCAGCGGTCGCCCTGCCGTTTATGGAGAGGGCCACGTCATCGGCGATGCCCGTGATGTCGATCCTGCCGAAAGTGACGCCCACCTTCAGGTGTGTCTCTCCTTCAGGGAACTCGACGTCGCTGAGGTCGAGGGTCATCTGCCCGGCGACCAGGTTGTATTCGCTCTCTAGGGTCGCAATGGTCGGGCGATAGTCGCGCTCACCTACGCCGCCGGAAAGCGGCAGTGAGAATGCGGCGCTGAAGGTGCTCAACAAGGCGAGGATCACCGAGATCGTGACCCCGGCGCCGAACAGGCCCTCCGGTGCTGCCGACTTGCCGTACGTTGCCAGCAGGAAGATTCCGATCAGGATGAGGATCGCCGCCAGCAGCGCTCGCCACGGTACGGCTGCGATGTCGAGGGCGGCCAGCAGCCAGCCGGCGCCGACGACCACGAGAATGGCTCCCCAGATCAGCGGCCCGTATGCGATGGTGCGCTTGGGCTCTTCCGGCGAGTAGGGATCCGTGCTCATTTCCTCATCGAATAGATAATCACACCGGTTCCGGCCGCAATCAAGATCGCAGGCAGCCAGAGCTCCCGCATCCAGGGCAGGAACCGGTTGGCCAGCATTGCCACTCCGCCGAGCACGAGCAGCCCACCGACGATGATCTTGCCGTTGTCGCTCGGAGTAGTAGAGCGGACGGGCACAGACGTTGCCGCATCGCCTTCGGGGATCACGATCCAGGCGATGATGTAGAGGATCACCCCGGGGCCGAGGAACAACAAGGCCAGCCAGGCGAGCCTCAGCCAGGCGGTGTCGATGTTGAGGTAGGCGGCCATACCTCCTGCCACACCGGCGATCATTCGGTCGCTCCTACTGCGAACGAGCCGGGCTGGTGGATTTGGCTGTGTCATCAGGGCCTCCGAGCGGTGGTACGCCTACCTCACCACAAACGCAAGTTTCACGTCTGCCCGGTACTGGACGACCTTGCCCTCGTTGACTCTGGCACTGAAGCTCTGCACCTCTACGCCTGTGATTCCGCTGATGCTCTCCGCGGCCTTGGCCACCGCATTCTCAACGGCGGATTCGAAGCTCTCGGTCGAGATCCCGATCACCTCTATGACTTTGACGGCGCCGGACTCAATGAAGTCGCTCATGATCGTTCCTTCCGTATGTGGGGATGCTACTCGCAGGGCCTTGCGAGGTGTATGCCGACAGCGGGTAGCCTTCTCGACGTGACATCGGACATAGACTTTTCAGGGCGACGGGGGAGCCTCCCGCGCGGGATCGGGGGATTCCTCGCCCTCGTCTATCCGTTGATTCTGGTGACCGGTGCGCTCAGCGTCGGGTTCAGCCGGACCGGGGACATGGCCGACCTGGCCGCATCGATCTTGGCGGTGGGCCTGTTCTTGATCGCGGCTCCAACGGCGTGGATCTTCACCGCTGATTTCATCGAGGCAGGGAGGCTGCTCATAGTGGCCTCGGCACTGGTCACTTCGCTGCCACTGTGGTACATGCTCGGTTCGAGGCTGGCGTATGCCGCTACCAACTGGGGGCGTTGGCTTCGCAGCTATGTCATCATCTGCATCGTCTGGAGCGTGTTCAACGTCCTGCTCTTCATCTTGATCGGATCGATAGCAGGCTGATCGTCACTCCCGCTAGACATCGGGTCAGCCGACGCCGAGCTTCTCGACCATCGCATATATCGTGAAGACGATGAGAGCAGTGTCCGCGTAGCCCCAAAGCCCGAGCTTCCTCCCCACGATGGCGGCAGTGGGGGTGTCGCCGCTCTCATAGAGCTCTGCCACCTTACGACCCAGCGGGCCGATGATGCGGCTGCCGATCACACCGCCCACGATCACGGTGACGAATCCGAGCACGACGAATGGTTGCTCGAACTCCCAGTTGGGACTGTCAACGACGAGGTAGATGCCGGTGAGTAGCGCGATCGAGCGCGGTCGGGGCGTACAACACGAGTCCCATGCGCACGGTCTGACGCATCCAGGCCGCAGCCGGGGCGCCGCCGATGCGGCCCATCACCGGGTTGACCACCAGTTGGGCGATGTTGGCGCCAAGCCAGGTTCCCGCGGCGAGGATGTGAAGGAACAGTATGAAGTCGCGCACCGAGGCCTCCCTTGTTGCTGGCCAATCCCACGTGTGCAGAAGATCGAGCACTCGGACCCAGAGTCCACACCGTTACGAGCCATCGCGGGACTGGCTGGCGCACTCGTAGCCTAACGACCATTCCTCCCTCTTGACTCTCCAGTAGCTCGAGACTGCATACTGGTGAGGAAGCTACTTCACGTCGTGCGAGTCACATTGGAGGTACTTGCGTGTATCGGATTGGAGAGTTCTCGAAGCTGAGCCGGGTTCCGGTTTCTGCGTTACGGTATTACAGCGATCTGGGCCTGCTGCCGGCCGCTCTCGTCGACGGTGACTCCGGGTATCGCTACTACTCGGCGGCACAACTGCCCCGGCTCAATCGCATTCTCGCACTGAAGGATCTCGGCCTGTCACTCGATGAGATCGCAGCCATCCTCAACGATGAGCTCACCGCAGAGGAGTTGCGCGGGATGCTTCGCCTGAAACGTGCCGAGATCGGTCAGGCAATGGCCGAACAGCAGGCCCGGCTCACCCGGGTCGAGAATCGGCTCCGTCTGATCGAGAGGGAAGGAACCATGCCAGATCAGGAAATCGTCCTCAAGGAGATCGAGCCCACCAATGTTCTCTATCTACGTGAGACCCTGCGAAGGCGTTGACCGGATTCCGGCCATGATCCAGGACGGATACATCGGCCTCATGTCGAACGGGGTAACTCCGACCGCACCGGCGTTCTCCATCTACCACGATCCCGAGTTCAAGCCGGAGGAATTCGACTACGAGATTGCCTACCCGGTACCCGAGGGGACGCCGCCCTTGGAGACGCCGGCCGGGCGCAAGTTCAGCGAGCGGGTGGTCCCGGGCGGCAAGCTCGGCGTGCTGGTCCATCGGGGACCCTACGAGGACATGGACGAAGCCTATGGGCGTATCGGCCAGTGGATCACAGACAACGGGCTGCAGATCGCCGGCCCTCCCCAGGAGGCGTACCTGACCGCCCCGGACGACCCCGCAGGGCTCGATCACCGAGATCCGTTGGCCGGTGTCCTAGCCGCCTCAGCGTCGCAAACCGGAACATATTCCGGTTTGCGACGCCAAAGCGAAAGGAGCAACGATGGCGAGCATCGATCTCAAGAGGGTCTACAAGGAGTCATACTCGGCCAGAGTTGGAAAGCCTTCGCTGGTGGAGATAGCGCCCCGGCCGTTCCTGATGATCGACGGCGCTGGTGACCCCAACACCGCCCCCGAGTACGCGTCTGCGGTTGCCGCTCTCTACCCGATCGCCTATGCGATCCGGGCGTCGATAAAGGCAGCGACCGGGGATGCATACACGGTGTTGCCGCTCGAAGGGCTGTGGTGGGCGGACGACATGGAGCAGTTCTCGATCGATCGCAAGGGCGACTGGAAGTGGACGATGATGATCGGTCTCCCCGAGGCTGTCGACCGGCTCGCTGCAGCCGAAGCGATCAGCGAGACAACGCTGAAGAAACAACTCGCCGGCGGGGTTCGGTTCGAGGTATTCGACGAAGGGTTGTCGGCCCAGGTCATGCACATCGGGCCCTACTCCGAAGAAGCCCCGACGATCGAACTGCTTCACGATTTCATCGCCGGTGAGGGGTACGAGCGGCGTGGTCACCATCACGAGATCTATCTGGGCGATCCACGCAAGTCCGCACCCGGAAAACTGAAGACGATCATCCGCCAACCCGTCTCCTAAGACCCGTTTTGGCGTCCGAACGGGCAACATGTTGCCCGTTCGGACGCCAGAAGCGTGAGGTCAGCCGCGGCGGCCCACCACCCAGGCGGCGAGCAGCCAGGACGAGGCCGTCCAGATGCCGAGGACCAGCCACGATGTCGCCAGGTTGTCGACCAGCCCGTAGCTGAGCCCGGCCCTGATCACGTTTGCCATGTGATAGAAGGGCAGTACCCGATGCACCGATGCCCACCAATCCGGGAACTGGGTGATCCGCACCACGATCGGCGAGAAGAGCAGCACCAGGAAGATGATCATGTTCGTGATCAGGTTGGTCATGCGCGGGTTTGGGATGGCGTGGGCGAACGCATACCCAACGGACGTTGCCATCAGTGAGGTGACCAGGATCGCAGGCACGATCGACCACGAGATGTCGAGTGCGATCGAATAGCGCAGGTGTGCGATCCACAAGGAGACCAGGGTGCCGGGGATCGCAAGCGATGTGTACAGCACGAAGGTCGCCGCCGCCGATGCCAGCCGGGGCACGGGCAGCGACCAGGCGAAATCGTATGTGTTCTTCAGCTTGTGGCTCATGATCGAGCCTGGAACGAGCACGAATCCCACCGGGATCAATGCCAGCGCAGGAATGCCGGTGACGATGAAGGTCTTCGTGACCTCCGAGACATTCCCGAAGTAGAAGCCGTACATGAACGCCATGCCGCCACCCATCAGGATCTGGATCAGCAGGACGAGCATCAGGTACGTCCTCGCTCTGACGAACTCGAAGCGCAACATGTTCCACAGCGACGACCACCAGTAGCCGGCTCCGGAGCGGATCCTCGAGGTTGGTGTCTGCAATCACTTGCGCCTCCTCAGAACTACGGCGGTGATGGCGATCGCGGCCACGGACCAGATCGCGAGCACCAGGTATGACCGACCGAGATTGGTGGCGAGACCGTCCACCAGTGATCCCCTGACGACGTCCGCCATGTGCACGAAAGGCAGATAGTCGTGTGCGGTTGCCAGCCATGAGGGGAGGTTGCTTGCCGGGAAGCTGATGGGGGAGAACCCGAGGATGGCGAAGATCAGGATCTGTGAGACGATCATGGTGGCGTCCGGGTTGGGGATAGCGTGAGCCAGCGCATAACCGAGCAGCGTGCCGCTGCCGATCGTGATCAACACCGCAGGAATCACCATCAGGCTGATGTCAAAGGTGACGTTGAAGCGAATCATGCCCGCAATCAGCGCGGCGAGCATGCCAGGAATAGCGATTACGGCATTCAGGGTCAGCCATGATGTTGCGGCGGCGCTGCGGGGCACCGGCAGTGACCACATGAAGTCGTAGGAGCCCTCCATCTTCTGCTGCGCCACCAGCTGTGGGCCCACTGCGACGCCGACCATGATCAGCGTGACCACCGCTCCGCCCCGTTGTGAGGTATGCGGCGGTCTGTGGTGAGACCGAGGGGATGAGCAACCCGAATCCGAACACGATCCCGGCGCCTGAGATCACCTGAGCGAAAACGAGGATCGGCAGCATCAGCCGGGTGTTGGTGAGGTCCCATCGCAGCATGGCGAGATAGGAGCGGACCCAGTGGGCCACGCCCCGGCGCTTGACGGGGAGCGTCGTAATGGCACTGGACGTCACGTGTTGACCTCCACCTCTGCAGCGTGCCCGGTGAGACGCACGTATACGTCCTCGAGGGTGATGGCCCCGAGGGCATACTCGTCTGCGACTCCGATCCGCATCTGATCCTGGGCCCAGCTGATTCCTGTGGATGCTGCGTGCTCATCGATGACAGTGATCAGGTTGTTGCCGACCCGGGTGTCGTGAAGCACGAAGCCGGGGAGATCAGGCGTCTCGGTGCCGGGGCTCAACATGAGCTGCAGCCGGAGATGCTCCCGGTCGTCCGCCTTGAGCGACGACGGTGTACCCTCGGCAACCAGCTTGCCCTCATCGATTATGGCCAGTCGATCAACCGACTTCTCCGCTTCCATGACGTTGTGGGTGACCAGGAACACCGCGACACCATCTTGAGCGAGCTGACGAATCTGCTTCCACATGAGCCGCCGTCGCAGCGGATCGACGTCGTTAGTGGGCTCGTCGAGGATCACGACCCTCCCCGGCCAGACCGTGGTCATGATGAAACCCACCAGACGGCGAACTCCGCCGGACATCTTGGCGCCGAGCGTGTCCCGCCACTCTTCGAGCTCGAGCGCGGCGATGAAAGCCTCGGTTCTCTCGTGTACTGCATCTGCCGGGCCACCCCGGATAGCGCCGGTGATGGCGATTGCCTCTCGCGCCTTGAATGAGTCGATGGGCATCTGTGCCTGGGGCAGATAGGAGCAGAGCTGGCGGGCGACGTCCGGATCGGCAACGAGGTCATATGGACCCAGCTTCATGGCTCCGGAGGTCGGCTTGAGCAGGCCGATCATCTGTTTGACGAACGTGGTCTTTCCTGCACCGTTCGGCCCGAGCAGTCCGTACACCTCACCGGGGTGCACCTCGAGTGAGATCGCGTCGTTGGCCAGGGTCTCGCCGTTGTTGTAGGTCTTGGTGACGTCAGTCGCCTCGAAGGACCAGGCGCGCTCGAGGGTCGCCTGCGGCGGTGCTGAATCCGAGGTCATGCTGTCTCCTTGGCCTGCGGCGTTGCTCGGTTCATTGGGGCCTCCTCGGCGTATTTTGGGGTGGGAGTCGCTGTGACACTGTGTTGACATCAAAATGATGTCACAACGATGTCGTCTTGTCAAACTGGTCCCAACACATTGATTCCGGCGTACACCATGCCCACATGTGGGCACACGATCCGCAAGAAACCAGGGGGGAGAGGGGGTCGCTAGAAGAGGCGGGGGCGATACAGGTCGTCGTGGATGCGGATGGCGTAGGGGTCGGTCATCCCGGCGACATAGTCGATCACCTGGGTCAGCGTATCGGCCTCGCTGTGTCGGTAGGTGTCGGGGATCTCGTCGTCGTGGCCCACGAAATACTTGATCAGATCGCGCACGATCGTCATCGCACGTCTCCTCTGGTTCTCCGTGCCTGCCCGGAGATAGACGTTCTCGAACATGAAACCACGGAGCTCGTTCATCACCTCGAGCGACTCGTCGTCCATGACGATGGCGCCGCGGGTGAGCGACTCGTCGACGACGGCGCGGATCATGGAAGCAACCCACTCACTGCCCGGCTCACCGAACTGAGCCAGCGCCGCCGGTGGCAGATCGTCACGGCCGATGACACCGGCTCGCATGGCGTCGTCGACGTCATGCGTCAGGTAGGCGATACGATCGGCGAATCTGCAGATCCAACCCTCCGGGGTGGCCGGGGGCTCCTTGACCTTCCACGAATGGGCGCGTACCCCATCGAGCACCTCCCAGGTGAGATTGAGTGGCTCGAGCACCTCGTAGATGCGGACGCCCTGCTCGGAGTGCAGCCACTCGCCTTCGACGAACTCGCTCAGCGCGTCTTCGCCGGTATGCCCAAAAGGCGAATGCCCGACATCGTGAGCCAAACAGATGGCCTCGGCCAGATCCTCGTTGAGCGACAGGTTGCGTGCGATCGAGCGTCCGATCTGGGTGACCTGGAGCACATGGGTGAGCCGTGTCACATAGTGATCACCCTCGGGGTTGATGAAGACCTGCGTCTTGTGCTTGAGCCGCCGAAATGCCTTCGAATGAACGATGCGGTCCCGGTCACGCTGGAAAACGGTTCTGTAGGCGTCATCCGACTCCGGGAGCCGCCTACCGCGTGACTCGACCGAGCGAGTGGCCCCGGGAGCGAGCGTCTCGAATTCGAGACGCTCGCTGTCCTCGCGGGTCCTCCTCCGGAACTCAGCCACGCCGCCGCCGGCTAGACCAGCCGCTCACGCAGCCGGGCGCTGATCCAGTCCATCGTTGCCACCACGATGGCGATGGCGAGCATCTGTGCGGCGGCGTCACGATAGTGGAGCAAGTTGATGTTCTGCTGGAGCAGGAAGCCGATACCACCACCACCGGCGAAACCGATGATCGTTGACATACGCACGTTGATGTCCCAGCGATACATGGTGAACGACAGATACGGCGGCACGATCTGGGGCACAACACCGTAGATGATGGTCTGCATCCTGGTGGCGCCGGTGGCGCGTATCGCCTCGATCGGACCGGTTGCAATGCTTTCCACCTGTTCCGAGTAGAGCTTGGCAAGCGAAGCCGCGGTGTGGAGCGACAGTGCAAGCGATCCGGCGAAGGGCCCGAACCCGACCCAGACGACGAACACGATGACCATGACCAGTGGCTCGATCGAGCGCAGCGTATTGAACAGGGTCCTCGCCATGTAATAGACGATCATCCCGACGCTGACCCCTTCGGATTTCCTGCGTCGTGCCGCCAGGTAGAGCCCGATCAAGGCTCCCACGATCAGCGGCACCCACAGAGTCGGCCACAGGCTGTCGAACTCGTAGAACCAGTCGACGATGGCGCCGAGCATGGCGGCGATTATCGCACCTGCCGCGGCAGCGAGGGGGAGGTTGATCGATCGTATTGCCGTCTCGGACATGTGGTCGTTGAGGGCGAACCCAAGCTTGGAGCCGAAGTTCATCATCAGGCCGACGGTGCCGACGATTGCGAAGACGGGGAGCAGCAATTTTCCGACCTCGCCCAATATGGCGATCAGGTTGCCGATGAAACCAAACAGGCCCAGGTGGGGCTGGATGGCGCGCCCGACGTGTTGCAGCAATGACCCGGTCACGTATGTCCACACTGCGACGACGAACCCAGACGCAATCGTGATTCCCATCGTGACAGCCCGTTCCCGGCTGGTCGGCGCCACAGTGTCCTCCTCGCGGAGAATCGCACGCAGCGTCATCACGAGTGCGATCGGCAGCACGATGGCTAACGATAAGTTGATCCAGTCGCTACCAACCAGACCCGCCAGTCCCCGTGCCCAGCGGCTCACCCAGAGCCCGACGAACCCGCCGACCGGAATGGCCAGCAGGTTGAGTGCCAGGTTGGTCACCGTCGTTCTGATGTCACGCATCAAGTTGCGGGCCGCCATGAATGAAAGCGGCAGGGCGATGAGGGTGCCGAGGGTCGTGGCCAGGAAGGCCATGAAGACGGTCTCGATGATCTTGTCGAGGGTGTCGGTTCCGTTCTTCGAGATTCGCGGTGAGAGCTCGAACGTGTCTGTGATCGCCTGGATTCCCGCCCGATCGCCGGTGACCGGGTTGTAGATGAAGATCTGGGCGCCGCTCAACTCGGTCCCGGGTGGGGCGGAGATGACAACAGAGCCCTCGGCGTTGACCGAGTCGATCTTGATGTCGGAGGTACTGAGGACCCCGGCGTTCATCTGCAGCCCTGCGGCAGGGCCGCCGATCGCAGTGAAGTCGCCTTCCGTGGTGATCGTCTGGACTGCCTGATCGTTGATCACCAGAGCGAGGCCCGCGCCGGGGATCTGGGCGACGAGCGGGACTTCGAGGGTCAGTTTCCCTTCAGGACCCATCTGCTCTTCGTCTCGTACTCCGTTGTTGTTGGCGTCGGTCCACACGATCACTCGGTGCAACCAGGAGCCCACCTCGACGCTGGTTGTTGCCTCGACCTGCTGGGGCTTCTCCGACTCCCGATCGGGTATCGTCGCGGTCGTCGTGAAGTTGCCTTCGTCGTCGGTGGTAAACGACCCCATCCGTCTGGTCACGTTGAATTCCGAGTCGGGCTTGAAATCGATCTGACCATCGAAGTTGGGTTCGAAGCCGTGACCTTCGACGGTCACCGTCTCGCCGGGGGCAACGCACGATGGCGTGACGACGAGATAGGTCTTCTGGCTGGTGTCGACAGTCGGGGCCTCGGCTCCGGCAGGGCAGGGCACGAGCACGTCTGCCGAAATCGTCACTTCCTCGGAGTCGTACGTGATGAGATTGGGGTGGGCGAGTGCGCGCATGATGCGGACGAGACTCTCGCGACGCTGTTCGCTCTGAATCTCGGCAAGGTCCACGTTTGTCTTCTGCACCGCGATCCCATAGAGCAGGAACGCGATGAGACCTCCCAGAATCAATGCCCGCCTGCGTCGCTTCTTTCGGTTTTGCTCAGCCAACTCGCTCGGCCTCCTGCCCGTAGATGTCCCGGAATTTCTCGTCGTCCAGCTCATCCGGTGTCCCTTGGAAGACGAGCCTTCCCTCATTGAGGGCGATCACCTGCTCCGAGTAACGCTCGACGAGATCGAGGAAATGGAGGCTGCAAAGAACAGTCACCCCGTCCTGCTGATTTATCTGCTCGAGGTACTGCATGATCGAGTGGGCGAGCACCGGGTCGAGGCTGGCCACCGGCTCGTCGGCGAGGATCATCTCGGGCTCCTGGATCATGGCTCTTGCGATGCCGACTCGTTGCTGTTGGCCGCCGCTGAAAGCGTCGGCGCGATGGTGATCGCGGTCGATCAGACCGACCCGGTCGAGTTGCTTGCGGGCTCGGTCGTGATCCTCCGCAGAGAAGCGATTGAGCAGGGCGAACGCCGGGTTGGTGTAGCCGAGACGCCCGGCGAGCACGTTGGTAGTCACCTTGGAGCGGTTGACCAGATTGAAGTGCTGGAAGACCATCCCGATCCGGCGGCGGATGCGGCGCATGTCCTCTTGCGATGCGCTGGTGACATCGACCCCGTTCCAGATGATCCGACCCTCGGTCGGCTCGATCAAGCCGGTTGATACAGCGGAGCAGGGTCGATTTCCCCGATCCGCTCAGGCCGATCACGGCGAGAAACTTGCCGTCCTCGACCTCGAAGGACACATCATCGAGGGCGAGTGTCCCTCCCTCGTAAACCTTCGTCAAGTGTTCGACTTTGAGCACAGTACCCATCCCTAACGCGGCGGCGCCTATTCAAGCCTGACGCCTCGGAAAATGCCATACGGGCGGAGCGTTGCCGCTCCGCCCGTATGAGCGTTGAATCGATTGCTTGGTTCTAGAAGTCTTCGAGCGAGAACCCGAGAGCGTTCAGCAACGCCCGGATCGAGTCGAACTCGGAGTCGTTCGTCGGCGAGACGCCGTTCCAGCTGTATGCATCGAACGCGGCCGCAAAGCCCTCAGGATCGTTGGTGGCGAAGTCCTCCATCGCCTGAACGATCTGATCCTCGAGATCCGGCGGGAAATCGGGGCCGAAGGCCATGCCGTCGTTCGGGATCGCGTCGGACAGCGTCAGGATGGCGACCTTCTGGATCACATCCGGCGCCTCCGAAGCCAGGTTGGCGCGGGCGTCCTTGGGGAGGATGCCGTTGCAGTCGATCGTCCCCGTCTGCGTTGACGGCGCACGAGTCGACGTCCTCGGCGGGGATGTCCGCGTTCTCCTTGGTGCCGTCCCAGGCGACCTCGCCGTCGGTGGTCACCGGCGGGCTGTAGTAGACGGTGCCGAAGTCAGCCTCACCGTTGTAGACCGCACGTACCGCCTCGGTGTGGCCGCCTGCCTCGAACGAGTCGCCGACCTTGATGCCCGACTTGGCGAACTGACCCGAGGGGATCAGATAGCCGGAAGTCGACGCCGGATCCGGATATGCCCACTTCTTGCCCGACAGATCGAAGATGCTGGTGTAGCCGGCATCACGCGGCACGATGTACTCGGTCCAGTAGACGTCGAATCCGAAGCGCATGTGCCTTGAGCCGGATGTTGACGCCGCACAGGTCGCTGGCGAGCACGTAGCCCTGGGCCGGAATGAACCCGATTGACGTTGTCAGGCGAGGCACACATCTCTTCGATCGTGGCCGCATAGGACGAACCGACCTTGACGTCGAAGTGAGGCCGGTCGCCGCGTTCAGAGCCTGAAGCGAGCTTGTCGCCGCCGGCGACGATCTCCTCAGCGCTGACCGAAGGTACGTACAGCACCTCGATCGGATTGTCTGCGGTGCCGACGGTCGGCTCTGCCACCGCGGTGGTGGTGGTCTCCGCCATCGTTGTGGTCGTGGTTTCCGCCATCGTGGTGGTGGTTGTCTCGGCGCCGCTGCGTCGTTGTCGTCGTGCCGCCGGAGTCTCCGCTGTCGCCACAAGCGGCGACGAACAGAGCCAGTACGGCGAGCAACGCAAATATCTTCCGAATGGTCATTGCGAATGCACTCCCTTTGGCTAGCCCACGTGAATTTCACTCGCGTGAAGCCTCAAGCCTAGACACGGTTCGGCTTTGCTCATACTCACTAGTGTCGCTTTTCGCGACCCGGCCTGAGCCGCTTGCGACAGCGTGGTTAGTCTGCCGGCAATGCGTCGCATCGTTTCGAGCCGCCGTCTCATCATCGTGTCGTTCGCTCTCTTCATCGTCCTCGGCGCCAATGCCGGGGTCACCGGGGTGGCGTGGCCTTCGATACGGGCTGACTTCTCCCGCCCCCTCGCCGATCTCGGGACGCTGCTGGCCATCGGCACCGGTGGCTATTTCCTCGCCGGGTTGATGGCGGGGTGGTTGACCCGACGCTTCGGCATCGGCCGGGTTCTCGTCAGCGTGCTGGTCGTCGGCACGGTGGCGTTGATCGGCTATGGAGTGGTTCCGAACTGGCCACTGCTCGTTTCCTGTGCAGTGGCCGTCGGCTTCACCGGCGGCACCGTCGATGCGGTGACGAACGCGTACACGGCACTGCACCATGACACGAGAACGATGAACCTCCTGCACGCCTGTTTCGGGCTCGGGGCTACCGGTGGCCCGCTGCTGGTTGCATCGATACTCGCCCGCGGATTGTCGTGGAAGGTCGCATATTTCGTGCTGGCCGTGGCTGAGGCAGTGCTCGTGATCACGGTCTTCCGGGTGCGCAGCACAGTGGCCCGATTCAACCGGGGCTCAGGCTGCAGTATCGGGTGGTCATGCCCACCGGCTCGGGCCGATGGTGCTCGGACTGCTCGGCATGTTCCTGCTGTATGTGGGCATCGAGATCACAGCAGGACAATGGGCATACTCGCTGCTGACCGAAGGCAGAGGCGTTGGCGAGTTTGCGGCGGGGATCTGGGTGGCCCTCTACTGGGGCGGGCTCACCGGAGGCAGATTGCTGCTGGGCGTTGATCGGCGACAAGGTGGCGGCGCGCGACGATCCTGCAATTGAGCATGATCGGGTCTATCGCGGGCACCGTCGTCTTCTGGATCGATCCTGCGGGGCTGGGTGTGGTCGCCCTGCCTCTGCTTGGGTTCAGCTTTGCCGGCGTGTTCCCGACCATGGTGGCGCTCACCCCGGCGTGGGTTGGCAAGGAGCGCGCCGAGACCGTCATCGGTTTCCAGATCGCCGCCGCCTCCGCGGGCACTGCGCTCATGCCCTGGATGGCGGGGCGGATCGTCTCAGGAGCGGGTCTCGAGGCGCTGGGGCCGTACCTGGTCGCGCTCGCGGTTGCGATGGCGGCGCTCAATTGGCTGATCGACCGACTGGCAAGTGGTCAGACGCGCTTCGAGCACTCCCGATCGCCCATCTCCTGAGTGACGAGGTCTAGGAACTCGTCCCAGTCGACGACATCGATAACACCGGGGATGGCGTTGTTCCACGGGCGGACGTAACGGCAGATGATTGCGTCGGGTTTGTGCTCGGCGAGCGCCTCCAGCGCAAACGGTGAGTCGTCGAGATAAATGTCACAGTCGACCTTCCACTTGTCGCGGAGCAGATGGATCTCGCGCGTCGGAAGGTGGTGGTCGCCGATCCACGAGTACGTGTCTGCGGCCGCCCAATCACACTTCATGCTGAGGATCACGATGTCGTGGCATGTCGCCAGTTGGCAGAGCGCATCGATCGCTCCCGGGTACGGCTCGAGGTTGCGGAAGACGGACGGGCCGTGGCCCGAACCTCCCGCCCATTGCCAGAAGTCGGCGAGATCGTCGAAGTGGGTCAGGTCCCCAGCTGAGTCCCAGTGATCCACCTGATCTTCGGTCAGATGGGTGCCGAACTCCGTGTTGTAGCGCAGCATCCACCCTCTGATGAAGTTGGCGACAACTCCGTCCAAGTCAATTCCGAGCCGCATCTCTATCTTTCGCTTTCCGTCGGCCATCCATTTGTTGTGCACTGCCCCAGGCCCTTGGTCTGCTGCATCATCACCGGTGCCGGTGCGCCGGGTGCGGGGCATTGACGGTGCCCCCTCCCCAGAAAATGACCGACCTCGTGGTTGATCAGGTACTGCCGGTAGGTCGTCAGGTCCAGTGCATAGTCATCGGTTCCCGATTCCCATCTCATTAGGTTGATTGCCACCAGGCTGCCATGTCGGCAGGAATATATGCCTGCGGTCCTGGCGGGGTAGCACAGTGAGTCAGTCTTCGTTGGTGATGCCAATACGAGACGCAAGTCGTACGAATCATCGTCGACCTGCGCAAAGGTGACGTCGTACACGCTTCCCCAGCCTCGATCGTCGTTGAGGATGTCGATGACCTGGGTGGCGAAGCATCGGTCGTCGACGGCAAGCCCCGACTCGACCTCGATCCTGATCCGCAGCGCGTCATCCGGGGCGACACCTGGCGCCGGCACTACCGCCAAGGCTCCGGTTGGGGAGTGGGATGCGCCGGTCGTACAGGCTGCGACCGTCTCGGGAGGTGCCGGGTCTGCCACCTCTACCTCGACACAGAAGTCCGCCAGATACGCGTCGCAAGGATCGTCCGGAACGACGAGGCGCTCAGATCGGACGGGTTGGGCCACGGCAACGGGGTCGGCGATTGCCCTGACGGCCGCAGGGATAGTGGTTGTGGATTGCCCCGGTGGGGCATTCACGAGATCCAGGCCGACCACCGCGGTAGAGGACGTTATCGAGGCGAAGATCGTGGCGCCGACGATGACGGAACGCGCCGTCAACCAGCGGCGAGGACCAGGGGAAGTACTCACAAGCCATGAGGGTAAGCCACTTCAAATGACACGCGTGTCATTTCGCAGCGCTGTGTCACCCCGCTCAGGTACCATCGCCCGCAATGGAGTATCAGGCGCTTTACCGTAAATACCGGCCGCAACGTTTCGATGAGGTGGTCGGCCAGGACCACATAACGCGAACCCTGGCCCGAGAAGTCGTCGAGAGCAAGATTGCCCACGCGTATCTGTTCGCAGGCCCGCGAGGAACAGGCAAGACCACGACCGCTCGCTTGCTGGCGAAGTCCCTCAACTGTGCCAACCGAGGTGAAGACGGCGAGCCGTGCAACGAGTGCTTCTCGTGTGTATCGGTGACGCAGGGCAACTCGCTCGACGTCATCGAGCTCGATGCTGCGTCCCACAACAAGGTCGAAGACGTTCGCGAGATACGGGCGAATGTTGGCACCGTCGCTGCGGCCGGTGGCTCCCGCAAGGTGTACATACTCGACGAGGCCCACATGCTGTCGAGGGCAGCGGGCAATGCCCTATTGAAGACGTTGGAAGAGCCTCCCGAGCACGTGCTGTTCGTGCTGGCAACCACCGAGCCTTACAAGCTGCTCGACACGATCCGGAGCAGGGCACAGCGTTTCGACTTCCTGCCGGTGCCGATGGAGATACTGATCGACCATCTCCAGGACATCGCCAATCGTGAGCACTTCACCGTCGCTGCCGATGGCCTTGCTGCGGTGGCTACGCATGCGCGCGGCTCGGTGAGAGATTCGATGAGCCTGCTCGAGCAGGTTGCCGCGCTCGGTGACGGCACGGTGCGCGCTGAAACCGTGTCGAGGGCTCTCGGGCTCGCAGATCGGGATGCCTTCTCCAAGCTGGCGGCCGCCGTCGCCAATCAGGACGCACCCGGGGCGCTGGCGCTCGTCGCCGAGCTCGCGGCCCGTGGCGGCGACCTGCGACGATTCATCGCTGAGGCCATGGCATTCTTTCGCGGTGTGTTCCTGGCGCAGTACACGCCGAACATCGAGGAAATCGCAGATGAGCCGAGCGATGTGATCGAGGAGTGGCGCCGTCACGCCAAGACGCTGTCTCCCGCCGAAGTGTTGCGGGCCGTCGATCAGCTGTCCGAGGCTCTGATGCATCTCAGACAGGGCCGGGAAGAGCGACTGGTCACCGAGTTGACCCTGATCCGGCTCACCCGTCCCGAGACCGCGGTGGATGCAGACGCGCTGGCGGTTCGTCTCGAGCGCCTGGAGAAGAGAGGCCTTGCCGCCCCGCTCGTCGCCGCACCTGCCCCGTCGGTCTCGACTGCTCCGACCGCGGCGACCGACGAGGAGCCGCCGCCGGTGGCGAGTGATCCTGCGGTCAAGCAGCCGTCACCGGCTACCGCAGTGGAGCGCAGGCCTCCAAAGCCGGCGCCAAAGCCGGCGCATCTACTGCACCTACCGCCCCGTCGGCCACAGCGGGAAAGCCGGTAGACCTGGCGACCTACAAGTCAGCGTGGCCCGCGATCGCCGCAAGGATGCGAGACCTTGCCGGGCCCTCGAAACACGCCCTACTGCTCGAAGCCAACCCGGCGTCGATAGTGGGCAACACGATCATCTTCGAGCTGCCTGCGCATCTGCCATTCCACCTCGAGAGGCTCAAGACGGACAAAGCTCTCTGTGAGCTGCTCGGCCAGGCTGGGGCTGAGTTCGTCGGCGCAAACCTGATCGTCGAATTCCAGGCCAAGGGTGACGACGGAGCGAGCGCCGGATCTGTCCCGGTCGTCGAAGCCGAACCGGAGCGAGCGCCTGAGAAGGATGATCTCGATGAAGAGGACGAAGGCGGTATCGACCCCACCTCGCTGATCGTCGACATGCTCGATGGCGAGATCATCGACGAGTAGGTGGGTCCGCAAAAGAGTCGATGGCCGGGCGGTCCTCGTTGCGGTTGACCTGCTTGGTGGCTTGAGCGCACACTGGCGCAGCTTTCATCTACCCTCTGGTCTATGGGACGTATGCCAAAAGACATGCGCCAGCTCATGCAGCAGGCGCAGAAGATGCAGCAAGAGATGCAGAAGGCTCAGGCCGACCTCGCAGATCGCACCTATGAGGCCACCGCGGGCGGGGGCGTTGTCAAGGCTGTGGTCAGGGGAACCGGGGACGTAGTCTCTGTCGAATTCGATCCATCCGTTCTCGATCCCGAGGATCCCGAGATGGCAGGAGACCTGGTCGTGGCCGCAGTCAACGCGGCGCTCAAGATGGCTTCCGACGACGCCGGGTCGGCCATGGGCGGCCTGACCGGAGGTCTCGATCTGGGTGGTCTGCTCGGCTGATGTTCGAGCCTCCGGTCCAGCGTCTCATCGACGAATTCGCACGTTTGCCCGGGATCGGTCGGAAGAGCGCGCAGCGGCTGGCCTTTCACCTGCTCAATGTCGAGGAGGCGGACGCCGACCGGCTTGGTCACGCCATCATCGACATGCGCAAGCAGGTTCGCCTGTGTGATCGTTGTTTCAACATCACCGCCGAGTTGGAGTGCGCCATTTGTCTCGACTTGCGGCGTGATCCGACCATGGTCTGTGTCGTCGAGCGTGCCCAGGACATTGCAGTGCTCGAGCGCACCCAGGAGTTCAAGGGGCGGTATCACGTGCTCGGTGGCGCCATCTCCCCAATTGCCGGGATC
Organism: uncultured bacterium; assembly: GCA_963844835.1. Classification (GTDB taxonomy): domain Bacteria; phylum Actinomycetota; class Acidimicrobiia; order Spongiisociales; family UBA5794; genus JAAETI01. The sequence goes on along the minus strand of CAWJPT010000003.1, from coordinate 142,809 downwards.
GGTCCTGAGCAGCTGCGCATCAAGCAGTTGCTGGGGCGTATCCCCGCCGAGTCGATCAGCGAGGTGATTGTCGCCACCAACCCCACTGTCGAGGGTGACACGACCGCTCTGTACTTAGCCAGATTGCTCAAGCCGCTCGGGGTGAAGGTATCCCGGCTGGCGAGCGGGCTGCCCGTCGGCGGCGATCTCGACTACGCAGACGAGATCACTCTCGGCCGCGCTCTCTCCGGCCGCAAAGAGCTCTAGCCACCCCACCATTTTCCCGTTCTGGTGTACCCCCTGCCCATATGTGGGCGTGAGATCCGCAAGAAGGGGAGGGACGTAGCGTTTTGGGGATGGTTATCTTTGCTTCATGAGGATTGCCGTCGTCGAGCCGTATTTTGGGGGGTCGCACGCGGTATGGGCGGACGGGTATCGGCGATTCTCGTCTCATGATGTGGCCGTGTTCTCCCATCCGGATCGCTTCTGGAAGTGGCGGATGCATGGTGCCCATGTCACCCTCGCCGGCAGAGTTCATCGCAGCCGTTCAGGCTGGGGGTCCCTTCGATGTGATCGTCTGCTCCAGCATGCTCAATGTGCCGGGATTTCTAGGTCTGGCCAGAACGGCAGTCGGTGCGGGTCGAGTTGTGCTGTTCATGCACGAGAACCAGCTCGGGTATCCGCTCTCTCCCCGCGATCGGCTCGACCTGACCTACCCGATGATCAACTGGACGTCGATGCTCGCCGCCGACCTCATCGTGTTCAACTCGCAGTACCACCATGACCAATGGTTCGCGGACATACCCGGGTTTCTCCGCCAGTTTCCGGATCACTCGCAGTCACGGTCTGGTGGGACAGGTCGAGGAGCGGTCCACGGTCTTGCCGGTCGGCGTCGACCTGCGTCGACTCGACCGTGCGGTCGCGGCACGGGGCACGGTGCCTCGGATCACGTGGAACCAGCGGTGGGAATATGACAAAGGAACCGAGGAGCTCGCCAGGGCACTGCTCGCTCTGGAGCGCCGTGGTGTCGATTTCGAGGTGAGCCATCGCCGGGCAGCCTTCTCCGACCGACCCGGATGAGTTCATCGATCTGCGCGACCGGCTCGGCGATCGGATCGTCCAATTCGGGTGGGCCGATGACGCCGAATATGGGCGGCTGCTGCCTCAAGCGACGTTGTCGTGTCGACTGCGCATCACGAGTTCTTCGGCATCTCGATCACCGAGGCGATCTATGCAGGGTCGTTCCCGGTGCTGCCGAATCGGGTTGTCTATCCTGAGCGGATTCCGCAGCATCTCCATGCGCATTGTCTCTACCAAGACGAAAACGACCTCGTGGACAAGCTCACCTGGGCGATCACACACGAGGCGGCGGCGCACCAGATCGCCGGTTCGCTTCGACCGTTCATGGCAACGGCCGATTGGAGTGCCGTCGCTCCCAGCTACGACGAGTTGTTCGCCGGTCAGTTGGATGTGTAGACCGTTACCACCTTCGTCACGACGTGAAGTGAAGGTCCGATCTGCGTAGATATAGGTCACGCATCATGGCAACCTCGGCCATGTGATGGATGAACTCACGATTGACCCAGCGAACGATCCCGATGAACGGCAATTGTGGATCGAGACCGAGTGGGTACTGGCCGAAACCTGGCACGTCGAGTTGTTCGTCGGTCATCGCCTCGATCGATGCAATCCACCGCCCCGTTACCGACCACAGGGCGTTCAGGGTTACGTCGGCATGCGGGAGAGAATTCGATCACTTGCCCCGGATCAATCGAGCGCGACCCGAAGGTCCACTCCCAGCGACCACCGATGCCTGACAGGAGATGGTTGAGTCGCCAGGAGATCGTGGTCAGAGGCCCGGGTGCGAAAGGATCGATCCGCTCGTAGTCGAGTTTCCATTCTCCCCGCCCATAGGGCATCGAGGTCGTGGCGGCACGCTGTGCGACGCAGTGACCACATGTCGGGCACCGGTTCCCACAGGTACTCATCGTCGCTCATGTCTGCCACCCGATCTCGGGAGATCTGCAGCGATTCTTCGAGTTGATCGATCAGCAGCCCCACTCGATCGGTGCGGATTTCCATGCTCCACTCTCCGTCGTCTCGATAGCTTATCGGGTAGACCGCGGACAGATCCTGTCCTCAATCGAAGAGCCGCAGCGCCGGTTGTGACTCTGGGGCGACCTCGTCTAGTGGGAAGTAGCCGGGTACCTCTCGGTGCGGCGTGTCCAGATAGACCTTGGCTTCGGGGGAGGAGCCAAACCTGCCGTGCGACCAGCGGATCTCTACGTGTCCCTCGACCGACTCTTCCAGTTCGGTGGACTTGTTGCGGACGGTGGCCTTCCAGTGAACAACCGGCTGCTGTGCGTCCCGATTTGGGGAGACGAACAGATCCTGGAAGTCGTAGCGCAGCCGGAAGTCCCATGGCGTGGCGACGCGGTAGCGAAGCGGCATGCCATCGACCGATTGGCCGAGGACGAAGTACGGCGCCGCCTCGAGCCGCAGCAGGCGCCACAGCATCGTCTCGCGCCTGCGCGTTGTGGTCATGTTGGTCGGCCCAGCGCTTGGCAGTAGCGGCGGCAACGGTGTGGGAGAACTCGGTGTACGCCCGACCTAGCTCGCCACCGAGCCGGCTGGGGAGACCGTCGCGCAGGATCGCCAGATGCCCGTCGTTGAGTTGAGTGACCAGCGGTGGCAAGTCATCGTGCACCAACTTCCGCTCTGCATGCGGCATAGAACTCCTGGTATGCCTCTGGGGCCACCTCCTCGTACCAGCCGTCGATCGCTGCGGTAGTCACGGTCGAGGAGGAGATTCTCGAACAGGTTCCCGGGTGAGGGGTTGTGCAGGATGTTGGAACCGTATTTGCACGAGATGAGATAGACGTGGTCGATGCGAAGATCGGCCGGGATCTGCTCGTAGCCGGGGGGCCGCTGGTTGCCTTTCCACTCGACCGACCACGGCGGCCTGCCCCTCAGCCCATCGGCGGCCCGGGCGAAGGCAACACCGTTCTCCCAGGCAGTGGCGAACTCTGAGCCATACCCGCCCGAGGCATATGCATCGGCGAGCGCGTCGTAGTGGCGAGTCGGCGACATTGAGGAAGTTGCGTGGCCGCACCTCGAGCGCACGGCTGACATCCGGGAAGCCCATCGTCGCCATGCCGGTGACGATCTCGGTTATCTCGGTTCTAGGTGCGGGCATGGGGCACTACGACTCGGCGAAGAGAGGGGAGAACTGCATCTGGGCGCTCAATAGCGCAGCGGGGAAATGCTCTGAGGTGAAGACGTCTTCGGTGTAGACGTCGATGGGGATCCCGGTGTGTTTGATCCACATGGCGACAGCATCACTCCACTTCTCGCCGAGCAGGGCTTCCTGCAGTTGGTCGAGTTGCTCCTGGGAGAAGATGCGCCGATCGGCACGTGCCACCAGACGCACTGCCAGCGCCCGATGCAGAACGGCGAAGTCTTCCGCAACCAGCACCCCCGGCGGATTGTCCCTGATGACGGCAACCGCGACGGTGGGGTGGCTCATGAATAGTCCTCCACCTCGTCCTCGCTCCAGAACCCGGGGAGCGGGCGGTCGGCGTCGCCGGTTGCGTATGCCGCAAGACGTTGTGGGCCTTCGTTGCTCAGCATCTCTATGGCATCCCAGAACGCACCGCCCTTGCCGGCGGCACGAAGTGCCTTGTCCCCCTCGCTGCCTTGCTGGGGAAGATGGGAGGTGAGCAGTAACAGCCGGATTGGGGGTGCATTCGGCTCGTCCTGTTGCAGGCTCTCGCGGAGCACGAGGGCTCGCCCGAGCGTCTTCCACACCGTGTCGGTGCGTCGTAAGCCGCCCCTGGTGGTCGTGAACGCGCCCGAAACGTCGACATACCAGGCGTTGTCTGCCCGATCGGTGACCAGGAAGTTGAATTGGGCTCCGGTGCCCTTGACTCGGTAAGAGCGTTTCTCCGACGGTGAATCCTGCGGCCTCGAGAGTGTCCTGGGCGATCTGCTGGGCCGCCTTGCCTTCACGGGTGGCGCGTGCCTGGAAGTCGTCGCTGTGGTCGATGGTGGGCGGCTCCACGGACTCCGTTGGCTCGTCGGCGGCGGCCAATCGCATCGCCTCGGCCTTGCTCTGGTGATCACGCTCGGCGGCCACCCTCTCCCGGGCGATGTCGACGTACGCAGGCTCGAGGTCGTATCCGACCGCCCTTCTACCCCGCTTGATGGCGGCGACCAGGGTGGTGCCCGATCCCATGAACGGGTCGAGCACGAGATCGCCCTCGTACGTGTAGAGGTTGATGAGCCGCATCGGCAGCCCAACCGGGAAGGGAGCGGGGTGTCTGGCTCTTTGGGCGCTCTCGGAAGGGATTTCCCAGATGTCGAGCGTTGCCTCCATGAACTCATCGGCGGTGATCTTGGTGTCGAAGGGCAACCCGAGCGCCTCGCGCTGCTTGGGCGACTTGGCCCGGTCGAACCGCCCCTTGCTGGCGATGATGACCCGTCTCGGTGATGTCACGCAGCACCGGATTGGTCGCCTTTCGGTATGACCCCCACGCAACCGACCCGGAGGCACCCTCTGCCTTCTTCCAGATGACCTCGCCGCGCAACAGGAGTTGGAGCCTGTCCTGGAGGATGTGGATGACGTCCGATGCAAGGCTCCGATATGGCTTGCGGCCGAGGTTGGCGACGTTGACCGCGATCCTTCCCCCTGGCTCGAGCTTGCGAACCGACTCGGCGAAAACGTCATGGAGCAACTCCAGGTACTCGAGGTAGGAAGCCGGTACGCCGTCCTCGCCGAGATTCTCCTCGTATTCCTTTCCGGCGAAGTAGGGAGGTGAGGTGACAACGAGCGCAACCGAGCCATCGGGGATCTCCGTCATCGAACGCGAGTCGCCGAGGATGCACGTCTCGTCGAGGTGGGGGGCGACTGTGATCTCCTCGTCATCCGAGATCGCAGGAGGCTGGAAGCGTGCATAGAACTTCGAGGCGTCATGGCTCTGACGTCTGCCTACTCCAAACGATGAAGTCGATGTCGGTTCCCGGTTGACAGTCACGATGCTTGAACCATACCTGTAGGGGGTGACACGAACCATCACCGATCCAACCCGGCATTCCGCTTCGGGTGAGGAATCCCCGCCTTGACAGCGACCTCTTTTGTCTATACCTTCGGTAATTGGAACGTTCCAAACAGGACGCAGTGCTCACCGAGGAGTGGCAATGAGCGACTTTCTGAACAGGATTGCCGGGGCGCCGATCACCTGGGGTGTCGATGGGACTCCCGGATGGGGCTATCTGATGGATGCCGACAGGGTCCTCGGAGAGATGCAGGAGGTCGGTCTCAAAGCCACCGAGCTCGGTCCCGATGGCTACTTGCCGACCGACCCCGGCGATCTGGCCGACATGCTCGCCAAATACCAGCTCGAGATGGTCGGTGGGTTCGTTCCTGTGATCCTGCATCTGCCGGATCGGGTCGAAGAGTCGCTCGACTACTTTGCACGTGCCTGTAACACCCTCGCCGGAACCGGGGCCGATGTCGTCGTTCTCGCTACCGGCTCGGGTCTGGTCGGCTACGACCAGTCGATCGACATGACCGAGGAGCAGTGGAAGATATTCCTCGAGAACATGCAGAAGGTCGTTGATATCGCCGAAGGCGCCGGTCTCACCACTGCCCACCACCAGCACTGGGGAATGGCCATCGAGCAACCCAAGCACGTGCACCGTCTCATCGATGACAGCAACGTGGATTTCTGCCTCGATACCGGTCACCTCTTCCTGGGCGGTGCCGACCCCACAGAGATCGCAAGAGCGGCCGTCGGCCGGGTATCCCATGTCCACCTCAAGGATGTGGACGCCGAGATGGCCGAGCGGGTCCGGGCCCACACCCTCCCGTTCCGTCAAGCCAACATCGACGGCATCTTCGTTCCGCTGGGAGAAGGCGCTGTCGACTTCCAGAGCTTCATCAAGACCCTGGAGGACGCGGGCTACGAGGGCTGGTACGTCCTCGAGCAGGACTGTGTGCTCGATGAGGACCCGGCTCCCGGAGAGGGCCCGATTCTCGATGCCAAGCAAAGCATTGACTACTTGAAGTCTCTCGATATCTCCTGAAGGGCAACCCTCCCGCCCTTCCCGCGCGGGTCGCCGGCGCAACAGCGCCGGCGACCTGCTCTTTGTCTAGGCGCTCAGGATGTCGGGTCGGCGAGCTACAACTCGAAGGCCGACAGGTCTCTGAGCTGTTCGACGCGGTGGGTTGCCTCTATGAATCGGGCGGTGCCGGTCTTGGAGCGGAGGACGAGCGAGTTGGTGCTGACGGTGTGGCTGCCGAACCGGACGCCGTCGAGGAGCTCTCCGGTGGTGACTCCGGTGGCGGCGAAGAACGTGTTGTCGGAGTCAACCAGATCCCGGGTGGTGAGGATCTGGGTCAGGTCGAGCCCTTCCTCCGCCGCATAGGCGCGCTCGCTGTCGTCGCGCGGCCACAGCTTCGCCTGGATCTCCCCACCGAGAGCTGCCATCGCACATGCCGAGGTCACAGCCTCAGGCGACCCGCCAATCCCGAACAGGATGTCGATGCCGCTGTCTGTCTTGGCGGTGGCGATACTGCCGGAGATGTCACCGTCGCCGATTAGCGCAATGCGGGCACCGGCCCTCCGCACCGCGTCGACGTACGGCTGGTTACGGGGTCGGTCGAGGATGATGGCCGTGACATCGGAGATGGGCTTCTCGTATGCCTTGGCTACCTGTTCGATGTTGTGCGCCACGGGTGCCTCGATGTCGATCATGCCCGCGGCGGCCGGTCCGACCGCGATCTTGTCCATATAGACGAGGCTCCCCGGGGCATACATCGTTCCTCGGGGAGCGAGCGCGATAACCGCCAGAGCCCCCGGCATCCCGAGCGCAGTGAGTCTGGTGCCGTCAACCGGGTCGACGGCCACATCGACCATGGGTGGGTTACCGTTGCCAATCTTCTCCCCGTTGTACAGCATCGGCGCTTCGTCCTTCTCGCCCTCACCAATGACGACGATGCCGTCCATCTCGATAGTCGCCAGTACCTCACGCATCGCGTCAACCGCTGCCTGGTCGACCGACTCCTTGTCGCCACGACCCTGATATCTGGCTGCAGCGATAGCGGCTACCTCAGTGACGCGTACCAGTTCCAGTGCCAGGTTTCTCTCCGGCTTCTCAACCATGTCGCGCCCCTTCCTACGAGACCTGGAGGATCAGGGCATCTCCCTGACCGCCACCGCCACACAGACCGGCGGCACCGATTCCGCCGCCACGCCGGCGCAAGGCATTGATCAATGCAATCGTGATGCGGGCACCGCTCGCACCGACCGGGTGACCGAGAGCAACTGCCCCACCGTTGACGTTGACCTTGGCCGGGTCGATCTCGAGCATCTTGGTGGACCAGAGTGCCACGGCGGCGAAGGCTTCATTGATCTCGACGAGATCGAGGGAGCTCCGCTCCAATCCGGCCTTGCCGAGAGCGAGGTTGATTGCCTCGGCGGGGCGCTCGTGCAGGGTGGCGTCCGGGCCTGCGGTCTGTCCATAGCCAAGGATCTCGGCAAGGATCGGAAGCCCGGCAGATTCGGCTGCCTCGCGATCGGCCACGATGACTGCCGAGGCTCCATCTGAGATCTGAGATGAGTTACCTGCCGTCACCGTGCCGTCACTGATGAACACCGGTCTCAGCCTGCCGAGGGACTCAACTGTTGTGCCGGGGCGCATCCCCTCATCTTGCTCGACGATGATTGGATCGCCCTTGCGCTGCGGCACGGCGACGGGGACGATCTCGTCGGCGAAGACGCCGGCCTCGGTGGCGGCGATGGCTCGCTCGTGTGACGCCGCCGACCATTCATCCTGCTCCTGCCGGGTGATACCGAGCAGGGCATTCTTGCGATCCGTTGTCTCTCCCATCATGCAATGGTCGAAGGCGCATACCAGCCCGTCATGGTGGAGAGAATCAGAGAGCGTGGCATCTCCCAACCGGAATCCTTGGCGGGCGCCGATGAGCAGATGAGGGGCGTTGGTCATCGATTCCATGCCGCCTGCGAGCACGAACCTCGCTTCACCGAGCCGGATGCGGCGAGCAGCTTCCTGAATCGCCGTCATGCTGGAGAGACAAGCCTTGTTGATGACGCTGGAGGGAACTCGCATCGGGACCCCCGCCGCAAATGCTGCAGGGCGAGCGCTCACCTGGCCCTGTCCTGCTTGGATGACGTGCCCGAAGATGACCTCATCGAGCTCTGCTGCGCTCACTCCTGCCCGATCGATGGCGCCCTTCATGGCGACCGTAGCCAGCTCGGCGGCCTGGAGCCGGGTGAACGCACCGTTGAGCTTGCCGATGGGGGTGCGGGCAATCGAGCAAATGACGGGATTCATTTGATCCTTTCGGGGTGGTGCTTGCGATGGTACATACCCGGACTTCATAAGTTCCACGCCAACGTATCCGTGCTTCAGTCGTTCGCCTCGCGTGACGATGGTGCACGTATGTGTTCTTTGCCACGTCGTTGACAATACCCAAGGGACGGGGATCAGATTGCTGTCATCAGACCAGGGCCAAGAGGGGGACCGTTACAGGCGCCACGTCCTGATGGTGGGCGGATCGTCTGCTGATCGCGACGCCATCGCCGAGTTGCTCGCTGAGGCGGGGGACGACGCCGATGAGCTCGTCTGGGTGGCGAGCGAGTCCGGTGTGATCGATGGGCTGGGCAACGCAAAGGTGATTCTGTGGCGGCTGGGCTCCGGAACGAGGCTGGCCGAGTTCGTGGAGTGGGTCGACGCTGCTGAGCACACCGCACCGGTGGTGGCGGTCATGGATGCGGGTGAGGATGACATTGCCGCGATACGAGCAGGTGCGACGGACGCGCTGCTCTTCGACCGTCTCGACGCCGGAACATTGAGCCGATCGATCCGCTACTCCATGGAGCGTCACAGGCTGATCGCCGAGCTGGAGCGCGAGCGTCAGCTCCTCCACGCGTTGCTCGACACCCTCCCATCGGCGATCTATTTCAAGGATGCGGACAGCCGCTTCTTGAGGGTCAGCCGCAAGCTGGCGAATGACTTCCGCCTTGACCATCCGTCCGACGCGATCGGCAAGACGGACTCGGACTTCTTCGAGAAGGAGCACTCGAACAACACGTTCCGCGATGAGCAAGCGCTCGTCAGAGGCGACGTAGACGTGATCAGAAAGGAAGAGCGCGAGGTCTGGGCCGACGGGCGGGTCACCTGGGCTGCTACCAGCAAGCTGCCTCTTCGTGACCGGCTCGGCAGAATTGTCGGCACGTTCGGCATGTCCCTGGATGTGACAGACAAGAAGGCCGCCGAGTCGTTGCTGCGCAGCGACAAAGAGGCTGCCGAGGACGCCAGCCGGGCCAAGTCAGACTTCGTTGCCAACATCAGCCATGAGATCCGAACGCCGATGAATGCCATCCTCGGGATGACAGATCTCGTCCTCGAGACCGATCTCGATGCCACCCAACGCGACTACCTCGGGATGGTGCGCGAGTCGGCTGAAGCTCTAATGGCGATCGTTGACGACGTTCTCGACTTCTCGAAGATCGAAGCGGGAAAGATGGAGCTGTCGCCGACCACGGTCGAGATACGGGCACTATGTGCCCAGACTCTGAGCGCGCTCACGGTTCGCGCCAACAAGAAAGGCATCGATCTCATCGTTGACATCGACGAGAGCATGCCAAAGCTCCTTGACGTCGACGGTGTGCGGCTTCGTCAGGTCATCACGAATCTGGTGGTGAATGCCATCAAGTTCACCGACACGGGGAGTGTGACCTTCTCGTTGGATTTGATCACCGAATCCGAGCAAGAGGCCGTCATCCGGTTGTCCGTGAGCGACACCGGTATCGGCATCCCGCGGGCGAAACTCGGTGAGATCTTTGCGGCATTCGAACAAGCGGATGCATCGACCACGCGACGGTTTGGGGGCACCGGTCTCGGCCTGAGCATCTCATCGCGCATAGTGGCGCTGATGGGGGGGCTCCTCGAGGTGGAGAGCGTGGAGGGCGAAGGGAGCAGGTTCCACTTCTCCATTGCCGTTCCCAAGGGTGAGCAGCGCGCGCTCTCGCCCCTCGCGCACAGGCGGCGAACGGAGAGGCAGAGCATCTGGCCGGCATTCTCTCGCGGATGAAGATACTCATTGTGAACGGCTCGCTCGCCAGTCAGCGAGTGCTCGAAGCGCAGTTGCGTCGCCATGCGATCCAGACGGCGTGTGTCGGTGATGGCCTCGCTGCTGCGGAAGCGGTGAGAAGGGGTGGGGTCGATCTGGTGCTGATGGATGTCCAGATGCCGGTGCTCGATGGGTTGGCAGCAACCCAACTGATCCGTCAGGAAGAGCAGGTCTCCGGGCGCCGGACTCCCATTGTTGCCGTAACTGCCCGCGCCATGAAGGGTGATCGAGATCGGTGTCTCGCTGCAGGGATGGATGAGTACGTATCCCTTCCTGCGACCACCGTCGGCCTGCTCCGCGCCATGGTGGCCGCGGCAGATACGTTCTCCTGACCGTTCCGATCGAAGGTCAGCCCATTTCGATCTCGTCGAGGAACCGACGTACTCTCACCTCGCTCACCTTGCCCCGGGTGCCGAGGGTCTGAGCGAAGAGGCTCACGCGTAGCTCCTGGATCATCCAAGCCGCCTCCATCAACCGGGGATCGCCGGGAAGGCCCGCGGCGATCCTGTCGAGCTCAGCGTCGAGACGTGAATGACCGCCATGTTGGCTGGTGTCTCGAACCGGGTCTGTAGGGAGTCGGTCGATGCGCACCACGATGGCATCGAGGTAGCGGGTCACGTCTGCAATGCGGTCGGAGCCGATCCTGGTCGAGGAAGCTCGGGATAGACGAGAGAGGCGACCTGATTGGCGATATCGTCGATGACCTCGCCATGGCGCTCCTCGTCGAGTCGGTTGAATGCCGCCTCGGCCTCGCCGAGGGCGGCCAGCAGCTCGAGCGATTCGGATGCCACCCGGGTCACCAACGGATGTAGCTCATCACGTGCTCTGGAGAGCAAGCGATCGAAGCCGGTTGCATCCCAGGCGGGCCCGCCGGCCCGCGTGATGATCTCCCCGAGCGCGCATCCGAGGCAGTCCTCGACCCACTCGGTCTGGTCCGCATGCGGTCCTACTCGGAGCATCGCCCTGGCGTCGCGGTCGAGCAGAGGGCGAAGCAGCTTTCCCGGCGACGGGAGGTTGAGCAAGCAGCAGCCGGATTGTCCCCTGCCACATGGTGGCCGCTTGCTCGTCCTGGGTGGCCAGCAGCCGTACCCCAACTGTGTCGCCTTCGTCGACGAGGGCCGGATATGCGTCCACGGTGTGGTCGGCGCCGGAGACGGCAACGATGCGGGGAAGCTCGCCGATGCTCCATCCGGTGAGTCCCGATGGTCTCGAGCTCGTGGGTGGTCGCATCGACCGCGGCAGCCGTCTCCTCCCGGACCTGGTTCTTCAGTGCCCGGAGATCCTGACCTGCGACGACGGTATTGCCGTCCTCGTCGACGATGCGGAACGTGGGTCGCAGGTGCGCCGGCAGTGAGTCGAGATCGAAGGCATCAACGGGGATCGGCTCGTTGCCGATCCTCTGCAGCTCACGACGTAGCGTCTGCAGCAAACCCGGGTCGTCACTGCCCGAGAGGGTGTCGAGCACCCGACGAGCCGTGTCTGGCACCGGGGCGAAGTTCTTGCGCACCTTCTTGGGGAGGCTGCGAATCAGCTCGGTGACGAGCTCTTCACGGTACCCGGGCACGTGCCACTCGAACACGGCGGGATCGATGCGGTCGAGCCCCTGCAGCGGGATGTCGACCGTCATGCCGTCGTCTGGGCTGGTGGGATCGAACTCGTACTCGAGAGGCAGGCCCAGGTCCCCGTACTCCCACACCTTCGGGAAAGCCTCGGGGTCGGGTGCCGCCACCGTAGGGTCGATCAGCACCTCCTCGCTCGAGGTCGAGCAGATGTGGCCGTTTGCCTCTCATCTCACGCCACCAGCGGTCGAAGCGGCGTACGTCGGTGATGTCGCGCGGGATGCGAGCGCCGAACCAGGCGACGAGAGTGTCATCGTCGACGAGCAGGTTGGCGCGACGCTCTCTTGCCTCTATCATCGAGTACCCGGTCGATCTCGGCGTGGTTGTGTGCGACGAATTCGTGGCGTCGACTCCCACTCGCCTGCGACGAGTGCATGACGGATGAACAGCTCGCGGCGCCGCCGTCGGGTCTAACCGGCCGTATTGCACGACGCGATCGGTCTGCAGCGGAATTCCGAACAAGGTCACAGATTCACGGGCGACGGCGGCGCCGCGTCGGTGCGTCCCACCACGGGTCCGAATAGGTGCGTTTGACCAGGTGCTGTGCCGCGGCCTCCATCCAGTCGGGCGAGATGCCGGCGACGCTATGCGCCCACAGCCTCGTGGTCTCGACCAGCTCGCCCGCCATTACCCACTCAGGGGCTCTCTTGAACAGGGTCGAGCCCGGAGAGATGAAGAACCGAGCCCCGCGAGCACCGCGATACTCATAACCGTTCGGGTCCTTTCTTGCCGACATGCGACAGGAGCCCGGTGAGCACCGTGCGGTGGATGGTGTCGGGGTCGGACGGTTTCCGGTTTCGGTGTAGCTCCAGCTCGTCTGAGATGTCTCGCAGCTGCGCGTGGACGTCCTGCCATTCGCTGACCCTGCCGATAGCTGAGGATACTCGTCGCGGCACAGCCGCCGGAACTGGTTCGAGGTACGGGCCCTCCGCTCGGTTCGAAGGTACTGCCACAGGTCGAGCCAGCCGAGGAAGTCCGACTTGCCCGTCGCGGAACCGGGCGTGCATCTGATCGGCTTGCTGCTCCTTGTCGACCGGCCGCTCTCTGGGATCCTGGATCGACAGGGCAGCTGCGATGATCTCCACTTCGCGCAGGCAGTCGTTGCGGTCGGCTTCGAGCACCATCCGCCCGAGACGGATGTCGAGCGGAATCCGTGCCAGCCTGCGCCCGATCTTGGTGAGTTTGCGCTTGCCGCGGTGTGCCGTCTCCAGTGCCCGGACCTCCTCGAGTAGGTCGTAGCCGTCGCGGATGCAGCGTGAGTCCGGCGGATCGAGGAACGGGAACGACTCGATGTCACCGAGGTCGAGGGCCGCCATCTGGAGGATCACCGACGCCAACCCGGTCCGCTGGATCTCTGGTTCGGTGAATTCGGGCCGCGGTGGCGAAGTCGTCCTCCGAGTAGAGGCGGATGCACACGCCGGGGCCGAGCCGGCCACAGCGCCCTGCCCGCTGGTTGGCCGACGCTTGGGAGATCGGCTCGATGGGGAGCCGCTGCACCTTGGTGCGTCTGCCGTAGCGGGAGATGCGTGCGGTCCCGGCGTCGACTACGGCTCGAATGCCGGGCACCGTCAGCGAGGTCTCGGCGACGTTGGTGGCAACGACGATCCTGCGTCCGGTGTGATGGGCGAAGACTCGGTTCTGCTCGCCGGTGGATAGTCGACCGTACAGGGGGACGACCTCGGTGTGCCTGAGCCCGAGGTCTTCGATCGCCTCGGCAGCGTCTCGGATCTCTCGCTCGCCGGAGCAGAACACCAGGACGTCGCCGTCCTTCTCCGTGAACAGCTCGATGACCGCGTCGCAGATCCCGTCCGGCTGATCCTTTGGCTCAGGCTGAGCTGGATCATCGAGTGGCCGGTAGCGAACTTCGACCGGGTAGGTCCTGCCGGATACTTCGACGATCGGGGCATCGTTGAAGTGAGCGGCGAACCGCTCCGTGTCGATGGTCGCTGAGGTGATGATCACTTTGAGGTCCGGCCGTTTCGGCAGCAGATTCTTGAGGTATCCGAGCAGGAAATCGATATTGAGGCTGCGCTCGTGGGCCTCGTCGATGATGATCGTGTCGTAGCGGTTTAGGTAGCGGTCGTGATGGATCTCGTTGAGCAAGATGCCGTCTGTCATCAGCTTGACCAGTGTGCTGGCGCCGACCTGATCACTGAAGCGGACCGTGTACCCGACGACACCGCCGACGGTCCCACCCAGCTCTTCTGCCACCCGGTTGGCGATGGAGCGAGCTGCGATGCCGGCGGGGTTGCGTGTGCCCGATCCATCCGTTGATGCCGCGACCGAGCTCGAGGCACATCTTGGGGAGCTGGGTGCTCTTCCCCGATCCGGTTTCACCGGCGACGATCACCACCTGGTGGTCACGGATCGTGTCCAGGAGCTCGTTGCGTCGATCGGTGATAGGCAGGTCGGCCGGATATGAGATTTTCCCGGGGAGGGCCCGGGCGCGTGCATCGCGTCGTTCCGTGGCGGCCGCGATCTCTTTCTCGAGTGTCGCCAGCACCTGTTCCCGCTTAGTCGGGCGCGTCGATCCGGGCCGCGCCGGAGATTCTGCGGTGGAATTGACGGCGATCGGCCAGCATCAGCCCGTCGGCACGGGCGCGCAGGTCGGAGATGCTCACAGCCATTGGGGATCGATAACATGCTACCGATCTGTTGGGGTCTCGTACCCAGCAGCCGCTTCTTGCGTACACCACGCCCATATGTGGGCACACGATCCGCACGAACGCGATCATCCGCGTGCGCGGGGACGTAGTAGCTTGTGGACTGATGTTTGCGTACAACCTCCATCATGTGGCAATTGCGGTGCGGGATCTCGACGCCGCGCTCGCCGAATACGCGACTCTGTTCGGGGCCGAACCGACCTCACGTGAGGTGGTGGCGGAACAAGGTGTCGAGGAGGCGATGATCCCGGTCGGTGGCTCCTACATCCAGCTGCTGCAGCCGCTCTCACCCGACACCCCGGTTGGCAGGTTCATTGCGTCACGGGGCGAGGGGATGCATCACGTCGCCCTTGCCGTCGCCGACATCGATGCGGCGCTGGATCATCTCAGGGCAGAGGGGTCCAGGCTGGTCGATGAGGCTCCTCGCATCGGTGGCAATGGTTCGCGGATCGCATTTGTCCACCCGAAATCGTTCGCCGGAACGCTGGTAGAGCTCGTAGAGTCTCCGGCATGAGGATCGAGGTTTCCGGAAGGCCGAGCACCGAGGAGTCGGCGGCCATCATCGCCGTCATCGACGCCATCGTCGAGGAAGAGTCGAGAGCGCTGGCAACGCCGGCACAGACTCCCCGGCAGAGCTCGTGGGTATTGGCGTGGCGCCCACGCGACGTACCGGCACCTTTGCCATCGCACGCATACGACACTCAGTCGTGGGGCGAATTCGAGCCGGGAGCCAATATCGAGGTCGCCGAGTAGGCGACCCCGCGATCTCCCGTTCTGGCGTCCATTCCGGCGAAATAGTGCGCGTTTGGACGCCAGAACGGAGGACTCCCGGTCAGCCTTCCGCAGACCTGACCGAGGAAGGCCCCGGCTCGGTGTTGATGGTGTGCTGTTCTGCACCTGCGGCATCGGGGATGATCTTCGAAAGTTGCAGCGAGAAACGGAACGACGCACCGGTTGGGAAGCGCGGCACGTACCAGACGTCACCACCCATGGCTCGAGCGAGCTGCCTGGCTATGGGAAGCCCGAGCCCGACACCTTCGGAAGCACGGCTGTCGCCCTTGTTCAGCTGCTCGAAATGCTCGAATACCCGTTCCCATTCTCCGTCGGGGATGCCGGGACCGTTGTCGGAGACGGTAACGGTGTAGATGTCGGTGCCCTCTTCGCCTGCGACCTGCACGGAGTCGCCGCCGTACTTGCGCGCATTATCGAAGAGGTTGCGCAGGATTTGGCCGGTGCGGCCCCGGTCGGCATTGACGATGACCCCACCCGGCACCGACATATCGATCTCCTTACCGGTGTTGGCAAAAACCAGCCGTGCGGTGGCGGCGATCTCGGAGGCGAGATCGAACTCCTGAGGACGAAGCCTGAGCCTGCCGGCTTCGATGCGAGGGATGACCAGGATGTCCTCGACGAGGTCGCTCAGGTGATACGCCTCCTGGCGCATGATCACCAGGAACTCATCGATCTCCTCCGGTGCCAAGTCGAGCCAGTTGGATCGCAAGGTCTCGGAGAAGCCGGCGATGCTGGTGAGCGGCGTGCGGAACTCGTGGCTGACCATCGATACGAATTCGTCCTTCAGTTCGACGGCCCGGCGCTCCGCAGCCAGTGCCCGGCGGTGGCGCATTGTCGACGCATGCAGAGCCTTGACCGCCGCATAGAGCAGCGAGCCGACGAGCAGCGACATCAGTACCACCGAAACGAGGTCGAACACATTCGCCCTCGTCTCCGTTATCTGTGGGCTGGTGATGGGAGCCAGCCACACTACGGGGCTGCCGATGGCGAGGGCGATGACCACCACTGCGCTCGCCTTGGGGACGGGCAACAGCAGTAGCGCACCGGTGAGTAGATAGAGGAACGTCACCGAGAGCGAAAGGCTCACGTCTCCCTTGAGTAGCTCGATGGCCGCAAACACAACCGTGTCCGTGAGCAGCATCGGAAGAGCACTCGTGCCGTGGTTTCTTCTCCACAGCCCATCGCCCACCAGGTAGATGGCAGGAATCACGGCCCACCAGATAGTGGTTGCGATCATTCCGCCGAGAGCGAGGCCTACGAGGACGACACCGAGCAAGGCACGAACCGTATTGATACGTCTCCGTACCTCCGTATAGGCGACAGGCGCCTGGATGTTGGCCAACTGGGAGGTGGTCACAACCCGTCCTACTCGATTCCCCGACGGCTTACCCGCCCCCCATTCGGTGGGAAGGATACGCCATTGTCACCGGCAAGCGGCATCGAGCGAGTCTTCAGCGGGCGGCAACGAGGTCGTCGAATACGGAGTCGGGCACGCGCAGGTCACCCTTGCCGGTGCCCACTTGGAGGTGTGGTTTGTATTTCCCGTGGTAGTCAGATCCGCCGGTTGCGACGATGCCGAGCCGGCTGCAGATCTCGGCGATGCGGGTGCGCATGTCGACGGTGTACTCACCGTAATAGGCCTCGATTCCGCCAAGTCCGAGATCGACGAGCTCTCGGAATCCGGTAGCGAATTCATCGGAGCGGAGGTTGAGTGTGTGCGGATGTGCGATCACAGGTACGGCACGGGATGAGCGGGCCAGCGCTAGTGCCTCTTCGGCGCTCAGCCGGAGTCGCGGCACGTACGCGGGGCGCCCCGCGGCCAGGTAGCGGTCGAAGGCTTCGGGCACCGAGGAGACGTAGCCCTTGTTGATCAGTACTCCGGCGAAGTGGGGTCTGCCGACGACTCCGGTTCCGGCTTCCTGGAGCACCTCATCCATCGTGATGTCTATCCCGAGGGCGCGGAGTTGTGCGGCGATCTGCTCGTTGCGCCCCGCTCGCGATTCCTGCAGTGCGCCGAGTCGGTCTTGCAACGGTCCTGAGCCGGGCTCCAGGAAGTAGACCAGCATGTGCATGCCTTGGTCGCGCCAGAGCACGGACAGCTCGGTGCCACCGATGAAGTTGATGCCGTGGCTCGCCGCCGCGGCGTCGGCGCGGGGGATGCCGTCGAGGATGTCGTGGTCGGTGAGCGCGATCGCGGTCAACCCGACCGCGGCGGCCTGAGCCGCTATCTGCTCAGGTGTGTCGGAGCCGTCGGAGAAGATGCTGTGCAGGTGTAGGTCAACTGCCATTCGGCCACCGGGGAGGTTTCATCCCCAGACGATGTTGGCCAAGATCAGCAGTGCGAAGAACACCACGGCCCAGATGGCAATCCGCTTGGAGAGGTCGATGATCTTCTGGCGCCGCTGCTGTTTGCTGCGCTCTTCTTGCTTGACAGCACGGTTCTGACGCTGTCGCTCGCGTTTATCAGTCGCCATAGGCGGAGAAGCATAGCGATCGCATGCGGTCTGCACCCGATCAGAGCCGGTTGGTAGACCCATGGTGGGACACGCCTACCCGTCGATTGTGATGCTGTCTATGTAGAGGGTCTCCAGCGGCACGCTCTGCTCTCCGAACTGGTTGACGCCGAGCGGGATCTGAGTGATCGCGTCGAGAGTATCGAATCCGTCGACAACCTGACCAAAGTAGGTGTAGTCGGCGGGGAGGGGGACGTCGGCGAGCGTGATGAAGAACTGTGACCCGTTGGTGTCCGGCCCCGAGTTGGCCATGGCCACCGAGCCCGCCTTGTAGACGAAACCGCTGTCAGGGAGCTCATCGGGGATGGTGTACCCGGGCCCGCCGCGCCCCGTTGCCGTTGGGTCCCCGGCCTGGAAGACGAACCCCGGAACGATCCGGTGCGACACGGAGCCGTTGTAGTACCCACTGCGAGCCAGGAACACGAACGAGTTCACGGTCTCGGGGGCGATCGACGGATCGAGCTGGATGACGATGTCCCCGCACGAAGTCGTGATCGTTGCGGTTACCGGAGTATCCGGATCGAGGTTCTGGTCCTCGGGAGCCTCGAATGTCATCTCTTGCACCGGTGCAGGAGCCTGTGCTCCGCATGCGGTCGGTTGGGCAGCGAAACCCGAGTAATCGGATGGCGGCACTGCGGGCATCGTGATATCGGGCAACGCCTCGGTGGTCGTCGTTGTGTCGGCCGTGGCCGCAGACGTTGTTGTTTCGGATGACCCTGCGGCGGCAGCCTGGTCCCCTCCGCCGCAGGCGGCGGCAAGGAGGGCCACCACGAGCGCGAGGAGGGCAAAGTGTGTGGTGTGGGAACGCATGGGAGACGATGCTAGGGCACCCGGTCGGATATGAATACGTGCGGCGATCTAGTCTCCGTGTTCCTGGCGCTGCCGCCAGCGTTGCAGCATCTGAGGGATCTCGTCGGCCATGAAGTCGAAGAAATCGGCCATGTCCGTGAACCGGGCGCCAGCAGCAGTCTCCGGTCCTCCCAGTGTTTTTACTCCGCGTCTGGTGCGGTCCGCGACCGTTCGGAAGTAGGCCGTCTTCATGACCGAGACCTCGTACCAGGCGGCGTTCGGTATTGCGTAGGTGGCGCGGCGACGCCCGGGGTGGGGGCGGGGAACCACCAATCCGACATCGATCAGGTATCTGACTGCTCCGGAGATCGCAGCCGGGCTGACCCCGAGGCCTGTGGCCAACTCTCCTGCATCGAGCGAATCGCTCTCGCTCGCCATCAGTAGGAGCAGGACCCGCGCCGGCATTCTCGGGAAGCCCCACGAGACCATCAGCATGGCTATCTCCTCGACGACCTCGAGGACGGCGGGGTCTGGTGTTTCTTTCTCTGTCACACCAAAATCATATACGACATTTTGTAACTTCACAAGTTTGTGAATTTCGTGTAAGTTCATGGATATGGAATCTGTAATCGAAGTTCATGGTCTAGAGAAGAGCTTTGGATCGACCGTTGCCCTCGACGGTCTCGATTTGTCTGTGCTCGTCCGGCGAGGTTCACGGTTTCCTCGGCCCGAACGGGGCCGGGAAATCGACGACAATCAGGATTTTGCTCGGGCTGATCCGCGCAGATGGCGGCACGGCTCAGGTGCTCGGCGGCGACCCATGGCGCGATGCCACCACACTGCACAAGAGGCTCGCCTACGTGCCGGGAGACGTCGCCTTGTGGCCGATGCTCTCAGGCGGAGAGGTAATCGATCTGCTCGGTCGGATGGGCGGCGGGATCGACGGGTCGAGGAAGCTGAGCCTGATCGAGCGATTCGAGCTCGACCCCACCAAGAAGTGCAAGACCTATTCCAAGGGCAATAGGCAGAAGGTCGCCCTCATCGCCGCGCTTGCCGCCAACGCCGAGCTCCTGATTCTCGACGAGCCCACCTCGGGTCTGGATCCGCTGATGGAGGCGGAGTTCGGCCGGGTCATCAAGGAAGACGCAGGCAACGGGAGAACCGTGCTCATGGCGAGTCACATCCTCTCGGAGGTCGAGGCGCTGTGCGAGCGTGTGAGCATCGTTCGAACAGGGAGGATCGTCGAGAGTGGGACTCTCGATGATCTCCGCCACCTCACCAGAACGACGATCTCCGCCCGGCTTGTTTCGGTCCCGCCCGATCTCGGCGAGCTGGGCGGGGTGCACGATCTCGTCGTCGACGGGACGACCGTCGACTTCCAGGTGGACCAGACCGCGCTCGAATCAGCGCTCAGAGCCATCACCGCCGCCGGGGTAGTCTCGCTGGTGAGCCGTCCCCCGACACTCGAAGAGCTGTTCCTACGGCATTATCAGGAGGCGTCGCTGTGAACGGGATCGCCGGGCTCGGCCAAATGATCCGTATGGTCCTGCGCCGGGACCGAATTCAGCTGCCGATCTGGATTCTCGTCATCGGGATGCTCCCCGCCGGGGTTGCCTCCGCGTT
Organism: uncultured bacterium; assembly: GCA_963844835.1. Taxonomy (GTDB): domain Bacteria; phylum Actinomycetota; class Acidimicrobiia; order Spongiisociales; family UBA5794; genus JAAETI01. Next base: position 122,675 of record CAWJPT010000003.1, on the reverse strand, counting down.
CATAGGCCTCTACCCGACCGATGCCGCCCTGCGCGCCGCGGCAGTCACCATCGAATCGAATTCGGCGTTCGTCGCCTTTCTCGGGCCGGTGCAATCACCGACCCTCGGCGGCCTTGTCGTGTGGCGGATCGGGGCGGCCCTCTCGGTGCTCGTTGGCATCATGAGCGTGCTTCTCGTCACCCGACACACTCGTGCCGAAGAGCAGACGGGGCGTCGTGAGCTGATTGGATCGACCGCGATCGGGCGGCAGGCGCCCCTTGCGGCCGCGGTCGTGGTCGGGTCTAGCGGCCAACCTGGTCGCAGGATTGCTCATCGTTGCCGGATTGCTCCAAGCCGGGCTCGATGTCGGGGGCACGATGGCATTCGCCTCGCCATCGTCACCGTCGGGTGGCTCTTCGTCGGGATCGCGGCATTCGCCGCCCAAGTTCCTCGAAAGCAGTCGGACCAGCAACGCCATCGGCATGGCGGTCATCGGTGCCTCCTTCGCCCTGCGCGTCGCAGGCGACGCCGGTCGTGCCGGCGGAGCCGAGTGGCTCTCGTGGATATCACCGATCGGTTTGGCGGCACGGGTCGGTGCCTTTGCCGGGGAGCGGTGGTGGCCCATCGTGGTGCTGGCTCTGCTCGCAGTCGCCTTTCTCGGGGCATCGTTTGCCATCTCGAATCACCGTGACCTGGGCTCAACGCTCATACCGACCCGGCTCGGTCCGGCAGAAGCCGGTCCCTCGCTCCGCTCCGCGTGGGCGCTGGGATGGCGGTTACAGCGCGGTCTTGCCGTGACGTGGACCGCTGCATTCCTCGTCTTCGGTCTGTTGCTTGGTGCATTTGCAGACGGTTTTGGGGCGCTTGATGGACGAGACGCCCACTCTTAGCGACGTGATCACCCGACTGGGCGGTTCGTCGATCTTCACCAACGCATACCTCGCCTCGATGTTGAGTGTCGCTTCCGGCGTGGCTGCCGCTCACGGTCTGCAGGCCGTGCTCAGGCTCCGTGGCGAAGAGAGTGACGGCCATGCCGAGGTGATTCTCGCCGGCTCCGTCGATCGCCGATCCTGGGTGGGTAGCCATTTGCTCTTTGGAGCCGTGGTGCCTGTCATCGATCTTGTGGTGTTTGGCGCAGCCATGGGTTTGTCATTCGGGATCTCAGTGGGTGATCTCACCCAGGTATTCAGGGTCGTTGGCTCAGCGCTCGTCTATGTGCCCGCTTCCTGGGTCATGGTCGGGCTTGCGCTCCTCGTGTTCGGCGTCATCCCGCGCCGGAGCGGTCTCGGCTGGGCTGCGCTCGGAGCTGCTTTGATCCTGACGCTGCTCGGTGGTGCGCTCAACCTCGATCAGTGGCTGCTCGATCTATCTCCATTCACCCACACGCCCAGCCTCCCCGGTGGTGTCTTCGGTGTGCTACCCGTTGTCGTATTGCTCGCAGTTGCCGGGGCGCTCGCCGGGTCTGGGTTGATGGCCTTCGGGCGCCGCGACCTCGAGTGATCACAGCACCCTCGACCAGGCTCGGGTGGTGATTGCCAACCATTCTTCCGCCCGGGTTACACTCGCCCGATGCCGTTCGTTGTGCAGAAATATGGTGGAACGTCCGTAGCCGACGCGGAACGTATCAGGGCGGTTGCAGCTCGCGCCGTCGCCACCCATGAGTCGGGTAACGATGTTGTCGTTGTTGTCAGCGCGATGGGCAAGAGCACCGACGATTTGATCAAACTTGCCAATGGTGTGACGCCCAACTCCCATCCTCGTGAGATGGACATGCTGCTCACCTCTGGTGAACGCATCTCGATGGCGTTGGTGGCGATGGCGATCCAGGACCATGGTGTTGGCTCGATGAGCCTCACCGGTTCGCAGGCGGGGATCCTCACGACAGAGGCGCACGGCCATGCCGAGATAACCGGGATACGCGGAGATCGGGTGCGTGAAGGTCTCGCTGAGGGCAAGATCGTCATCGTTGCCGGGTTCCAGGGCGTCAACCCCGTGACCCGTGACGTGACCACGCTCGGCCGGGGCGGCTCAGACGCCACTGCTGTTGCCCTTGCCGCCGCATTGGAGGCCGATGTCTGCGAGATCTACACCGATGTCGACGGCGTGTTCACCGCAGATCCTCGTCTGGTGCCAAATGCAGTGAAGCTAGACGAGATCAATTTCGAAGAAATGCTCGAGATGGCCTCGGCAGGCGCCGGGGTCCTGATGGCCCGCTCGGTCGAGTTCGGCCACCGCTACAAAATCCCGATACACGTGCGCTCGTCTTTCCACGGCGGGGTGGGGACGTGGGTCAAGGAGGAAACCATGGAAGAAGCGATCATCCGGGGCATAGCTCATGACGTTTCGGAAGCCAAGGTCACGGTCCATGGTGTTCCGGACGCACCCGGTCTCGCCGCCCGATTGTTCGAGCCGCTCGCCGATGCCGGCCTCACGGTGGACATGATCGTGCAGAACGTCTCCCGTGAGGGGGTCACCGATATCAGCTTCACAGTGCCGAAGGTAGACGTCGGGATTGCAGAGGATGTGGCCAAGACGACGGCGGCCGCCATCGGAGCGGCCGGGGTCGACGTGAACCCCAATATCGCCAAGGTGTCACTGGTCGGTGCCGGGATGAAGCACGAGTTCGGCATTGCCGGGAAGATGTTCCGCATCCTCGCCGAGCACGGCGTGAACATCGACATGATCAGTACATCCCCGATTCGCATATCCTGTGTGGTTCGAGGCGACGATGTCGCAGCTGCAGTGCAGGGACTGCACGATGGTTTCGAGCTCGGTGACGAAGAGGAGAGTGCGGACAATGGGTAAGAGGACGGCGATTGTTGGTGCAACCGGTGCCGTCGGCACCACGATGCTCTCGATCCTCGAAGAGCGAGACTTCCCGGTATCCGATCTGCGCATGTTGGCGTCGAGTCGTTCTGCCGGGCGCGTCATCCCCACCAAATGGGGTGACGTGACCGTAGAGGATCTGGCTACGGCGGATCCGGCCGGTATCGAGGTGGCGCTGTTCTCGGCGGGTGGCAGCCGCTCGAAGGAGTATGCGCCCAGGTTCGCCGCCGCCGGTGCGGTCGTCATCGACAACTCCTCGGCGTTCCGCCAGCGGGATGATGTTCCCCTCGTTGTCGCCCAGGTGAACGACCACGCCATCAAGGAGCACAACGGCATCGTGGCCAACCCGAACTGCACGACGATGGTGTTGATGATGGCCGCAGGCCCTCTGCATCGCGCCGCCGGCCTGCAGTCGATGACCGCCACGTCGTACCAGGCGGTGTCCGGTACGGGTCAGACCGGGATGGATGTGCTCGCCCACGAGATCGATGTCCTCGGCAAGGACCGGGAGCTGCTGGCCAAGGGTGGCTGGACCGAGCCGGGCAGCGACGTGTACAGCAGGCCGATCGGCTTCAACGTGTTGGCCCACGCCGGATCGTTCACCGAGCTGGGCTACACGGACGAGGAGTGGAAGCTGGTCAACGAGACCCGCAAGATCCTCGAGGCGCCTGCAATCAAGGTGGAGCCGTTCTGCGTCAGGGTGCCGACGATGGTCGGGCACGGCATCGCGGCGACGATGTTCTTCGATCGCCCCGTCTCCGTTGCCGAAGCCAAGGAGATCCTCGCCGACGCCCCCGGAGCTCAGCTGTGGGACGACACCAAGGTGCCGACTCCGCTCGACTCTGCGGGCATCGACGATGTGCTCATCGGAAGGGTCCGTCAGACGGTGGGTACAGAAGGCGGGATCAGCCTGTGGACCGTCGGTGACAACCTTCGCAAGGGTGCGGCGCTCAACGCAGTCCAGCTGGCCGAGCTGCTCTAGCCGACACTCAGTCGCCGCTTGGAATAGTGCCATCGTTTTCTCGAAGTCTGCCCCCGCGGTGCTTGACCTCGTGTGTAGCCTCAGTTGCGACTGTGAAGGGGGTGTCGACTTGGAGGAGAGAGCAAATGGCAGATGAGCAAACCGGCACATCCGGAGGCATGAACTTTGGCGGGCTCGATCTCGTCACCATCGGTGCGCTGGTGGTTTTGGCATCGTGGGTGATCTTCGATCTGATCACCGACGACTATCTCGTGGGGACTGTCGCCGTCGCGTTGGCGCTCATCATCGCAGTGTTGCCCAGGCTCGACAGCGGGGCAATTACAGCCTTCGCTCCGGTCCCGGCGTTCCTGAAGCTCGCAGGCTATTCGCTGGCACTGATCGGCGCAGTGGAAATCCTCACCGATCTCGAGAGCAGCTTCTTCGATTGGGGCGGCGCCTCTATCTTCGGCGCCCTGGTCGCATGGGCTGGCTATGTGATTGCCTTCGTCGGCGCCCGTCAAGCCTGATCTAGGCGGAATAGCCCCTGTAGGCGGTGAGCGAGATGACCGCGAGTGCGGTCAGCTCGCCCGCCGCAAACGCGTAGGCCAGCCCTGGTGAGCGGGTCGGCGCCTGAGACCACGAGCACGACCGAAGCGACCACTGCTGCGATGACCCACCCGACGGCGAGGTCGCGGGTTCGACCGCGGGCGATGACGATCTGAGTCACGAAGAGGACGACGAGGGCGGCCACTGCTCCTGCGCCTCCGAGCCCGCCGACGATCGCACTGGGACGGAACTCCGCTCCGTATAGCAACTCGATGATCGGTGGCAGGATGACGTAGGCCGCAACGCCCGACACCAGGGCGGCGGCCCCTCCCAACCCGGCCAGTCGTGCCGCCCAGGTGTGCAGCACCTCGGGCTTGTCCTCGCTGAGCGCCGTGGTCATCGCGGCGAGAAAACGGGTCCCGAGTGGGTACGAGGCAGTGATCGGCCCGCGCAGCAAGGTGAACGTCATGAAGTAGATGCTCACTTCGGCAGGTGTACCGCCGATCAGACCGACGATCAGCGGTCCCCCGGCGAGAATCAGTTGCGAGAGGGCGGAGGCGACGACGAGCAGTTGGAGCAGCCCGGTGGTCTTGGGGACCTCCGTCGCGATCCGACCCGGTTCGATATGCACCTTGTATGGCCGTACCAGCAGGAGCGTGAGGGGCGCCGCCCCCAGTGAGATGGCGAACCAGAACGAGCCGACATCGATGATGGAGAAGATGACTCCGAGCGAGATCAGCGCCACCGCTTCCAGGATCATCGTCACCCCGTAGGCCATGAACCGCCTGCGTCCCGCCATCACCCCGCGGGCTACCGTCATCAACGCTCGCGAGAGGAGAAGCAGCGCAATCGGGGCGATGAAAGCTGCGCTGCCCGCAAAGAACGTCTCGACGCCCAATGCGGCCACGACCACGCCGAGAATCGCACCGCCGATGAGCGTGATGGCGATCTGGCGGCGGGTGTCTGCGTCGAGGGCCTCGCCGGCCCGCAGCGTCACCGTTCTCGTCGTCATCTGCTCTACGGGGAGCATCACGATGGTGTAGACGAGGAAGCCGATAGTCCACACCGTGGCCACAGGAGCGAACCCGTCGGTACCCAAGGTGCGCCCACCCACCACCTGGAACACATAGGCGCCCAGCGAGGCGACGATCGCACCGATTGCGATTACCCATGTGCCGTCGCTCGAGCGCGGCGCCCTGGTGCTTGTTGCCTGATTCACCGGGGGGACAATAACCGCCGACGAAGGGCACCGGGGTGGGATTGGGCTAATGAGGACGCCGCAATATGTCGATAGGTGATGTACCGTGAGGGTTGTCACGTGAGGTAGCCATGAGCACGAAGAATTCGATAGTCATCAACAGGCCAATCGATGAGGTTTTCGCCTACGTGAGCAACGTGGAGAACATGCCTCGCTGGGTCTCAGGGGTGCGCAGAGCCCGGCTGCTGTCTAAAAAGCTCAAGGCAGGGGCGAAGTTCACTGCCGAGTATGCCGAGGGCTGGCGCAACGCCCGGGTGGATTTCTCGATAGTGGAATTCGATCCGCCGCGTCGCTTTGTAGCCAAGTCGGAGCGAGGGCAGTTCTCGTTCCCGTTCCGAGGCACGTTCGAATTCCGGGCCGTCGACGACGGCACGGAAGTGATCAGCGACATCGACACCGGCGGTGACAGCCTCGCCGACCGCCTGGCGGATCTGCTGTTCGGGCCGTTGGTCCGTCGCGGTTTCCAGCGTCGTCTCCAGGCTGAGCTGCAGGCTCTGCGAGCGGGAGTCACCTCCAGGAAGTAGCGGCCACTCCGCCGTAACGGGAAAGGCCGGCGGCTGTTGCCACCGGCCCTGGTCGGGACGGCCGGATTTGAACCGGCGACCTCATCGTCCCGAACGATGCGCGCTACCAAGCTGCGCCACGTCCCGAGAGCTGAAGATTGTAGCGAACCCACGGAGCTGCGAACACTCGACGTTGGCTAGGCCAGTTTTTCGACCCTGACTCGATCGATCCGGTTCCGGTCCATTCGCATCACCACGAGGCGATAGTCGTCGATGGTGAGCTGGTGCCCGTCGGACGGGATCCGACCGGCGACGGCGAGATAGAGGCCACCAACCGTCGAGTACGGGCCCTCGGGGAACTCATGATTCACTGCTGTGTTGAAGTCGTCGAGAGGCAGCCGCCCATCTGCCATCCAGCGGTTGGTTCCGATCTTGACGATCGAAGGCACTCCAGGGTCGTACTCGTCCTGGAGCTCGCCCACCAGCTCCGAGACGAGATCCTTGATGGTGACGATGCCCTCGACGCCGCCGTGCTCGTCGAGCACGAGCGCGATCGTGTAGCGACGGTCTCTCATGTCCTGGAGAACCTGGAGCAACGGCGCAGATTCAGGAACGTAGGTGGGCTTGCGGATCAGGCCCGCGATCGCCCTTGGTGAGGGATCGCCGGTGAAGCGGAGCACGTCCTTGACGTAGAGGATGCCGATGAGATCGTCGAGGTTGCCGCCGGTGACCGGGAACCGCGAGTGCGCGGCCTTGTTGACGGCATCGCGTACATCCTCGATCCGAACCGGGTCGCCCAGGGTGACGATGTCGACCCGGGGTGTCATCACCTCACGCACCGGCTTGTCGGCGAGGGTGAACAGCGCGTCGATGATCTCGCGTTCCGCGGCTTCGATCTCGCCACCCGCTGCGCTCAGCTCGGCGAGTGCCAGGATGTCGGCCTCGGTGACGCCACTGGAGCCATCTCCCGAGAGCCGGAAGAGCCGAAGCACACCTCGGGTCACGCCGGTGAACAGACGGGCCACCGGGCTCAGCACCAGCGACAACCGCCAGATCATCGGAGCCACCGCAAGCGAGAACCGCTCCGGGTAGCGGGCGGCGATGGTCTTTGGGGTGATCTCACCGACGATGAGCACGACGACGGTCACCGCCAACGTCGACACCCACGGCCCCCACCGGTTCGCCGATCAGTGAGATGAACAGAGTCGTTGCCACCGCGGCGCCGAGGATGTTGACGAGGTTGTTGGCGACCAGCAGCGTCGAAAGCAGCCGATCGGGGTCGGCGACCAGTTGGGCGACCCTTCTCCCCCGCTTTCCCTCTCGCCGAGATCTGGTGGACCCGCTCTCGCCCGATACCGATGAGGGCGGTCTCCGATCCGGAGAAGAACCCGGACCCGATCGCACAGACTGCCAGTATTACGACATAGGCGATTTTGGTTGGGTTCATGGCGAGTCTGTCGTGCCGACCGTGCTATTCGGCAATTGCTTTTTCGACAGCGGTGCGGAGATCGTGGGCGGAAAACGGCTTGATTACCGAGGCCGCCACCCCGGCCCGCTTGGCAAGGAACGAGTCGGCCTTGCGGTCGAGGAGCAGCACCACCGGGATGGCGTCGATGCCGGCGATTGCGGCCTGCTGGTGGATTTCCCGTGCGATTGCCATACCGCCCATGCTGGCCACCTGAAGATCAACCACGATGCAATCGGGGGTCTCCTCATCGAGGATCTCACCGACCGTTGCGGGGTCGTGATGATCGATGAGGACAAAATCAGGTTCGGTGAGCGTGGCATGGACCTCGTTGCGTGCCCAGGCTTCGTCTGCGATGACGACTATTCGTGATGCCATGACGGCAAGAGTAGCGCGCCCGATCGGCGCATCGGCATTGGAGATGGGTACCATGGCTCGCCGTGTTGAGACGACTTTTCCTACTGGTGCTCTTTGTCGGCGCCGTCACGGTGGCTTCCTCTGCGATGGCGCAACAATCCGACGCGGGCCCGGTTGTCGTCGGCGATGTACGCGGACCGCTGGATCAACGGGCGCTCGACTTCCTCGAGGGTGTTGTGCATACCGACGATGCTCAGGTGGTCGTGCTCAAGATCGACAACCCCGGTGTCGCCTCAGGTGACATTCAGCCCCTGCTGGATGCGATTACGGCTTCGCCCAAACCGGTGGTTGCCTGGGTGGGCCCTGAAGGTGCCGTCGCCTATGGCGAAACCGTCGCCATCCTCGACGCGGTGGGCATGGCTGGTGGCGCACCCGGGGCGAGTTTTGGGTTCTCGCCGTTGGGTGTCGTGAGAGCCGGTGACCCCTCCGGGCTCGCAGAGCAGAAGTTCGGTGATTTGATGGACACCAAGCATGTGATCGAGCCGATTGACGACACACCCGGATTCTTGGTTCAGCCGACGATCGGCCAATTCATCGCGGCTCTCGACCGCGAGCCGTTGAGACATCGGGAGGGCCGGTGATGCTCGAGACCGCCAAGGAGGTGATCCTCGGGGACGGATCCACGGCCATTGTCTCCTCGGTCGATGTCCGATTCCTCAAGCCGACGCTGCTGACCCGCTTCCTCCGTCTCGGCACTAGGCCAGATGCCGCGTTCTTCTTTCTGCTGGCCGGTCTTGCCGTTGCCGCCTTCGAGTTCTACGCCGCAGGTGCAGGGGTCGCCGCAGCCGTTGCCGCGCTCTCGCTGTTCCTCGCCGGCTTACGGGTTTGCCTCATTGCCGATGAACTGGTGGGCCGTTGTTGCCGCAGTGCTCGGTATCGGCCTCTACACATGGGACTTCCAGAGGCACGAGCTCGGCATCCGGAGCGTGGTTGGCACCATCCTCATGCTCTGGGGCGGTATCGCCTTTGTCGGTGGGCCACCGCAGATTGCCACGAGCTTCTGGGCGGTGCTGCTCACGGTCATCGGGATCATGCTGTTCTATCTGTTTGCGATGACGACCATCGTGCGCTCCCGATTCGGCACGCCCACCATCGGTCGTGAGCATCTGGTTGGTGCATTGGTGTTGTTGAATCGGTGCTCGACCCCGACGGAGTGGTGGTGATCGACGGAGCCAAGTGGCGTGCCCGCGCTCATCGGGCGACCGCCGTGGAGCCGGGTGCCGAGATCGAGGTTCTCTCGGTCGAAGGGAACCACTCTGCAAGTGGCACCGCGAGAGACCGCGAAATCCTAGGACCTCCATTGCCAGGATATTCCTGGCGTGAATTGGATCAGTTGTCTAGCGTCCATATACCTGTTTGCCCGTATGTCACATCTTGTGGAGGAGGAGTCTGTGACAACGTACGACCGTTCTTGGCAACCCGTCGCCCTCTGTCGGGGGAATCACTCTCATCTCTTTTTCCCGCCTACGTCGTCAGAACGGAAAGAGGAACGGGAACGGCGGGAGCTGCGGGCCAAAGCGGTATGCCAGGTATGTCCTGTGCAATCTGATTGTCTCGAGTATGCCTTGGAGTCGACCGAGCAATACGGCATTTGGGGTGGCTATACCGAAACCGAACGCCGCCAACTCCCTGCAGCCCGCAAGCGTGTTGCTGCCGCCGTCTGATCCTCTCCTCTAACTCAGGCTCCGAGCCGTCCTGATCGAATTTCAGTCTCAGGTGTCCCTGACCACCCTCATGTCGCCATGCCTGCGGGTGACTCCGTGCTTGTCGAACCACTCGAGCAGCGGTACTGCGTGACGTCTGGTGACGTCGATCAAATCGCGGAACTCGGCCACGGTGAACTCCCCGGCGATGGTCTGTAACTTGGCTGTGATCGTCTCTATCTGATCGGGGAGGTACACCAACTCGGCAGAAACACGGACCAGATGGCCCTCGCGTGCCAGGGCGTGGATGAGCTCTTGATCCAGACCGAGTTGGTCAGACCGGGGCACGGCGAAACCGGCACCCAGCCTGGTGCGAGCCGCTTCCCACGCCGTCCGTTCCACTGCGGTGAGCCCAGGACTGAAATCGGCGGTGCGAATAGTGGGACCGTCATCGACGAGATCCGAGCTGCCGGCGAGCACTAGGGCAATGGAGTCGATGTCCCGGCCCAGGGTCGTCGCCAGCTCAGCCTTCGGGATCCCCGGCCGCAGACGATGCTCCGACTGGAATTGCTTCACCGAGGCGGTGATCGCTTCGACCAGCTCGGCCGCCGCCGTGTCCGCCATCGCCATCGGCCCCGCGGTGAAGCGCGTTGTAGGTACGCCACCACCCGAATCCCGGTCTAGGTCGATGAGGCGGGCGGTACCGCGGATCGAAAGAAGGGCATCCGCAACCCGATCCCGCCCCTTGCTGAGAGCTGTCTGCAGAGCCGCTGCTGCCGCTGCTGCCGCTTGCCCCGATCGCGGCGGATGCGGATCGAGCACGACACCTCCCGCGACAACCGCCCGTCTCCCGGTCTCGCGCAGGATGAACCGGTCTCCAGATCGGAGCGGGACATCCAGGCGACTCTGGATGAGGCCGGTCCCCGGTGCGAGAATGCGCAGCCGAATCGGCCAGGAGCCGCTGCCAAGGTGCAGGTGGTAGGCGCCACGGGCGGTGAGGTCCTCTTCGAGGGTGCGAACGGGTCGCAGCTCGATCAGGGCCCGCTGCGATGCGGAAACGGAACCGGGTTGTGCCAGCAGCATGCCACGCTGGATCTCGTCGGCGCCGCTGAGATTGAGAGCGGTTCGACTGCCGGGCGGCACCGAGTGAACGGGCATGTCGTGATGCTGGAGGCCCCGCACCCGCACCGGCACTGCCCCCGGCCAGAGCATCAGCTCATCGCCGACGGTTACGGATCCTTCCGCCAGGGTCCCGGTGACGACCATGCCGGCTCCGCTGATATGGAACGAGCGGTCGATCCACAATCGAGGGCGTCCCAGATCCGCTGGGTCTCCCACCCTCTGCAGCTGGTTGGCCAACGCCGCGACGAGCGAATCCATGCCCTCCCCGGTCACCGGAGAGACCCTGACCACAGGCCAGTCGGCCAGCCTGGTCCCCTCCACTTGCTCCAGGATCTCCAGCTCGGCGATATCCGTCGTGTCGGCATCGGCAAGGTCGATCCGGGTGAGCGCGATGACACCGTTGCTCACACCGAGCAGGTCGAGGACTGCCAGGTGCTCCTCGGATTGCGGCATCCACCCCTCGTCGGCAGCGACCACGAAGAGGGCCACATCGATGGCGCCCATCCCGGCGAGCATGTTCTTGATGAAGCGCTCGTGCCCGGGAACGTCGACGAACCCCACGTCGAACCCACCGATCTGTTGCCAGGCGAAACCCAGGTCGATGGTGAGCCCGCGCTCCTTCTCCTCGGCCCAGCGATCGGGGTCACGGCCGGTCAGGGCCTCGATGAGTGTCGACTTGCCGTGATCGACGTGTCCGGCTGTGGCGATGATCGGCATGTCAACCCAGGATCTTGGCGAGGTGAATGTCATCCTCGGGGTCGACCGTCCTCAAGTCGATGACCAACTGCCCGTCATGCCGTCTTGCCAATACGGGTGGGGTCGCCGCGAGCAAGCGGGCAAAGAGATCGTCCGCATTGCCCTCGACCACGAGATTCGGGGAGGGGATCGTCTCGCCCGGCACGGAGCCGGCACCGGGAACCGACTCTCCCCTGATCACAGCGCCCCTGCCTCCCAACCTGTCGAGCAATTGCCGGTGACGCTGCTCCAGCTCTTCATAGCCGAGCGCAACCATGGACCAGAAGGGGATCTCAGCACCCCGGTCGTCCGCATAGAGCTCGAGAGTCCCCACCAGTGCGGCGTGGGTGGGGCCGTCGATGCGTACCGCCCGGGCGAGCGGGTGCCGTGACATTCGTTGGATGAGGGCGGCCCGCCCGACCGCGATCCCTGCCTGCGGTCCGCCGAGCAGCTTGTCGCCCGAGAAGAGAACCACGTCGGCGCCTGCCGCCAGAGTCTGCCGCACCGCTGGCTCGTCTACGAGCCAATGTGGCGGGCTTCCCGGGAGCCATGGCACCGTGCTGTCCAGTAATCCGCTTCCGATGTCGGCGATCAGGGGAACGTTGTTCTGTCCGGCGAGCGCGGCGAGATCCTCGATCGGCGTCGACTCCGAGAAGCCACGAACGCGGTAGTTGGATGGATGTACTTTGAGGATGGCTGCCGCCGAGTCGATCACACGCTCGTAGTCGGTCAGCCGGGTCCTGTTGGTGGTGCCCACTTCGACGAGCCGACATCCCGATGCGGTCATCAGTTCGGGGAGCCGGAAAGAGCCACCGATCTCGATCTCTTCGCCGCGCGACACCACCGCGTTGCCGTTCGCTGCGATCGCGGCGAGTGCCAGCAACAGTGCCCCGGCGTTGTTGTTGACGGCGAGCGCCGCCTCGGCTCCCGTGACGGCCCGCAGCAGGTGCTTGGCGTATGCGGCGCGCCCTCCCCGCTCACCCGTGCTCACATCGAGCTCGACGTTGCCGGCGCCTGTTGCCGCGACGCGTGCCATGTCGGCGGCCGGCTCGGGGAGACTTGCCCTCCCCAGGTTGGTGTGAAGCAGCACTCCGGTGGCATTGACGATGCGGGTGGGCCTGCCGGTCTTGATCTGCACCGCGCTGGCCATCGCGGCGGCGACGACGTCTGGCGATCCGCCGTTGCGGATCTGGTCACGAGCGGTGTCTATCGCCTCTCTGGCGAGGCTGATCGCCAATTGGCGGGGCAATCCCGTTTCGGCGACGTGCGCAGCCAGATCATCAACACGGGGAAGATCCTGCAAGTCCATGTGCAGCAGAGACTACCCACACCGTTATGCTCGGTGTAATGCGTCCGACAACCATGCTTTTTCTTGCTTTCCTCATAGTCCCGCCCGTAGAGATCGGGTTGTTCATCGTCGTCGGCACCCGAATCGGGATCTGGCCGACGGTGGGGATCGTTCTGTTGACGGCCTTCCTCGGCGCCAACCTCGTTTCGCATCAAGGCCGGGGGGTGATGGCCCGGCTTCGTGCGGAGTTTGCCTCCGGCCAGTTCCCAGGCACGACGCTGGCTCACGGTGCCATGATCGTCATCTCCGGGGCCCTTCTGCTCACGCCCGGTTTTCTGACGGATCTCGTCGGCTTCCTGCTGCTCATCCCCCAGGTCCGTGAGGCGGTCCGAAAGTGGGCGGTGCGGCGCTGGTCCAATCGAATCACGGTGTTGTGACCGTTACGCCTCGCCCTGCTGCGACGGCGTGCGTGCTCTACCAGGGTGATCCGAAGGCCGAGGTGCTCATGGTGCGTCGCAGCCGCTCCGCCCGGTTCATGGCGGGCGCCTGGGCGTTTCCCGGTGGCGCCGTAGAGCGCGAGGACCATGACGCCGAGCATCTCTCCCTCATCGGTGGTCTTGCCGATGGGTCGCCGATCGGGCCGTGGCTCGCTGCGGCCTTCCGTGAGGTGGTCGAAGAGACCGGGCTGTGGCTCACCGATCCTCCCCGCGTGGAACCTGTTGGCAGCGCCGGGGTATATGACGTGGCACGCCGGAAGAACCGCATCTTCACAGGGGAACGGGCCGCCTACTTCGCAAACTGGGTCACCCCGTCGGCAGTTCCGGTGCGTTTCGATGCGCGGTTCTTCGTTGTTGCTGTCGACACGAGGCTGGTCCCTGAGCCGGATGGGCGCGAGGTCGACGCCGCCGAGTTCGTCACACCGAACGACGCTTTGCATCGTGCCGAGTCGGGCCAGTGGCTCGTGCCGTTCCCGACTTTGCGGGTCCTGGACCAACTACGAGGGATCAGCAACGTCGAGGCCGCCATAACCGATTGGGGCCAACGCCCGGTCGAGCGGATCGAGCCCCGGTTGCGTGTGCGCGAAGATGGGGTACTCGAGGCGGTGATGCCGGGTGATCCCGGCTTCGACGATCTAGCGGATGCCGAGCCGGATCCGGGAGCATTGGCCGCGGCGGCCCGCGCCGCTGTGGGCCACGGCAGACGAGTTGCGGAGGTGGCTGGTGACGAGGATTGAGAGGGTGTTGGCACCGAACCCTGGGCCGTTCACCGGTCCCGGCACCAACACGTATGTCATCGAATCGGCGGGGGAGGCACTGATCCTGGACCCCGGCCCTGTGATTGTCGAGCACTTGAGGGCGGTCCGGCTCGCCATCACGAACCTCAGGCCCGTCGCCGTCCTGGTCACTCACACCCACTCAGACCATGCTCCTGCCGCGAATGGGCTGGCAAGAGAGCTCAACGTTCCCGCCCTCGGATTTGCTCCCGGCAACGATTTCAGACCGGATCGCCGGCTCGAGGACGGTGCCTCGATTGCGGTTGGAGATGCGGAGCTGATCGCGGTACATACGCCCGGTCACACGTCCGACCACCTCTGCTATCGACTCGGAGACCTGCTGTTCACCGGTGACCACATCATGGGCGGTTCGACGGTCATCATCGAAGACGCGGCCGCCTACATGCGCTCGCTGGAGAAAGTGGCGCGCCTTCACCCTGCGCATCTCTACCCGGGCCACGGCCCCGAGATTTCCGACGCCCAGCAGGTGATCACCGAGTACATCGCCCACCGTGTCGAGCGGGAGCAGCAGGTTCTCGAGGCGATCGAGAACGGCGCGACGACGATCGGCGAAGTCGTCGCCGCGGTCTACGTTGGGCTAGATCCGTCACTTGCGCTAGCCGCAACCATGCAGGTACACACCCAGCTGATCAAACTAAGGGACGAGGGTCGAGTATCTTTAGGCGGCGGCGGCGCCCACATGGCCACCGTCGTGAAGCGTGTGGAGAGACAGTGAACACGACCAGTCGGCCAAGACGATGGACATCGGCTGCTCGCTACATGACAGCGGCAGCCGTTTTTCTCGTAGCCATCGTTCCGGCGTTCTCTGCCTCCGCCCGGCTCCAGATCACCCAAGAGGACATCGACGCCGCGGCGGCGCATCGCAGGCAGGTGAGTGCCGACCTCGAGTCCGCGACGATTGAGTACGACACTGCCGTCAACCGCCTGTATGAGCTCCAAGACATGATGACCGCTCTCAGCACGGAGCTCTCCAGCCTCGAGCGCGAGCTCACCCTTGCCCGTGTTGCCGCCCAGGAGATCGCAACCCAGCGCTACATGTACAACGATGCCGGCCAGTCGACGCTGTTCGACTCGGCATCGATCGACGACATGAGCCTGCGCACCAGCTACCTCGATCGGCTGAGCCAGGAGGGCAGCGACATCATTGCGAGGATGTACGGGCTCCAGAACAACTACGAGCAGCAACAGCAGGCGCTGGCCCGGACCGTCGCGGACCAGGAAGCGACCAACCAGGAGCTGGAGGCCGCCGCCAACGACATCATGAGCAAGCTCGAGGCCGCCGACAAGGAATACAACGATCTCGTCGCCGCCTATGAGAAGCAGGAGGCGGAGCGACGGGCCAGGGAGGAAGCTGCTCGCCGGGCCGCCGCAGAAGCCGAAGCGCGACGCCAGGCAGCTTTGTCGACAACCACAACGACGACGTCGCCTCCCTCGTCCCCGACCGTGCCACCGACGATCACCGACGGGATGGCATGCCCGGTCAACGGTGCAGTGACCTTCACCGACACCTGGGGTGCGCCGCGCTCGGGTGGTCGCACCCACAAAGGCGTTGACATGATCGCGGCGAAAGGCACGCCGCTGGTTGCGATCGAGTCGGGCACGATCCGCAAGCTCGGCAACGGTGGGCTCGGGGGCATCACTATCTGGATCACGGGCAACAGCGGCGATCAGTACTATTACGCCCACCTCAATGCATGGGCCGACGGCCTCAAGGCCGGCCAGTCGGTGTCGGTGGGCGATCTGGTTGGTTACGTCGGTAACACCGGCAACGCCCGGTACACGGTCAGCCACCTCCACTTCGAGTATCACCCGGGCGGTGGCTCCGCCGTCAACCCGACCCCGCTGGTAACCAGCCTCTGCCGCTGAGCCCATTCCGCTTTGGCGTCGCAAACCGGAACATATTCCGCGTTTGCGACGCCAGAATTGAGGCGTTGGGTCAGCCCATCTGAGCGAGTTGTTCGGCTACGAGGTTGAGGCGGGCGGAGCAGCTGTCGTCCTGGATCGGGGGAAGCAACTCGGTGAGTGCCTTGGCAGCGGAGGTGATGGCGACGGCGGAAGGCGAGTCCGGCTCGGCGAACACCACCGGCCTGCCCGCATCTCCGCCTTCGGCGACGCGCGGGTCGATGGGCACCTTGCCCAACAACTCGACCCCCAGATCGTCGGCAAGCGCCTGGCCGCCGCCGGAGCCGAACAGTGGATAGTGCTCGCCGTCTGGTGCGGTGAATCCCGACATGTTCTCGATGACACCGATCACTGGCATATGCGATCGTCGCGCCATGTCGGCAACCCGGGCAGCCACCTTCTGTGCCGCCAGTTGGGGAGTCGTGACTACAACCATCTCCGCCTGCGGCAGCAAGCGGGCCAACGCCATTTGCACATCGCCGGTGCCCGGGGGCATGTCGAGCAACAGGTAGTCGAGGTCGTTGGACCAGTTGACGTCGCGCAGGAACTGCTCCAGGGCCTTCGAGAGCATCAAACCTCGCCACATGAGCGCAGTGTCCTCATCGTCGAGTAGCAGCCCGGTGGACACGACCTGAATTCCGTTGCTGTCGATGGGGATGATCTTGCGGTTCGCCCCTGCCTCGAGACGCTGCCCGCCGAGGCCGAGAATACGTGGGATCGAAAATCCCCAGATATCGGCATCGAGGAGGCCCACTTGGTGGCCTTGTGCCGAAAGAGCCAATGCGAGGTTGGCACTGAGCGACGACTTGCCGACACCGCCCTTGCCGCTCGAGACCGCGACCACCCTCGTGTTGGGGTGAACCATCGTCGGCTCGGCCTCGTCACGCGCTCGCCGGCGTGCCCGGTCCATGAGTGAGGAGCGCTCCTCCTGGCTCATGGCGCCGATCTCGATCGAGACGTCTTCGACCCCCGGCACCGCCATCAGCTTGCGCACTACTTCCTTCTCGATCTGGTCGCGTAGCGGGCAGGCGGCGATGGTGAGGGCGACCTTCACGGTGATATGACCGCCGTCGATCCTGACGTCCTTGACCATGCCGAGATCGACGATGTCGGCACCTAGTTCCGGGTCTATGACCCGCTGTAGGGCTGCTTCGATTTCCGTCATTGGAACCATGCGTAGAAGCGTAGACTCCCGATCAGAGGTCAAATGACCTATCGTCGTAGTGTTTACTAAGTAATACACTGGCACGTGTCGGCAACCTGTGGAGAGCACAATGATCACGAATGACGAGACGACCGCCCTCCAGGGCGTGACCCTGACCAACAGCGCGGCCGCCAAGGTCCGGGAGTTGATCGAAGCCGAGGGAGATACCTCGCTATCGCTGCGTCTCGCCGTGCGTCCGGGTGGCTGCTCGGGCTTCACATATGACATGTACTTCGATGCGGCGATCGACGACACCGACATCGTCAACGAGACCGACGGGGTGCGGGTGGTGGTCGATCCGGAGAGCGCCGCCATGGTCAATGGCGCCACCGTCGATTTCCGCGACGGGGGCCTGCAGGGCTCTGGTTTTGCCATCAACAACCCCAATGAGCAACGCTCCTGCGGTTGTGGTCAGTCCTTCTGCTGATCGAGCGTCTTCGCTATCTGTGGGTACCTAGATCAACCCGCCCGGGCAGGTAGCCTGCCGCCATGGCGACACGTGGCGGCGGCTGTCTCAAGATTGTTCTCGGCCTGATCTTCTTGCCCATGTTTCTGGGCGGTGTCGCGCTGTTCTCGGCGAATCTGGGCCGGGTACTGACTCACGACTCGGTCGAAGCGGTCGTTGTCGACCTCATTCCGAGCGTCGATTCTGACGGGGACACAGTATTCACTCCCGTCTACGAGTACGAGGTCGACGGCCATGTCTACCGCTACCAATCGAAGGTCAGCCTCGGTGGTCTGCTGGTACCTGATGTGGGCGATACGAGAAACCTGCTCTACAACCCGGACGATCCCAGAGACGCCCGAGTCAGGAACACATTCACGCTGCTGCTACTTCCGGGTCTCCTGGCGCTGATTCCGCTGCTCGTTCTCGTTGGCATCATCGTGGGCATGGTCCGCCGATCAAGGCGGTCAGGCGGTGAAGAGGCGTTGCCGCCATTTCGGTCCGGTGGGGCGCCTCCGTGGCCACAACCTGAGCCTGCGACCGAGATCCGGGAGACAGTCACCGCCATGTTCATGGGAACGGAGACCTCGCCCATGGGCGCCGATGGCAAGGTGCGGTATCGGGTCAGAGCGAAGGCTGAGATCGGCGATACCGAATATCGCTTCTTGAGCGATTGGCTCGATGACGATCCAACCCTCGACCTGATGCAACTCGGCAACCAGGTCGAGGTGCGCTACACACCGGGCGACCCCACTGACTACGAGGTCGTCGTTCCCCGTTAGCCTGGCCCTCACGAACAGATCTGGAGGTTCCCATGCCGAAGAAGATTCTCGACGCGCCAAGCGGCCCCAGTCCCGTCGGCCCCTACTCGGTGGTCACTGAAGCGGGCGGGCTTGTCTTCATCTCCGGGCAAGGTCCAATGGACCCTGCAACGGAAACCATTGTCACCGGTGGCATCGATGCCGAAACAAAGCAAGTGATGAAGAACATCGGTGCCATCCTCAACGACGTGGGCCTCGGCTATGACGACATCGTCAAGACCACCATCTTCCTCACCGACATGGGCAACTTCCCGAGGGTCAACGCTGTGTACGGCGAGTATGTCGGAGAGGCCAAACCGGCTCGATCGACGGTTGAGGTCGCCGGCCTCCCGCTCGGGATCAATGTTGAAATCGAGGTCATCGCAGCCCGATAGCCCGGTCACCGAGACTCCGGCCCGCGTCCCCCGGGTGGCCTCGGAGTGTGGAAGGTGCACCCTCCTAGTAGCGTTCGGGGTACAGCGTTTGGAGGAGGTCTCACTGTGAACCGCGACCAGATTTTGCGCTCCCTCGGACTCGACGATGTCAACCCGGGCGCCTACGCCGCAGGATGGATGGACACCGGCGGTGAGTTGCTGACGAGCTACGACCCGACGACCGGCGAAGCAATAGCGTCTATCAGGCAGGCCTCGGTCGATGACTACGAGCAAGTCGTGGCCAACTCGGTTGAGATCTTCAACCAGTGGCGGATGTTCCCGGCTCCCGAGCGAGGCCAATATGTTCGCAAGTTGGCCAACGCGCTGCGGGAGTACAAGGAGCCGCTCGGTTCCCTGGTCGCGTACGAGATGGGGAAGATCAAGGCAGAAGGCGAGGGCGAAGTCCAGGAGATGATCGACATCGCCGACTTCGCAGTCGGCCTCTCCCGGCAGCTCTACGGCCTCACCATGACCTCGGAGCGCTCCCGTCACCGCATGTACGAGCAGTGGCACCCGCTCGGGCCGGTTGGTCTGATCACGTCCTTCAACTTCCCCGTCGCGGTGTGGAGCTGGAACGCGTGCATCGGGGCAGTGTGCGGCGACACGATGATCTGGAAGCCATCGAGCTCGACACCGCTCACCGCGCTGGCAGTGACCCGGATCGCCTCAGAGGTGATGGCGGGGTCCGGATTCGAGGGCGTGTTCAACCTCGCCATCGGCTCAGGCAGCACTGTCGGCGACACGATGATCAACGACCGCAGGGTCCCACTCATCTCGGCAACGGGCTCGTGCGGGATGGGGGAGAAGGTCGGCACCGCGGTGGCCAAACGGCTCGGGCGGTCGTTACTCGAGTTGGGCGGCAACAACGCCATCACCGTGATGGACGACGCCGACCCCGATCTCGTGACCAGGGCGGCGCTATTCGCCGCGGTCGGCACCGCAGGACAGCGCTGCACTTCGTTGCGGCGCCTGATCATGCAGCGCGGCATCTCGGACCAGGTGAGCAAGCGTCTCGTCGAGGCATACTCGAGGGTTCCCATCGGTGACCCACTCGAAGATGGCATCCTGATGGGGCCGCTGATCAACCAACGTGCGGTCGACACACTTCGCCGCCGCGGTCGGGATTGCCCAGGAGCAGGGTGGCGAGGTCCTCTACGGAGGCAAGGTCCTCGACCGGGACGGCTACTTCGTCGAGCCGACGCTGATCAAGATGCCGGCAAGGACGCCCCGATCCTCGAGGTGGAGACCTTCGCCCCGATCCTGTACATCATCGAGTTCGACGACCTGGCTGAAGCCGTCGCCATCCAACAACGGCGTCAAGCAGGGTCTGTCCTCGGCGATCTTCACCGACTCGATGAAGTCGGCGGAGCGGTTCCTGTCTCACGAGGGCTCCGACTGCGGCATCGCCAACGTCAACATCGGCACCTCGGGCGCCGAGATCGGCGGGGCATTTGGTGGCGAGAAGGAGACCGGCGGCGGCCGGGAGTCCGGCTCCGACGCCTGGAAGGCCTATATGCGCAGGCAGACGGTCACCATCAACTGGAGCGACGAGCTGCCGCTGGCCCAGGGTATCGAGTTCGGGTGATGAGCAGCCACTGTGGCCACACTCGGCTCTTGTGACCTGGGCGCCTACCGGCGATCCGCGCTCGTGCAGTATCCGATGAGTACTAGTTCCTCGTGTGTGGCCCTGCACCGTTGTACGTAGTCAGAATCGAGTTGCTGTCGTAGAGGTTCCTCATCCGCGTCGCTGCCTACGCCGCGAACTGAATGACTTCACCGTCGTGCATTGTTCGGCATCCCTCCATGACAAGCGCAGGACCGGCTGTATTCGACATTTCGACAACCGCTCCTTCCGGGAATGCTGCCACCAGAATGCTGTATGTGCCCTCCAAAGTCACACATTTCGACTCTGAATCGATGTGCAGGATCCCGCTCCGCCGCTCGCGCCATCGCCTCATCAACAGCATCAGTCGCCGGGTCAGCATCTCTGATGCTCATCGCCAACGCCCGGGCCAACCGATCACGATGCAGACGATAGAAACCATCGAAGCTACGCCCAGTTCTCTCAACTGCTTCGGCTGACACCCGTCCCGATCCCGTGCTGAACGTCGTCCTCATCTACCTCAGACACGCAGAGAGCACCCAAAACGTTCCCAATTAGGCAATAGGTCGACGAGATCCAACCGCTCGCTACAGGATTGTTGATCGGGCTTGCTCGCCGGCGATGGGCCAGCCGGTCATTGGCCTTGGCCGAGGTAGGTGGGTATGTCATCCATCCTGGCCGCCAGCTCCTGCCGACCGGACTCCGTGAGAAAGCGGATTGGCATGTCAAGGATTCGCCGAGCGGTTTCTGCTGAGTAGCTGAACGGAGGCTTGGCCAATGCAGCGGCTGCCTCTCCGTGTGTTGCCGAGCTGGCCACGACCTCGCCGACCTCTCTCCACCGGCTGACGGCATCAATGGTTCCCATGGTCGTGTCAGCAAGGGCTTCAGCCTGCTTGCGACGTTCCCGCTCATCCATGCGGCAAGTATCGCACACAGCAATCCCCAGCCGTTGGCCACGCAGCTCGGGATCCTCAATCGCCTCCCAGTCGGCCTCTGGCTCAATATCGAACGCCGGTCATCGATTCCGGTCACACCCCGTGTTCGGCCACGGCATTGCGATCTTCTGCGCGTTTGGATTGGGATCGGTGCGCATAGCGGCCCGAAGCGTCCGGCTATGCGTTTCATCATTGGCTTTGCCCACCGATGGCGGCTGTTGTCAGCGGGTCACAAAGTTGACCACCTTTCCGGGCACGTAGATCACCCGCACAGTCTCCGCCTGTCCCGGGACGGTCTCTATCTCCTTGCGGGCAAGCGCCACCACCTCGTTCTTGGGCGCGCCGTCGTCGGTCGTGATCACACCGCGCAGTCTGCCATCGGCCTGCACCGCGACTTCAACGTCGGAGCCGCCATTGGCCACGCGAGGCTGCGGCCACGGTTGAGTGTGTACCGAGAACGGTTCGCCCAGTCTCGACCACAGTTCCTCGGCCAGATGGGGGGCAAACGGTGCCAGCAGCCTTATCAGCACGCGTTTGTCGTCGGCCGAGTGCGTTTCGCCAACGAACTCCATCAGCCGGGCGATGGCGACGTTGAAGGCAAAGCGCTCGACCGCCTCGGTCACTGCGGTGATGACCCGGTCGGAAGTGGACGAGTTGCCGGCCGCATCCGATTGCTCGACGGCTTGCCAGCATCGTGCCAGAAACCGCTCCACCCCGGCAACGGCGCGGTCGGAGAACTCGCCACCCCTTTCCCACGGGGCGGAGAACAGCAGCGCACACCGCAACACATCCGCTCCGTGCTCCTCGATGTACCCGTCGGGTGACACCACATTGCCTCGGCTCTTGGACATCTTGGCGCCGTCGAAGTTCGATCAAGCCACCCAGACGAATGCGGGGAATCGGCTCCTCAAACGGCACCAACCCGAGGTCGTGCATCGCCATGGTGACGAAGCGGGCATAGAGATGGTGACGCTGGACGTGCTCCGACCCGCCTGCATAGAAGTCGACCGGCAACACCTTGCGGGTTCTTTCCCCATCCCAGGGACGGTCGTCGAACTCGGTAGACGGGTACCGTAGGAAGTACCACGCCGAGTCCAAGAACGTGTCGCTCACGTCTGTCTCGCGCTCGGCCGAACCGCCACAACTCGGGCAGGTCGCTGCAACCCACTCGGGCACGTTGGCCAGTGGTGATTCTCCGGTCGGCCGAAAGTCCGCTATCTCCGGCAGCAGCACCGGCAACTCGTCCTCGGGAACCGGCACGGTGCCACAAGCCGAACAATGCACGATTGGGATGGGCGGTCCCCAGTAGCGCTGTCGGGAGATCAGCCAGTCGTGCAGCCGGTATCCCTCATCCGACTTGCCGATCCACTGCGCTTGGAGCTTCTTGGAACGATCGGTCCAGTCGAGGCTATCGAGCCCATCCAACAACCGGTCGGCATAGGCAGTGATTCGCAGAAACCACTGTGTCATTGTCCGCTCGGTCACTGCCGAGTCACACCGCTCGCAGGTTGTCCCCTCGTTCTCGGTCTGCTCCCGTGCCAGCACGGTCAAACACGACGGGCACCAAATCACGGGAGCCTCGGCACGATATAGCAGGCCGGCGTTGAACATCTTCACCAGCAGCCATTGGGTCCATCGGTAGTACTCGGGACGACTGGTATCGACCACCCGTGCCCAATCCCAGCACGCACCCAGTTGACTCAACTGCTCGCGGAAGCGGGCCGTAGTGCGCTCGGTCAGGGTGCGGGGATGTTCCCCGGCTTTGATGGCGTAGTTCTCGGTGTGGATGCCAAAAGCGTCGAAGCCGATGGGTTGGAACACCTCACGGCCCCGCATGCGCTGATACCGCCCGTACGTGTCGACACCGACGTAGCGGAATACATGGCCGACGTGTAGACCCTCTGCAGATGGGTAGGGAAACTCGACCAGGTTGTAGAAGACACGGTCGGGATCGACCGTGTCCAGATCGGCGATGCCTATCGCGGCATCCGCCCACCGGCGGCACCAGCGTTCTTCGATAACTCGCACGGGGTAGGGCATTTCCATGAGAGCGGGCCCTCCCTTCGTGGTTGCCTGGTCATCTGCAGCCTCCTTTCGTGGCTCGGGAATTGAAAAACCTCCTAGCTCGGGGCATAGGAGGTTTGGCGCAGACCGGATGGCGGTCTGCGCTAGTTGAGCTGAAGTCGAGTACTCGTCGTGGGACTCATGGATGGAACTCTAGCCAAGCTCGACGGTTCAGAGCGCTGCTATCTAGCGGTCCGGTTGTCCGGCTACGATTCCTGGGTATGTCTGGCAGGATCACAATTTCCGTTCTTGTTCTTGCGCTCGCTATGACGGGCTGTGGCAAGGGCGTTTCCCTCCCGGACTCTTTCCCACGATCGAGGAACTGGCGGAACGGAGCAGTCCGTACTCAGTCCCGGATCTCGACGCTCGTATCGAGAGCAGCCTGGAAATCGTCGGCCCCGTGGATCAGCTTCCGGAAGGTCAGCCCACCGGCTCGACGTGGGTCATCACGTACTTCGACGACATGACGGTCTACGACTACTCCGAGGACTATCGCGAAGTCCATATCGGAGGTCGCTATCTCTACCAGGCCGCAGACGGCACCTGGCTGGAGAGCGACGTATTCGAGTGGTCGCCCATGAGCCCGATCGTCGACTGGTTCCAGGCTCAGGTGATGGCCGAGGCATGCCTGCAAATGGGCGTCGAGCAACTCGGCGCGGCTCAGGTCGCCGGGGTCGTCACCATGCATGTGCGGTGTTCTGAAGACTCCGGGGCGATTGATCTGTGGCTGGACCAGAGGGGC
Source organism: uncultured bacterium (assembly GCA_963844835.1). GTDB lineage: Bacteria > Actinomycetota > Acidimicrobiia > Spongiisociales > UBA5794 > JAAETI01. The sequence continues at coordinate 98,509 of CAWJPT010000003.1, read as the reverse complement.
CGGGCAATGAAGCTCACGACCAGCAGCGGCCCCGAAGGCTTCGGCGTCGAGATGAAATGGATTGTCACCGATCTCAATATCGCGCCCGAGCCGCCTTTGCCATAGCCAATCGTCCAATTGAACCCGTCGCCAGTCTCGATACACTCGTGTCGTGACTTCCAGCACCTGGCGGCGACGTGCCTATCCGATAGCGCTTGTGACGGTGCTGACGACCTGGGTCGTCTACATGGCCATTTCCCGTTCGTGGCACTTCTTCTCCGAAGACTGGCCGGTGACGATGACCATGACTCTCGGCTCGTTCATCGCAGGCGCCACCGCTGAGGGTGGTGCCGCCGTAGCGTTCCCCGTGTTCACCAAGGTGCTCCACATCGATCCGGCGACGGCACGCACGTTCGGGCTGATGATCCAGGCAGTCGGAATGTCGATGGCAGCGCTCGTGATCATCACGAGAAGGGTGCCGATCCTGCCCCGGGTGATCGGGTGGGTCTCGCTCGGGGGCATTGCCGGTCAGGTCATCGGCACGTTCTGGATCGCCATCGGGAGCCCGGCCTCGAAGATCCTCTTCACCTTTGTTGCCACCGTCTTCGGTGCTGCGGTGGTCGTCTCACGCTGGGGCTACCGCCTGCCCACCATCACCCGACTGCCCACGTGGCGTCTCAACGATCGGCTGTACTACATCGTGGTCGGCATCGCCGGAGGAGTGTTTGCGGCAAACACCGGCTCCGGGATAGACATGCTCACGTTCATCGTGCTGACGCTCGCCATCGGCATCAACGAGAAGGTGAGCACCCCGACGACCGTGGTCATCATGGCGCTCAACTCCATAGTCGGCCTGGCGCTGCGCTCGATCACGGGCGACGTGAGTGCTGCCTTCTCCTACTGGCTGGTTGCCATCCCGGTCGTCGTCTTCGGAGCACCGCTCGGCGCATATGCGGCGTCCAAGGCAACCCGCGACAACATCATCGTCCTGCTCGTATCGCTGATCAGCCTCGAGTTCGTCACGACGCTGATCCTGGTGCCCTTCTCCGCGACCGCCTGGGCGGTGGCTGGGACCGCGGTGGCGGGCAGCGCCATCTGGTTCCTCGCCATGTTGGTCTACCGGGTGCGCCACATCATCCCGAGCCTCGCAAGGCTCGAACACCAACGAGAAGAAGCATTGCTCCTCGTCGCCGACGAGTAGGCCCTACTCGCTGAGAGTGAACGGCGGGTACTCGTCTGTGATGCTCATCAGCCATGCGGTGGTGCGCATCGCCCACCGGAGCGCACCGGTGGCGAAGTCGAAGATGCCACGGGGATATTCACCGGTGAACGCCACGATCCAGAATGCGACCCAAGCCGCGATCCCTGCGGCGATCTGGACGAAGTAGAGAACGACCATGTGCGGAAGCAGAAGGATGGCTTTCAGGAACACGATGATGCCAAGCACCGCATAGCCCCTGCTCCGCTCCAGGGTCGGCTCGGTGACGACTACTCGCGCCGGGTAGCTCGAGTCCTCCATGGCGAAACGCGGGTACTCGTCGGACCACGATGCCAACCATGCGGTGATCCGCACCGTCCAGCCGATGTAGCTGTGCACGAACCGGGCGATCCCCGGGTTGAGGCTTCCCGTGAACGCAATGTTCCAGTAACCCACCCAGGTGGCGATGGAAGCGGCAAGTCCGACGAAGTACAGGACGAGGTAGTGGGGGATGGCGAGCAAGGCCTTTATCGGGAAGAGGATCCCGAGCACAGCCAGCCCCTTGCTACGCTTCCCATCGCCATAGTCGACGACGACATTTACCGGATACGCCATTTCAACTCCCCATCGGTGGCACGGGAGAACAATACCCAACCGGCGTGTCGATTGTGCGCCTATGCGAACCGGTACCCGACACTGCGAACGGTGGTGATCCACGAAGAGCGCTCTTCGCCGAGCTTGGCGCGCAGGCGACGGATGTGAACGTCGACCGTGCGGGAGCCACCGAAGTAGTCATAGCCCCACACGCGGTTGAGGATCTGATCCCGGCTCCACACCCGGCCGGGGTTTTCCACTAGAAACCGCAAGAGCTCGTACTCCATGAAGGTGAGATCGCGAGGATCGCCGCCGACGGTTGCTTGATAGGTGGCGGTGTTCAGCTCGAGATCCCGGAAGCGGATGATCTCTTCCTCGGTGATCGCGGGGTTGACGGTGTGCAGGCGACCCAACCGCACCCGCAGCTCGACCCGATCCACCGGTGACAGGATGAAGTCGGTGAATCCGGTTTCCCCGACGATGTCGGCGGTCATGGTCCTGTCGATCAGCAGCAGCACCGGAAGGCCGTACTCGTCTGTGATCTTGCTTGCCATGGCAAGCGAACGGCCCAGATCCGAGGTGACCTCGACGACTGCAGCCGTCCATCCACCCTTCGGGATGCGCTCTTCGATGTCAGCGATGCTCTCTATCGGAACAGGCTGATACCCGGCTTCCAGCAGGCCCGCAATCAGCGGCTGCGTCGGCGTTGCGGGGTATACGGCCAGGAACATCACAACACCGGAAGATACTGCTCTAGCTCGAAGCGGGAAACATGATGTTCGTAACGCTGCCACTCGCGGCGCTTGTTGCGGAGGAACCAGTCGAAGACATGCGTGCCGAGGGCATCTTTCACCAGCGAAGATGACTCCATGGCGTCGAGGGCCTCAGCCAGGCTGGTCGGCAGCCGGTCCCCATGGCCGTCGTCGCGCAACTTGTACTTCTTCTCTATCCCCTCGAGACCTGCGGCAAGGATCACAGACAGCGCCAGATACGGATTGCAGGCCGGGTCGGGCGCTCGGTACTCGATTCGGGTCGCCCCGGGCCGGTCGATGCCCGTGCTCGGTACCCGGACGACTGCAGCTTGGTTGGTGCGGTCCCAGGTGGTGAATACCGGGGCATCGAAACCGCTGACTAGCCGCTTGTACGAGTTGACCCATTGGTTGGTGATCGCCGTTATCTCACGGCCGTGCCGGATCAACCCTGCGACGAATCCGCGTGCGGCCTCGGACAGATTGTCCGTCTGGTTAGCGTCGAAGAAGGCGTTGTCGTCGCCCCGGAACAGCGATAGATGCAGATGCAGCCCCGAGCCGTCGTGCCCCTCCAGCGGCTTCGGCATGAATGTCGCATAGATGTTGTGCTCCATTGCCACCTCTTTGATGGCGAGCCTGGTTGTCATCAGGTTGTCCGCCATCGTCAAGGCATCGGTGTGGCGCAGATCGATCTCGTGTTGACTCGGCGACACCTCATGGTGCGAAGACTCGACCGGGATGCCGAGTCGCTCCAGCGCCATGATCGTGCTGCGCCGGTACTCCTGGGCCACATCGAGCGGGGTCAGGTCGAAGTATCCGCCCCGGTCGAGGATCTTGGGCTCGGTCCCACTGTCGGCGAAGTAGAAGTATTCGACCTCGGGGCCCACGTAGAACGTGAACCCGAGGTTGCGCGCCCGGTTCAGGTTGCGGCGGAGCACCAGGCGCGGGTCACCGGAGAATGGTTTGCCGTCTGGTTTGACGATGTCACAGAACATCCTGGCCACCCCGACGTTGCCGTGACGCCAAGGCAGGATCTGAAAGGTCGTGGGGTCGGGCTTTGCCAGCATGTCGGATTCCTGGTCACGGGAGAACCCGTCGATGGACGAACCGTCGAAACGCATCCCGTGAGCGAATGCCGACTCCAACTCGGCAGGAGTGATGGCAAACGACTTGAGAAGACCGAGTATGTCGGTGAACCAGAGCCTGATGAAGCGTACGCCGCGCTCCTCAACAGTTCTGAGTACGTAATCCTCTTGCCTGGCCATTTTCACCTCCGCGCCCGGATGGTAAGCGCGATCGGCAACTGTTTACAGCCGAAATCGCTCCTGAAACACACTGTTCACATTCCTGTTACTCGAAGGAAACCCGCGCCCGTCATACTGCTCGGCGAGCACCGGTCCCCCGGTGCGTTGTCATGATCAAGGAGATCAGGAATGGTTTACAGAGCCGAGTACATCTGGATCGACGGGCAGCAGCCAACCGCCAAGCTGCGCTCGAAGACCAAGGTCATCCCCGACGGCGAAGCACCACCCATCTGGGGTTTTGACGGCTCGAGCACGGAGCAGGCTGTCGGGAGCTCCTCCGACTGTGTGCTGCGTCCGGTGCGTGTTGTCCCCGACCCGATTCGCGGTGGCGACAACAAGCTCGTGATGTGCGAGGTGTTGAACACCGACATGACGCCACACGAGTCCAACACCAGGGCGAGGTGCGCCGAGGTTGCCGAGAAGTACGCCTCATTCGAGCCGTTGTTCGGTATCGAGCAGGAGTACACGTTCTTCAAGGACGGTCGCCCCCACGGTTGGCCGGCGGGTGGCTTCCCCGCTCCCCAGGGTGGCTACTACTGCGGTGTCGGCGCCGACGAGATCTGGGGCCGCGACGTGGTCGAAGCGCACACGGACGCATGCATTGCGGCCGGGCTGAGCCATCTCCGGCACGAACGCCGAGGTCATGATCGGTCAGTGGGAGTTCCAGATCGGTCCGGTCGACGCGCTTGCCGTCTCGGACGAGATCTGGTTGGCTCGTTGGCTGCTGTACCGGATGGCCGAGGACTTCGACATCTCGGCGCACCTCATGCCGAAGCCGGTCGCAGGCGACTGGAACGGTGCCGGGGCGCACACCAACTTCTCCACCAAGCAGATGCGTGAGAGCTACGACCCGATCATCGCTGCGTGTGAGGCGCTCGGGAAGAAGGCCGACCACCACATCAAGCAGTACGGCGCAGGCATCGAGACCCGCCTCACCGGGCTCCACGAGACGGCTCCGTGGACCGAGTACAACTACGGCGTCTCCGATCGTGGTGCTTCGGTGCGTATCCCGTGGCAGGTTGCTCGGGACGGCAAGGGCTACATCGAGGATCGTCGTCCGAACGCCAACATGGACCCATACATCGTTACGGCCCTGATCACAGAAACAGTGTGCGGCGACGCAGTGGCCGAGCGCCTGAGAATACTGAGACAAGCTACGCCGGTTCTCCTCCGGTGAGACGAGAAAGGGCGGAACCTGTGAAGGTTCCGCCCTTTCCTCTAGTTCTGAGATCGGACAGCTCACTGGTCCGAAGTGGCCGGTTGCCATGGCCGCTTCTTTGGCTGCCTCGATCGCCTGGCTGAACGTTCCGGCCGCGATCGTTGTAATCATCGAGGGCTGCGAGCCGCGCCTCCGAACCGGACGTGTTGACCAAACCGTCGAGCATGGCGTCGGCAGCCGTCTTCATCGCTGCCGCAGCCGTAGTGACGTCAGTCCATTTGTCTTTGGCCGCATCCGGTATCGTGTCGGTGAGGGCCATGACGCTGTCATTGAAGTCGCTGGTCGTGACCCGCAAGCTCGCTGAGACCGTCTCGAATCGTTGTGTAGTCCTCGGTCTCCGCATAGTCGTCGTTGAGTGTCTGCGCCTGAGTCATCATCTCCTCGGCCTGGCCGGAGAGCGCATCGGCCGTCGCGGCGAACTCCACTACCTCAGGCGGGAGGCTGGTCGTGGTTGTTGTTTCCTCCTCAGGCGTTGTTGTCGTCGTTCCTCCTGCGGCCTCCGTCGTAGTCGTCGGAGTCTCGGCTGGCGGGAGGTTGTTCACGAACGTATATGTGAACGCCACGAGGAAGAGCACCACCAGGGGAAGAATCCAGCGGCCGTGTTTGGGATCTTGCTTGCTCACCGGCGCAAAGATAGTCCTTCCCGGCATCTGTGCCATTTCATGTCGGTCATGCCGGTACTCTGCGGGCATGGATATCGATGGTCGTGTTGCTCTGGTCACCGGTGCCGGCGCACCGTCTCGGGCGTGCGCTCGCCCTCGGCCTGGCCGGCGCAGGTGCGGACGTGTTCATCCACTACGGGAGGTCGGAAGACGGGCTCTCGTCGGTGCAACGTGAGATCGAGGCGATGGGGCGTCGGGCCGCGATCGGTTCTGTCGATCTGGCGGATGTGAACCAGTTGCCCCGACTTGTCGAGATGGCCGGCGAGGCTCTCGGCGAGGTGACGATCCTGGTCAACTCGGCATCGGGGTTCGCCACAGACACACTCGGTGATGTGACCTTCGACGGCTGGCAGCGCAGCCACCGCGTCACGTCTTGCCGCACCCGTGTTTCTCACCCAGGCGTTTGCTGACCTATTCGACGGCAAGACCCGAGGTGCGGTGCTCAACATCACGGACGCCAGAACCATGTATCCGTACCTGAAGCACTTCTCCTACGTGGTAGCCAAAGGTGGCCTCGACGCCTTCACCCGCGCCGCCGCACTGGCGCTGGCGCCGATGATCCGGGTGAATGCGGTCGCCCTGGGAGTGATCCTCCCCGCCTTCGAATGAGGACGACGGCTACGCGCAGGCTTGGCGGAGACACTGCCGCTGCGCCGTGTAGGCGGCACCGACCCCGTTGTCGAGGCAGGTCTCAGCCTCATCCGCAACGACTTCGTCACCGGCGAGATAGTCCGTGTCGATGGCGGCGGTCATCTGATCTAGGCGTCACCTCTCCTCCGGAGAGGTGACGTTCGAGTTCTGCTGTGCAGAGCTCAGCGGGGCTGCGTGAGGTCGACGTTTTGAAATTCAGGCATCCAGCAGACGGATGAATAGGCCGCTGCTGATCTTGGGGAGGAACCAGGTCGACTTGGGTGGCATCACCAGGCCCCGGTCGGCGATTGCCGCGACCTGATCGATGCTGGTCGGATGCACCAGGAAGAACGCCCCACCACCCTCTCTTCCCGCGATGTACTCGAGCGGTACCGTGCCCGGCACGTATTCGAGCCGCTCATTGGTGCGAGGGTCACTGATACCCAGGATGGGGCCGAGGATCGAGATTGTTGAGGATGACGACGTCGAGCGAGTTGTACGGATCGTCGGACTCGACCAACTCCGCGGGTGCGGTGAGCCGGTACCACTTGTTTCCGACATGCATTCCGAAGACCCCGGGCCGATCGGGTCTGGCGTCATCCGGATGGTCGCTGTGGATGCGCTCGACGTGCATCTGTTCGCTCACCCTCTGGACGAACTCGACCTCGGTGAGCCCGTCGAGGTCGGAGACAAGTCGGTTGTACTCGACCAGCCGGAGCTGCTGTGACGGGTAGATGACACCCATCATGTAGTGAAACGGCTCGCGTCCCGGTGGCCTCGGGATGGTCGGCCACCATCGACCTCGCCAGATCGGCCCCGGCAGCAGCCCGATGATGACCGTCTGTGATGTAAAGAGCATCGATGTGGGACAGACAACTCTCCAGCTTGGACAGCTCCTCGGGCGAGTCGACCTTCCACACGGTCTGCTGTACCCCGTCCTGACCGGAGAAATCCAGCATCGGCTCTCTCGTCAGCAGCCGGTCGATTAGCGCGTTTATCCCTGCGCTCCGGTAGGTCAGGCACATCGGATACGAGTTCGCCTGGATGCGTCGCAGCGCCCCGGCCAGCTTCTCCTCGACCTCGGGTCTGGTGTGCTCATGGCGTTTGATCACTCCGCGGTCGTACGCATCCGCCTCGACCTCTCCCACGATTCCCGTCTGGCTATGTATCCCGTCTGACACCCGATAGACGTAGTACGAGGGTTCGTCGTGGTACTCGTAGATGCCACGTTCGATCATCATATCGATCCGATCGCGTCCAACCGGTGTTGCCAGATCGGGCTCGTCCCCGTCGACGGGGATGATGTCGCGCATAACGAGATCGAATGAGAACGGATTGGTTGCCTCGAGGTTCCTCCAGTAGCCGACCGGAACCGACCCCTTGGGTACCACCGCCACCCGGGGTGCAAAATCGCGGGTGGGCAGGTATAGCTTCGTCGGTCGGACGAGAGGCCGGCCGCTCATCGGGCGCCGACAGAAACCGCGATCACGTTCTCAATTCCCTCGAGCTTGTTCGTCGTCTCGGGGGACAGGGGCCCAGACACGTGGATGAGCGCCGAAGCTGCCTCGCCTCCTGAGAGGATGAAGTTCTCCATGTTCTCCACGTTGAGCCCTTCCTCCCTGAGCGTGGTGAGCACCGCGGCGAGCACCCCGACACGGTTCAGATGACGCACGGTCACGGTGCCGGACTCACCGGTGCCATCGCTCAGGTTGACGCAGTTGAGCAGTTGACCGTGGTCGAAGGCTCGCAACGTATCGACCACAGCGTCTGCGATCGCGGTCTGCGCCTGATCCGTGGACGCGCCGATGTGATGTGTCCCGTAGACCGCGGGATGACGGGCAAGCGGCGACTCGAACGACGCATCCCCTGACCCGGGCTCATCTCGGTACACGTCGACGCCTACGCGGAGATCCTTGGCCTCAATGGCTTCGAGCAGCGCTTCCTCATCGATGATGTTCCCTCGCGAGGTGTTGATGATGACCGTGCCGGGCTTCACGTGGTCCAGCAACTCCCGCGAGACGAGACTCTCGGTTTGTGCTGTTGCCGGCACATGGAAGCTAAGAATGTCGCAAGACGCTGCCAGCGTGTTCAGGTCGGGCTCGAAGCGTGCCTCCATGGCGCGCAGCTCGTGAGTGATCTCGGGGTCACGGCCGGGTCGGTCGATAACGGCGATCTCCATGGCAAACGCACTGGCCCGTCTCGCCACTTCGAGCCCGATGGCCCCCAGTCCCACGATGCCGATGGATCTGCCCGCCAAACCCTTGGTCTTGCCGTAGCGTTTCTTGTGCCACTCACCGCTACGCAGGTCCTGTACCTGATCGGGGATGTTGCGATCGATGGCAAGGATCAATCCCATGGCGAGCTCGGCGACGGCGACCGAGTTCTTGCCCGGGGTATTGCAGACGAACACGCCGTTCTCCGCCGCATAGCCGGTGGCGATCGTGTTGACGCCCGCCCCGGCTCGCAGCACCAGATTCAGCTTGTCGCCTGCGTCGATAGTCGCCTCTGTGACCCTGGTGGAGCGAACGACCAACACTTCATATCCGGGGATCGCCCCGGGCAGATCTTCCGCGGACAACCCGGCTTCGAGGGTGACCTCATGTCCCAGATCTTCGAGTTGGGCGAGGTGGGCCTCGGGAAACTTGTCGGCGATCAGAACCTTCACAGTCATTCTCCTGATGTCGAGGTAGTGCGCGCGCCGGCGCGAACGTCATCTTTACACTTCGTTCAAGTACGGCCAAGTGCGGAGTGGCCCGCCGGCGGTGCGAGAGCCCTCGAAACGACGAGCACCGTTTACAGTGGGCGCATGGCCCGGCACCCCAACAGCCTGCTGGTGATCTTCGACGGCGAGTGCCTGTTGTGCCGCCGATCCGCGCATTGGCTGGAGCGGCAGAGGACCTATGTCACCGTGAACACGATCCAGGCGAGTAGCCCCGATGTCGTGGCCGCCTACGGCGACGTTCCCGGGTACGGCGACAACATCGTCGTAGTTGGGGACGACGGGCGGATCTGGGTGGGCCCACCCGATGCGTACCTCGTCGTCATGTGGGCGGTGCGCGGGCTGCGAGCCCTCTCATACCTGCTCTCGCTGCCGGTTCTCGAGGGTATCGCCACCAGGGTCTTCAACTACGTCGCAGGCAATCGCTATGCGATGGGACGACTGGCAGGCGAGGTGTGCGCCTCCTGTGGAAGCGGTCATGAACGGGGTAGCGTCATCGGTGATCGCAGCATCTGATCGGGTTCGAATCCCGGCGGTGAGAGATGTGCGATTTTTGTTGCCGAACTCAACGGCCAACCAGTTGCTGGCAAAGTATGGCTATGGCAGACGACGTATACTCCTGTCTTGCCTTTTCTGAAAGGGAGATTTCAATGAAGGGTTTCAACAGCAAGGTGTGGGCAGCGCTGCTGCTCGCATTTGCACTGCTTGTTGCCGCGTGCGGTGGCAGCGATAGTAATGAGACGACAACGACTGCGGCATCCGAAACGACTGCCGCGGGTTCTGAGACAACAGCCGCGGGGGGAACAGAGACCACCGCCGCACCGAGCGGTGAGCCGCTCGTGTTCGGCATGGTGCTCGTTGGTCCCAAGGACGACCACGGCTGGTCGCAGGCCAACTACGACGCTGGTCAGTATCTCGTCGACAAGCTCGGCGCTGAGATGATCGTGCGTGAGTCCATCAATCCGGCGGACAGCCCGGAGACGACCGTAGATCAGGTCATAAACGACATGGTCGACCAGGGCGCTCAGCTCGTCTTTGCCACCTCGGATGACATGAAAGACGGTGTCGAGTTGGCCGCCGAGGCGAATCCTGACATCCCGATGATCTGGACATCCGGTGACAGTGCGTGGGCCGAGGGCAAGGATTACCGCGCTGATCTGACCAATCTCGGCAACATCATGGGCAAGATGATCTATGGCAAGATGATTGCCGGTTGCGCGGCAGCGCTTCAGTCAGAAACCGGCAAGATCGGTTACCTGGGACCGCTCATCAACGACGAGACCCGCCGTCTGGTTTCCTCCGTTTACCTCGGCGCCAAGTACTGCTGGGCTGAGAAGGGCAACGATCCGGCAAGCCTCGATTTCTCAGTGAAGTGGATCGGGTTCTGGTTCGAGATCCCGGGCGTGACGCTCAACCCGACCGACGTGGTCAATGAGTTCTACGACGGCGGTGCCGACGTGGTTATCTCCGGTATCGACACCACCCAGGCAATCGTGCGTGGTGGTCAGCGTGCCGCCAACGGCGAGCAGGTGTGGGCAATCCCGTACGACTACAAGGGTGGCTGCTCGGAGGCCGAGGACATCTGTCTCGGTGTTCCGTACTTCAACTGGGGACCTTCTTACCTGGATGTGGCACAGTCGGTTATCGACGGTACATACCAAGCCCAGTTCCAGTGGCTCGATCCCGACTGGACGGATATCAACAATCCCGACACGAGCATCGTGGGCTGGGTCGACGGCAAAGGTCTCTCGGCAGACAATGTCGATTCGCTGAACAGCTTCATCGCTGGGCTCGGTGACGGGTCGATCAACCTCTTCTCCGGTCCGCTGAATTACCAGGACGGCTCGGCGTTCCTCGCCGACGGAGAGACGGCAACAGATGCCCAGATCTGGTACTTGCCTCAATTGCTCGAGGGCATGCAGGGTGCCAGCGAGTAGACAATCTAAGTGAGCTGAGGGGGCGCCGGGAGGCGCCCCCTCTTCACAAGCTAGGAGGGTGGTGATCAATCACGGTGAAGGCTCGCAGTGCTCCGAGAGACCAATGTCGTCGAGCAGCTATCGAGCCTGAACTCGAATTGGTCAGCACACTCACACGGGAGAGGGAGATCGATGCTCGAGCTGCTTGATATCCACAAGCACTTCGGCCCGGTGCGTGCCAACGACGGTGTCACCATGCGTGTCGAGGCCGGAACCATTCACGGTCTGCTCGGTGAGAACGGGGCGGGCAAGTCGACCCTGATGAAGGTCCTTGCCGGGTTTATCTCCGCGGACAGTGGTCAGATCCTTCTCGGGGGTAAGCCACTCGAGGTGAGCAATCCCAGAGAGTCGGTTGCCGCCGGCATCGGGCTGCTTCACCAGGACCCCCTGCTCTGTCTTCCCTTCTCCGTGCTCGAGAACTTCATGCTTGGCCGCCCGGAGAAGGTTGTGCTCGACCCGGATACGGCCCGCGCCGAGTTGGAGGAGATGGCGAAGCGATTCGACTTCCAATTCTCCGCCGACTCGACGGCGAGGTCGTTGACCGTTGGTGAGAGGCAACAGCTGGAGATCATGCGACTGTTGTCGCTAGGAGTGAAGGTGCTCATCCTCGACGAGCCGACCACGGCGATCTCGGCGAGTCAACGAGCGCTGCTCTTCGCCACCCTGCGCACCCTTGCCCAGGACGGGCTCACGGTGATCTTCGTGTCACACAAGCTCGAAGAGGTCGAAGAGATCTGCGATCGGGCAACCATCTTGCGGGCCGGTCAGGTGACCGGCGACGTCGAGCTTCCGGTGCCGGCCGCTGAGCTGGTGGCGCTCATGTTCGGCAAGAACATCATCCCCGAAGAACGGTCCGATGTCCCGATCGGGGATCAAGTCCTCGAGGTGAGGAACGTCACCGCGGCTGAGCGTCTCGTGACTCTCGAGGACGTCTCTCTGCAGGTCGGCTCAGGCGAGGTAGTCGGTCTTGCCGGCCTCGCCGGAAGTGGGCAGCGAACCCTGTTGCGAGTTTGCGCGGGTCAGCGCAAACCCGATTCCGGATCCGTGTTTCTCGACGGCAACGATGTGACCGGCGTCAGCTACAACGGCCACATGGAACTGGGAGTGCACTGGCTGCCGGCGGATCGGCTTGGCCAAGGTCTTGTCGAAGGTCTCTCGATCACAGAGCATTTTGCGCTCGCAGGCGACACGCCGCAGGGTTTCATCGTCGATTGGGACGGAGCCGCAGCAGAGGCCAAGACCAAGATCACTCACTTCTCGGTGAAGGGCACGGTGGAGTCAACGCCCGAATCGTTATCTGGTGGTAACCAACAGCGCCTATTGCTGGCGATGATGCCGGATGAGATCAAGCTCCTGTTGATGGAGCACCCCACCCGCGGTCTCGATATCGAGTCGGCCGAGTGGGTGTGGCATCAGATTCTGGCCAGGCGCAACGACGGCACCGCCATCGTGTTCTCTTCCGCCGATCTCGACGAGCTGTTGCGCTACTCGGATCGAATCCTTGTGTTCTTTGCCGGACGCGTGCTGAAAGAGGTCGTGGCGGCCCACACCGACACCGAGGAGCTGGGTTACCTGATCGGTGGAAAGGAGCGCCAGTGAGTACCGACTTCGACACCAGCGGGATCGAGCGGCGACAAGGGTTGCAGAGCATGACCGTCGCAGTACTGGGGGCATTGATCGTCGTCTCCCTGCTCCTCGATCGCGTTGGGGGCGAACCCGTTTGAGGCATTCAAGCTCCTCTACCAGGGCTCGTTCGGATCCGTGTCCAAGCTGTCGGCGACGCTGCTCGTCTGGGTGCCGCTGGTCATCGCATCTGCATCTCTGGTGATCACATACTCCGCCGGTCTGTGGAACATCGGCGTCGAAGGCCAGATCATCATGGGTGCCATCTTCGCCACGTGGGCGGCGCGCACCATGCCGGGTCCCGGCTGGTTCGTCATCTTCACCGCCATCGTGCTCGGCATCATCGGTGGCATCCTCTGGGGGCTGCTGGTGGGCGTGCTCAAGACCTACGGCGGAGTAAACGAGATCTTCGGTGGTCTCGGCCTCGTGTTCGTTGCCCAGGGTCTCACCACGTATCTGGTGATCGGCCCCTGGGCTCGTGAGGGTGTTGCTTCCACATCCGGCACGGACCTGTTCGCCCGTGACGTCTGGTTCCCCAGGATCAGCTACCACGGAGCACCGCTCGAAATCTCGTGGCTGTCGCTGATCCTGGCGGCGGCGTCGATCGTCGGTGTCTACTTCTTGATGCGGGGCACCATGTTCGGGTTGAAGCTGAAGGCAATTGGCAATTCGATGGCGAGCTCGGCCCGGCTCGGGGTGCCGTCCAACAAGTACATGCTCGGCGCCTTTGCGGTGGCAGGAGGAATCGCCGGTCTCGCCGGGGTCACCCAGGCACTCGCCTTCCACCACAAGCTCGTCCCATCCGTTTCTGGTGGATTCGGGTTCCTCGGGATCCTGGTGGTGCTTCTCGCCGCCTACAAGGCGGCACCGGTGGCGCCTCTGGCCTTGTTCTTCGCCGCTCTGTCGGTGGGCGCCTCGCAGCTCGAGCTACGACTCGATCTCGATTCTTCGGTTGGCGGAGTGATCCAGGGAATGTTGGTCCTGTTCGTGCTACTCGCTACGGGCTGGCAGCGAAGGAGGGTCCAATTGAGGGCAAGCAGAGCGGCCGCCGCCGCAGGGGGTGACTCATGATCTACGCCATCGCCCTCATCCCCGCCGTTGTCCTGGGATTCATCGGAGGTGACATCGACGTCACGGTCGGAACCATCATTGCGGGCGCGTCACCGCTCATCTACGCAACTATCGGTGAGACGATCACCGAGAAAGCTGGAGTGGTGAACCTCTCTGCTCGACGGCACGCTTGCTGCTATCCGCCATGGCAGGGTTTGCAGGTGCCTACGTCTCCGGCAATGTCATCGTCGGGTTCCTGCTTGCCGGCCGCGGTTTCGGCGGCGGTAGCCCTGATCATCGCCTATGCCAGTATCGAGCTGAAGCTGAACCAGATCGCGGTCGGTTTCGTCTTGTTCTTACTTGCCACCGATCTGTCGTCTCTGCTTGGGACGCCGTATGTGCGGCAGCCGGGGCCGTCAGTCCCCAAGCTTTCGATTCCGCTGCTCGCCGACATCCCGTTCCTCGGCAAGGCGCTCTTCCAGCACAACCTGTCCATCTACGGCAGCATCGTGCTGATCGGCGTCACCTACTGGTTCTTCTACAGGACTCGGCGGGGACTCGAGCTGCAAGCGGTCGGCGAGCGGCCCGAGGCCGCGTTTGCCCGCGGCATCAGCGTCCGGGCATCCCGGTACTTCTATACCTTGCTCGGCGGGCGCTCGTGGGCATCGGTGGTGCCGCGTTCTCGCTCGACCAGAAGTTCGGCTGGTCTGAGGGACACGTCAGGAACATCGGGTGGATCGCACTCGCCATCGTCATCTTCGGTGGCTGGCATCCCTTCCGGGTGGCGCTGGGTGCCTACCTCTTCGGTGCCTTGCAGGTGACGGCGTTGAAGCTACAGCCCGTCTTCCCCAGCCTTTCGCAGGTGCTGCCCATCTTGCCATTCCCGACGATGATCTTGACGCTGGTCGTCATCAACCGTCCCGGGTTCCGGGCCCTTGGCGACCGCTTTGTCTCGCTACGGAAGTTCCTCGCATCCGAGGCCCCGGCATCACTCAGCACCAACTTCGAGCAGCAATAACCCCTCTCGAACCGCTTCTGGCGTCCAAACGGGCGATATATCGCCCGTTTGGACGCCAGAACGGGTTCTAGGGGTGGGAAACGGTGACGTAGTCGTCGAGGGTGGCCAACAGGGCCGTCTTCTCGGCGGGGGGTAGGAACGTTGCCTCGAGCGAATTGCGGGCGATGGCGGTCATCTCTTCCTGCGACAGGTCGAGGGCGCGCTGGGTCGCTGATGTAGTTGTCGCCGACGTACCCGCCGAAGTAGGCAGGATCGTCGGAGTTGATGGTCACGCTGAGGCCAAGCTCCAGCATGCGGGGAAGTGTGTGATCCTCCAATCCGGCGAACCCGCCCAGCTTCACGTTGGAGAAGGGGCACACCGTGAGCGGGATCTGTTCATCCACGAGGCGGGCGACGAGCCGGTCGTCCTCGAGAGAGCGGACACCGTGGTCGATCCTCTCGACGTTGCAGCAGATCGAGCGCCTCCCAGACGTACGCGGGCGGTCCCTCCTCGCCGGCATGGGCGACGAGATGCAGCCCCTCTGACCGGGCCCGTGCGAACACGTCTACGAACAGCGAGGGCGGGAAGCCGACCTCGGATGAGTCGAGGCCGACCCCGATGAACCTGTCGCGGAAAGCCAGGCTCGCATCCAGCGTCGCCATCGCCGCCGCAGCCGGGAGATGCCTGAGGAAGCACATGATCAGATCCGCCGAGATGCCCAGTTCCTCGCGTGCGGTCCGCAACGCTGCATCCATGCCGCTCATGAACACCTCGAACGGGATGCCCCGGTCGGTGTGGGTCTGCGGGTCGAAGAAGATCTCGGCGCGGCGCACCCCGTCGGCAGCAGCGCGGCGCAGATACGCCAGCGTCATGTCGTAGAAGTCCTGCTCGGTTTGCAGGGCGGCGGCGCCCACGTAATAGATGTCGAGGAACTCCTGGAGGTTGCTGAACTCGTATGCGGCACGGAGCTCTTCGACAGATCCATGGCTGGTTGGAATCCCATTGCGGCTGGCGATCTCGAACATCAGCTCCGGCTCGAGTGTGCCCTCGATGTGCACGTGCAGCTCCGCTTTGGGAAGCCCCCGCAGGAACCCATCCGACGACATGCGCCTATACCTCCTGATTTAGGTGAGTTTCCCGATGCTAATCGTGTGATCGACGTCCGAGTCAGATAAGGTGCGGTTCGGGAGGTTGAGATGAGTACCGGGTTTGGCTTCTTCTTCGGACCGACACATCGGCGCGATGTGTTTCGCTGGCGCATCGATCGCGACGACACCCCCACGGTGCTGCGTGATCTCTCCTGGGACTTCGCTGAGCCCGACGAGTATCCCGCCCTGGTCGCACAGCAGAAGCCGGGCTTCACTGCGTCGAAGGGTGAGAAGGCGTTGCAGGCCGCCATCGTGACCGGTGATCCCAACGAGATAGTCCGCGTCGCCGGGGAGAACCCGAAGTATGCGGCGGCCGGGAACGTGATCGCAGGGCTGCTCTTCATGGAGACGATGGCAGGCTACGGGATCGAGATCCTCCAGGGGGTTGTCGATCGTGGCGACAACGTCGAGAAGGATCACTTCGTCCACAAGTACCTACCCGAAGCGGGCCTGAGCGTTGTCATCGCCGAAGGCTTGATGGTGCGCCTACCGCTGTCCCGCACCGCGATCGTGCTGTTGCTTGCTGAGCTGTATCAGTCCAGGGACCGGATCGACGACGCGTTGCAGGCACTCGAGAGTGCCGAGACAACAACGCACGTCCGGCTGTCCAAGGCCGAGCTCTACCTCCTGCAGAATCGTTTCGATGATGTCATTGCCACCACCGAAGCCGTAGTCAACGATGACGACATAACCGCGCTCCTGCTGGCCTACCGGGGCCGTGCCCTTCACGAGCTAGGCAGGGACGATGAGGCATTGTCCGCGTTCGCAAGAGTGCTGGAGTACCCCAATCGTGCTGCCGCGGTCAAAGCACTCGCGTTGATCGGGCGCGGCAGCGTTCACCGGTCACGTGGTGAGCTGATCCTCGCCGAGAACGACTTCACTCAAGCGCTTGTCGAGACCCCGGAGAATCCGGAGGCCCGTTCTCTCATCGAGCAATTGATTCGAAGCCCCGGCGAGGATCCCGGAACCTGATCTCTCTGCTCGATCGGGTACGCTGCTCCAACCCAGGACCTCAGGAGAGCGTGCGGTGCAAGAACATCCGATCTACAAGCTGAGCAGCGACATCGTTGACGAGTTGGCAACGATATTTCCCGATATCGCCACCGAGTTGGGCATCAAGGGTCACGACGACAGCTGGACCGATCTGAGCCCCGAGGGCTCCGAGGAGATCGCTTCGCAAGCTGCGTGTGCTGCGTCGCCGCGTCGACGCCGTGCCCGAGCCGGGGAGCGACTGGGACAGACTCGCTATCGATCTGGCGAAAGAGACCCTCGACGAGGAGGCCTCCTTCTTCGAGCACAACGATCACCTGCGAAACCTCAATCCGATCGCGTCGGCGCTCCAGACTCTGCGTGAGATCTGGGACCACATGGGCGCCGAGACCGAGGAAGACTGGACCAACATCGTCTACCGCATCGAACGATTGCCTGCGGCGATCGAGGGCTACCGGACCAGCCTCGACGAAGGAAGGCGAAAGGGTCTTGCCGTTGCCGAGCGACAGGTTCGTGCCGGGGTCGAGCAATGCCGGGTGAGTGCGTCAGGCAACTCACGACTCACCAAGCTCCTCGATGCCCACGAGCGGCAATACGGTGCCGGCTCGGTACAGACCAGACTCGAGAGTGCCGTCACCGACGCCCGGGTCGCCTTCGGAGGATTGGCAGACTACCTCGCAGAGACATATGCCACCGATGCCGCCGAGAAAGACGGGGTCGGCGCCGAACGATACGTGCGCGCCGCATACGAGTTTCTGGGTACCGAGATCGATCCGGTCGAGACCTATCAATGGGGTTGGGAGCAGATTGCCGAGCTGGCCGCGCAGATGAAGGCCGTTGCCGCCGAGATCCTCCCCGGTGGGTCGATGGACGAAGTCGATCACCTGCTTCGCACCGACCCAGAGCGCACCGTTCCCAATTCAGCGGCGCTTGCCGACGTCATCCAGGGTCGGCTCGATGATGCGCTCGAACGGCTCGCCGGTACCCACTTCGACGTGCCCGAGCCGATACGGAAGGTCACCGTGAACATCGCTCCACCCGGCGGCTCGCTCGGCGCCTACTACGTCGGACCATCCGAGGACTTCTCCAGACCGGGCAGCGTCTGGTGGTCGTTGACTCCGCAGGGCCCTTACCCGGTCTTCGACGAGGTTTCGACCGCGTACCACGAAGGGTTCCCGGGGCATCATCTCCAAATCGGGGTGCAGGTGTCGCTTGCCGACAAGCTCTCTCGTCTGCATCGCCTGTGGGTGTGGAAGCCGGGCGCAGGCGAAGGATGGGCTCTGTACGCCGAGCGGTTCATGAACGAGCTCGGCTTCTTCGACAAACCCGACTATGTGCTCGGCTGGCTCTCCGGCCAGATGCTGCGAGCCTGTCGGGTCGCCATCGACATCGGGTCTCATCTGGATCTGATTATCCCGGAGGGTCAGCCGTTCCACCCGGGTGAGCCGTGGACGTTCGAGACCGCGGTTGCGCTTCTCGTCGAGTACGCGGCGCTGGCCAAGCCGTACGCCGAGTCGGAGGTGACCCGCTATCTGGGTTGGCCGGGTCAGGCGATCGCATACAAGGTTGGAGAGAAGGCCATTCTCGAGATGCGGCGTGAAGCAGAGCAGCGTCTTGGGGCGGACTTCGACACCAAGGCGTTCCATGCCCGATTGCTCGAGATAGGCCCGGTAGGGCTTGACCTGCTCCGCAAGGAGGTTGCCCGGTAACCGGACGCAACGAAACGACCTCGTCCGGGGTTCTATGGGGTGTGCAAGGAACTTGGGAAGGTCAATGAGCATCACCACAATGAACCGGCGTCTGAGTAGGGATCTCGACGGGACGTTCCCCGGGTTCGTCGCCGAGATGCAGGGCGCCGTTTTCAACGGGTCACGCCGCTGGCTGCCGACTCGTCAGGACGCCGAGGACGTCACCCAGGAGGTGTTCGTCCGCGCCTACCGGGCGCTCCAGAGCTACCCGCCGGAGCGAATCGAAGAGCTGCGGCTCCGACCGTGGCTGTTCGCCATAACGCTCAATCTGTGCCGGAACCAGGCGCGGGCTCGCAGCCGCCGGCCGGTACAGGTTGCGCTCGGTGCGACCGACAGCCCATCCGGAGCGGGTACCGAGCAGAGCGTCCTCGAAGGTCTCGCCGTAGATGAGTGGCGAGAGAGGCTCAGCAGGCTCAACGCCCGCCAGCGTGACGCAATCGTGCTCAGGCACGTCGTCGAGATGAGCTACGACGAGATCGGCGAAGTGCTCGACCGTCCCGCCGGAACCGTGAAGTCGGACGTCCATCGTGGCCTGGAACGGCTCCGCTCCATGATCGACACGGAGGATTCGCCATGACAAACACAGACCAGATTGCTCGCATGCTCGCTACCGCGCGAGCAGCCGCCTGAGTCCATCGCCAGAGAGGTGTTGGTGCGGACCGCTCTTGCCGATCTCTACACCGTTGTCGATGGCCCGGTCGGTCCGGTCTATGTGAGCTTCACTCCGCTGGGGGTTTCCGCCATTGTCCCCACTCGTGATGAAGACGAGTTCCTCGTCGATCACCAGGACAGGGTGGGGCGCAAGGCATATCCGGGAGACCTTCCCGGGAGACTCCATGACAAGCTCGAGCGTGTTTTTGAGACAGGACGCCTCGGCAAGCTACCGGTGGACCTCCGCCAACTCACGGACTTCCAGCGGCACGTCCTCGACGTCACTGCCTCGATACCGCCGGGACAGGTGCGACCCTACGGCTGGGTGGCGCAGCGAGATGGGCAACGACCGTGCCGTCCGTGCCGTCGGCTCGGCTCTCGCCCGGAACCCGGTGCCGATTGCGATCCCGTGCCATCGGGTGGTCAGAAGCGACGGAAGTCTCGGCAACTACGCCTTCGGGACGCCCCTCAAGCGAACCCTGCTGGAGCACGAGGGCATGACCGAGTTCGGCGAAAGCACGTACACCGGATGCACCACGACCGGCATCTACTGCTACGCCACTTGCCGCCATGCTCGCAGGGTCGCACCGTCCCACCGGCTCGACTTCACGACTACGCGAGACAGGCGGAGGCAGCAGGATTCAGGGCATGCAAGGTGTGCAGGCCCGCACCCGCCGGGTGACGTCTCAGCTCGGAAACACCATTAGATTTGGCGCATGAACCCCGATCAGCTCATTGAGACGATCCGCGACTCGGTCATCGGCAAGGACGAGGTAGTAGACGGGCCCTTTGGTCCGCGCAAAGTCACGTACGCCGACTACACCGCCTCAGGGAGGTCGTTGACCTTCATCGAGGACTACATCCGGGAAGCGGTGATGCCGCTGTATGCGAACACCCACACGGAATCGTCGGGAACCGGGCTGCAGACCACGAGATTCCGGGAAGAGGCTCGCGACCTGATTCGGCGCTGTGTCGGAGCGACCGACGAGCATGCGGTGCTGTTCTGCGGCTCCGGCATGACGGGTGCTATCGATCGTTTGATCCAGGTGCTCGGCATTCGCATTCCGTGCAACCTGGAGGAGCGGTACCAACTCAGCGAGAAGATCCCGCCCGAAGAACGGCCCGTGGTGTTCCTCGGACCGTACGAGCACCACTCCAACGAGCTGCCGTGGCGAGAATCAATCGCCGACGTCGTCACCATCCCTGAGGATGCCGACGGTCACATCGACCTGGCCAGGCTGGAGGAGGAGTTGCAGCGATACGCCGATCGGCAGTTGAAGATCGGCTCCTTCTCGGCAGCATCGAACGTCACCGGCATCATTTCTGATGTGAAGGCGGTCTCGGTGCTGCTGCACACATACGGGGCACTCTCATTCTGGGACTTCGCCGCCGCCGCGCCATACGTCGATATCGACATGAGCCCGCCTGCAACCGGTCCGGACGCTCATCTCGCCTACAAGGACGCTATCTACCTCTCCCCGCACAAGTTCATCGGTGGGCCGGGGACGCCCGGTCTGCTGGTAGCTCGCAAGGAGCTGTTCACCAACAGAGTCCCTGCCGTGCCCGGTGGGGGAACGGTCGCATATGTCAACCCGGTGGAGCATCGCTACTTGAGCGATATCGAGCACCGTGAGGAGGGGGGCACGCCTGCCATCATCGAGTCGATCCGAGCCGGGATGGTCTTTCAGTTGAAACGAGCGGTCGGCGCCGAGGCGATCAAGGCACGCGAAGAGGACATGACCGGGAAGGCGATCGCCTCCTGGTCGCAGAACCCCAACATCGAGATACTCGGCAACCCCAAGGCCGAGAGGTTGTCGATCGTCTCGTTTGTCGTGCGCTACGAGGACCGGTATCTGCACCACAACTTCGTCGTTGCGCTGCTCAACGACATGTTCGGTATCCAATCGAGGGGCGGCTGCTCGTGTGCCGGGCCCTACGGGCATCGGTTACTCGGTATCGACCTGGATAGATCACATGAGTTCGAGCGGGAGATTGCACGGGGTTGCGAGGGGATCAAGCCCGGCTGGGTCCGCGTCAACTTCAACTATTTCATCTCGGACCAGGTGCGGGACTTCATCCTCGACGCGGTTCACTTCATTGCGGACGACGGTTGGCGATTCCTTCCCTATTACCGATTCGATCCGGAGACCGCGCTGTGGCGACATCGCAAACCGCTCGCCGAGCCACCGCTGAGCCTGCACGACATCGACTACTCGTCAGGGGCGATGGAGTTCAGGCGGCGGCCGAAGTACCACTCGGACGAAGACCTCGTTGGCTATCTGGAGGAGGCGAAGGACATCGTCGTCAACCTGAAGGTATCAGAGCTGCCGGAACCGCTCGGCCCGCCCGTGGTGACCGAGGACTTCGAGCATCTCCGGTGGTTCCCGCTCCCCGACGAGCTTCGCGGAATAGTGAGGGTGGGCGAGTGACCGGTGACAACGTCCCCGAGTGGTTCTACCGAGCCATGGCCACACCGTACGATGACCAGTGGATCGAAGTGGACGGCATCCCGATTCACTATCTCGAGTGGGGGAATACCGATCAGCCGGGCCTGGTGCTGGTGCATGGAGGGGCCGCCCACGCCCACTGGTGGACCTACCTGGCTCCGATGTTCGCCGAGGACTGGCATGTCGTCGCTCTCGATCTCTCCGGTCACGGTGACAGTGGCCGCCGCGACCGGTATACCCACGAGGCGTGGGCGAATGAGGTCATGTCGGTGGCGGACACGGCAGGGTTCCCGGGACCTCCGGTTCTCGTCGGGCACAGCCTCGGCGGCATGGTCACCATCCAGACCGCATCCGACTGCGGGGAACGGCTGCGGGGAGCAGTCATCGTGGATACGCCGGTGCGCCGCCCCGCACCGGAGTCCGAGGAGGGCGCCAGGGGCCGTTCCTTCAAGGCGCCGGGAACCTATCCCGACCTGGAGACCGCGCTGCAGCATTTCCGCCTCATCCCGCCCCAACCTTGCGAGAACGACTTCATCATCGATCACATCGCAAGGCACTCGCTTCGGAGGACGGGAGACGGCTGGACGTGGAAGTTCGACCCGAAGCTCTTCGAGCACACCCTCGTGCCGCTGCGGGACCAGCTCGCCAGTGTCAAGTGCCGGCTTGCGATGTTCCGAGGTCAGCATTCGGTGACGGTTCCCGAGGACACCGCCGCGTACATGTACGAGTTGCTGGATCGTAACGCCCCTGTGGTCACGATCCCCGAGGCGCACCATCACCTCATCCTCGATCAGCCCCTCGCCTTCGTTGCCGCACTACGTACTCTCCTCGCCGACTGGGATCACTCGGTGCCACGACGCAAATAGCGCTAGGCGCCACCACAGCGCGTCGGCGATAATGCGGAAGTCGATCGGATGGAGCGATGCGCTACTGCGTTGATGTCCCCAACTTCGGAACCTGGGCAGACCCCAGACGATTCGCTGAATTCGCCCGCGACATCGAAGACGCCGGCTGGGATGGGATATCTGTATGGGATCACATCCTTGTGTGGGATGGAGCCGAAGTCGCCGATCCGTGGGTGCTCCTCGCCGCGGCCGCGATGGTCACCGATCGGATCCGGTTGATGACAATGGTCACTCCACTACCACGTCGTCATCCGTGGAAGCTGGCGCGCGAGTGTGTGACCCTCGACCTGCTCAGCGAAGGTCGCGTGACACTGGGAGTCGGCATCGGCTGGCCGACCGACCCCGAGTTCACGCGATTCGGAGGTGAGACAGACCTGCGCAAGCGTGCAGACATGCTCGACGAAGGCCTGGCCATTCTCACCGGCTTGTGGTCTGGCGAGCCGTTTGGCTACTCCGGACGGCACTACCAACTGGAGGAGGTGACGTTTCTCCCCCGCCCGGTGCAACGTCCCCGGATCCCGATCTGGGTAGCGACCATGTGGCCGAACCGCCGTCCCGTGCGCCGAGCGGCACGATGGGACGGTATCGCTCCGATCCTCTACGACCCCGAAACTGGCGATTTTCCACCCATGACGACAGCAGCCGTCGGTGCGATAACCGAATATGCCGTGGAGAATCGAACGTCCTCGCAGCCGTTCGACGTGGCGATATCCGGCACCCACCATCCCGGTGAGAAGCTGGCGGAGTGGCACCGCGAGCTGGAGGGCGCGGGTGCTACCTGGTGGCGCGACGGCTGGATCCCGGGCACGGGGATCGAACCGGGTGATTGGTACGAGGACGTGCTTACAGGCCCTCCCGTCTAGATCTCTTCCAGGCCGGCCGGTGGAGGGGACGCATCGCCCAGGTCGAGCGGCAGCCAGATCGTGAATGTGGTCCCACCTCGCTCTCTGCCGACAACTCGTACCTCGCCGCCGTGGGCCGTGGCGACGTCCCGGACGATGGCCAGTCCGAGCCCGAGATGGGCGTCGTTGCCGTCGGGCTCTTCGCCTCGTTGGTATCTCTCGAACATGCGCTCGGCTACCTCGGGCTCGATGCCGGGTCCCTCGTCGGAGACGGCCAGCCAGCCCCAGCGGTTCCTGCGACCCGAGCCGACTCGTATCGTGGCATCTCGAGGAGAGACTCGTATCGCATTGTCGAACAGATTCATCAGCGCCCTCCGCAACGCACCGCGCTCTCCGATCACCGCAACCGGGTCACCTGAGACCGCCTCGACCGAAACGGATGCTGCCTTTGCCCCTGCCGCCATATCGGCGACCACTTCGGTTACGAGCCCGTCGAGATCAACCGTCTCTCTGGCCACCTTCCGCTGGCGTTGCCGTGCAGTCGACAAGAGATCATCGACGAGGCCCGACATGCGTTCCGCAGTACGCTCGATGATCTCGCCCGTGTGGTGCCAATCAGAACGGGTCGTATCGGGATCTCGCAGCGCGAGCTCGACATTGGTCTGGATCACTGCAAGCGGGTTGCGCAGATCGTGTGAGACATCGGTGATGAACTCACGTTGACGCTCGAAGCCCTGATCGAGCCGGTTGAGCATCTCATCGAACGTGTTTGCGAGCTGCCGTAGCTCGTCGGGAGGCCCTTCGAGGCCGATGCGCCGAGAGAGATCTGTCGCCTGGATGTCTCTGGCGACATCCGTGATCCGGTGAATCGGCCGCAAGGTCCTCCCTGCGACGAACCAACCGATCAGCAGGCTGAGGCAGAACAGGACCGCCAACGCGACGAACGAGTACGCAGACAGCCGCGCCAGCGTCTTCTCGTTCACCAGCCGCTCCAGGCTCTCCACTTCGGTGAGCTGCAACTGGGCGAGGGTGACGATCTGGCCGTTTCTTATCGTGTAAGTGGGCGAGACCATCAGCTGGTTGAATACGGGCTGGCGTTCCAGTGCAATCTTCAAACCGAAGTAGATAGCGCCGACTACGAGAGCGCTGGCCCCGAACAACAGACCCGAGTAGAGCAAAGAGAGACGGAACCGGATCGATTGCATCCATTCGGGACGCTGGAAACGGCTCACAAGACCTCCCGCAGGCGATACCCGACCCCGGTCACCGTCTCGACCATATCGGTGGCCCCGGCGGCGGACAGCTTGCGACGGAGGTTTGCGATGGTGACCCGGACTGTGTTCGTGAAGGGATCGGCATGCTCGTCCCAGACATGCTCGAGAAGCCTCTCCTGTGACAACACTTCGCCCTGATGCTTCATGAAGAAGCGAAGCAGCGCATATTCCTTGGGTGAGAGGTCGAGGTCTTCCTCAGCGAAACTCGCCAGGTGCCTGGTGTCGTCGAGACTGAGCGCTCCTACCTGGAGCACGACATCATCAGATGCCGGAGTCGCGGCGCAGCAGCGCTCTGACCCTTGCCGCCAATTCGCCGAATGCGAAGGGTTTCACGAGATAGTCGTCTGCACCGGCGTCGAGCCCGGAGATACGGTCGGTGATAGCGTCGCGGGCGGTCAGCATCAACACCCGGGGTCTCCGCTCTCCAGAAGCGGCCACCTCTCCGCGACGGATCATCCCGCAGATCGACCGTCCGTCGACATCGGGCAGGTTCCAGTCGAGGCAGACCAGGTCGTAGTCATTTGCCGTCAGCCGATCGACGGCAGCGGCACCCGCATAGGCGACATCGACCGCATAGTGCTCGCGCCGCAAACCCCTGGCGATAGCGTCGGCCAGGTCTGTCTCATCCTCGACGACCAACAAGCGCACACCGCTCAAGTTAGCGCGCCCCCGGAGGCGCTCCTGGCGATCTGGTGTCTCCCGCTGGCACGATGACTACGCCCGGATCTCCTGCTTCATGAACAGCACATAGGCCACGGCGAAGCTGGCGACGGTTAGGGCGACCAGCCCGACGATCTGCGGCCAGACCAGCAGCAGGCTCTGCTCCAGCGACAGGTCCGTGATGATCGCACGGTCGAGTTGCTGGACGGTGACTACGCCGACTGCCCTGATCTCGGGATCGAGCAGCGCACTGGTGGCGTCGTCGTAAAGAGTGATCGGCGACAGGCGCGACAGGTTCTGCTCCACCTGGGCGTTGTGGAGCAACTCGGGGCCGGTAGCGTCGGCAGGGGCGGGGGCGATGACGTTGGCGAGAAGGTGCACCAGCAGGGCGGCGAACAGGGCGAGCACGAGCCAGGTGGCGATAGCCACCATCGCCGACGACGAAGCCCGTCGCATCGCTACCGAGCAGAGCATGGCGAAACCGAGCCAGAAGCCGACGTAGAGGATTGCCACCGCAAGCCAGATGACGAGCCTGATCGCTTCGCTGAAGGTGGGCACGATGCCGAGCCGGAACATTCCGATGCCGGAAACGATCAGCACCAGGGTCGTCAACATCACCCCGATGACCAGGAGCCCGCCGACGAACTTGCCGTTGATCACATCGTCACGATGGATCGGTTGAGCGACCAGCCGTGGGAGTGTGCCCTGGGCCCGTTCCCCGTTGATGGCGTCGAACCCGAAAGCGATGCCGAGATCGGCGCCAGGAACCCGATCATGGCGAAGAAGGAGAACGGCATCGGGTCGGCCGAGATGGTGAACAGACGAAGGAACAGCGAGGGAGTGCCGGAAGCCTGCGGCGCCACGTCGCGGATCCCGGAAGCGGCCGAGTAGACGGCACCCGCAGCCGCAAGCGAGAGGATGATCAGCAGCACGATGAATCGCGCCGAGAGCAGATGGTCGGACAGCTCCTTGCGGGCCACCACCCTCCAGCCATGCGACCGCTGTCTGGTGATCGCTGCGGTGGGATGGTCAATTGCTACCGACATGCGCAGTCTCCTGTTCGAAGAAGTGGTGGTACATATCGGCGAGATCGGCGTCGCGTCTGCGCACTTGCCAGAGATCGATGCCTTTCCCGGTGAGGGCGCGGACGATCGAGGGAATGTCGGAGACCGGAGCCGTCACCTGCCACAGGCGATGGCCATTGCCGTTCGGTGCGATCACCTTGCCGACTCCAGGTGCACCAACGAGTGCCGAGCGCACCTCGTCGGCCGGGCCGTCGGCACCGATCTCGATGGTTGCCGGGCCCTCACTGCCTGCCAGCTCATCGGGACGGCCGCAGGCGATGAGCTCGCCGCTGACGAAGATGCCGACTCGGTCGCAGACATCCTGGACCTGGTTGAGGAGATGGCTGGAGAGCAGGATGGTGACGTCGCGCTCGTTTGCGAGGCTACGGATCAATTGCAGGATCTCCATGACGCCTTCGGGGTCGATGGCCATTGTCGGCTCGTCGAGGATGAGAATCTCGGGGTCCTTCACCAGCGCATCGGCAAGACCGAGCCGCTGCAGCATGCCGCGCGAGTACGTGCCGGCCGCGGTGTCCGCCGCACGCTCCAGCCCGACGAGTTCGAGCAGCTCGGCTAGGCGCGGCTCGATGGCGTCGCGTGCCAGCCCGTTGAGCCGTGCCGTGTACCGCAGGTTCTCCCTGCCGGTCATGGACTCGTAGAACCCGACCGTGTCGGGCAGGTACCCGACTACCCGTTTGACATCAAGCGGGTGTCGCACCGGGTCGAGGCCGGCGACGCGGACCTTGCCGGAGGTCGGTTCTGCCAGGCCGAGCAGCATCAGGATGGTTGTGGTCTTGCCGGCACCGTTGGGGCCGAGGAGGCCGAATACCTCGCCGCGCTCGATCTCGAGGTCGAGGTGGTCGACTGCGGTCAGCTCCCCGTACTTCTTGGTGAGTGCCCGTGCGGTGATGACGTGGTCGCTTGCCACGTTGTCACCTGCGCCCGAAGCGCTGGAAGACCACACCGAGGCCGGCGATGACCACAACGATCAAGCCGAGACTCACGGTGCCCCACAGCATGGAGGTCTTCACCGTTGTCCTGAGGTCGAGACTTGCCTGGACCTCGGGTGACGATGACTGGATGGTGACGATGTAGTCGCCTGTCACAGCGTCTCGCGCCGGGGTGATGATGGCGGTGACCTGGGCCGTATCGCCGGGGGCGACCAAGGCCAGACCGGCAGGATCGAATGAGACGTCCCATCCCGACGGTGCATTGGCGGTCAGCTGAACATTCTCGAGCGGTGCCGTCCCCGTGTTCACCAGTACCAGCGGCACCTCTGTGTCGGTCCCTGCGACGACGTCGGCGTTGAGCCGCTGGTCGGGGGTCGATAGTGCTGCCGAATAGCTGCCGGTGATCTCGACGGTGAGATCGGCTGTCACTGTGGAGGCGGAGCTGACTGCGCTGATCGTGATCGGGTAGTCGCCTGCCGGTGCGTCGGAGCGTGGTGTGACGTCGACCTTCATCTGACCCGACTGACCCGCCGCGACGTTGAGCGTTGCCGCTTGTGACTCACCGGTAGGTTTGACGTCGATGGTCCACCCGGCCGGGCCTTCCGCCCCGAGTGAGAACTCTGCATCTTTCGGCGTCTGGTTGTCGAGGGTGAGATCGAATGAGAACTTGGCATCGGAGGCACCCTTCAGCACGGGGAAGTTCGTGCTCAGGGTCATGCTGCCGCCGACCGCCTCGGCAGACGCGGAGATCGAGATCGAGCGTCGAGCTCCCCGCCGACGAATCTGCGACGGCGGTGATCTTGTAGTCGCCCGCAGCTGCATCGTCAGGCACCTTGGCTTCGAGATTGAGCCGCGGCGAATCTGTCGAGCTGGCGATGACCTCGTCGACCACGAAGCCGCCTCCAGTGATGCTGACCGGCCATCCATCGGGAGCCTGGGTGATCGAGAATGAGATCCGATCGCCCTCGGGGGCGGTGACGGTGAGAGGGAAAGACGCAGTCTCACCGGGCTCGACGGCAACCCCGGCGTATGGCGTCGACAGGGTGACCCCGCTCGTGGCCTCCTGAGCGCCGGCGGGTAGTACCGGGAGTGCGAGCATGGCCGCTACCCCGAGGGCGAAAAGCGCGGCACGACGTGACAATCTGAACACTTGATCCTCCTCGGCGGCGCACCCCGTAGGGCGCGCGGTATTGGTTCTCGTCAGATACGTCTACCGAACCGGGCATAAAGGCGGTGTAAATGCGTGACCCGATCCTGCGGATCGGGTCACGTTGGAGTTGTGCAAATGCACAACTCCCGCTGTCGAGTCGGCACCGAAGTGCTGCGGATCGGGTCACGTTGGAGTTGTGCAAATGCACAACTCCCGCTGTCGAGTCGGCCGCAGTGGGTTCGTTGGTGTGCTGATCGCTGCGGAGCGCCGCACGTGGTTCGATCCGCAGGATCGAACCAGGCCTTTACCCGTCCCCTGTACCATCCGATAACCTGAAAGAAGGCTCTGAGGAAATCAATGGATCGATATCGGACACCAACAGTCAGTCTCGCCGAGGCTTATCACGTCGCACAGCGCTGGCTGACGTTCCTGGGCGCGGTACCCGAGCAGATCACAGAGCCCGCAGATGGGATCATCGAGTTGCGCAGCCCCGGGTTGGTCACCCGCATCAAGTTTGATCGCATCGCGGTGAGTCCCTCGGCCATCCTGGCGATGTTGAAGGCAACAGACGGCGAGCCGGTGCGCCGGCTGCTGTTCTCGGTGACCGGATTCAGCGAAGGGGCCAAGTCGCTCGGCGAGAGCCGCGGTTTCGGCTTGTTCGACATTGACGCCATCGGCGATGTTCACCCGCACACAACATATGCGAGGAGCCTGGTGCCGAGCGAGCCGCTCGAGCCCGCCTTCCTGCATTCACCGTCACCGGAGGAAGAGCAGAGGGGGGCGGCTGCACCGCTCAATCCGTTTGGCCCGGTGGAGGAGAACACCAAACAGTGGATCGACTGCCCGCGGTGCGGAGTAACCCAGCACTATTCGGTCGAGGTCTGTGTCTCGTGCGGTGCAGATGTATCGGCTCGAAGCCGTGTCCCGTCGGGACAGCAGAACCCGCCAGGCTCATCGCCACAACGGCAGAGCCCCTTGCTGGCGCAACCTCCGGCACCTGCGGCTCCGACACCTGCGGCTCCGTCACGCGCCCCGGCCGGTGGGCCCCAGCTCCGCTGCCGTACCTGCGGCAGCTACGACATCGAGATCCACCACGGTCGCTGAAGGCTGGGCTTTCGGCTGGGACCCGGAGGTCTACTCCCGGTTTAGCGGCCTGCGCCTCCGTCCCGCCCTCGACCTGCTCGGTCAGGTCCATCATGGGAGCCCCAAGGTCATATACGACATCGGGACCGGTAGGGGACAGATCGCACGCCTGATGGCGGGTCGCTGGCCCCATGCTGAAGTGATCGGCATCGATACCTCAGCTGCGATGCTCGACGAGGCACGCGCCGATCCGGGACGGGTGCGCTGGCTGCAGGACGACGTCCGCAGGTGGGACCCGCCGACCCCGCCGGACATCATCTATTCGAATGCGGTGCTGCACTGGGTGCCAGACCACGATGACCTCCTGCTCCGGCTGCTCGATTCGTTGCGACCCGGCGGGGTGCTGGCGGTCCAGATGCCGTTGAGCTGGCACGAGCCGTCGCATCGCTTGATGAGGACCGTGCTGGCCGAAGGAGGAGGCCTTGGCCCGATAGGACAGGATGAGCTGCGGGAGCGGATCGGCAGACCGCCGGTGGGCTCACCCGATCACTATCACCGATTGCTGAGCAGTACCGCCACTCAGCTCAATGTGTGGCGGACGACCTACTACCAGCAGCTTCACGGCGAGAACGCGGTCCTGGAATGGGTGAGAGGATCGGCGCTGCGACCCATCGTCGAGGGATTGGGCGACGCCGAAGGGAAGCGATTTCTCGAGCTCTATTCGGCTGCGCTCGCCGAGGCGTATCCCCCGGAACCCGACGGATCGACTCTGTACCCGTTCCCGCGAGTGTTCTTCGTCGCAACGCGTTGACCCCCCGGTTCCTGCAGAGCGGCATCAGGTCTTGTAGCTTTGAGGCAGCGATGGTCGATACCGGATCGTGCCGGTAGAAGGAGTGGCAATGGCTCTTGCTCACGAAGCCGGCCCGAGAGATGTTCCGCTTATCCATGAGACCATCGGAGCCAATCTGCTTGCCGCGGCGGCCCGCTACCCGGATGCAGAAGCGCTCGTGGTCCCCTACCAGGGAGTGCGCCTCACCTATGCCGGATTCGTCGCCGAGGTGGACCGGCTTGCCAGGGGGCTGATCGCACTCGGATTGGAGAAAGGCGATCGCATCGGCATATGGAGCCCCAACAACGCAGAATGGGTGCTCGTCCAATATGCGACAGCGCGGATGGGGGCGATCCTCGTCAACATCAACCCGGCATATCGCACCAGTGAGCTCGAGTATGCGCTCAACCAATCCGGGTGTCGCTACTTGATATCGGCGCCCGAGTTCCTCTCCAGTGACTACCGAAAGATGGTGGCCGAGGTCGCTCCGGCTGTGCCCTCCCTGGAGCGGACGATCTTCCTGGAATCCGATGAGTGGGAGCAGCTACTCGCCGGGGCGGAGTCGGTGCCTCGAGAGCGGCTCGATGAGATTGCGGCCGGGCTCGACCCCGGTGATCCGATCAACATTCAATACACGTCGGGCACAACGGGTTTTCCCAAAGGTGCGACCCTCAGTCACGTCAACATCCTCAACAACGGGTTCTTCACCGGTGAGATGTGTCGTTACACCAATGCGGACCGCGTCTGCATCCCGGTTCCGTTCTACCATTGCTTCGGCATGGTGCTCGGCAATCTCGCCTGCACCAGTCACGGCGCCACCATCGTTGTTCCCGGGCCGAGATTCCAAGCCGATGCGGTGCTCCAGACCGTCAGCGACGAGGGATGCACGTCGCTGTACGGAGTGCCGACGATGTTCATCGCCGCTCTCGCGCATCCGGAGGTCGACAAGTACGACCTGTCAACGCTGCGCACCGGGATCATGGCCGGCTCCCCATGCCCTGTCGAGGTGATGAAACGGGTCATCTCAGACTTCAACATGACAGATGTGACCATCGCATACGGCATGACCGAGACTTCTCCGGTCTCGACACAGACGGCGCCTGATGACGATCTCGAGCGGCGGGTCTCCACGGTTGGTCGGATTCATCCCCACGTCGAGGTGAAGATCGTCGATCCGGAGCGCGGCACGACCGTCGCACGCGGCGAGTCAGGGGAGCTGTGCACCCGCGGCTACTCGGTGATGATCGGTTATTGGGACGATCCGGAGCGGACCGCTGAAGCGATCGATGAGGAAGGGTGGATGCACACAGGTGACCTGGCCACGATGGATGCAGACGGATACGTCAACATCGTGGGGAGGATCAAGGACATGATCATCCGTGGTGGCGAGAACGTGTATCCGCGCGAGATCGAGGAGTTCCTGTACACACATCCAGACATCATCGACGCTCAGGTGATCGGGGTCCCCGACATCAAATTCGGGGAGGAGATCATGGCGTGGGTCGAGCTACGAGAGGGGTCGACGCTCACCGAGCAGGAGCTGAAGGAATTCTGCAAAGGCAAGATCGCCCACTTCAAGATCCCCCGGTACATTCGGTTCGTCCCGGAGTTCCCGATGACGGTCACCGGCAAGGTGCAGAAGTTCAAGATGCGCCAGATGGCGATCAACGACCTCGGGCTGCAAGATGCCGCCGGGATCGAGTCTGCCTGAGCTTCTGCTCTCGCGCCATTCAGATGTCGACGCGGTCGTCCGGGTCTTCGTCGTAGTAGTCGAGGCGATGGATCGGTGCCACCAGCGAGGTGAGCAGGTTCATCACGTGCGCGGTGATCCGCTTGAGAAAGCGAAAATAGAGGGTCCTGGCGACGGCATCAGATGCCGGGCCGTCCGATTTGAACGCCGCCTTGACATTGTCGTCGAACGCTGCGAAATACTCGTCGGCCTTGGCAATCACCTCACGGGCCGCATCGGCGTCGTGAGTCTCGAAGACCTCTATGGCGTCGTCCATGAGATCGCCGATGCAGTTCCTGAAGTTGGCGAGGTACTCGTAGTCCTCTGCGGCTGAGAAGTCGGCCCCGAACTTGGCCAGGTCGTATAGGTTCTTCGCATAGTCGCCGACCCGCTCGACGTCCTTGACGACACTCATGTATGCAAGCGTCTCGGCGAGGTCGACGGTTGGGCTCACAGACGCATGCATCATCAGGTCGCGGCGCACCTTCTGCTGGGCGAGGTTGATCTCGCGGTCCGTCTTTTTGAGCTCCTTCTTCGTCGACTTGGACTTGCCGCCCCCAAAGACGGCGTCCATGGCCTCGTCGTAGTTCTGGCGTGCGTTCTGCATCATCTCGACGAGTGTCTTCTCGACCTCGTCGATGGTTGAACGGCTGCCTCCTCTGAAGAAATCGAAGACCATGTGGACCTCCCCTATCTGAGAATCAAGATACCCACCAGGGGTATGACGATGAACATGACAATCGTGTAGCCGAGAGCTATTGACTTTCGTCGCAACGCAGCGTCGGCCAGTTTCTCTGCAATAGCGACCGGTATGTAGCGGACCGGTTTCCAGGGATAGATGAGCAGGATGCCGAACAGGTTGAACACGGTGTGCGTTAGCGCAATGGTCAACCCGTCGATCGCCCCAGTCCCAAGGGCCGCCAGCAATGCGGTCACAGTCGTGCCGAGGTTGGCGCCGAGCGTTATCGGGTACGCGTTGCGCACGAGCAGGATGCCTGATGCAACCAGCGGGATCAGGATCGAAGTGGTGATGCTCGACGACTGCACCGCAACCGTCACCAGCATGCCGACGATGATGCCGATCGTCCCGCTCCTCGACAGGGCCGCATTGAGTGATCTCTCGATGCGTGCCGCCACCAGCACCCGCATGTTCTTGGTGATGAAAGTGAGGGTCACGAAGATCAGTGCGACGCCGACGACGATGACCACGATCGAGGCGACTTTCTCGTTGCCGATCCAGCTGAGCATCCACTCGACCCGCTTCCCTCCCCAGGTCACAGCACCTTTGATCGGGCTATCGAAGCTGCCGCCACCTACGCCGCCTGCGATCGCCTCGCTGATCGTGCGAGCGACCGTGGAAATGGCGTGGGTAGTCACTTCGAGAGGGAGTAGCAGGGCGACGGCGATGAGGTTGAAGAAGTCGTGCATAGTGGCGGCCGTGAACGCCCGTTTGAACTCCTCCGACTTACGCATGTGGGCGAGCGAGACGATCGTATTGGTGACGGTGGTGCCGATGTTGGCTCCCATGACCATCGGTACGGCGTGCTCAACCGAGATGAGCCCTGTGCCTACCAGCCCGACGATGGTCGATGTCGTCACCGAAGAGGACTGCACCAGCACCGTCGCCAGGATCCCGACGAACAGGCCCGCCAGGGGGTTCGAGACCCCACGGAACAAAGCATCGGTGAAGCCCGACCCGAGGCCCTCGATGCCGTTCTCGAGCAGCTTTACCCCGATGAGGAATAGATAGAGAAGCCCGACAACGAAAGCTGCCCGGGCCCAGCCGGGCAACGCACGGCCGCGTGCCGCGACAGCCGGTGCCTGGGTTTCCACTACTGCTCCTCCAGTAGCCGGCCGCCGCTCCTCCAACGACCGCTGCGGGGATACTGGTGGGAAGCGATGGTCCATGCAAGTCGGCCGCTCGGCCTTTGTGGCAGACTTCGAGGTAGCCGTCACGAGGAGCCCCCATGCCGCACCGCACCATCATCGAGCCGTTCCGGATCAAGAGTGTTCAGGCGATCGATCTGCCGTCGCACGAAGAGCGGGAGCGGGCGCTGCGTCGAGCCGGGTACAACCTGTTCGGGCTCAACGCCGATGAGGTGATCATCGACCTGCTCACCGACAGCGGCACCGGCGCCATGTCGGCACAGCAGTGGGCCGGGATGATGCTCGGCGACGAGTCGTATGCGGGCGCCCGCTCGTTCTACAAGTTCGAGAGGGCGGTCAAGGAAATCACCGGATTCGAGAACGTCATCCCCACTCATCAGGGCAGGGCGGCCGAGCGGATCCTGTTCTCGGTGGCCGTGAAGGAGGGGGATGTGGTCCCCTCCAACACCCACTTCGACACCACGAGAGCAAACGTCGAATACCAGGGAGCGGAAGCCAGGGACCTGGTTGTGGCCGAGGGTAGGGATCCATCGTTGGTGCTCCCGTTCAAGGGGAATGTGGACATCGACGCCCTGCAGGCGACGATCGCCGAGGTGGGCGCCGACCGGATCCCGATGGTGATGGTCACCGTGACCAACAACTCCGGTGGTGGGCAGCCGGTGTCCCTGGCCAATCTGCGCGATGTTCGGCACGTATGTGACGAGCATGGCCTCCCCCTCATCCTCGACGCTTGCCGGTTCGCCGAGAACGCCTGGTTCATCAAGCTCCGCGAGGACGGGTATGCCGACAAGACACCGCGTGAGATCGCCAGGGAGATGTTCTCGCTGGCTGACGGTTGCACGATGTCGGCCAAGAAGGACGGACTGGCCAACATCGGTGGCTTCGTGGCGCTCAATGATGGAGAGCTGGCAGCAAAATGTCGTAACCTGCTCATCCTCACCGAGGGATTCCCCACATACGGCGGTCTTGCCGGGTATGACCTCGAGGCGATTGCCGTCGGCCTCAACGAGGTCCTCGAGGAGAATTACCTCCGTTATCGCATCCGCTCCACCGAGTATCTGGCCGAGAAGGTGTTTGCGGCGGGCGTGCCCATCGTGCGACCGGCAGGGGGACACGCGGTCTACCTCGATGCCAAGGCGCTGCTTCCCCATGTGCCCCCGGCCCAGTACCCGGCTCAGGCTCTCGCCGTTGAGCTCTATCGCAACGGGGGAGTGCGCGGCGTCGAGATCGGGTCTGTGATGTTCGGCAAGCCCCGACCCGACGGTACCGAGGAACCTTCGTCGATGGAGCTGGTGCGTCTGGCGATTCCGCGGCGCACCTATACGCAGAGTCACATCGACTACGTCGCCGAGGTGGTCATCGAGGTCGCCATGGGAGCCGCCGACATAGGCGGTTACCGGATCGTCGAACAGGCCCCATGGCTCCGCCACTTCACCGCACGCTTCGAACCGATCTGACTGAGACCCACCTGGCGCAGCCAATACTCCAACGTACTTGGCGAAGCTGGGTTTCTTCCTTGGCGGGAGTTTGGCGGAGCCAATACTCCAACGTACTTGGCGAAGCTGGGTTTCTTCCTTGGCGGGAGTTTGGCGAAGCCAATACTCCAACCTACTTGGCGAAGCTGGGTTTCTTCCTTGGCGGGAGTTTGGCGAAGCCAATACTCCAACCTACTTGGCGAAGCTGGGTTTCTTCCTTGGCGGGAGTTTGGCGAAGCCGATACTCCAACCTACTTGGCGAAGCCAAGTAGGCCTCAAGAAGCCCCTGAAATCAGCCGATCTCCTGGATTGACCCAGGAAGGATCGGTTGCAGGCTCCTCGTACCGTTGTGACGCTGATGCTGGCGTTGTCGCTGGCGCTTGCTGCGTGTGCCGATGGCGAGTCGCCTGCGGCAGCCACCGACGACTACGTGTACCCCGCCGATCTCGTAGCCGCAGGCGAAGCGGTGGCGATGGCGCCCGCAACCACGCCGACCACCGTTCCCCCGATGAGCGCACCGGATGAACCGGATACGCCTCCACTCACCTGGTCGGCACAGCAGGCCTTGAAAGCGGTGGACCCGCTGCCACTCCCGTCGTCGGCGCTGCTGCCGGGCTTGGAGCCGCTCGAGCCGTTCATCGTGACCGGTGAGGGCGAGCGGCGACTCCTGCGTGAGGTCTCGGTTAGCGTCTCATACGATCCGGAGACAGGATTGACCGTGGATCCTGCCGGCTGGTGGGTGGTCAACTATCCGCTCGACCGGATCAGGGGCCTCGACCTCTACCGTCCCGATGAGATCGCTCTGCTGCTCACCGGTCACCAAGAGTCAGAGCTCACCAACTACTACTTCTACACAGCCCCTGACGGCGAAGATCCACCAAGTGCCCGGGCGCAGGAGGGCCCCGCTCCGATCGCGGTGACCCCGGGTCCTGACCTGGTAGTCAATAACCGAGACCCGGAAGCGTCCGATGAGAACGACGGCTCTGCCGCTCATCCTCTCCGCACCATTTCCGCTGCGGTGGAGAAGGCGGTGCCCGGCTCGGTGATCCATGTCTATCCGGGCATCTACCGGGAGAGCGTGGTCGTCGACATCGATGGCGCGCCGGATGCCCCGATCACGATCGAGGGGATCCGTGGGGCGTCTGGCTCGATGCCCGTCATTACGGGCGACGATCCGTTCCCGGCCGGTGCCTTGCACGAGGTAGCAGGGCTCAACGGAGTCTGGGAGGCCTCCGCATTCACAGATCTCTCGGGGTCGTTGACCGCAAGCGGCCAATCGCTGGTCGAGCGTGACGCACCGTGGACTTTGGAGCGGGGAGAGTACGCGGTCAGCGGTGGCGGGGATGCTTACACGGATCCTCGCTTCAACGGCCGCTCCAACGTGCGGGAGGGGGCGATCTACGACTTCGGGTCGAGTCAGTACATCTGGGAGCGTGAGGAAGCCGACAGCGGCGGATTCGTCGATCTCGGTTCCGAGTTCGGCGAGAGCTTTGGCGGCGGTGTCTACTGGGGATCTGCCTGGGTGTATGTGCAGAGACCCTACGAAGCGACCGACTACGACTGGTATCACGACACGTCGCGATTCGACACACAGGTATCCGGTCCCTTTCGCTCGGCCGGCATTTCCGGGGAGGCGATCTCTGCCCAACCGTACGAGTACCGGGTATGGCTGGATGGGGAGCTGCTCGATTCGCACGTGTTCGCCACCACCGAGAACGGTGAAGCAGATCTAGCTCATCCTGAGATCGGCAACGGCGCCTACGGCGAGACATGGCACGGGCTGATGATGGAGGAGGGTTGGCACCACTTCGTCTTCCAGTGGGACACCACCATCCCCGGCACCGATCAAGTACCGGTGTTCCGGTTTGGCGTTCCCGACGTCGTCGGCAACGCCGTCACCTCTGCTGAGAAGCCGGGCTCGATGCGCCGTCCTGCGGGCGAAGGCGTCGACTACATCTCCGAGTATCTCGTGTTGGGACCTGTACCCTCTACCTTCGATCCGTCGGTGTTCGTCCGCCTGCCCGACGACGTCGATCCAAACGATGCCGGTGTCGAGATCGCAGCTCGTTCCGGACCAGTTGTCTCCATTCTCGGCGACTTCGTCGAGTTGCACGGGTTCGAGGTGCGTGGTGGCAGCCAGCACGAAGGTGAGGCGCTGATCGCGGTAGGGCGCCGCGGCGAGGATGCGAGCAGACGATGCGTATGCGCAAGGCGTCGTCATCGAGGGCAACTACGTCTCGGGAAGCCAGCACACCGGGATCGGCGCCGCCGTCTCGGGTGACATGGGTGTCGCCCCGATCGAGATCACGAACAACTGGGTCGTCGACTCAGGTGCGATTGGAATCTGGGCCGAGGGTATGAGCGAGCGGCTCACCGAGAACACGCTGAACGACTGGGCTCCGGGACGCACTGCGGTCACCGTCGCAAGCAACACGGTGGTCAACAGCGGATGGGCAGGGTATGACCGTGTGGCCGATGTCTCCGGCATCGAGTTCGAGAGAATGACGGCAGGCACGATCGCGTATAACACGATTGTCGACGGCGGTCCCGGCATAACGTTGCGGGGCGACAACTACGGGGTCAGGGTCGACAGCAACACCATCACCGACCCATACGCCTGGGGCATCGGGATCGAGGCCAACCCCGGCCCCAATCTGGTTGCCAACAACCTGATCACGGGCCTGCGGATCGGCCCGACCTGGAGGAAGGCTGGCATCCTCACCTGGGACTCGGATCAGACCTGGATCGTCAACAACACGGTCGACGGGGAGTGGAGCACCGAGACCGGTTGGTATGGCGACGTAGGCACCTGGGGTGCCGGTGGCCCGGAGAACATCGAGCGCATGGACTATCCGACCTGGGATTTCCACTCGTTCCGGCGCAGCTATCTCAACAACCTGTTGCTCGGCAACTATCTGGGCGGCATCGAGGACTACAAGGGTAACTGGGGTGAGCTAGACATGTTCACCGCCAACTACCGGGAGGTACCGAAGCCCGACCCATTCGACTACCTCGACGACGGTGCCGAATCGGCCGATGTTCGCTACGACTTTGTCGATCGGGACGCAGGCGACTACCGCCTCGTGGAGTCATCCGAGCTGACCAGCCAGGGGGTGGTCAACCTGACCTCACGGCTGGCCCCACTCGATCTGCTCGGTCTTCCCAGGCTGTCCGGGGAGACGACGTCCGTGGGCGCGTTGCCGTGCTGCCCCCGTCGATCACCGCCGGAACCACCGTGATCGAGGTCCTGTTCAGCGACGGCAGCTGCCATCCGGCTCGAGCTGAGCCGGAGCTCAGCTCAGACCGCGGCTGTCCTGCTTGAGAGCTGTGTCGACTGATAGAGCCGAGGCGATGACCATCGAGCGCAGCGGCTCATCGAGGGTGCGGTGGATCTGGAGCACGTAGTTGTCTGCGGTGGTGAACATGGTCTTGGCAAGGCCTTCCCATGTCTTGGTGATCCTGGCGACTTCGGAACCGGAACTGTCCTGGATGCTGAAGTTCCAGGCACGCCAGTTCTCGGCCTTGATCTCGCCGATCTCGGATTTGTTCACCTCGAGCCCGAAGTTGATCTTGCCGAACACGTTCTTCTGGACGATTGACCCGATCAGTCTCCCTGCCCCGTCTGTGATGTCGAGGCGCGACTTGACGAACTTCGCCGGGCGAGTGATGGCGAGATGCACATATGCCCTTCATGTCCACGATCTGGAACTTGTGGGTGAGGAACTTGTCGACATCAGTGACAAAGCGCAGTGCCTTCTTGAAGCCACTCTGCCCCACCTCGCGGATCGCGCCGATCTGATTGCCGAGCTGGTCGTAGATGGCGTACTCGCTGTTGACCTCGATCAGCTTCGCACGCTGATTCACCACCAGGATCGGCTCGGTGAATATCGTCCCACCTCCCGATGGGGCGATGGGCAATCCGGCTTGCACTTCCACCTGGCGCTGCACTGTGGCGGACGATTGCTGACCGACGGGGACATCGGCGCCGGTGCCGGCACCGGTGTCTTCGGTCTCGGCGGAGCCATTCATCACCCGGGCGGTCCATCTCGTTCCGTCCCAATAGCGCTTCTCATGCTTGCCGGAGGGGTCGGGATACCAATTCGGGGCCGGTAGATCACTCATGAGTCTGAGGCTACACGCCCGCGGGCCGCGGCCGACGGCATCGTGTCGGTGCGGCCCACGGGCCGGGTAGTAGCGATCTGATCGGGCGACCGATCTGGCTCAGGGCCAGGAGCCGGTCACTGCGATCTCCAAATCGGGCCTGCGCTCGTGAGCATGCATCATCTTCCTGTCTCCTTTCCCGCTCTCCCCGTGAGGAGGGTGTCGTGCTGTCGGCTACCGGTCATCTCACCCGGATCGTGGCGACAGCTTCGTTCATCCGTGCGATCTGGCGAGCGCTGGCGTCTTCGACCCAGCGCGGCTTGCGCCCGGGATCGACGCTGTGGCGCACGATCGCATTGCTGATGCGTGTCGATCGGTGCTTTCACCGTCCCCTCCTTTCTCATTTCTTGTGCCAGGGGTGGGCACTGGTGACGGAAGCTGCCGGGAGCTGCGGGCTGCGATGGGCCGTGTATGTGTGCAGGGACCGCAGGTCCCGGCGGCTTTGCCGTCGTGGAAACCCCGAACATCTCGATGCCCTTGGTTGCCGTGGAGCGGGAAGGAATCGAACCCTCGAAGATCCCCCAATCGGAGTCCGCCCCGGTGTGTCGAGGGGCGGGCAAGAAGAAAGCCGCCCCCCGGGCGGCTCCTCGTGAACGATATGTGCGGGTTGACGATCCCTAGATGGTCGTCGCCCCGGTGTTCCGAGGAGCAGTGCTGGTGAGCCCGGCACCAACCGTGCCGCAGCCGCGCAGACGCGGAGACACGAGCCGGTAGCTGGAATCAGCAGTGAAGGTGATGGTGATCATCTCGTGTCTCCTTTCTCCTCGAAGGCCTGAAATTGAAACGCCGCAACTCCCCCGAAGGGGTGTCACGGCCTGGCCATAATCTTGCATAGATGCATGGCGGTGTCAAGGTCTTTCTCTGCCTATTGCCGGATCTGCGGTCGTTTCGGAGGATCGCGGAGGGGTAGTCTCGGGCCATGCTTCCGTTTGATTCGTACCTCGCCCATTTCGACGCCGACTCCCACCTACTCGCCGCGGCGGCGGCGAAGGGCTATGAGGCTGAGGCCTTATGTTGTCCGGGGTGGACCGTGCGCGACGTTGTGGTCCACACGGCTGAGGTCTACAGCCACAAGACCGAGTTGATCACCGGTGGTTGGGTGGAGACGGCGCCGCCGCGGCCGGCGATCCCCGAGGGTGCCGACCCGCTCGAGTGGTTCCGTCTGCAGGCGGATCGCCTCTATCAGGCGCTCTCCGTTGCCGAGCCGTCTGCACCTGCCAACACGTTCGGCCCCGACAAGACCATGGGGTTCTGGTTCCGCAGAATGGCGCAAGAGACGGTGGTGCACCGTGTCGACGTGGAGCAAGCCCACGGTTACGAAAGCGCCGTTGCCGACGATTTGGCCCTGGACGGCATAGGAGAGGTTTTCGACGTCTTCGTCACCGGTCATCCCTCGTGGGCACAATTTCGGCCCTCAAACGACGTTGTCAGAGTCGATGTCGGTAACGAATCATGGACGGTGCGGCTCGGCAGGTACGTGGGCTCGAAGAAGGGCATCGACCACGTGTCGAGAACCACGATGCTCGAGGCCGCAGTCAACCCGGATGCTGTCATCAGCGGCAACCCGGATCGTGTGTTCCTATGGATGTGGGGCAGGGCACCGATCAGCGACGTCGTTGTCGATGGCGACATCGAGGTCGCACACAGGTTCAGAGAGACAAGCGCCAGCCGGCAGCAGCAGTAGACCTCTGGGTCGCGGTCCCATGGTGATGGGAGAGGCTGTCGATGTCAGCCGGTTCTGACGCCAGGAGTGCCGAGAGCTACTGATCGGACTTCTTCGACTCGATCAGGATGCGGAGTCGTTCGCTCTCGTCGCGCCTGCGGCGCAGCCGTTCCTCGAATTGCTCCGACGCCTTGTCATGTATCTGGCGCCTGGCTCGCAGATGGTGGGTGCTGTCGTGATCACCGCGCCGGAACCCGCTGTCGTGACTCATAGACTCGCCTTTCGTCGGCTTACCTCCATGATGGACCTATCCACCGTTCTTGTGAAGGGCGGGCAGCAAGCGGTGCGCCTCTCGGCTGTGGTCATGGATAGACCCCGACCCTCCCCCGGGAGACCCTCAGGGTCGAATCAGGGGCACACCCGATAGAGACCGTGGCATCGGTCGCAGATAATCGCGATATGGAGTCTTTCGTCCACATTGTCGAGTCGAGCAACGTCGCCGGGCTGGTGTCTGTGCACATGCTCGTCGGAGGGTTGCTGCTCACCGGCATACTGGTGTCCGGTGTCGGCAGCCAGATCCTCGCATGGTGCGAAGAGCTCTGTTGGCGGCGCAGTCATCCCACGGCGGAGGCTGGCGCTGGCGAGGTCACCTATCCGCGGAGGGATTCCGATGTTGTTGTTTCTGTTGTGGCTGATACTGGCCGTGGTCGCATGGCCGCTCGCCCTGCTGGCCCTGGTTCTGTACCCGGTTGTGTGGTTGTTGAGTATCCCGTTGCGCATCGTCGGCATCTCGGTGCGGGGAGCATTCGCCCTGCTCGAGGCGATTGTTCGGCTCCCGGCCAGAGTTCTGAGCGGGCCACACACAGCCTGATTCCCCGTCATCTGCATCTGGTGCGGGGGTTAGGCTGCCCGGGTGCGAGTCCATCTGATCCGTCACTCAATCACACCCGAAACGGGGAAACGGCTGTCGAGTCTCGACCCCGACATCGGGTTGTCGCCCGAAGGCGAACGGCTCGCCGAAGAGTTGGCCCAGTCGCTGCAAGAGGTCACACTGACCGCGATCTACACGAGCCCTCATCGGCGTTGTGTCGAGACGGCTTCTGCGATCGCCAAAGGACGTCGGATCCGCCCCAAGATAGATCCCGCTTTCGCAGAGGCAGACTACGGCAGGTGGCTGGGAAGGCCGCTGAAGTCGTTGTACCGGCTGAAGGCGTGGCAAGACCTCATGGTCTCGCCCTCGCGGTTTCGCTTTCCTGACGGCGAGACCCTTCAGGAAGTGCAGTTCCGGGCAGTTGCCGGCATCGAGAGCCTTGCCAGCAGACATGCCGACGACACGATCGCCGTTGCCAGTCACGGCGATGTCATCAAGGTGATCGTCGCTCACTATCTGGGGATGCCCCTCGATCTCTCGAACCGGATCGATCCGATGCCGGCCAGTGTGTCGGTGGTCGACATACCCAGCAAGGGGTCGCCGCGGGTTTCCATCTTGAACTACATCACAGACACGGGGAGGTGGCGATGAGCAAAGTCGATCGTTTTGCGGCGGGGGCGCTCGGGGAGCCGGGGGACCGGCTTTTCCTTCTCGAGGTCGAGGAGGGCGGAAACGCAACTTCGTACGTGATAGAGAAGTTTCAGGTGGCAGCTCTCGCCGACGAGGCAAAGGAGCTGTTGCGCGAGCGTGGCATGATCGGGACCGGTCTCGGCATCGAGCCGGGGACCGTGCACGAGCAAACACCCGTCGCGTTCCGCGTCGGCGGGATACAGCTGTTAGTCGACGACGATCAAGGCCTGGCCGAGTTGGTGCTCATGTCGGTCGAGGATGATCCGCCTGCCCGGCACGAATTGACGCTCGCCCAGCTCGATGCGTTCGCCAGAGAGGCGGCGGTTGTCGTTGCGGCCGGGAGACCTGCTTGCCCCGACTGTGGGCTGCCGATGGACCCGGATGGCCAC
This sequence comes from uncultured bacterium, assembly GCA_963844835.1. GTDB lineage: Bacteria > Actinomycetota > Acidimicrobiia > Spongiisociales > UBA5794 > JAAETI01. The sequence goes on along the minus strand of CAWJPT010000003.1, from coordinate 55,202 downwards.
AACTGCCCCCGGAGCAACGGGGATCTACGCGGACATCGGCCCTAGAAGCATGGGCTGGTCACCTGTCATCACCGAGGTGATCGGCCGGTTTGTCAACGCCTCCAATGCGACCCTGCTCGCCGGCACCGCCGATGGTTATCGCGTCGTCTACAAACCAACGGCAGGGGAGCAGCCGTTGTGGGATTTCCCGATCGAGACATTGGCCGCTCGTGAGGTGCTCACCTATGAGGTTTCCCTGGCGATGGGCTTTGACGTAGTACCCGAGACCATCCTGGGTGACGGTCCTTACGGGCCCGGAGCCATTCAGCGGTTTGTCGATCTCGACTCCCATTTCAATCCCTTGGATCTGGTCGAGGCGTCCAGTCCGGAGCTGTGGCCGATCGCGGTGCTAGATCTAGTGACCAACAACGCCGATCGGAAGCTCGGTCACATCATCTCCGACGGGGAGCGGCTGCTTGGGATCGACCACGGTTTGACATTCCATCCTGAAGACAAGCTGCGCACCGTGTTGTGGGTGTTTGCCGGGACGCCGATTCCTACCCTTGAGCTGGAGGCGCTCGCCCGGCTTCGAGGGGCACTCTCGGAGGAGCTTGGGGGGCGGGTTGTCGAGCTGCTCGGTGATCGAGAGCTCCGTGCCCTCACGGAAAGGGTCGAGAGCTTGCTGACCGCACCGGTACATCCGGATCCACCGAAGGATCGGCCGGCGGTACCGTGGCCGCCCTATTGAGACATACTGCAGAAGTTGTCGTCAACGGACATCCCGATCGCCGTGGCGTCTCCTACGAGCGCAGCAGAACCGATTGTCAACTGGATCTTCATCGGCTCGCGGCACGCCGCACCGGATGCAACGATCGCTCGAATCCGGTCCGGCCACTCGTACAGGTGCGAGAGAATCTCGTTTGATTCGGGATCGAGGATCCTGATCATGATCCCGCTGCTGCCGGCTCCAACCATCTCGAGCAGGTCGATGGGATCACCATCGTTGGCATTTCCGCTGACCCATTGCTCACCCAACCCGGCATCGATGGTGATGGTCAGATCGTCGTTCGCCAGTGATCTGTCGACCGTGAGTGTGATCATCGCCTCGTAATTCATCGGCGTCGTATCACCCCAGGGGGCTGCCGCCTCACATCCTTCGTAGATGTCGATCGATGGGGCATCAAGCGGGGGTGTGCCAAAGCGCGCACCATTGGGGGCGAATAGATGGGCGTCCCGTACCTCATTTTCGTGTTGCTCGGTGAGGATGTAGCCATCGTCACCGAAGTCGAGGAAGCGGACTGAGGTGGTCAACGACTCGGGCGGTCGGGTGGCGATGCACACCCACCCGATGTTCGGGCTGGTCACTCTCCCGAACAGCACCGTCGGGATCTGAGCGTCGCAGCCGAACCGCTCTGCATCGACTTCTGCGTCGCTCCACGCACACGAGGTGGTTGCCGTCACCGGGTAGTCCTGACTCGGGCAGTAGCGCGCCACATCCGTCATCAGGCCGGGAGTGACCGTTTCGACTGCGACGCAGTTGTCCTCGGCGTAGAGGGTGAACGTGGTTTCCTCGACCGTGATCGTCCGCACCGGTGCGCCGTCGGGAGGCGCACCCGGCTCGGGGCGAGTCGGCCCCCGGTCGATTGTGTCGATGTAGCCTCCGCCACAAGCCGAGAGGAGGATCACCAAAGCCAACAGACGGCGCATGGCTGGAGTCTACGGCACGCCAGAATTTGGTGCACCTTGCTCAGTCGGCAGCGGCCAGTGAGATCACCGTGTCCCCCGGCCCGATGTCGCGGAGTGGGTCCTGGTTGCTTGCCGTGATCACTGTGACGCGCCCGCTTGCCTTCACAACGAAGAGGATGGCCAGCGTCCCCGGAGATGTCAGTTGCTCCCTGGCGATGCCGGGCTCAGTACCGACCTTGATCCTGCGCACCTCGCCGCCTACCTCGAGCAAGTCGTACAGCGACTGATAATTCCAATCCTCGCCGAAGAGCTGGCGGCCTCCGAGCTCGCTCGCCGCGTCGGACTCGATGCCCGCCGCAGTGCGTCGCGGCGGCAGCTGGTAGGTCTCCGCGCCTCCGAACGTACTGGCGAACCTATTGGTGGCCAGCGTGTTCACGTCGTCGTTTGGTGTGAGAGCCAGGAGCCGACCGATCCCGGCCAGGTCGAGGTCGAGGTCGACATCGCGAGCAAGTACGTTGCCGTAATAGGCACGCCTCCCGGCCATACGGGCCTCGTAGTGATCTTGCCGGTTGGTCGTGGCGAGCACGACGGCGACGCCGGAGTCGGCGAGGGCGTCTGCGAGGGATCGCTCCACCCGGCCCGCCCCCAGGACAAGCACTCCCTCCTGATGCTTGTCGGCGAGGCCCAGCCTGCGGGCCAGCGGCCCCATGCCGATCCCGTAGATGAGGACCGTGCCCACGATGACGGCAAACACGAGGGGGGTGAGCTGCTCGGCGCCTGCGATTCCCTTACGCTCCAGCTCGAGGGCGAATACCGAGGCGACAGAAGCGGCGACGATACCCCGGGGGCCACTCCGGCGAGGAGGACCCGCTCCCGCCAGTTCAGCCGGGACTTGAGTGTGGATACCGCCACCGCCAGCGGGCGGGCGACGAGGACGACGGCGAAGATGACAACGATGGCGGCGGGCAGATCGACACGCAGCTGCTCGATGCTGAGCCTGGCACTGAGCACGATGAAGAGGACCCCGATGAGCAGCACCCTGATCACTTCGGAGAAGTGGATGATCTGCTCGGTGCGGAGCTGTCTCTGGTTGGTGAGGATGAATCCAAGTGTGGTGGTTGCGAGCAGTCCCGATTCGGCAGCGAGGGTGTCGGCGACCATGAACGCGAGCAGCGCGACGCTCAATCCGAATAGCGGGAGGAGATGCTCTGTCACCAGATGGCGCTGCAGAGCGATGCTTGCCCCGTACGCAATGACTGCACCCACGAGCACACCGGAGACGATGAACTGCACCATGTTGCCGAGCAGGCCACCCGGAGTGGCGCTGACGGTGCCTCCCAGCAGGATCACCTCGAACGTGATGACGGCAAGCAACGCACCGATCGGGTCGATGATGATGCTTTCCCACTTGAGGATCGATGCGACCGACCGCCGCGGCCTCACCGCGGCGAGGAGCGGCCCGATCACGGTCGGCCCGGAAACCACCAGGATGGAGCCGGTGAGCACCACCATCCCCCGGTTGAGATCGGTGGTCAGTGCCGCCGCCACCGAACCGACCAGCCAGGTGATGAGGACGCCGACTGTCACCAGCAGCCACAACACGCGCTGCTGACCCTCCATCTCACGGAGCCGCAGGCTGAGCCCGCCCTCGAAGAGAATCAGACCGACCGCAATGGAGACGGTTGGCGCCAGCAAGTCACCGAGGACCTCATCCGGGTTGATCCAGCCGAGCACGGGCCCGATGAGAAAACCGGTGATCAGGAGCGGGAGGATGATCGGCACGCGCATGCGCTCGCCGAGCCAGGTGACGGCGAAGGCGATGAGCACTATTCCGGAGAGTTGAACGATCAGGTCGTTGAGCATGCGTCCTCAGCGAGCGAGTGATGGGATTGTAGGGTGCCTCGGGTGAGAGCTTCCGAAGCTCATCGATCCAACTCCGAGCGCAGCGAGCGGGCCATCATCCGCTCGTACACCGAAGGAGCCAGTGCGTTCAAGTATCGGGTGACTCTGCCCACCTTGCCGATGATGATGTTCTGCCGCCGGCGCTCCAATGCCCACACGATGCGCTCGGCAACGTCCTCGGGGCTGGCCATCTTGCCGACCCGTGACTGGGGATGGTCGGTGATCTCTCCGTTGCCCCCGATCGTGTGCTTGCGCAGATTGGTATCGATGAACGAGGGTGCCGCAATCAGCACGTCGACGTAGTCAGGAGCCACTTCTGTGCGCAATGTGGCGAAGAACCCGTGCAGCGCATGCTTTGATGCGGCGTACCCGGTTCGTCCCAGCAGTGGGGCGTACCCGGCGGTCGAGCTGATGACGGCGATGGTGCCACGACGCTCCAACAACGTCGGGAGTGCCACCTTGGTGCAATTGACCGCACCCCAGAAGTTGATGTCCATGACACGGTGGATCACTGCGAGGTCGGTTTCGACGAAGGCGCTGCGGTGGGCAAGGCCGGCGTTGTTGACGAGGATGTCCACCGGGCCGATCCGCTCTGTAACGGTTTCCAGAGCTGCGGCACAGCTTGGCGAAGTCCGTGACGTCGCACTCGATAGCGGCGGCATTGCCGCGTTCGATCCTGTCTGCAGCAAGCACGGCGGCCTCGTAGTCGACGTCGAGCAAAGCGACGTTGCAGCCGGCGAAGCCGAACTCTCGGCCGAGCGCCGCTCCCAGCCCGCCACCCCCGCCGGTTATCACGACATTCTTGCCGGTCAGGTCCCGTTTGGTCCCTCTAGCCATTCCGCCCCCTCATGAACACGGTGAAGGCCTCCGTCGTTGTCTTGTGCGGTGTGTACCCGAACTGTTCCTTCAGTCTCGTATTGTCGAGCACGGGACGGTAGCGCAGGAAATCCACCTGCTCAGGCCCGTACTGGGTGAGCCGGAGCCGCCGCAACAGCCACAGCGCGCCGCGGACCGCCGAGGACGGCAAGACGACGTAGCGTTTGCCGAGCTCGCTCGCTATGTCGGACATGGTCATTACCCCATCACCACACACGTTGTAGATGCCGGTCAGATCTGTTGCGATTCCCCGGCGCAGGATGGCAACCATGTCCTGATCCCAGATGAACACGAACGGTGTTGCCGCACCGCGCAGCCCGAGGATGAGGGGCCGGTCGAAGAGATCGGTTATCTGGTTTCTGGTGGTCTCGCCGAGGATCGTCCCGGGCCGGAAGATGAGCTGGTGAAGCTCGGGGTGCTCTTGTCGCCAGCCGGCCAGCATCTCCTCGACCTGCCGTTTGTGGTCCGAATAGGCGAACTCGACGTTGCCCCGCAGCTCGTCGTCTTCGGTGAGCGGGATGGGATTGTCTGCGTGGTAGCCGTATGCGGCACCGCTCGAGCTGACGATCACCTTGGTTACGCCTGCTCGGAGTGAGGCTTCGAGGACGTTGCTGGTGCCACCGACGTCGATCGAGTGCTCGAGCGCCCGGTCGGGATTCTTGCCCGCGCTCACCACCGCAGCCAGGTGCACGACCGTGTCGACCCCATGTTTCTCGAGCGTTGCGGCGAGTGACTTGTCCCTTATGTCGAATGTCTCGTAGTGAACGCCGGGAAGAGGATCGTCGGGCAGGCGCAAGTCCGCAGCAACTACGGTCTCCAGCCCGTCCCGGTCGGACGCCAGCGACGCCACCAGCTGTCTGCCGAGGTAGCCGCCGGCTCCGGTCACCAATACCGATCGGCTCATGCCGTTAGCGACTTCGAGTGGACGGCGTGACCAGATCCCGGCGACGATCAGTCCGGCGATGATGTGCCAGATGCCCCACCAGGCGGCAATGATCGCCATGCCACCGAGCCCGTCGAAGAAGTTGAACACCAGGATCAGTGCCAGCGCCGAGTTCTGTAGGCCAACCTCGATGGTGACGGCGCGTATGTCTCGCGGCTCCAGTCTGGCGAGACGGCCCGCCACGTTGCCGATCAAGAAAGCGACGGCGTTGTGAAGCAGGACGACGAAGACGACCAGCCCGATGTACTCGACGAAGTACTTCCAGTTATTCGCCAGTGCGACGGCGACGAACCCCATGAAGACAACCACCGAGAAGGTCTTGAACGGACCTCTTATCTTCTCGGCGAGCCCGGGGTAGCGGCGGGCGATGAGCATGCCGACGACGAGGGGGATGCCGAGGATCACGAAGATCGTCATGAACAGATCGAGCGGGCTGAGCGACACCGAGCGCAGGATCGGCTCGGTGTTCTTGTTGAGAGAGCCCCAGATGGACAGATTGAGCGGAGTCATCACGATCGCCGCCGCCGTCGAGACCGCGGTCATGCCGACGGAGAGCGGTGCATTCCCGCCGGCCAGATAGGTCATCACGTTGGACAGGTTCCCGCCGGGGCATGACGCCACCAGGATCATCCCGAGTGCGATCGAAGGGCGAATGTTCGAGCACCAGGGTGAGCACGAACGTGAGCGCGGGCAGGAAGATGAACTGGGCGATGAGCCCGATCGCGGGCGGCTTGGGCTTGCGCAGCAAGCGGCGGAAGTCCTCGACGTCGAGGTCGAGGGCCATGCCGAGCATCATCAACCCGATGAGGATGTTGAGGATCAGCAGGCTGCCCTGGTTGAAGTTGAGCCTGGCACTGTCGATGTTCTGGGCGAGAAAGATCATCGATCCCGGCTCCTGATGCATCTTCTTGAAGTGGAGCAGGCCAGGCGCCCACATGTGCTTGGTGGGGTCGACGTCGACGTGGATCACCGAGCAGGTGCCGCTGGCCAGGCTGCGCTCGATGGCGCCACGCAGTTCGTCCGGGGCCGACACCCGCTCACCGTGCGCCCCCATGGATCGCGCCAGGTGGTCGTAGCCGATCTCGCCGAGATCGGAGTTGACCGTCGATCCGGGTGGCAGCGACTTCCTGATGAGCATCTTCAGCGGTGCCTTGGCGATCGACTGGGTCATCTTGACCATGCCCCATTGCCGGTCGCTCACCACCAGGAAGATCGACCCGGTTGCCGTTGCGCACCGCGGTCTCCACCTCCTGGGGGTGCATGCCGAAGGCACCGTCGCCGATGATGCAGTACACCTGCCGATCGGGGAATGCCTCTGCGGCTCCGAGCGCCTGGCCCACCCCGGCGCCGAGCATGCCGAAATGTGGCGTCGCCAGCATCGTGTTCGGCACCTTGATCTGTGTGGAAGAAGTTCGCCCACACCGCCGTGTTGCCGCCGTCTGCGATGACGATGGCGTCTTCATCGAACATCTCCTGGCAGACCACGGGCACATGGCCGGTGATCATCGGTGCGGAGGTGTCCTCGAGCTTCTCGAGGTTCTTGGCGGCGTCCTTGTCGCGGCTCTCGATGAGACGCCGCGACCTGGTCTCGACGTGTCTGCGGGGCCTCGATGGCGGCGCTCTCCAGGTGCTTGTCGACCTGTTGCAGGAACACGCCGACGTCGCCGACGATGGCGAGATCGACGGGCTTGTTACGGCCGATGGCTGGCCTCGTCGATGTCCACCTGGATGACCTTCTGGTTGGCGGGGTCACGCCAATTGGGTTGCCTGCCCCACCAATCCGTCTCCCCGAGCCGGGAGCCGAGCACCAGGACGACGTCGGCCGCTCTGCCTCACCTCGTTGGTCGGCTCGATGGCGGTGATCGGCCACACCAGCTCCGAGGTCTCGGTCATGGCGCCGCGTCCCGACCACGATGTGGTCACCGGAGCATGCAGCCGCTCGGCGACATGCTGGAGAGCATCGTGAGCTTGGGCGTGGATGACACCGCCGCCGGCGTGGATTATCGGCAGTGCCGCCGTCGTCAGCATGGTCACTGCCTGATCGACCAGAGCCGGGTCGGGTGCGATCGGGCTGGTGCGCCGGGTGCGGCCGGGCGGGATCACGGGGGGTGCCTTGGTCTTGCCGTTGACCACGCTCTCCGGCACGTCGAGATGCACCACGCCCGGGCGACCCCGATAGCTAGCCCGCAGACGCGGCCCGCAGCAATTCCGGCAGCCGATCGACCGAGGGAACGCTCTCGGACCACTTGGAGATGGGCCGGATCGTGGCCACCTGGTCGAAGTACTGGTACGTGCCACCCCGGTCCGGGTAGGTGATCCCTGCCCGGCGCGAGCTGGTGATGACCAGAACCCGGTTGCCCTCAGCGTTCTCGACGGTGATCCCGGGGAGAGCGTTGGCGACACCGGGCCCGTTGGAGGCGATGGCAACCCCGAGCCTCCCGGTGAGGCGGGCGTATGCGCCGGCCATGTGGATCGCCGTGGTCTCGTGCCGGGGGGTCACCACCGGGATGTTGTTTGCCACCAGTGCGTTGAGTAACCCGAGATAGGTCCCGTCGGGGATCCCGAAAACCTTGCCGACCCCCTCTGCCGCCAGGACGTCGGCGATGACCTTGCCACCATTGTCCGCCACAGTATCTCCTCCTCCTGGATGGGACTGTACCGCGATCACATCGAGCGAGTCGCCGGAACTCGATGACGACTGCGATGCCGCGATCAGTCCTGACGGCCGGCGTCCCGCAGCACGCGGAGTGCCCGAATGGTCACCCACGGGTTCATCCTTGTCTTTCCCCCGGGTCCCCAATCACCGAACGTGCAGTTGCTGCATATCTCGGTGGCGGTTCGTGCCCGTCTCATCTCCAAGGGGAAGCCACCGTCAGGAACACGCTTCGAGATGAGCATGTCGAGGGCGTCGCCGCAGCGGGGGTCATCGAGACGACCGACGTCGGCCATGAGCTCCAGGACGAGCAGGACATCGAAGAATCGAACGGGGAAACCGATCAAGTTCGGGCGAGGGCCCCAGTCGGGGATGATCAGGTCGCCGTTGCGGTGGAACAACAGGCGATGTTCGAGAAGGAGCTCGATACCGCGGTCTAGGGCCCGGGCTGCGTTCTCATCGCCGGTTGCTCGCACCCAGGCCGCAAGCCCCCGCAGCGGCAGGACGGTTTCGACGAACGAGGAGCGCTGTGCTTGGGGGCGGGCGTCACAGTTCCATCCCCCATCCGGCCACGCGAAGTCCACGAGACGATCTGCCAGTTTCCGCAGCCGGTCGTCCATGAGGCCGAGTTGCAGGCTCGCCCAGAGCACGTTGCCCTCCATCGAGCCACACCGCCGCACCCGCTCCGGCTGCCCATCGACATACTTGGTCCAGTTGGGCCGGAGAAAGGCAGGAGACAGGATCCAGGCGAAGACGACCTCCTGCACATCGTGTAATCGTGGGTCGCCACCGGGATGGCCCCGTTCGGCGAGCTGCACGAGTGCCCAGTGCGCTCCCTGCCACTTGCGGTATGGGTGGCGTGGATCGATGAAGCTGCCATCGATCATGGCCGTACAATCAGAGCTTCTCCTTATCTCTTCGGCGAGATCGCGCATCTCGGGAGTGTCCGGATCGGCTCCGTCGAGCATGAGATGCGCCTGATAGCGCACCGCCGGATCTTCCCAGCTGAGCAGACGGTCGAGGGTTGGTCCCATGTGCCTACTCCCGCGTCACCTCGAGGCCCGCTAGCTCCTCCAGGGCCTTCACCAGGGCATGGTTGCCTTCTGCCCCGAGGCCGCGTCGCTGCAGCGCCCGGTACATCTGAAACACGAGGCTCGTTGCCGGCAGCGGCACAGCCAGCTCGTCTGCAGATTCGAGAACGAGGCGGAGGTCCTTCTGCTGGAGGTCGATGGTGAAGCCGGGCCGCCAGTCACGGTCGACGATCTGTGGTCCCCGGTTGGCCAGCATCCATGACCCGGCGCCGCCGCCCTTGACCGCCTCGATGGTGGCGTCGAGGTCGAGCCCTCCCGCCTTGGCGAGCAACAACGCCTCGGAGACGGCGAGACCGTTGATCACCACCAGCACCTGATTGACCTGCTTGACCATCTGCCCGGCGCCGACCGGTCCGACATGGGTGATGCTCGTGCCGTACGCCTCCATGATACGGCTGCACCCGCTCGACATCGGTCCGCATCGCCACCGACCATGATCGCCAGCGTCCCGCGCTCGGCGCCCTCACTGCCGCCGCTCACCGGGGCGTCCACCCACGAGGCTCCGACCGCGGCGACCGCCTCGGCGAGCTTGCGGGTTGCCGACGCGCTGATCGTCGAGTGGTCGACCACCAGCTTGCCCTCGCCGAGCCCATTGATGAGACCCTCGTCTCCGAGTGTGACCGCCTCGACGTCGGGGGTATCCGAAACACACATCATGATGATGTCGCAGGATGCGGCGAGCTCGGCTGGAGTCGCGGCGACAGATGCCCCGGCGGCGCGAGCGGTTCGGCTCGCTCCGCGGTCCGGTTCCATACGGTGACGTCGTGGCCTGCCCTGATGAGGTTGGCGGCCATGCCCCGGCCCATGATTCCCATTCCGGCGTAGCCAATCTTCATTGCGTACCCCATTTCTTTCGTTGGTCCCAAGCTAGCGCGTGGTGACTTTGGACCTATGGGAGACTCGGTGTCCCGGGGGTAGGTTCGGGGCAGTACCTCGAAGTTCGAGCGGAGGTAGTGATGGCCGTCACGACAAAACAAGCAGCAGCCGAGTTCCTGGCAAAGAAGCGGATTGCCGTTGCCGGTGTCTCCAGGGAGACCGGTGGCGCCCATGGTGGCAACCCTGTCTATACACGACTACGCGAACGTGGCTACGAGGTGTACGCAGTCAACCCGAACGCAGAGGAAGTGGAGGGTGACGCCGCCTACGCCAACCTCGCAGCAATACCCGGCGGTGTCGACGCAGTGGTGATTGCGACCCATCCCGGACGTAGCCGCATCTGTGATGCAGGAGTGCATCGATCTCGGGGTGAAGAACGTCTGGATGCACCGTGGCATGGGCGCTGGCAGTGTCTCTCACGACGCGGCCGAGCTCGGCAGGACACAGGGAGTCGCCGTGATCGAGGGCGGGTGTCCCCTTATGTTCGACCCGGCCGCCGACGTCGGGCACAAGATGATGAAGGGTGTCCTGTCGCTCATCGGAAAGATGCCAAAGCAGGTCTGACATAGCTGAGGGGCCGGTGACCGGCCGACCCCTCCCCAGCTACCTGGCCCGCACGCGTTCCAGGGCATGATTGAGACCCGGGCTGCGCCGGGAGGTTCCGCGATTTATGCGGATTGGCCGGTCGATGCCACGGACACGCCGGTCAGGGCCGAGCAGGCGTTGCCGTCGCTGAGGTAGAAGGCCAGTTGCAGCCACCGCCATCGGCCGTCTTGTGGCGACTTCCTGAACAGACCGGACGCGGTGTACGGCTCACCGTCGCGGGTGGCGACATAGGTGATGTTGACCAGGCTGTCGTTTATCGATGTTGCGTCGCAGATCTCCGTGATCTCGGTGACGGCGCCGGCATCGGGCTCGGGGGTGCTGCTCACCAGGCGGGGATACTCGGCGGAACGCACGTCCTCGGTCATGCCGAACTCGGCGGTCGGGCCCTTCCCGCCGGTGATCTGCTCGGTCTCGATCAGCGCCTGCAACATGGTCAGCCAGTCGTCGCCTGTGGTCGCGGGGAGGGGCCTGGCGTCGCTCGGTGGATCCCAGGTGTCGGTAGCTTCGGAACGTGCGGCCACGAACGGGCGGGAGACCACGAGACACCCCATGTCGGGAGAGCCGATTGCCTTGTCGATCTCGATCTGCTCACCGGCGTCGAGTGAAGGGACGATGACGATGGCCGCCGCGTCGAGGCCAGACGAGTCGGTCCCACGGTACATGCCGACGACAAGACCAATCGGGTCGTTGGTCTCATTGGTGAGCACGGCCGATATCTGATCCCCGCAGCCCACGTTCGATCCGACGAGATAGTTGCCTCCTGCGTCGGTGAGCCCTGCCGACATGGTGGCGATCTTCTCGAGATCACTGAACGTCGCCACCGCATCTGCACAGAGGTCCTTCATCACGGTGAGGAGCTGGTCGGCCGTTGTGCCCGCCTCACCAGCCGCGGTTTCCAGGAACCCGCGTCGTTCCGGGAACGGTGACGATGCGAACTCCCGGCACACGTCGCTCGCCGGGCCGGCAAGCTCATCCGGAGCGACCGTGTCGTCGTCGTTGTGCTGGTGACGATTGTCGTGGTCGTTGGTGCAGTTGAGAGCGAGGTCTTCTCGGTCGGGGACCCGGAGCAGGCCGCCGCTAGTCAACGCCACTGAGACCACGACCATTGAGAGACGTGATGTTCGAGTAGAGGAAGTCATCCTGCGGCACGATAACCGCTGATTGATTCTGCGATGACAGGTCGCATTGATGTTCTCTGGTCGGCTCCCGAACGTCGTAGGCTGTGGGCACCATGGTTGCTCCCGCTGCTCGCCACGATGTTGTTCTGGTCCGTCACGGCCAGACGGAGTGGAGTGAGGAAAGAAAGCACACCGGGCGTACCGATGTGCCGTTGACCGATCTGGGTCGCGACCACGCAAAGGCGCTCGGGAAGATGTTGCGAGAGATGAACTTTGCCGCGGTGCTTTCGAGCCCGCTGAGCCGGGCGTGGGAGACGATGGAGCTCGCCGGTTTCGAGGGTACCGCTGACGACGATTTGCTGGAGTGGGACTACGGCATCTACGAGGGAACCCGCACCGTTGATGTCCGCAGAGGAGATCCCCGGACTGGTCGGTGTGGACCCATCCGATCGAAGGCGGCGAGTCGCTGACCCGGGTCGGGGAGCGAGTAGACCGGGTGATCGACCGGGTGCTCACCATGGACGGGCCGGTGGCACTGTTTGCCCACGCCCACGTGTTGCGAATACTCGCCGCCAGATGGATCGAGCTTCCGCCTCTCGCCGGGCGCCTCTTCACCTTCGACACCGCCAGCGTTTCCATTCTCGGCTGGGAGCGTGAGCAGCGAGTCGTTCGAGTGTGGAACAAACTCTGTGGCGTCGAACCGATGAAGCCGCTCAGCTGATCTCAGCAGGCCAGGTATCGGTGAGCCGGATCACCCGGTAACCCGTTTCGACCAGTTGCCGGGTGCGTAGCTCGCCTATGGCTTCGTTCACGGTCTGGCGGCTCACCCCGAGCAGCCGGGCGATAGCAGCCTGGGACAGATGAACCACACCGTGGCTGTCGGCTTCTTCATGGAGCAGGCCGACCACTTGATCCAGCACAGATCTATGCATCAACCCGAGCACCCTTCGTTGTGTCGCGTCGAGCTGGGTGAGCCCGGCAACGAGCCAGCGGAGAGCAACGACCGGCCGCTGTAGCAACACCGGAACGAGCCGGTCCCGGTCGAGGCTGAGCGCAGTGACGTGGTCGATGGCCCGTGCCGACTGCAGATACGGTTCTCCCCGGAACATAGCGATGTCACCGATGACGGAACCCGGCCCCACCCTTGTGACGATCTGGCTGTCGTCGCCCCGATAGATCTCCACCTTGCCGCTCTTGATGATGAATGCCGTATTGGACGGCTCGCCCTCCCGGAACAGATGAGTCCCCGGGTACTTGGACACGTAAGACCCGGCGCGCGGCGATGGCGGCGAGGTCTTCGAGCGTCGGCAGCAGGTAGTCAGTCGGCCCGAGCGACCGGGCCAACCAGGCATGGCGCTGCAGTCTCCGGCTCCTGTGCCTCGCCGAGCCGTGGAGGACATGCCTAGGGCGCTTCCAGGGTGGGCCGTGCCACATCGAAGACGGCGGCGGCGAAATCGCTGATCGCATCGGGCCGGGTCGGAGGCGGTGCGCGCGACTTCGTACGGGCAGGGACGCTCCCTGCCAACCTTCGGTGTTCCACTGCGCACCATCGGGCAATGCCGTCCCGGTGAGGCCGTGTCGAACGGCCAGGGAGTCGAATAGAAATACGGCTGGTCCCCGCCCGGGTAGAAGCCGAGATTGAGCTGTGCCGGGGCGGTCTCGCCTTCGCTCGTGACGGTCTTGGTGCCGAACCACTCGAAGGCAACGTCGAATCCGTGCGGCCACAGTTGAACCGGGCCGACCCGTTCCCCGAGGGCGACGCGGCGGCGTTGGAACACGTTGGCTACGGCGACTAACGCATCGAAGTATGCGCCGGCGGCCACGGGGTCGTATTCCCGAGGGGTTCCATCCTCGAACCGGTCGCGCTCATACCCACCGTCGAGCCCGAGACGGGCCGCCGTGTCGATGAGGGCGTCGCCCGCCTCCGTTGCAGTCGGTGTCGACAGCAGGTCGATGTGACGTGCGGTGCCGTCGCTCGCCCGTGCTCTGATCTCGTGCCGCTTCGGATCGAGCGTGATGGCAAGCGCACCGCCGCTGGGGAGTGGAATGGGGGCACTGGCGAGGCCTTCTGGACGGATCTCGAGACTGATGTGCCACCACTTGGGATGCGGGATCGCATGGGCCCTGGCAACCGCACCGACGGCCTTCGTGTATGCGTGCAGACTTGCCCGCGTTGGCTCATACGTGGAGAGGAGACGGGGGAGGGTGATGCTCGCCATGGCTGGTTCCTTACGAGTGCGTATGTTCCGGCAACGTCAGGCGCCGCCCGCAAATTCCAGCGAGCTCGTGCTGTCGGTCTTCCCGTTGCCGTTGTGATTGGGCAGTTCCCCGTTGGACGTGGTCTGTCGAGCGAACGAGATTCTCGAGATGTACGATACGCCCTGTCCGTCGATGGCCGTCCGGCCCTGTTGAATGAGGCGATCGCCCCTCCCGTCGCCCTCCGTCTTCCCGGACACTGACGCTACGACCCTTCGAGAATCGTGGAAAGGTGGTCAGGTGAGACTCGACCGCAAAACTGTCGCGCTCGTGGCGACAACGGCAGGCGGGCTGCTGGTCGGCATCGTCGCCGCCATCGTCGATGAGTCGGCAGTCGCCGATGTCGCCTGGGCACTCACCGGCGTGGTTGCTGCAGTCCCGCTGGTAGTCGGTTTCGTTGGCAGCATCCGGCGGCGGGAGTGGGGCCTCGATATCATTGCCGTCCTTGCCGTTGGCGGCTCGATTGTGCTCGGTGAGTATCTGGCGGCGGCAATCATCGGGCTGATGCTCGCTACGGGCGATGCGCTCGATTCCTATGCCGCGGCAAGGGCAAAGCACGAGCTCACTGCTCTGCTGCAGCGAGCTCCGCGCGAGGCCCACATTGTGGTCGGTGACGAGATAACGACGGTGGGCGTCGATGAGGTGCGGCAGGGAGATCAGCTCATCGTGAAGGCTGGCGAGGTGGTTCCAGTCGATGGGCTGGTGACCGTTGGCAGCGCGGTTCTCGACGAATCCTCGCTCACCGGTGAGGTGGCACCGGTGGTGCATCCCCCTGGTGACCATGTCGCCAGCGGTACCGTCAACGCCGGTGACAGTTTCCACGTCGTGGCGCTTCAGGGGGCGGCGGATTCCACCTATGCGGGCATCGTCAAACTCGTTGCGGAAGCCCAGTCCGCCAAGGCCCCGATTTCACGGCTGGCCGATCGGTATGCATTCGGGTTCGTCCCGTTAGCACTTGCGATCGCGGCCGTGGCATGGGCGACATCTGGAGATCCAGTGCGCGGGCTCTCGGTGCTGGTGGTCGCCACCCCATGCCCGTTGCTGCTCGCGGTACCGATCGCCATTGTCTCGGGGGTCTCGCGAGCCGCGAACCGTGGTGTTGTCATCAAGGGTGGGGGCGTCCTCGAGCGTCTGGCGGACGCGGAGATCCTCATCATCGACAAGACGGGGACCCTGACGGTTGGCGAGGCTTCGGTGGCCGCAGTCACCGCGTTCGGGGAGGATTTCGACGAGCGCGACTTGCTCTGGCTGGGAGCGTCACTCGATCAGATGTCCAATCACATCCTCGCTACTGCGCTAGTCCAGGCGGCGCGAGGCCAGGGCATCGAACTCGATCTACCGGGCGATGTCGAGGAAACGGCCGGCGGTGGGATCGTGGGTACGGTTGCCGGTCACGATGTTGCATTGGGGAGCGCATCATTTGTTGCCCAGGGACGCGAGCTTCCGGCTGCCGCCGAGGCCTATCAGGCCCGGGCGGCTCGGTCACCGAGTATCGACATCTCGATTGCCGTCGATGGAGCCGTGGTCGGGGCGTTCCGACTGGTGGACGAGGTCAGGGCTGATACGCCGCGCACCATCCGGTTGCTCCGGCAACGCGGGATCAGATCTGTGGTGATGGCGACCGGCGATCATCCGGTCGTGGCCGAATCGGTGGGAGCGGCAATCGGCGCCGACCGGGTGCTGGCACAGTGCACTCCCGCCGAGAAGCTCGAGGCGGTGCGCGCCGCCACCGCCGATGGCGTCACGATCATGGTCGGAGATGGGGTCAACGACGCTCCAGCTCTTGCTGCAGCCGACGTCGGGGTGGCAATGGGGGCGCGAGGCGCCACTTCCTCGTCGGAAGCGGCCGACATCGTCTTGGTGGTTGATCGCCTCGACCGGCTTGCAGTGGCAATGCGCCTGGCCCAGCGATCCCGCAGCATTGCCTCGCAGAGCGCATTTCTCGGGATGGGTCTGGCACTGTTGGCGATGGTCGCAGCCACGTTCGGCCTCTTCGGGCCGGTGGCAGGGGCAATGCTCCAGGAGGCAATCGATGTGCTTGCCATCCTCAGTGCCCTTCGTGCGTTGCGCGATCGATCAGGATGGGGGACCCAGGTCCGGCTTCCCAGCGAATTGTCCGCCCGGCTCAAGGCCGAGCACGACGAATTGATACCGAAGCTCGAGGACATCGGCCGGCTGGCCGACCGCCTCGGCAATCTCGACAGCATCGATGCAATCGCCGAGCTGCAACGCATCGATCGATTCGTCCAGGACGAGGTGCTTCCACACGAGCGGCAGGACGACCGGGAAATCTACCCCGTGCTGTCCGAGCTGATCGGAGGTGAGGATCCGATGGCGGCAATGAGCCTCACCCACGGGGAGATCTTCAAGCTTGCGGGCACGCTGCACCACATGGTTGAGGATGCGACGAGTACCGATGATCTCGGCAATACCCTTGTCGATGTGCGGCGGGTGATGTACAGCCTCGACGCAATCCTGCGGCTCCACTTCGCTCAGGAGGAGGAGCTCTACCAGACCCTCGACGAGAGCTACCACGAGCGGACCATGGCGGAAGCGGGCTAGGTCTCATCGCCGGAGAAGATCGTCAATTGCGCGGAAGTTCATTCTTCCACTAGGTCGGTGCCCGGCTGGTAGGTGGACCAGGCGAACCAGAAGGTATCGAGGTGATGGATCGGCGTCAGCTGTGTGCCGGCCAGAGGTCCGGCGATCGCTCTGCCGGTGATGTCCCATTCAGTGGCGGTCTCTTCATCGGTGAAGCTCTCCCCGGCCGCACGGAATGTGAGCTGCTGCCCATCGACTATTGGAGAGAAAACGCCGACCGATCCGACGTCGCGCCCGCTGACGATACGTGCCGTCTCGAGTGCGCTCACCTGACCGGCCTTCCACAGGATGACGACTGCTGTGTCGCCGACTCCGCCATTCGTGGCCTCGGCTGTTCCCGCCGAGACCGCCTCCAGCGTCCATGCTCTGGCGACACCGTCGACCTCGATGCCGACCACTCGTTGTTTGGCGACTGCCCGCTCGTCGACGTCGCCTCGGAACAGGAATGGTGTCGAGTCCGGGCTGTCGTAACCGGCGTATGGGTTCTCTCCGTATGGCCGCTCGAAGCCGGTGGCGTCCTTATCGAGAACTAGCCCATCCGGGAAGGCCGCCGCAAAGTCCGACCAGGCCAGCAGCGGCGACGAGATCGGCTCGAGTGTCGTACCCGTGAGCGTCCCAACCACCGCCCGTCCGTCGTAGTGAGTCCACAGTGACTCGGTCGCCCGGTCGTACATCACCAGAGCGGAGGCAAACAACCGGCCCGACGTTCCAAATGTCGTCTCGGTCCCGTCGATGACCCGGCGATAGCTGACAGCACTGTTGCAGAGCGGGCAGTACGAAACGACCACCGGCTGTCCATCAACGGTGTCGTTGACGATCTCGTGCCAGATCAAGATCTGAACCGGGTAGGCATGCACCTCGTCGCCGACGGCGAGATAGACCACTGGGTCCGCATCTGTGAGCCAGGCATCGGCCGCAGAGACGGAGACGAACTGAGGATCATCGATGGGTGGTATCCCATCGGGCGGCGGCCCTCCGGAGATGATCTCAGAGGGATCGATGAGCGGCTCCGGAAACGCCGGATCGCTCATGTCGGCGAGTGCAGAAGGACCTTCGGGGAGTTGTGCCGGACCGGTGGTGGACTGGGTGACCGATTCCGACGGATCGGGTGTCGTGTCCGCGGCGGTCGTCGGTCCCGGGTCGGCGCCGCCGCCGCACGCCGCAATGAGAAGGGCGAATACTCCGATGACGACGCCGGGGCGGGTAAACATCCATGCCGGCCTCAGGTAGGAACGGACGCGCTGCGCCTGGTGCCGATGGCAAGGGTGACGATGGCACCTACTGCGGCGAAGACAAGCGATTCGGCAAGTGCTCCGCCCCAGGGGAGGAGCGTGGGCCCCTGGAGTGAACCGCTTGCGGCCAGTGCCAATGAAGTCGCTACCGCGATGCCGAGACCGGCCGGGATCACTCGCGTTGCGGGTCGATGGTCGCTGAACAGCACCGGCGACACGGCGACGATGAAGGGCCCGAGATGGAATGTGGTCGTTGGGGACACCGTGGCGGCGATCGCCCAGATCAGTGCAAAGCCGAGAGCGCCTGCAATGGGGTTGGAGAGAGTCTTCATGGCCGGTACAACCGTGAGAGGCGCCACCCCCATGGCGAATTGTCCGATACCCGACATTCTTTGTCTACGGTGTCAGGGATCAAACGGTCGGGGCAGGCCTCGTGTGCAGCCACAAGATGAGCACCAGTATTGGGACGTGGATCACGGGCAGGCCCCTGGCGAGCCAATGGGGCAGGTAGATGTCGGTCACCGATCCGTGCTCGTCTCCCAGCGACTCGGCCACCGAGGTGAGCGGGCACCTTGCCCCGTTGCCCAGGAATACGGCACTCTCCAGGGCGACAATTGAGGCGGCGACGGTGACGGCCGGTCCCTTCCTCCTCCTGATCCCCGTGTACAAGAGGTAGAGCACGGCGAACTCGATCGTGAACCAGATCGCGGTATGGAACGCCTTGACCGCGGCAAGGGTGAACGGCGGTCGGTCGGGAGACGATTGCCCCATGTCCGGAACGGTAGCGACGATCTGCCGGGTGCGACATATAGTGTGGTGCGGAGCGGGCGAGGGAGGATACTCAAAATGACGAGGGATGAGTTCTTGACTGTGCGCTGGAACAACCGGCTCTCATTGGGGCTGGGAATCCCGACCCTCATCTATGTAGCCGTCGCTTCTTCGACATCTGCCTGGTTGGGGATGGGTGGATTGATCGGGCTATTTGTGTTTGGCGCCTTCCTCTGACTCGTCGTGGAGTATCACACCGCCATGCGGTTCGCGTGGCTACGCCAGAACACAGCCGGCTACGTTCCGGTGAAGCAGAAGTTCACCCACCCGGCGTCCCTCGTCAGGTTCCTCTACAACGCTGCATTCTGGGTGTTTCTGCTTCCCTTCTTCACCGCGATGGACTACTCCACCGGCTTTGTCGCATTCGCGGCAGTCATCTTCGTGAGGCTTGCATCGAACGCGTATACCAACAACGCCCTCGATCTCACCCCTGGCCAGTACGACGCCTATCCCTTCCGAATCCCGTAGGTGATCGAACCGCAGCTGCTGTTCACATGGAGATGACCGATGTCCCCTGGTTGTGGCCTGCGCCGACGTAGGCGATCGCGTCGACGGCGCTCTCGAGCGGGAACACCTGATCAATGACTGGCACGATCTTGCCTGTCTCGGCTAGTTCCTGCAGCGTGGCGAGATCATCCTCGTTCTCCATCGCCAGGAAAGGACGTCCTTGCTGTTTCGAGAAAACGGAAGAAACGGTGACCTTCAGCGGGTGTCCCAGGCCTCCGAACCAACCTGATGGGGCTGGTGCTCCATTGGCCAGCAGGAGTCCGTCTGTGGTGAGCACGCCTCGCATTTCCTTCAACGAATGGGCCCCGACATTGTCGAAGACGAGGTCGTACTCAGGTGCACCCTTGGTGAAGTCTTGTTGCGTGTAGTCGATGACGTGGTCGGCGCCAATGGATCGAACCATGTCGAGATTTCGGGTGCTGCAGACGCCGGTGACCTCCGCCCCCATTGCCTTTGCGATCTGGACGGCGAAGGTGCCGACGCCGCCGGAAGCCCCCGTGACGAGAACATGCTGACCGTCCTGGAGCTTGCCATGGTCGCGGAGTGCTTGGAGTGCGGTGAACGCCGACACACCAACTGCCGAGGCTTGCTCGAACGTGAGGTTGGCCGGCTTCGAGGTCACATCCTTCGACGTCGTGGCGGCGTACTCGGCGAATGCACCCTTGCACGAGCCGAACACCTCATCCCCGACGGCCAGTTGCGTGACATTGGTCCCTACAGCCTCCACGACCCCGGCCATGTTCTGCCCGATCACGCCGCTCTTGGCGATGAACCGCTTGAACACTGGACGCATGACCTTGGGGAACCCCCGCACCCCGTAGACGGCGCCGATGTGGATCGACGCTGCCCGGACTCGTACCAATACTCCGTCTTCGTCGATCTCAGGAGTAGCGACCTCGCCAACCCTCAGAACCTCGCCGGGGTCCCCGAAGCCCGTCTGGATAGTCCCCTTCATCGTGCTCCCTCCCTCGCTTGTGTGAGTCTGTCGGCGCTGTTCGCCAGCGGCTGTGCTGGTATGCGGCATCGCTTCCACGGCATTCTCACGCCCCAACCTATCAGGGCCGAGCCGGCGGTTCAGGAATCCCCTATATCCCACCCGTGCCTTGACACCTCCGGGGTGGTCTGCCAGAGTTCTTTCCGGCCGTGAACGCAAGAGAAGTGCGTGTTGCGGCCGTTCGTATGTGCGACCGGACGCCGGTCGAGAGAAGTGAGCGCTAGATGCTGATTCACCAGCTACTGCCCATCAGCGCCGCGGGCATGGTTCACCCCGCGGCTTAGGGGAGATCGCCTCCTCCATGGAGGAGGTCTCCGCCATAGGGTCCTGCAACGGACCCGGCTGAACCAGCGCCGGGCGACAGGCTCGTCTGAGCCTCGACGCCATCTCTCGACACGCACGCACGAGACCCGGAGGGGTTTCACCACCGCAAAGGCACGCAATGATTCCGGTCCGCTCCTACATCCGACTTCTCCGGGACTACCTGAGCCGTCAGAAGCTCCGGGTGACCCTGCTCACCATCACCATGTTCAC
The DNA here is from genome assembly GCA_963844835.1 of uncultured bacterium. Lineage (GTDB taxonomy): Bacteria > Actinomycetota > Acidimicrobiia > Spongiisociales > UBA5794 > JAAETI01. The sequence goes on along the minus strand of CAWJPT010000003.1, from coordinate 34,520 downwards.
CTTCATCGGCATGACGCTGATCGGCCCGCAGCTGGTGAGGATCTTCCTCGACCGGGCCACGGCAGGTGCCACGTCGAGCCGTCTCATCCCGCTCGCCGTCTGGTTCATGGTGGTTGCCGTCCTGCAGCAGATCTTCAGCGTTGCCGCTACCTACCTGGCCGAGCAGGTCGGCTGGACGGCTACCAACGAGATGCGTGCCGACCTGGCCGCCCACGTGCTCAACCTCGACATGGGCTTCCACAAGCAGCACACGCCCGGCGAGATGATCGAGCGTATCGATGGTGACGTCACCGCCCAGGCGAACTTCTTCTCCGCCTTCGCCATCCGTGTGCTCGGCAACTCGATCCTGATGGTCGGGGTGCTGGTGATGCTCTGGCTGGAGAACGCCTGGGTTGGGCTCGGGATCACCGTGTTCTTCCTGCTGTCGATGGGCATGATGCTCAAGATCCAGGCATGGGCCGTGCCGCTGTGGAAGAAGGTGCGGGGCCGGTCGGCGGAGTTGATGGGTCTCGTCGGTGAGCAGCTGGGTGGCACCGAGGACATCCGTGGCAACGGTGGGGTCGGCTACATGCTGCGCCGCTTCACCCAGATCCTGCGCGACTGGCTCCCGGACCAGGTAATGGGCCGGATGGGCTTCGCCGCGCTCTGGGGCACCAGCATCGCCAACTACCTGGTCGGAACCAGCGTTGTCTTCTGGCTCGGCTCGATCTTCTTCGGCAACGGAACACTCACCCTCGGCTCGGTGTACTTGATCTTCTCGTACACGGAGATCACCAGGCGCCCGATGGAGCAGATCCGCGAGCAGATGGAGCAGTTCCAGAAGGCCGCGGCCGGCATTGCCAGGGTGCAGGGCTTGTTCGACACCATCCCCGTGCTCGACACGAGCGGCACGACACCGGTGCCGCAAGGTGCGCTGAGGGTGGAGATCGAAGACGTGGTCTTCGGCTACGAAGACGACGTCGTCCTCAACGAGGTGTCGCTCGACCTGGAGCCCGGTCACATCCTCGGTGTGCTCGGCCGCTCCGGCTCGGGGAAGACGACGATGGCCCGGCTGCTGACCCGTCTCTACGACCCGCTCCATGGGCGGGTGTTGCTCGGTGGGGTCGACATCCGCACCGCCGACGTGCACAGCCTGCGCAGGCACGTTGGCATGGTCACCCAGGACGTGCAGCTGTTCCGGGCCACGATTCGTGACAACCTGACGTTCTTCGATGAGAGCATTCCCGACGCCCGTCTCCACGAGGTGCTGCAGGAACTCGGGCTCGACGAGTGGCTCGGCTCGATGCCACACGGGCTCGACACCACGCTCGAAGCGGGTGGGGCTGGCCTGTCTGCGGGTCAGGCCCAGTTGCTGGCGTTCACCCGGATCTTCCTCGAAGACCCCGGGCTCGTGATCCTGGACGAGGCATCGTCCCGTGTCGACCCAGCAACCGAGAAGCTGCTCGAGCGTGCCGTCGACCGGCTGCTTCAGGATCGGACCGGGATCATCATCGCCCACCGGTTGGCAACGGTGACCCGCGCCGACGACATCCTGATTCTCGAAGACGGCGAGGTCGTTGAATACGGCGAACGTCGCCGCCTCGCCGCAGACCCCGACTCCCGGCTGTCACAACTGCTGATCACCGGGATGGAAGAGGTGCTCGCATGACAACCCGTCGATCCCAACTACCAACGATTCGCATGATGCGTGGCATCTGGTCAAGGCCGCCCCGCGGCGCTACGCGGCAAACGTGTTCCTGTGGGCGACGATCTGGATCCTCCCGGTCATCCCCGCGCTGATCACGAGACGCTTCTTCGACGGTCTCGGCACGGCCGGGTTCAACCCCGGCACGTTGATCGCGCTCCTGCTCGCCTACGGTGCGACCCGGCTTGCGGTGATGTTCACCGCCATGTGGAACGACGTGCATTTCATGTTCCGGGTCAGCTCGACGCTCAGGCGCAACATGCTGGAGCGTGTCTTCGAGCTGCCGGGAGCACAGTCGGTCAAGGAAGCATCCGGGGAGATCATCAGCCGGTTCCGTGAGGACGTCGAGCATGTCGAGGAGGCGACGAGCATGACCGTCGACCTGATCGGCACCGCGCTCTTCGGCATCATCGCCGCGGTGATTCTCACATCGATCAACGCCGGGATGACCGTGCTGGTGTTTGCCCCGCTTCTGTTCATGGTGGTGATTGCAGAGCGGGCGGGTACCAGGATCCGCCGCTACCGCAACGCGGCACGCGAGGCCACGGAGAGAATCACCGGGGCGCTCGGTGAGATGTTCGGCGCGGTGCAGTCGATCAAGGTCGCCGGGGTCGAGGCGCCGATGATCGAGCACTTCAAGCGGCTCAACAAGGAGCGCCGCAAGATGATGGTGCGGGACAAGGTGCTCACTGCAACGCTCGAGTCCGTTTTCTGGAACACGCTCAGCATCGGCACCGGGTTGATCCTGATCGTTGCCTCGGGCAACTTCGGCAGGCCGGGCGGGCTCACCATCGGCGAGTTCGCCCTGTTCGTCTACTTTCTCGGCTTCGTCACGGATGCGGGTTGGTTCATTGGCGCTTTCATCGCACGCTTCAAACAAGCGGGCGTGTCCTTTGAGAGGATGCATGCGCTGCTGCAGACCGACGATCCCGACGTCCTGGTGCAGAGACGTGACCTGTATCTGACCGGTGACTTGCCGAGGTTCGACGAACCGGTTGCAGACGCTCGCCTCGATCGCCTCGAGGTAGCCGATATGAGCTTCCGGTATCCCGGCACGAGCAACGGCATCGAGCACGTCGACCTGACCCTCGAGCGGGGTAGCTTCACCGTGCTCACCGGCAAGATCGGCTCCGGCAAGACAACGCTGCTGCGATCCATCCTCGGCCTCGTCTCCGTCGACCGTGGGACCGTCAGCTGGAACGGTGAGATCGTTGATGACCCGGCGAACTTCTTCGTGCCACCGCGCTCGGCATACACGCCACAGGTTCCCAAGCTGTTCTCGATGACACTGCGTGAGAACCTGCTGCTGGGCAGAGACGACGAGGATGTCGATCTGGATGTGGCAATTCGCTCGGCGGCGCTCGATCGCGACGTTGGCTCGATGCCACATGGGCTGGACACGCTGGTCGGTCCGCTCGGGATGAGGCTGTCGGGAGGACAAGTACAACGTACTGCGGCCGCCCGGATGTTCGTCAGGAATCCGGAGCTGTTGGTTTTCGACGATCTCTCGAGCGCGCTCGACGTCGACACGGAGAAGACGCTGTGGGAGCGGCTCTTTGCCGAGCACTCGGAGTCGACGGCGCTCGTCGTGTCGCATCGCAGGCCCGCGCTGCAGCGAGCCGATCAGATCGTCGTCCTCGACGAGGGCCGGGTGGTGGCGGCAGGCAAACTAACCGACCTGCTAGAGACCAGTCCCGAGTTCCGTGACCTCTGGGAGACCGAGGCCGAGGGCAACGGGGAGGCCCCCGCGATCGTGGGAGTGAACCGTGACTGATCGGGTATCCGTCTCCCGGCTGGGAGCAGACGATGTCGATGCGGTTCAGCTCGCGCTCTATCTGGCGCTGTCGTGGAACGACCCGCCCGGCTTCCCCGACATGGCAACCGTCATGGCGAACCTCGAGGTGAGGTCGTACTACGAGGGTTGGGGTCGGCCGGGCGATATCGGGGTCAGAGCGGTCCTCGATGGTCAACTGATCGGGGCGGCCTTTGCCCGGCTGTTCACCGAAGACAACCACGGCCACGGTTACGTGGACGACCAGACACCGGAAGTCGGCATCGGGATCGTGGCGGCGTACCGGGGGATGGGGATCGGCCGCAGGCTCATGGATGGGCTTGCCGCGGTCGCTAGCCAAGAAGGAATCACCCGGCTGAGTCTCTCGGTGAACAACCCGAACCCTGCCAGGAGACTCTACGAATCGCTTGGCTATGTGCTGATCGGCGACGACGGCGATTCGTCTGTGATGGTCCTCGACCTCTAGATCGAAGTGGCCATATCGGCCATTGTTCGATCACCAACTATGCCCCGCGGCCGTTGCCGTCATATCAGCCAATCGCGATACTTTGAGTTGCCAGCACTACCCGCGCAATGTATTGTGCACTTGTGTGCATTGGTGCACATTTGTGCAAGTGGCGTGCGGTTGGCAAACCCAGCCACAGGAGTGAGACGCCATTAGCCGGAAGGAGCAAGATGAGTAAGAGTATGAGGACAAGCCCGCGGAGGGGTATCTGGCTCGGGGTCATCCTCGTTGCCTTCGCCCTATTGACCGCGGCGTGTTCCCAGAGCACCGAAGAGACCACGACAACGACGACCGCAGCTGATCAGGGGACGACGGAGACCACCGCAGCCGGTGTCACGATGCCTGCACCCTTTGACGGTGAGGTGAACATTGCCGTTGTGCAGAACAGCGGTGCTGGCGACTACTTCCAGCAGTGGACCAACGGTGCCAAGCAGCAGGCTGACGCAATCGGTATCAAGTACACCTGGTACGACGCTCAGGCCGACAATGCCAAGCAGGCCACCGACATGGAGACGGCCATCGGCTCAGGTGTCGACGGCATCGTCGTCGATCACGGCCAGACCGATACCATGTGCCCGCTGATCAACGATGCGCTCAATGCAGGCATCCCCGTTGTCATCTATGACATCGCGATCGCAGAGTGTGCCCCGAACGCAGTTCAGACCCAGCAGTCCGACGCCAGCCTCGCCGACCTGTCCCTCGGACAGATGCTCGCCGACATCGGCCCGGATCAGAGGGTTGGCTATGTCAACGTGCTCGGTATCGCCCCGCTCGATCGCAGGCATGTGGTCTGGCAGCAGTACGTGGCAGACAACAACTGGGACCAGGTCTTCTTCGTCGGTGAGTTCACCAACGCAGTCGCCACCGACAACGCACAGCTGGTCGATGCCGCGCTCAAGGCAAACCCGGATGTCAGGGCGATCTTCGCTCCGTACGACGAGTTGACCAAGGGCACAGTGTCGGCGATCAACGACAACGGTCTCGCCGCGGACATCTGGGCCTACGGCATCGACATCTCGAATGCCGACATCGAGGTCATGACTGCCGATGGCAGCCCGTGGAAGGCTACGGCGACCACCGACCCGAACGCGATCGGTGCAGCCGTGATGCGGACCATGGCGCTCGAGCTCGCCGGGCAGCAGGGCCCACGCTCGGTTGATTTCCCTGGTGTGCTCGTCACCCAGCAGTTCCTGCTCGACAACAACATCACGAACATGGTTGACCTGCGGGCGGCTCTGCCTGCACTGAACCTGGCCGACGTCCAGTCCGCCGACTGGATCCCGTCGATCACAGTTCTAGGAGATCTGTGGGTGGCCGTCGGGATCCCCCCTCCCGACGGCCACCTCCTCCTCGTGACGCGATTCGAGAGCCTGAGAAGGAGCGTTTGATGGAACCCGCAGTCCGGATGGAGGGCATCACGATGGCCTTTGGGCCCAATGAGGTCCTGAAAGGGATCGACCTTGCCATCGAGCCGGGGAAGGTGACCGCCATGCTCGGTGCCAACGGCGCCGGCAAGTCGACACTCATCAAAGTTCTCTCGGGCGTATACAACGGATATGGGGGCACCGTCATCATTGGTGGTGTCCCCGTATACATCGATCATCCAACCACGGCGCACGCCCATGGCATCGAGGCTGTCCACCAGAAGATCGCCGACGGGGTCGTCCCCGGTCTCAGCGTCGCCGAGAATCTCCTCTTCGAGGGGATCGTCAACAATCAGGTCCCGAGAGCGGCATCGCTGCGATCCCTCATGCCAAGAGCGAGGGAAGTGGCGGCCGTCCTCGATCTCGGCTGGTCGGACGAGCTGTTGCGGAGCGATGTGTACGAGCTGCCGATCGCCGATCAGCAGTTGCTTCTCCTCGCCAGGGCCCTCGTACACGAGCCCCGGCTGCTCATCCTCGACGAGCCGACGTCGGCGCTCTCCGAGACCGAGGCCGAACCGTCTTTTCGGCGTCATCCGCCGACTCCGCGACGACGGGGTCGCCATCTTCTACGTTTCCCACCGCATTGCGGAGATCGACAAGATCGCAGATCGTCTGCTCGTGCTGCGTGACGGGGTCATTCTCAGCGATCATGACCGCCCATTTGATTGGGAGACCGCACTCCACGTGATGCTCGACGTCGACGAGGCAGACCGGACCAATCGTGCGGTCGAACTGCGGGGCACCGAAGAAGTGCTGCTGCTCAAAGGTGTGCAGCTGCTCCCCAAATCCACACCATTTGATTTTTCCCTGCGAGCCGGAGAGGTAACCGGTGTCTTCGGGCTGCTCGGGTCCGGTGGGAGTCAGCTGGCCCGAGGCATCTTCGGCGCTGATCCCTTCGAGGGTGGCGAGATGATCCTGAAGGGCAAGCCATTCGCTCCCAAGGCGCCTGCCGACGCTATCGCATCCGAGGTCTACATGGTTCCGGAGGATCGCGCCGAAGGCACCCTCATCAAGAAGTGGTCCGTCTCCATGATCTCGACATTCCCATTCCTCAACGAGATCTCCCGCTTTGGTGTCCTCAACCCGATGGCCGAGGCGAAGGTAGGGCGAGCCGTCATCGACGATTTCGGTGTTGTTGCCCAGTCGGAGGCCGAGTCGGTCATGTCCCTCTCGGGTGGCAACCAGCAGAAGGTCGTCGTCGGTCGATGGTTGCGTAAACACCCGACGGTGATGGTGCTGAACGAACCGTTCCAGGGTGTCGACGTCGGTGCTCGTCACGACCTGGCAGAGAAGGCCAGGGAGGTTGCGGAGACCGGCTCTGCGGTCATCGTCATGTCGACGGACTTGGAAGAAATCATGGAAGTTTCCGACCGGGTCGTTGTGCTCGCGGACGGAAATCTCCGGCTTGATACATATCTGTCGGAGACCAGCAGGGACCAGATCCTGCAACGACTCTCGGAGGTTGAGTAAGTGGCCACAACAACCATGACGCCGAAAAACGAGAAGAAGGGAGAGGCGCAACCGAGGCCCCGGGCAGACGCGCGCGACTTGCTCGTCAAGTACGGCTTCATCGCCGTCACGGTGATCTTCCTCGTGTACTTCATGGCGACGATCCCTGCTTTCCGGACTTCTTCGACGATGTTCACGATGTTGAAGTACATCTCGGTGGTAGCCGTAGCCGGGCTGGGAGTAACCGTCACCATGGTGGTCGGTGGACTCGACCTCTCTGTGGGAGCGACCGCAGGCATGTCGGTCACTGTGGCTGCAATGACGATGGTGATCTACGCCCAGCAGGGCTCGGTGGCCGTGGCCGCCGTCATCGCCGCAGGCGCCATCATCGGAGCCTTCAACGCAACTCTGATCGTCGTGCTCAAGATCCCCGACTTGCTCGCCACGCTGGCAACGATGTTCCTGGTGCAGGGCCTGAAACTCGTGCCGGTGGACGGACAGTCGGTGTCGTCCGGTTTGATCCTCCGCGACGGCACGGTAGCGCCCGGCAAGTTCACGCCCGGGTTTCTCGAGATCAACCGTGGCTCGATCGGACCGGTCCCGTACCCGGTGATCATCTTTGCGGTACTGGCCATCTTCACCTGGTTCCTGCTCTCCCGGACCAAGTGGGGCCGGGTCATGTACGCCATCGGCACCAACCCCGAAGCGGCCCGCCTTGCCGGTGCCAGGGTCGGCCGCTACCAGGCATTCGCCTACATGCTCTCCGGCATCTACGCATCCATTGCCGGTTTGATCCTGGCGTCCCGGATCGGCCAGGGCGACATCTCGGCAGGTAACTCCCTGCTGCTCGATGCCGTGGCGGTGGCTCTGGTTGGTACCTCGGTGCTCGGGGTGGGGAAGCCGAACGCGTTCGGCACGTCGCTCGGTGCCATCCTCATCGGCATCCTGCTCACCGGCACCACGATGATGAACTTCCAGTACTACTGGCAAGACGTCGTGAAAGGCTTCGTGCTACTGGTCGCGCTGATCTTCTCGTTCACCCTCTCCCGGCGCAAGCAACGATTCCAGGCGGCGGTTCCGCTATGAGCAAGACGCCGGCGAACAGGACCATCTGGATCGACCGGGACGACCCAACCTCCGTCGTCTGTATCGACCAGCGGCTTCTGCCTTTCGAATATCAAGAAGTATCCATCCGCACCTCGGGGGAGATGACCACTGTCATCGCCGACATGGTGGTGCGCGGTGCCGGGTGCATCGGAGTGTCCGCCGGGTACGGCATGTACCTCGCCGCGCTGGCCACGCGGCGGAATGGGCGCTGCCGACGCCGACGCCTCGCTGCGAGCCGCCGGTACCGAGCTGGAGGCGAGTCGGCCCACCGCGGTCAACCTCACCTGGGCAGTGCAACGGCAGCTCAAAGAGATCCTCGGCATCGAAGATGCTGCCGAGCGGATCTCCAGAGCGAAAGCCCTGGCGGAAACCATTGCCGACGAGGACGTCGCCTACTGTGCCGCGATCGGACAGCACGGGCTCGGCGTCATCGAGGACATCTACCGGCGCAAGGGTGAGACGGTCAACATCATGACTCACTGCAATGCCGGCTGGTTGGCGTTCGTCGAGCACGGCACTGCGACCGCCCCGATGTACGCGGCCCACGCCGAGGGTATCCCGATCCACGTCTACGTATCGGAGACGCGCCCACGCAACCAGGGCGCCAGGTTGACCGCTTGGGAGCTCAATCAGGCAGGCATCCCGCTCACCGTCATCGCCGACAACGCCGCCGGTCACCTGCTCCAGCACGGCATGGTGGACATGGTCATCGTCGGTAGCGACCGCACGACGATCAGCGGTGACGTTGCCAACAAGATCGGCACCTACATGAAGGCCGTCGTCGCCAAGGAGAACGGCGTTCCTTTCTATGCGGCACTGCCGTCGAGCACGCTCGATCCGAAGCTCCACGACGGCGTAGCCGAGATCCCTATCGAGGAGCGTGGAGGCCACGAGGTCACCAAGACCACCGGGTGGCTCGACGGCAGACAGGTGGAGCCGCAGACCGCTGCTCCAGGCGTCGGTGCCGCCAACTTCGGCTTCGACGTGACGCCGCGCCGCTACGTGACCGGGATCATCACCGAGCGCGGCATCAGCGAGGCAAGTGAAGAGTCGATTCTGGCGATGTATCCCGAGTTCGCCGAAACCGAATAGCGGTGGGTCGAAGGAGCTAGAGGCAGATATGCAGAACCGGTGGAACGAGGAGCAGGCAGCGGCCTGTGAAGGCCTGCTCGAGGAGTGCGTATACGCCTCGAAGCTCCTGGGGGCCGATACGAACCCTGGTGCTCCACGGTGGTGGCAACACGTCGGTGAAGGTCTCCGAGCGGAATCTCTACGGAGAGCCGATCGACGTGCTCTATGTGAAGGCGAGCGGATGGGACCTCGCCGACATCGAGGTCGAAGGGTTCTCCCCGCTCGATCTCAATCGGGTGCGACGACTCGTTGAGCTCGACGACCTATCCGACACCGCGATGCTCAACGAGCTGAAGGGCGCCCGGCTCGACGTGACCGCAGCCAACCCCTCGGTCGAAGCGATCCTCCACGCCGTCATCCCGGAAACGGCGGTGCAGCATGCTCACCCAAACGCCCTGCTGGCAATCTCAAACACCGTCAACGGTGAAGACCGGGTAAGGGAGCTATACGGTGAAAGGGCCGTCGTGGTTCCGTATGCGATGTCCGGCTTCAGAGTCGCCACCGCGGCAGCGCGCGCCTACGCCGAATCGGCGACAGACGAGACAGAGGCCGTCGTGCTGATGAACCACGGCATCTTCACCTTCGGGGAGACGCCGCACGTCGCCTATGAACGTATGGTCGATCTCATTTCGGCCGCAGAGGCTTACCTGGCGGCTCATTCGGTCGGTGGCAAATCACCCACCCCGGCCGGCGGGCCGCCGGAAATCAACCGTGTCGAACTCGCCAGGTTACGTCGCGATGTCTCGGATGCGGCCGGGAGGCCGTGCATCGTCCGCCGTCATCGTGACGACGTCAGCTGGGCGTTCTCGCAACGACCGGATCTCGGTGTGGTCAGCCAACAAGGCGTTGCCACGCCCGATCACGTGATTTGGACCAAGCGGGTCCCGCTGCTCGGCCGGGACGTGGGGACATACGCCAAGGACTACCTCACCTATTTCGAGTCGCACGTAGCGGGGAGACCCTTGCGCATGCTGGATCCGGCGCCCCGGGTGATCCTCGACCCTGAGTTCGGGATGGTCACGGCGGGGCCCAACATCGACGCCGAGCAGGCGGCAGGCGACATCTACCTGCAGATCATCGACGTCATCGAGCAATCCGAAGGTCTCGGTGGGTACTCGGCGCTCTCTTCACAGGACATGTTCGACTTCGAGTACTGGGAATTGGAGCAGCTCAAGCTCGATCTCGTCCCCCACGAAGGTGAGTTCACCGGCGAGGTCGCCGTGGTGACGGGCGCAAACTCGGGAATCGGTCGCGGCTGTGCCCTTGCCCTGCTGGCCAGAGGGGCTGCCGTCATCGGGCTCGACATCAACCCGGCCGTCAGTGAGATGACAGACGACCCTGCCTTCCTCGGTGTCCCGTGTGACCTCTCGTCGGTCGAGCAGACCGCGACGGCTCTCGATGTCGGCGTCGAGCGATTCGGCGGCGTCGACATGCTGGTTGCGGCTGCAGGCCTCTTCCCCGAGTCTTCCCCGATCTCCGCACACGACCCATCCGCCTGGCGCAGAGCCATGTCCGTCAATGTCGACGGGCTGATTCAGCTGCTCTCGCTGATACACCCTCTCCTCCTGCAAGCGCCGGGCGGCGGTCGTGTTGCGGTCATCGGATCCAAGAACGTGCGTGCCCCCGGTCCCGGTGCGAGCGCATACTCGGCGTCGAAGACCGCGGCCAACCAGATTGCGCGGGTTGCGGCCCTCGAGTGGGCGGGCGATGGGATCCGGGTCAACTCCGTCCATCCCGACGCCGTCTTCGATACGGCGTTGTGGACCCCTGAGCTGCTGGCCGAGCGGGCCTCCCGTTACGGGATGACGATCGAGGAGTACAAGCGACGCAACCTCATGGGTGTCGAAATAACGAGTGCTGCCGTCGGCGAGGTCGTTGCCACCATGCTCGGCGATGTGTTCTACCCGATTACCGGTGCCCACATCCCGATCGACGGTGGCAACGAGCGCGTTATCTGACGGACCACGAGCCACACAAGATCAACAAGACAGCTAGCCCCTGATTACAGGGGATTGGAGGATGGAACATGGACTGGGGTATGGAGCGCAGGATGGCGGATCTCATCTCACCCGAGACGGGTCACGCGTTCTTCCTGGCCATCGACCACGGATACTTCTTGGGACCCACACGCATGCTGGAGCGTCCGGGCGAGACCGTGAAGGACCTCACTCCGATTGCAGACGCCCTCTTTGTCACCAGGGGTGTGCTGCGGAATGCGATACCTCCGGAGACCAAGCCAAATGTGATCCTCAGGATCAGCGGCGGCACCAGCATCGTCGGCCCCTCACTGGAGAACGAGCAGTTGGTCGTCGACCCCGAGGAAGCCATCAGGATGGGTGCCTCGGCGGTCGGAATTTCGATTTTCGTAGGCTCGGAATATGAGCGCGAGTCGCTCGGCAACTTGGCCCGCGCCGTGAATCTGTATGAGCGGTACGGTATCCCGGTGATGGCAGTCACCGCCGTCGGCAAAGAGCTCGAGAAGAGAGATGCTCGCTACCTGGCATTGAGCTGCCGGATCGCTGCCGAGCTGGGTGCTCGTGTCGTCAAGACCTACTGGTGCGAGGATTTCGAGAAGGTGACCTCGTCTTGTCCGGCACCGGTGGTCATCGCAGGCGGTCCGAAGACCGACGACGCCCGCGAGGTGTTCTCGTTCGTACGTGACGGTATCGATCGTGGCGCCATCGGTGTCAATCTCGGCCGCAACATCTGGCAACACTATGACCCGGTCGGTGTCGCCAAGGGTCTGCGAGCGGTGATCCACGACGGTGCGTCGGCTGATGAGGCCAACACCATGGTGGCCGCGCAACCAGTAGGAGTCTGAGCGTGGAATTCCTTGCCCGCATCGAGCAGAACATATCCCCGGACATGGACCCGGACCGGCTGGCTGCAGTCAAGGCGGCCGAGAAGGTTCGTGGTCAGGAGTTGGTCGATGCGGGCAAGCTGCGCCGCATATGGAGAATCCCGGGACGGCGGGCGGTTTACGCCCTCTACCGGGTCGACAGCACGGAGGAGCTCCATGAGATCCTCAGCTCGCTGCCGTTGTTCCCCTGGATGGACATCGAGGTAACCGCGCTGGGCGCTCATGCGCTCGACCCAGAGAAGTAGAAGCGGAGGAGAATAAGGATGGCCCCCGAGTACGAGATCCTCACCCCGGAAACGGTCCCGGCATACATCGACAAGACCCCCCGGCTGGACGGCATCGTCGACACATCCAGCCTGGAAGTGTCCGAGGTTGGTGACGGCAACCTGAATCTGGTTTTCGTCTGCAAAGATGCAAACGGCGCCGGCATCTGCTTGAAGCAATCCCTGCCTTATGTACGGTTGGTCGGGGAAGGATGGCCGCTCACTCCCGAGCGGGTGCTCGCCGAGGCGAGGGGTCTGTCCGCCGCAGCCGACCATGTGCCGGACCTGGTCCCCGCCTACTACGGAGTTGACAAGGACAACTACGTGCTGGCGATGGAGAATCTCATGGGCTGGGACATGTGGCGAACCCAGCTGAACGAGGGGATTGCCCACCCCGGCGTCGGTGCCCAACTCGGACGTTACGTTGCCAACCTGGCCTTCTACACATCATTCTTCACGATCGACCAGGGAGAGATCAAGCAGCGGCTCGCCGATGCGATCAACCCCGAGCTGTGCAAGATCACAGAAGACCTCGTCTTCACCGAACCGTACATCGACGTTCCCAACAACAGCTACGTCGACGAGCTGATCCCCGAGGTGGAGGGCATGCGGGCAGACGCCACATTGCGTGCCGAGGTCGGGATGCTCAAGTACAAGTTCATGACCGCAGGACAGGCGCTGGTCCATGGGGACCTCCACACCGGCTCTGTGATGGTTCGCCACGGCGCCGACGGTGGCGAGTGCAAGGTCATCGACCCGGAGTTCTGCTACTACGGCCCGGTTGGCTTCGACCTCGGCGCATTGTTCGGCAACTATCTGGCCGCCCGGGCCAGAGCTGCGGTCCTGGACCGTCCTGCCGAGTTCCAGCAATGGCTTGCCGACCTCGGGCCCGAGACCTGGGATGCGTTCGAGGCAGAAATGCGCCGGTTGTGGCCGGACCGTCTCGACAAGACCTGGACCGACAGTTTCCTCGACGCATGGCTGGCTCAGGTGGCCAAGGACACGATCGGTTTCGGCGGCTGCAAAGCGAACAGACGCATCATCGGTCTTGCCAAGGTCACCGATATCCAGCAGCTACCGCATGAGGAGCATGTCAAGGCCGCCACGATGGTGCTCAGAACGGCAAGCACGTGGATCAAGGAGCGCGACAGCCTGAAGAGGGTCGCCGAGGCCAATGAGGTGTTCGGCGGTATCAGCACGGAGGTCTTGAGCTGATGTTGGATACATCGCTCGCCGACGACTTTCTCGCCAAGCTGCAGCCATCGGTGGCATGGGTCGACGATCACATCGAGATCATCGACCAGACCAAGCTGCCTTCGGAGCTGGAGGTCCTCCAGCTCCGGTCGGTTGACGAGGTGGTCGACGTCATCTACCGGCTTGCTGTGCGCGGCGCACCGGCGATCGGGTCTTGTGGCGCGCTCGGGATGGTTGTCGGTCTTGATGAGCGCAATCCGGAGTCCGCTGCTGATGCGGTGGCGGCCCTGAACGAGCTCGTCGAGACCATCGGCAACGCTCGACCCACCGCGGTCAACTTGAGTTGGGCCGTGAAGCGGGTTCGTGATGCCGCCTCATCGGGCGGTGACGCCGCCGAGGTGCGGATGCTGGCGCTCGAGGAGGCCGAGGCGATCATTGCCGAGGATCGCGACGCGTGCACCCGGATGGGGCTGTACGGGATGGAGGAGCTGTCCGGGATCACGAGAATCATGACCCACTGCAACACCGGCCGGCTTGCTACGGCAGGCTGGGGGACCGCACTCGGGGTCATCTATGCCAAGGCTGCCGCCGGTCTTCCCGTCCACGTGCTCTCATCGGAGACACGTCCGCTCCTCCAGGGAGCCCGTCTGACCACATGGGAGTTGCACGACGCAGGCATCGACGTGACGCTGATGCCCGACGGGGCCAGCTCGACGGCGATGGCGCAGAGGAAGGTCGAGGCCGTGATCGTTGGCGCCGACCGGATTGCGGCCAATGGCGATACCGCAAACAAGATCGGGACCTTCACCCACGCCGTCAACGCACAGTACGCCGGGATTCCGTTCTACGTTGCTGCCCCGCTTTCGACGTTCGATACCTCGATTGCCAGCGGTGCCGAGATAGAGATCGAGCTGAGACCGGCGCACGAGATGACCAGGTGGCGGTCCGAACCGACCGCCCCCGACGACATCGCGGTATGGAATCCGGCATTCGATGTGACCCCCCACGAGCTGATCACCGCAATCATCACCGATGCCGGGGTGCTCAAGCCGCCGTATGAGCAGTCGATCCGCGCCGCGTTCGAGCAAGGAGGCTGATTTTGAGCGATTGGAAGGAAAGCACCCAGGCGGTTGCCGACGGGATTCGCAGGCGCGTGCTCGAGCATGTGCTGAAGAACAACGGCGGCTACATGAGCCAGGCCTGTTCGTCAGCCGAGATGTTCGCCATGTTGTATTCGCGGGTGATGAACCTCGGCCCGAGCCAGGCTCCGCTGGAGCCACGAAAGTTCATCGGTGTGCCCGGCCCCGGTGTCCCGTTCTTCACAGGCGCCGACTACAACGGCCCGAAAGGGCCCGAGTACGACCGGTTCATCTTTTCCCCAGCCCACTATGCCCTCGTGCTCTATGCCACCCTCATCGAAGTGGGCAGGCTTGCCGAGACCGGGCTGGATCACTTCAACGAGGACGGGAGCACCGTCGAGATGATCGGTGCGGAGCACTCTCCCGGCGTCGAGACGACCACCGGCTCACTCGCCCAGGCGCTCAGCCAGGCAGGGGGCATCGCCCTCGCCAGGAAGGTCCGCGGCGACACGGGCAAGGTCTGGGTGATGATGTCCGATGGTGAGTTCCAGGAAGGACAGACGTGGGAAGCGGTCGAGCAGATTGCTCGCTTCGGGTTGGACAACCTCCGTGTCATCGTCGATGCCAACGGGCAACAGTGTGACGGATGCCTCGACGAAGTGGAGACCGCTGATCCCCTGACGATCCGGATCCGCGCCTTCGGTGCCAGTGCGGTCGAGAGCAACGGCCACGAGCTCGACACCCTCGACGAAGCCATGACCATGAATACCGGCAAGCCGCACTTCGTCATCGCCCGCACCGACCCGGTGCGCGGGCTACCGCTGTTCGGGGAGCGTGCCCCCTTGCTGCACTACCTGCGATTCACTTCGCCCGAAGAGAGGGCCCAGTACGAGGCGGTTTACGAAGAGATGGTGAGTTGACATGGAGATCGTGAAACGGCCGCACGTCCAGAACTTCATCGACTGGAGCGCAGACAAGCCCGAGGTTGTGGTGCTCACCGCCGATCTCACCAACTCGAGCGAGGTAGGCAACTGGCGCGACACCTATCCCGACCGGTTCTTCCCGATGAAGATGGCGGAACAGAACATGATGGGCTTTGCCGCCGGTCTCGCTCGCGAGGGCTACGAGCCGTGGATTCACACCTTCGCCGTGTTCATCTATCGCCGCCCCTACGATCAGCTGGCGATGTCGATCGCATATCCGAACCTCCCGGTGCGGCTCGTCGGCTTCTTGCCCGGCATCACGACACCAGGCGGCGTCACCCACCAGGCCATCGAGGACATCTCGATCCTGCGGGCAACACCGAACATGACCGTCCTGGAGACGGGCGACGCCACCGAGGTCGAGAGTGTCCTCGACGTTGCCCACGCCGTCGACGGTCCCGTCTATATCAGGATGCTGCGCGGCGAGGTACCAAGACTGTTCCCAAAGGACGAGCCGATGCAGCTCGACCGGGTACGGGTGCTGAGCGAGGGCGACGATGTGACGGTGTTCACTTCAGGGATAACGACTGAGGAGGCAATACGGGCTGCGGCCCCGCTTGCGGGGGCTGGGGTGGGGATGACCCACATCCATGTGTCGACGCACAAGCCTTTCCGTGATCCGCTCATCCTCGAGTCGATCAAACGAGCCAAGCACGGTGTGGTCACACTGGAGAACCACACCATCGTCGGTGGGCTCGGGTCTGCCGTTGCCGAGGTCATGGCGGAAAACGCCGTCGGGAAGCGATTGGTCCGGCTCGGACTCGAGGACACATACGCCCACGGTGCCAGCAGGCAGTTCTTGATGAGAGAGTACGGTCTCGACGCCCCAGCGCTGATCGGCGGCATCGAAGAGCTACTCGGCCGCTCGACCGGCGTCACCGAATCCGATCTGGAAGCGGTCAGGATCGAGGCGGTGCACAGCCTTGCGAAGGCCGAGGCCCTCTGATGCTCGAGCCCACGAGCCTCGAAGTCAGCGGCGACCGCATCGAGGCGGTTTACGACTTCTTCGGCGATGTTGCCGAGGCGGGAGCCAGAGCCGATGCGCTACGCGTCGAGCAGACAATCGAGTTTCCCGCCGATCTCGTTCCCGACGATGACATTCAGCGATCCATCGTTGGTCGGGTTGAGTCTGTCGAGCCGGTCGGGGAAGCACGAGCGCGTGCGGTTGTCACATACGCGGTCGAGACAACGGGATTCGAGCTTCCCCAGCTGATGAATGTGCTGTGGGGCAACAGTGCCCTGCTCCCCGGGATCCGGCTGGTCGATTTCACCCTCCCGCCGTCGCTGCTGGCGCGATTCCAGGGGCCTCGGTTTGGCATCTCCGGTCTGCGTCGGCTGTTCGATGCACCGGAGCGCCCTCTGCTGGCCACTGCCCTCAAGCCGATGGGCCTCTCGTCAGAGCGTCTCGCCGCCGAGGCTTTTGATCTGGCACTGGGTGGCATCGACATGATCAAAGATGACCACAGCCTCTCCAACCAGCCGTTTGCCCCATATGTCGAGAGGGTGCAGCGCTGTGCTGAAGCGGTGGCGAAGGCGAACGCCCAGACCGGGTTGAACTCGGTGTACATGCCAAGCATCAACGCCCCGTACGACCAGCTCGAGGCGAGGGTCGAGGTCGCGCTCGACGCCGGTGCGGGTGCGTTGCTCGTGCTCCCTGGTATCACGGGCTTTGATCAGATGCGCTACCTCTCGACAACCGTCGATGTTCCGATCATGGGGCACCCGGCGTTTCTCGGGTCGTACTCGGCATCGCAAACGAACGGCATCGCTCACGGCAAGCTGTACGGCACGCTGATGCGCCTTGCCGGTGCCGACCTCAGCGTCTACCCCAACTATGGCGGCCGTTTCAGTTTCTCCCGTGAGGAGTGCTGGGACGTGGCAAACGCATTGATCGAACCGCTCGGTGACCTCGAGCCGGCGTTCCCGTCACCGGGAGGGGGCATGACCCTCGACCGTGTCGAGGAGATCGTCGAGTTCTACGGCAACGATGTTGCGTTGCTCATCGGTGGTGATCTCCACCGGGGGGATAGTCTCGTTGAGACTGCCTCCCGCTTCCGCGAGGCGATCTCGTAGCAGGACACCCGAATACCAGGCGGCCGCCGAGCTAGTCGAGAAGTGCCCGGGCGAGGTCGGCATCGATCGCAAGCTCGTTGATTACTCCTGCTTTGATTGCTCCCCTGATGGCGGGGGTCTTCTCGACGCCACCTGCCGCGGCGATTACACGTCTGCAGGCGCGTAGGTCTTCCAGTGAGAGCGAGATGGGATGCAACGCATCGGGCTCAACGGCATTGCCGTCGGCATCGAAGTAGAGACCGAACACCTCACCAACCGCACCTGCCGCGATGATCTGATCCATCTTCTTCTGGTCCAGATAGCCGGCCTGGATCAGCAGCGATTCGGGACCAATGACACCGACCGCCACCATCACAATGTCGGCGGTGCGGGCATGCTCCAGGGCGGTGGCAACCGGCTCTGATTCGAGGAAATTGCTTGCGATCTCGGAGGAGGGCGCAAACCCGGGGGACGGTATGTGCATGACCCGCGCCCCGAACTTGACCCCGAGCGTGTTGGTGACCTCGACGGAATTTGCGATGTTCGGGGTAGTGATGTGCCCGAAGGCATCGACGAGAGTGATCCCCGAGGTGTGCATGCCATGCACCTGCTGGGCCGCGGCTCCCAGGGTCCGACCCCAGCCGGCGGCGATCTTCGTTGAGCCGCTTGCAACTACGTGTTCGAGGCGCCGTGCCATGGCGGCGGCGGCGGCCGATCGCGGTGACTCCCCGTCGAGCGCCAGCTCAACGGTCGCCCCGTCGAGCGCATACTTCTCGATGAGCTGCTCGGCGAGGCTGGCAGTCTCGGGGAGGGGCACAGTGACGGTGACGCGCACGATGCCCTCGCGCTCGGCATCGGCTAGTAGCCTGCTCACCGTGGAGCGAGAGACACCAAGCCTGTCGGCGACACTCTGCTGGTTCAGCCCGCGGGTGTGATACAACCACGCGGCCCGGATCGTGAGCTCCCTGCGGGGATTGTTCTCTTCCACTTCCGGGAAGTATCATCCCACAGCGAGCATTTGTCCAACCCGGCACAATTGTGCACAGGGCTAATACGGAGGCGAAATGAAAACCTCAGGCGTTCTCCATCCCGAGCTACTCGAGCTTCTTGCCGCCGCAGGTCACGGTGACCTCATTGTGCTCGCCGACGCAGGCCTCCGGATTCCCGAGGACAAGCTCCGACTCGATCTCGGTGTGACGTGTGGCGTGCCCTCAATGGCACAGGTTCTCGCCGCGGTTCGCCAGGAGCTCGTCATCGAGGCGGCCGTGGTCGCATCCGAGTTCTCGGACTGGAATCCGGACGTGTTCGACGAGGTCACGGCACTGCTGGAGGTGACGCCAACGGCCAAGCCGCACGTCGAGTTGATGGCCGAGATGGCCGAGTCGGCGTATGCGTACGTCAAGACCGGTGAGTGCACGGCATACTCGAGCGTTGTGCTCGTTTGCGGGGTCAACTATCTCGAAGAGGCAGTCGATCTCTACAAGAAGCTGCATCCGGGAGCCCCGGAGCCGTTCTGAGCGAGCCCAGGTACGGGGGCACTGCCTGCAGCTAGCCTTCGGCGACCATGACGTTCGCTCTCGCCCTCGGTGGGGCCATCTGCTACGGATTCGCCGACTTCTCAGGTGGATTCGCCTCGCGACGGCTTCCCGCATGGAGCGTGACCGTCTGGTCGCAATCGATCGGGACGGTGGCGCTGGTCGTCGGCCTGGTTGCGTTCCCGGCAACGAACGTGACGGCGGCTGACCTCATTTGGGGTGCCGCCGCCGGGGCGGGGGGCGTGATCGGCGTTGGTTTGCTCTACCGCTCCCTGGCCGAGGGCACGATGGCGATTGTGTCGCCACTAACCGCGGTGACAACGGCGGTCATCCCGGTTGTCACTGATCTGCTCACCGGTGGATCACTGACCCCGATTACCGGGATCGGGGTTGTCCTCGCCGTCGCTGCCATTGCCACCATCGCCCAGGAGAAATCGGAGCAGCGGCTGACCGGGAGACTGCTGGTGATGGCATTGGCGGCCGGTGTCGGTTTTGCCGCATTCTTCATCGCCATCTCCCAGACGAGTGAGGCATCCGGATTCTGGCCGCTGGTGGGGGCGCGGGCGGTCACGCTGCCATTGGGATACCTGTTGCACCGTTCTCTGGAGCGCCCGGTGCGGCCGGATCGGGCGGGGCTGCGGTGGGTGGCGGCAGCGGGCCTGCTCGATATGGCCGCCAATCTGTTTGTTGCCGTTGCCCTACAACGGGGGCCTCTCGGCATCGTCTCAGTGCTCAGCTCGCTGTATCCGGCGGTGACGGCGCTGGCAGCAGTGATCCTGGTTGGGGAGCGGCTCAACCGGATCCAACTGGTCGGTGTTGCGATGGCGATGGTGGCGGTGGCGCTGCTCGTCAGCTAGCGGCGGGCGTCCCTGGCAGGCGGCTTGAGCGGCAGACGAATGACGAACCGCGCCCCCGGGTTCGCATCCTCGGACCAGATCTCGCCCCCGTGTTTTTCGACGATGACATTGTGAGCGATCGACAGTCCCTGTCCTGAGCCCTTGCCGACACTCTTGGTAGTGAAGAACGGGTCGAAGATCTGGTCTGCGATCTCGGCAGGAATGCCCGGGCCGTTGTCGCTGACGACGATCTCGGCATATTCCGGAGTATGCGAGGTCGTGATCTTGATGGTCCCCTTGGCGTCCGAGTACGACTTGCTCTCGGCTATCGCCTGGGCCGAGTTGACCAGCAGAATGAGCAGGCTCTGACCTAGCGGTCCCGAGAACCCCTCGACGGTCGGCAGATCCTCGTCGAGCTCCATCTCCAGGTTCGCGACGTACTTCCACTCATTTGTTCGAAATGGCCGACGTCGTCTGGACGACCCGATTGATGTCGACGGTTTCCTTGGCGGCGGAGCCCGGGTGAGCGAACTCCTTCATCGCCAGCACGATCTCTGCGACCCGCTCCGACCCCTCCAGCGTCTCGTCGAGTGCGGCCGGGATCTCATCGAGAAGGAAGTCACAGTCTTGTTTGACCCATTGCGCTCGCAGGTCGCGCGCCGCCGCGCCCTGCTGCGGATCGTCTTCGAGCGATGCAATGAATTCGGCTTGTTTCCTCGCTACCTCGGCAAGCGAGCCGATGCCGTCGCGGACAAACGTCGTGTTGTGAGACACAAACTGAATCGGGGTGTTGATCTCATGGGCGATGCCCGCCGCAAGCGAGCCGATCGCCTCGAGTTTCTGGGCAGCCAGCAGGCGTGCCTGGGTCGCCTTCAGGTCTGCGTTCGCGGCGCGCAGCGAATCCCGGCTCTCCCTCAGCTCCTCGAGGAACTCGGCATTGCGAATAGCCACGGCCGCCTGCGCAGCCATCGCCTTCAGCACCGCCAGATCGAACTCACCGAAAGGGGGTCTCGAAGGTCCGTTGAGGGCGACGAGGGCACCAAGGGACTTCTCGTCATGGATGATCGGAGAAATGGCGGCAGATGTCCCCGGGAACCGGGACGCTATCTCGCGTGCACAGCCCGTGTTGGCCGGGTCGGTTGATATGTCTGCGGAGACAGCGCTTCGCCTGCTGCGAACCACATCACCGATGAGTCCGTGCATAACCGTTTCGGACTTGCATAGATCGACGATCTCGCCGTTGAAGCCCTCGCCGATCACAGAGGTCACCTCGTCACCGTCGGTCAGCACCAGGATGCTCTGTTCGGCGCTGAGAAGGTCGAGAGTGGTGATCAGCAGGAGCTGCATGATCAAGTCGGTGTCGTATGTGGCCGCCATGCCTCTGCCCATGTCAAGCAGCTGCATCAGGCGCCCTATGTGATAGGTGGCCTGTTTCTCGTTGGCGAGCTGCATGGAGATGTCGTGGAGAACAACGACGACTCGGGAATAGTCGATGGCGCCGTCGATCGTGGAAGCGGCCCAGTCCATCTCGAACTCGATGTCGGGGCCCTGGAGGGCCGGGCTACTTGCGATCAGGGTGATCCGATCGACCCCATGCCAGACCGCATCGATGCGTCTGATGAACGAGTCGAGCTGCCGGTCGGCGAACACGCGCTCCGGTAGCGGTCCCAACAGAATCTCCGCATTCGGCGCCCCTACGAACCGAAGATGGGCGTCGTTGACCTGGACCATCTCAACCGATGCGATGAGCCTGCGAACCAGCGGGATGTCATCTTCCAGCAGCGGCACGATGTCTTCGACGCCTGCGGCCTTCTGCTCATCACAATAGGCTTCGACGGCGCTCCAATCTTCGACCCACGCTGCTGTGGGAAGCATTCGGAAGAGAGCGCAGTCGTGGAAGACCTGGTTGTCGCTGGTTGTGACGGCCATCGCTGATCCTGGTTGGCACATTCCCAGTCGGCCGCGTCTGGTCGACCATTAGATGTCCGGCCGGGAATGAAAGACATGGCAGTCGGGTTGTTCCCGGCGCCGGAAGCAGCCGATCTCTCTACCCTGGCGGGACATGGAACTCGACCGCATACTCATCAAGGACCTGAAGGTCACCGGAATCCTGGGCATCAAGCCCGACGAGAGGATCACCGAGCAGGAGATCCTCATCAACGCAGTGCTCTGGGTGGATACTCGGCCCGCTGCGGCAAGCGATGACATAGCTGATGCCGTCAACTACCGAACGGTTGCCAAGGCCCTGATCGCTCACATAGAGCGGGGCAAACCGATGCTCGTGGAACGGCTCGCTCAGGAGCTAGTCGACATCTGTTTCGACGTCGAGCCTCGAATATCACAAGTAGAGATGGCAGTTGAAAAGCCCGGTGCGTTGCGTCACGCGACATCGGTCGGTGTTTCCATAACCCGGAACCGGACCCGGGAAGCGGAGGAGTAGATGATCAAGGAACGGTTTGTCGAGACGATCATTTCGCTCGGTTCGAGCATCGAGAAGGAGCGACATCTTCCCGAGGCGATCCGTCTCTTGCGACGGCATCGCCAAATCGAGGTTATGAACGTCAGCCGGCTGTACGAGAGCGCACCGGTGGGTGGGCCGCCGGATGCTCCCGACTTCTTCAATGCGGCTGTGGTCGCTCGCACTGACCTGTCGCCGTCGGAGCTGAGGGACGAGCTGCGCCACATCGAGGATGTGCTCGGTAGGAAGCGAACCGAGGACAAGAATGCTCCGCGGACGATCGATCTCGACATTGCCTACTACGGGGATGTCGTCGAGGAATTCGACGACTGGGAGTTACCAGACCCGGATGCAGCCACTGTGGCCCATGTCGTGGTGCCGATTGCCGACGTTGCCCCCAATTGGGTCGATCCGCGTACGAAGAAGACGGTGTACGAGCTGATGCGTATGGTCGACGACGGTGTGGCGGCGGTGCGCCCGGTCTCCGCCATCCGGCTGGCGAGCCCGTACCAGTCTCGGGGTCCCGATGACTTTGATCTCGCCGGGGATGTCTACGCCCCGCAGTTGGAGGCACTGGTGCGGGGACAGTTGCTGGAGCTCGGCGAGAACCCGGACCGGGAAGGTCTGATGCGCACCCCCCTGCGAGTTGCCCGTGCTCTGGACTTTCTGACGAATGGATATGCGACGTCTCTCGACGAGGTGGTCAACGACGCGCTCTTCGACGCCGAAGGGGCCGACGAGATGGTGCTCGTCAAAGACATTGAGTACTACTCGATGTGTGAGCATCACATGCTTCCGTTCTTCGGCAAGGCCGCTGTTGCGTACATCCCGCGCGGCAAGATCATCGGGATCTCGAAAATCGCCAGGATCGTCGACCTCTACGCCCGTCGGTTGCAGGTCCAGGAGCGGATGACCAACCAGATCGCAGATGCCATGACCGATGTGGTCGATCCCCTCGGAGTGGGAGTCGTCATCGAGGGGCAGCATCTGTGCATGATGATGCGGGGGGTGCAGAAGCAAGACAGCTGGACCGTCACCAGCGCCATGCGCGGCACGTTCAAGAAGGACGCCAGAACCAGGGCAGAGTTCCTCGATCTGGCCGGTGGTCACCGGGTGCGCTGAGGCGCCGCTGCAACGACTTATCAGTCGAGGCTGTCAACTATCTGGATGGGATCCCGGGTGGTCTTCAGCACCACGGTGCCCGGTGGGACGCCGAGTGTTGCATCGCCGTCGATGAGCGTCATCGACTCGTGGCGGAGCTGGCCTGCCCCGTCGATGGTAAACGACCAGGTAGTCCGCTCAGGGGTGTCGTAGGCGACAGTGAAGGTAGCGCGCCCGTCTTCGGTGCGATCGGACAACGTGAGGCCGAGGCCGGCAATCACTCGCAATGCTGCTGCCCGTAGTGCCGGGGGTGTGTCCGGCTCCCGGACCAGATCCAGCGCACTGTCGAGGATTTGCACAGGTAGTGGTCGCTCATCGGATTCGGGGAGTAGCGAAACGATCGTCTCTCTCAGCGCGTCCGGCTCGGTGGGCCAATCCCGGTCATTGGCGATGGAAGTGACTCCTGTGAACGTCTGGGTGACCGTTCTGTCGATGTTGTCGCGCACGTCGAACCCCGCCGCGTAATAGTCGGCCTCGTCTTGTGCACTGAAGAACTGGGGACGATGTGCCGTTGTGCGCATCTGAACCGTTCCATCGGCCCCAACCCACATCTCCCTGGTAAAGGAACCCAGATAGGCCATGGGCCGGTCGCGGAGCCCGTTGAACGCTTCGGCAGGCTCGGTCCCCTCGGCAATCTGCTCGAAACGGGTGTATGCGTATTGCTGTGCGGGGATGGTGAGTGGGTCGACGATCTCAGCCACGTGAGCAATCTCGCCAAAGGCCGCCTCGGCTGCAGTCGGTTGCCCGAGCTGTGAGACGAGCAGCGCCACCGCCGCTATTGCCACCGCGACGCTGCCGACGAGCCCGGACACCAGCACACCCCTTCGGCGGACTACCGGGCGCCTGGTGCGGCCTTGTTGCTTGGCTTCTGCGATTGCTGCCTGCAACGCGCGACGAGACCGGTCGCGATCGGCCGCTGCTGGGGCGGGATCACCGGCGAGACTTCGCAGCGTGTCGTCGAAGCGTTGGTCGTTCATACCGAGCGTCCAGATCTTGTCATCATGTTCTTTGTGCCAACTCTGCAAGTAGTTCCCGCAGCTTTTGCCTTGCTCGGAACAGCCGGGAACGGACGGTCCCGACGGGGATTTCGAGCGCTTCCGCGATTTCCCGATATCCGAGACCCTCAAGTGCGTACAGGAGCAAGACATCTCGCTCCTTCTTTCGTAGCGAACCGAGCGCAGCGTCGAGTTCGCCCTTGGCGGCAGCGGCCACCAGATGGTCGTCGGCATCGGCAAACGCATCGTCATCGGACGGGTTGAGCCCGGCTAGGGCCAGGTACTTGCGCTGCTGCCGCCTGGTGCGTCGCAGCTGATCACCGATGATGTTGGTGGCGATCCCGTACAGCCATGGCAGGCAAGAATCGCGTGAGGTGTCGTAGCGTGCCCGATTCTTGAAGGCACGGAGGAAGACCTCGGAAGTGATGTCTGGTGCGGCAGCCACGCCGGCGCGTCTCGCTGTATAGCGAAAGATGGTGTCGTGATGACGTTCGTAGACGACCGAGAAACCGTCGGGGTCTTCGCACGCCCTGGAAATCGCCTCAGCGTCACTCATCGGCATCGCCAAGATGACGATAGCGCCAGAAGTGGTAGA
Organism: uncultured bacterium; assembly: GCA_963844835.1. Classification (GTDB taxonomy): domain Bacteria; phylum Actinomycetota; class Acidimicrobiia; order Spongiisociales; family UBA5794; genus JAAETI01. Next base: position 9,417 of record CAWJPT010000003.1, on the reverse strand, counting down.
TCTCCCCAATCCCTCCGGCGGGTGTCGGGCGCATGGCTAGCTCGAGTGTTATGACACCGACTCCGCCCTGTTGTTGAGCCCACGGTGCCTATTCGAGGCCACCGGTGTGCGATATGTTGATGAGGAGGCGCAGAACGGAGCGACATGGAAGCCCTGGCCTGGATCATCGGCACGTCACTCGTGGTTGTGGTTGGCGCCTGGTGGGCGGAGCGCCGCTGGCAACGTGTCGACAGCTACTACGAGCACGAGTACCAGGATCCGCCGGTCTTCGATGCGGGTTCCTGGCTGGGTGGTGACCGAGGACTGCACTGACCCCCACCGGGCGGGGCGACGCCATCCGAGGGTCGTGCCCTTGGGTAACCTGAAGTGACCATGAGCCTCATTGATACCCGCGGTCGCCATCTCCACGATCTCCGGATCTCGATCACAGATCGATGCAACTTCCGGTGTCGCTACTGCATGCCCAAAGAGATCTTCAACCGCGAGTACGAGTTTCTCCAGCGGGAGCTGTTGTTGTCTTTCGAAGAGATAACGAGATTGACCCGTATCTTTCACTCCCTCGGTGTGGTCAAGGCCAGGATCACCGGTGGCGAGCCTCTGTTGCGCAAGGGTGTCGAAGAGCTGATCGGTGAGCTGGCCACCGTCGGGCTCGACGATCTCACTCTCACCACAAACGGGTCGTTGCTGGCTCGCAAGGCGGAAGCGCTGGCAGCTGCGGGGTTGAAGCGGGTCACGGTCAGCCTCGACTCACTGGACCCCACCGTTTTCGGTGCGATGAACGACGTCGACTTCCCGGTTTCGTCCGTGCTCGACGGCATCGAGGCCGCCGCGGCCGTAGGTCTCACTCCCGTGAAAGTGAATATGGTCGTCAAGCGCGGGGTGAACGCAGATGGCGTGCTCGAGATGGCCGAGCACTTCCGGGGGACAGGTCACATCGTTCGATTCATCGAGTTCATGGATGTCGGCATGTCGAACGGATGGCGTCTCAACGAGGTGGTGCCTGCCAAAGAGATTCTCGAGAAGATCGGCGAGAAGTACCCGATCGAACCGGTCGACCCCAACTACGAGGGCGAGGTCGCTACCCGCTGGCGCTACCGCGATGGTGCAGGGGAGATCGGCGTGATCACCTCGATTTCGAAACCGTTCTGCGGTGACTGCACCAGGGCACGACTCTCTGCCGAGGGTGTGCTCTACACGTGCCTCTTCGCCAACGGGGGCATCGATTTTCGTGCCCCGCTGCGGGCAGGCGCCAGCGACGAGGAGCTGGCGGCCATGATCACCGACATCTGGGAGCGCCGAACCGATCGCTACAGCGAGATGCGCTCCGAGGCAACACTCGATCTGCCCAAAGTCGAGATGAGCTACATCGGCGGTTGAACCTATTGAACCGGTGCCCACCGTTCCCTACGTTCGGGACATGAGCGATCACACCGACTTCGAGGAGCTCGAGCAGATTCCCTGGGCTGCTCTCGCCGCCAAGCCCACCGACCTGAGAAACCGATACATCACTTTCGGCGTCGTTGCCGTGGTCACGCTGCTCGTCGTTGCGTGGCTCATGCTGCGTGGCGGTGGCGCCACTGCGGCACCTCCTCCCACGACCGTCGCCTCGCCTGCCATGGCGGTGACCACCCGGGTGCCGACGACAACCGCGGCTCCTTCCGTGTACTCCGAGGCGGATCTGATGGCGATCGATGCCACCGGTGAGGAGCGTCTCGCCCTGATGCAGGCAGAGTGGCTGGTTCGCGATCTATTCACGGTGGACGCAGACCCCAATGTCGCCGGAAGGATTGATGCGCTGTTGCCCGGGGTGACCCGTTCCGAAACGGGCGCATACGTTGAGTGGGTGATCCCGTATGCCGTCACCTCCGATCCTCCCGGGAGCTACCGGGTGGAGCTCGTCTACCGTTTGCTCACCCAGACGGAGGAGGGTTTTTCCCGTCAACCGGCTGAGGCCGTTGCGGTTGACCTGAGCATTGATGTCGATGGCACAGCGAGGCTCGAGGCAGAGCCTGAGCCGATCTCTGTTCCCGTCCTCCTGGCCCCGACCGAATAGCCGGAATCGTCCGCCCTCGCCTCGCGTGAACTCGGCGCCGGATCGAGAGCCTTCTCAGCCTGTTTGAATGCCCGGATGAATCGTGGAATCGCTCTCGGGGTCGGCGCCTACCTGGTGTGGGGTGTGCTGCCGATCTATTGGAAGCTCCTCGACTCAGTCAATTCACTCGAGATTCTCGCCCATCGCTTCGTTTGGTCGACGCTCCTGCTGGCCGTGATCATCGGTGTCAGGCACCGATGGTCGCTCATCGTCCGCCTGAACCGGCGCTCACTCGTCAGGCTCTGGTTCGCCGGTCTACTACTCGCCGTCAACTGGGGCACGTATATCTGGGCAGTGAACGCTGACCACATCGTCCAGACCAGCCTCGGCTATTTCATCAACCCGCTGTTCAGCGTGCTCCTCGGAGTCGTTGTCCTTCGGGAGCGTCTCGATCCCGGCCAATGGGTCGCAGTTGGCATTGCCGGAATCGGTGTTGGCTACATGACGGTCCAGGTGGGTGCGCTGCCGTGGATCGCCCTGGTGCTGGCCGGTACTTTCGCCACATATGCACTGCTCAAGAAGACGGCGACGATGGTCGGACCGATCGAGAGCCTTACCGTCGAGGTCTCTGCGGTTGTCATCCCGGCACTCGTGTTCCTGATCGCGAGAGAGGTCGCCGGGTCGGGTGCCTTCGTCAGCGACGGGCCGGGCACAACGGTGCTGCTCGTTCTCACCGGTGTTGCCACCGCCGTGCCGCTGATGCTATTTGGCGCCGCCGCACAGAGGATCAAGCTTGCCACGATCGGGATCCTCCAGTACATCGCCCCCTCGATGCAATTCCTCATCGGGGTCTTCGTCTACAACGAGGAGGTCACAGGGCACGAGTTGATCGGCTTCGTGCTTGTTTGGATAGCCCTCGCCGTGTTCACCACCCATGGGATCCTTCGTGCCAGACGGCAGGGGAGGCCGGTGGCCCCGGCGGCGGTGAGCTAGCGGTACAATCGCAGGGTCTAGCCAAGGGAACGATGCGCAAGTAACTCCAGGAATCGACCACCTCGGCGCTTCACCGCGCCATCTCTTGGAGTTGTCTATGCCGGCTATACACCTCAACGATCTCACCTTTGAGTATTCCTCTGCCGTCCCCATCATCACCGGGGCTTCCGTGTCCATCGGACCTGGCTGGACCGGCGTCGTCGGCTCCAATGGAGCGGGCAAGACAACCGTGCTTCGGCTCGTCGACGGAACCCTGTCGCCCGTTTCGGGGACGATCGTGATCGATCCATCCGACGGCGTTGTCGTGCACTGCCCGCAGACCGCCGACACGATCGATGACAACATCCGCGCTCTCGCCGGAGCATGGGATGGGCCCGCCAACTCGCTGCTCGGCCGGCTCGAGCTCGACCGCGATCAGCTGGACCGGTGGTCGACGCTCTCGCCGGGGGAGCGCAAGCGGTGGCAGATAGGGGGAGCGCTCCATCGGGAGCCGGATGTGCTGTTGCTCGACGAGCCCACCAACCATCTCGACACCGACGCCAGAGACCTCCTCATCTCCGCCCTCGAGCGTTTCCGCGGGGTAGGGCTCATCGTCTCCCATGACCGGACGGTGCTGAACGGGTTGTGCGTGCGCATTCTCAGAGTCGGCGATCGCGGAGTCGAACTGTGGAACGGCGACTACGACACCGCACACGCTGCTTGGGAAGCAGACGAAGCCGGGGCTGGTCGAGAGTTACGAGCGTTTGGTCGCCGAACGTAAGAAGGTGGAGCGCCGGCTGGCGGACAAGCGTCGGGCAGGTGGCACCAAGGAGGCAAGGCACGGCGGCAACTGCGGACGGCGGGGGTCAAGGACAAGGACGCCAGATCCATGGAGAAGAAGGGTCGGTTCGAGGGTGGCCAGAGACACGGCTCCCACGACGTCGGCCTGCTGCGTGAAGAAGCCGACAGGCTGGCCGCGACAGCCGCGGAGCTCGGAATGAAGCGCACGCTCGGTGGCGATGTATCTTTCGAGTACGAGCCGCCCAGACGCAGGCAGCTGATGTCGTTCACGGGTGCTCTCCGGATCGCAGGCCGGACCCTGATCGATGAGGTGGACGTTTCGGTGGATCGGGGCGATCGGGTCCTTCTCACCGGCCCAAATGGAGCAGGCAAGTCGACCCTCCTCGATGCGTTGCTCGCCGGTACGACACTGCCTGCCGAGCGTGTGCTGCGTCTTCCCCAGGAGCTCACCGAGAACGAGACCCGCCGGTTGGTCACGGAGGTGATGAGCTTCGACCCGGAAACCCGGGGTCGGGTGCTCGGGATCGTGGGCCTGCTCGGTTCCGACCCGAAGCGAGTGCTAGCCACCGAGCTTCCCTCGCCCGGCGAGGCACGCAAACTACTGATCGCAGTGGGGTTGGGACGGAGCGCGTGGGTGCTACTCCTCGACGAGCCGACCAATCATCTCGACTTGCCGTCGATCGAGCGACTGGAGAGTGCGCTGGAGACCTACCCGGGGGCGATCGTCGTTGTCACCCACGACGACGACTTTGCGCGTGCCGCCACCAGCATCACATGGCACATCCGCAACGGTGAATTGCGCGTCTATTAGACGTCGAAATGGCCGGCAATCGCCTGTTGGGCGGGCTCGATGATGGGTTCCCAGGCGGCGTCGGGTAGTTTGTTGATCGTGACGAAATCGGCGGTGAGAAACACACTGGCTACCCCCGGGAGTCCCAGCAGGGCTGCTCCGAGCGGGTCGTCGGTTGGCTGGCTCGGCACAAAGGTCGTCGGCCCGCCGACGGGCACACCGACCGTGAACTTCAGGGCATTCGGGTTTGGAGTTGAGTTGATTGATACCGGCATCGCAACCTCGCTAGCTCGCAGCTGGGATGGTACATGACCGACCTCGATCGCCCGGGCGCTCTCGCTGCAGACGTCGGTGGGACCTTCACCGATCTGGTGGGATGGGACGGCGCCCGTATCGTCACCGGGAAGGTGCCCTCGACCACGGACGATCAGAGTGTTGGCGTCGTCGATGGTGCTGAAGCGCTCGAGGTGACCGCCGACCGGTTCCTGCACGGAACCACCGTCGCCACCAACGCGCTGCTGGAGCACCGCGGTGCCGATACGGCGCTGATCACGTCGGTCGGGTTCGGTGATGTGGTCGAGATCGGCCGGCAGGACCGTCCCTCGCTGTACGACACCTTCCACGACCGCCCCGAGCCGCTGGTGCCCCGCGATCGTCGCTACGAGGTGAGCGGTCCCGGGGACCTCAGTGACGACATCGGCCGAGCCAGCGCCGTCGCTATCTCGCTGCTGTACGGATACGAGCATCCGAGCCGCGAACAGGAGTTGGCGAAGGTCGTGCGGGAGCGCTGGCCGGATGTCGCCGTCTCGCTGTCGAGCGAGGTGGCTCCCGAGTTCCGAGAATTCGAGCGCACGTCGACGACCCTGATCAATGCCTTCCTCGCCCCGGAGACCGGGAAGTACCTGAGTCGGCTCGTGACCCGTGCCGTCGATGCCGGGCTACCGGAGGCCATCGAGGTGATGCGCTCCTCGGGTGGCCTCATGCCGATAGCCTCGGCCGCCACGTTGCCCGCCGCGATCCTGCTGTCGGGCCCCGCCGCGGGTGTGGTTGCCGCGGCCGCGATCGGGGAAGTCATGGGCCGGCGCCGACTGGTTTCCTTCGATATGGGCGGTACCTCGACCGATGTGTGCCGCATCGAGAACGGCAGGCCGGAGGTGCTCTACGAAAGACCGGTTGCCGGGTACCCGTGCCGCATGCCGTCCGTCGCCATTCACACCGTCGGCGCCGGCGGGGGTTCGGTGGCATGGGTCGACGGTGGTGGGTCGCTGCGGGTAGGCCCCCGTTCGTCGGGAGCCAAGCCGGGCCCTGCCTGCTACGGGCATGGAGGAACCGAGCCGACGGTGACCGACGCCAACGTGGTGTTGGGCAGGATCAATCCTCGAGGCGAGCTGGCCGGGTCGCTGCCGGTGCGAGCCGATCTGGCGGAGAGGGCTATCGCCGCGATCGGAGCACGGCTCGGTCTTCCGGTCGCACAGACCGCGCTCGGGGTGGTCACCGTCGTCGAGGAGATCATGGCCGGGGCCATTCGCACCGTGTCGATCGAGCAGGGTGCCGATCCACGGCAGGGCTACCTGGTTGCCTTCGGCGGCGCCGGTGGACTGCATGCGACCGCGCTCGCCCGTCGTCTCGACATGGCGGGAGTCATCGTCCCGCCCTACTCCGGCATCTTCTCGGCGCTCGGTTTGTTGCTGAGCCCGCGCCGCGCCGATGCGGCAATCTCAGTTCGTATCGAGGATGGAGCCACTCTGGATGCCGAGGTGACCGGGATCATTGCGTCGGCGGAAGAGAGACTTCGGCGAGGTGGTGCCGAACCGGAGGAGACGCTCGCCTACGCTGATGTCCGCTATCTGGGCCAGGCGCACGAGACGACGGTGCCTTACGAGCCCGGGGATGGCTGGGAGACGTTGCTCGAGCGCTTTCACGAGCTGCACAGAGCCCGCAACGGGTTCGCCAGACCGGAGGATCCGGTCGAGGTGGTGACGGTGCGAGCCGAGTCCGTTGGCAGTCCCATCCTCACCTGGTCCGATCTCTCCGAGGTGACCCCCGTGGGAGGCCTCGAATTGCCGTCTCGTCCCGTGCTCACCGACGGTGGGGAGGTGACCGCCCGTGTGGTCAACCGACTGGGGCTCGCCGCAGGTGACGAGATCATCGGTCCTGCTGTGATCGAGGAGCGGGAGGCCACCACCTATCTAGGAGTTGGGGAGCGTGCAGTGGTTCACGCTAGTGGAGCGCTGGAGGTGGAATGGTGATCGACCCGATCACGCTCGAGGTTGCCCGGAACCGGCTCGCCGCCATCGCAGACGAGATGGGAGTCGTGCTGCGTCGCACCGCCTACTCCCCGAACATCAAGGAGCGGGCGGACTGCTCGGCTGCGGTATTCGTCCCCTCGGGTGAGATGCTGGCCCAGGCGGAGCACATTCCTGTGCATCTCGGCTCGATGCCCGCCTCGGTGGCGGCCGTCCTCGAACGGTTCGGCGCCGATATGGAGCCGGACCTGCAGTACGCGGTCAACGACCCGTATCACGGGGGGACCCATCTCAACGATCTGACGCTGGTGCGGCCCGTGCACCTGGACGGCACGCTCGTCGGGTGGGTGGCGAACCGTGCTCATCACGCCGATGTTGGTGGGGAGGCTCCCGGCTCGATGCCCGCCCATGCGGTTACGGTCGATCAGGAGGGGCATCGGGTAGCACCGACACCTGCCGTGGCAGGTGGACAGTGGATAGACGACTTTGTCGAGCCATTCCTGGCTGCAACCCGAACTCCGGCGGAGCGTCTCGGAGATCTCTCGGCGCAACTCGGGGCCAACGAGGCCGGAGCGAGAAGGATCATCGAGTTGGCCACGGCGCAGGGGAAACGTGAGTACCTGACTGTGGTGGCGGCGTTGCTCGACTACGGCGAGCGAAGGATGCGTCACGCCATCGAGCTGCTGCCCGACGGTGTGTTCGAGTTCACCGACTACATGGAATGGCACGACGACGATCTTCCCATCACGGTTGCGGTGACCATCGAAGGCTCGCAGCTCACGGCGGACTTCTCGGGGTCGCATGCGCAGATCGCAGGCAACATCAACGCAGTCGAAGCGGTGACCAGATCATGCTTGTACTACGCCGTTCGCGTTGCCACCGACCCAACCATCCCGGCCAACGGTGGCTGCTACCGCCCGGTGGCACTGCGGGCTCCCGCAGGCTCGCTGGTCAATGCAAACCCACCGGCGGCCGTTGCCGCAGGCAACGTTGAGACGAGTCAGCGGATAGCCGACACGCTGCTGGGGGCGCTTGCCCAGGCTGCGCCCGATCGTGTGCCCGCCGCCGGTCAAGGGACGATGAACAACGTGCTGATCGGCAACGACGACTTCGCCTACTACGAGACGGTTGGCGGTGGTCAGGGAGGGAGACCGGGCATGGCCGGGATGTCCGGCGTGCACACGGGAATGACCAACACCAAGAACACACCGATCGAGTCGCTCGAGGCCCACTATCCATTCCGGGTGGTGCGCTACGGCCTGCGCACCGGCAGTGGGGGTGTTGGTCGGTTCCCCGGGGGCGATGGGATAGTCCGTGAGCTCGAATTCGACGTGGCGGCTTCTGTGTCGTTGATCGGTGAGCGCCGCCGTAACCATCCGTGGGGCCTCGACGGAGGCGGTCCCGGTGCCACAGGCGAGGACTGGCTCATTCGCGGTAATGGCGCGAGAGAGCGACTTCCCAGCAAGACCACGATCCAGGTGGAGCCAGGCGACCGGCTGCTGGTGATGACCCCCGGTGGTGGCGGGTTCGGTGCAGCCGCTTCCTGAGCTCGCTGCAGAAGGTCTCAAGCTCGGCTGTCTTCGACCGAACTAGTTATTTGCACGGTCTGCGCACGTGCGGGCGGTACCGTTTGGTACCGCGGAAGGAGAGATCCCATGCAGGAATATCCCGCGAACCACGAAGGCCCGCCCGAGGTCGACATCACGGTCGTGCTGCCCGTGTTCAACGAGGCGGGCCATCTCGAGGACGAGATCGCTCGCACCAGGGCCGCCCTGGATGCATCCGACTACACCTACGAGATCATCTGTATCGATGACGGGTCGAGCGACGGTTCCACCGAGCTACTGCAGAAGATCGATGGGATCCGGCTCTTCTCTTTCAACCAGAACCGGGGCACAGGCTCATCGCGCAAATATGGCACATTGGCAGCGCGGGGTCGCTACGTCGTCTGGTCCGACGCCGACATGAGCTATCCCGAACGACCAGATCCCGGATCTGGTCGACCAGATCGATGGGTATGACCAGGTGGTCGGCGCCCGCCGCACCGAAGAAGGCACCGTCAAATTCCTGCGCAAGCCGGCGAAGTGGATGATCCGCAAGCTCGCCAGCTACCTCACCGGGGTCAAGATCCCCGACCTCAACTCAGGACTGCGGGTGATGCGGGTCGAGGTGGCCCGACAGTTCGTCCACCTGCTACCCCGTGGCTTCTCCTGCGTGACCACCATCACGATGGCGTTCCTCTCCAACGGCTACTCCGTGAAGTACGTCCCGATCGACTACGCCAAGCGAGCAGGCAAATCCAAGTTCCACTGGTGGGCCGACACCAGGCGCTACCTGATGCAGGTGATCCGGATGGTGCTTTCGTGGAACCCACTCAAGATTCTGATGCCACCTGCCGGAATCCTGTTCCTGGTCGGTGGTCGGCGAAGGTCATCTACGACATCTTCGACAAGAACTGGCGGATGGGCACCAACACGATCGTGATCCTGGGTGCCGCCTTTGCCATCGGCGCAACTCGGCATGGTCGCCGACCTGATGGTGCAGCTGAACAAGCAGCGCTACAACATCATCCCGGC
>CAWJPT010000002.1:0-185149 GCA_963844835.1 uncultured bacterium | reverse complement strand
CCTGGAGCAGTTTGCGGTTCAGGTCGATTGCCATCCCGGTCTCGTACTCTGCCGAGGTGCGGGTGAGGTTGAGAGCAGCCCCGATCTCGGCGACGGCACCGTCGAACGCCCAGTCGAGACCCTTCACGCTCTCCAGGTAGTCTGGGTCTCGGTAGGCGGTGACCAGGCGATCCATCGACCAATACGATGCTGCCTGATAGTGAGCCACACTGACGCTGTTGTGCTCGGAAGACCCGAACCAGATCATGAGGGGACAACCGGTCATGTCCAGCGAGCCCAACACAGAAGCCAGCTCTGCACCCGGCGGGATCTCGTCAAAGCCATCAGGCAACATGCAAACACCTATCGAACATATGTTCGATGGTATCAAGCGGCAGTGACAGAAACTAGGGGTACGGAACCGCATGGGAAGGTCACGGGCGCTGAAAGGTTGCAGACGTAACCGGCTCCTCGATTTGCCGATATGGGCGACCGAAGTGACTAAGCGCCCACAAGTCGGATGAACTCGCGACGAGGGCCAGCTAGGAGTGTGGGGCGATCACGTCGGGTCGGGCCCCACCACCATGGGCAGGGCCGGGTCCTTGGTCCACTCCTCGAGGGAGCCGGGGTAGATGGCGACGTCGGTGTAGCCGGCGCGCACCATGGCGAACGCCGAGGCGGCGGCAGCGATGCCGCCCCCGCAGTAGGTGATGGCCCGCTGGTCGGGCGAGCCGCCCAACCCCGCCTCGATCTCCTCGGTCGACTTCAGCGAGAAGCCGTCGCTGCTGATGGCCCCCATGGGCTCGTTGACCGCCGAAGCGATGTGCCCGGGCCGGTCGTACATGGCGAACAGCCCTTGGTAGCTCTCCGGGGGGAGGACATCGATGATTCGCACGGTGGGTTCCCTAGTGGCAGCGAGGACCTCGTCCATGTCGGCGAGGGCTCCGGGGCGGGGGGCAGGGGTGAGAGTCGCCGGCGGGTACTCGGTGGCTTGGTCGGTCACCGGGTGGCCCGCTTGACGCCATTCGGCGACCCCGGCGGGCAGCAGTGCCGCACGGTCGAAGCCGACCGAACGCAGCAGCCACCAGGCCCAGGCGGCCCACATCGACCCGGAGTTGTCGTAGAGCACTACGTGGGTCTCGTCGCCGATCCCGAGCCGACTGAACGCAGCAGCGAGTTCCCCGACCGGAAGGGGCGTGTAACTGAGTTCGGCCTCCAGATCGGAAAGGTCGTCCTGGAGCTCGAGGAATGCAGCACCAACGATGTGCTCGAGGTCGTAGGCGGGACGCCCGGACTTCTCTTGGCCGATGGTCATGTCCACGAATCGAGAACAGTCGAAGACGAGGAGGTCGGGGTCGCTGAGGTGGTCGGCGAGCCAATTAATGGTGACGAGCGATTCCATGACTTACATCGTAACGGCCGTTCGAAATCAGCCGACACGCTCGGACACAGTAAAAAGGGCCCACCCGTAACCGACAATCCCGAAAGGTCAGACTGTTACGCAGCCACCTCAATCACGAACCTGATGGTGGGAAAGTTCGGAACGAGGTGCCGAGGGTGTCCTGCCATGACCGATCGTCGGATGACCGATCGGTCTTCAAACTGACCTCACGGCCAGCCGCGGTCGCAACCGCTCGGGCCTCGTTGTGGAGATTCCTCTACGCTCGCACTATGCGAGCGAGAGATCCCTATCGGCGTATTGCCACGGTTTACGACAGACTCATCGAACCAATGCAGGCGGGAGTCCGAGGATCGCGTTCGACCTGGTCCCACCACAGCCGGATTGGCAGGTGCTTGATGTTGGCTGCGGCACGGGGACCGGAATGGCTCGATATGTCGAGGCGGGATGCACGGCCAGTGGGGTCGATGTGTCGGCTGCGATGCTCGAGAAGGCCACTGCCCGTCTTGGAGACAACGTGGATCTCCGCCTCACCGACGGCCACGCCCTCCCGTTTGATGGTGGCCGCTTTGACCTGGTCGTCACGTCGATGGTGCTCCACGAGGTCCCCACTGTCGCAAGGGAGCCGTTTGTTGCGGAGATGGCCCGCGTCGTCAAGCAGGACGGCAGGGTGCTTCTGACCGACTTTCGTTTCGGATCGTTGCGGGGATGGAGGGGGCCGACACTCCGCTGGTTGTCGAGCATCATCGAGCGACTCTCGGGCCACTACTCGGAATACCGGAGCTTCAAGATCGTCCGGCGGCGTTCCGGGTGTCGTAGAAGGCGCCGGCCTCAGCATCGAGAGCGAGAAGATTGTCGCCGGTGGCAATATCGCCGTCTATGTGGCGCGGAGTGAGTGACGAGTAGCCCGAGTCCAGCTGCGCACTCGCTATCGCCGAGGGCGTGTGAATACTGTCGACACGTGCCTTTGCTCCACGGCTCATCCCCCAGACCCAGCCGGGTCGTACAACGCCAGCTCCGCTTCGGTCGGCACATCGATCATGGCGGCATAGGTCTCCAGCTGCTCCCTGGTCATCGGGGGATCTTCGAGGCCACGCTCCCTGACTCGGCCCCACAACACTTCGAGAGGCGCACCGAGGTAGTGCAGCTCGACGGCTGCCCCGAGCTGTCGCGCCCCCTCACGCAGCACGTCACGTTCCGATCGTCCCCAGGTCCCCCACTCGATGATCACCGTTTGCCCGAGGCCCAGCATGTGTTGCGCCAGCTCCCATTGGAAGTGCTCGACCCGGTCGCGCACATCGCCGTCCCACAAGCTCACGCCAAGCGACTCCATCCAATCGTCCGCCGACAGTCGGAGGGCGTCGAGCTTGGTCGCTAGCTCCCTGGCGTGGGTCGTCTTGCCCGCTCCGGGCAACCCGCACACGATGATCAGCCGTCCCCGAGCTCCTTCAGCCATGGTTGCAGTATGGCCTACGGCTCGAAGACCATGTCGCCCCAGTAGTACGTGGAAGGGTCACAGAACTCGAGACAGTCTCCCGCAGCGCTGCCACCCTCCGGCTCCTCATCGTGCTGGCAATCCGGTTCGGTGCTGACATCGTTGACCTCGAGCGTGTAGAACGCCCCCGGCTCAACGGAAGTGAACACGAGGACCGCCTCGTCCTCGAACGACTCGGGCAGCTCGTCGGACCAAGACCCAGGCTCCCCCGGGGCACCCGGCCGCCACGACATACGCACAGCACCCTGGCTGAAGCTATCGACACACGCGTACTCGCCGGGTGGCACCTCGATATGCAACCGCCGCACGCCGAACTGTGGCACCTCCATGGGCACCTCGGTCGGCCCAATCAGCGACAGCTCCCACGCTTGAGGATCGTATGGGACGGTCCCAGGGCCGACGTCGCTCACATTGGCATCGGAGAGAGCACGCTCGAGGTCGTGATAGAACTCCGGCATCCCCGTCGTCGCCGCCAGGGCAGACACCAGATCCCCGCCCTCGGGAAATCCGCGCAACATGTTCATGATCCCGTCGGGCCCGATGAAGCCGTTTAGATGCTCGAACAGAATCCAATTGGTCCAACTGCGGTCCGGGACCGTGGTGGACAGCTCCTCCTGGGCCAATCGGCCAGGCAGCTTCTGATGCTCCAGATTCGTAGCCGGATAGACGACGCCGCTCAGGTAGTTGGCGAGGCCATAGACCAGCCATCGCACCGGGTGTGGATTCTGAAACAGCTGGGGATAGGCCTCGAAAGAGATGAAACAGAACGAGATCTCCCTCGCAAGTATCTGCTTCATCGCGTTTGGATCGTGCGAGGTGAGGAAGTCGCCGACCGAGACACGGCAGCCCTCACCGGGGAGATACCCTGCGTACAGATTGTCGCCGCCCTTCAACACCATCGCAGTAGCAGGCATCTGTCCCAACCCCTCGTACGCGACGGCAGAGTCGCGCAGCGCTTGTCTGGCGATGTCGATCTCGGCATTCGTCCACTTGCTCGGCATCGCAACGGACATCGTGTACTTGCCTGCGTCGAGGTCGTCGAGGCTCACGTCGGCGTAGCACGGGTTGTCGGCGGTGCCACAAGCCTCCTCCGTCGATTGCCTCGCACCCAGGAACGCTGCGGCAACAATGAACTTGGACATGGCCGTCGTATCCGGAGGCGCCAGGCGGTCGAGCTGCTCGGGACTGAGGAAGAGCTCATCCAGTAACGCCGCTATCTCGGCGGCGTGCTCTCCCCCGCCGGCTACGTAGCTCCGCGCCTCAGCTATCACCATGCTTCCAGACGTCTCCTCCAGGCCAGGAGCCACATCGCCAGGGGCACCGTCTGCAAGCGAGCCGAGAATGGCGACCAGGCCTTCCCCGAGCGACCACCTTCCCGATTCGACGCCGTCGTATAGCACGTCGTCGAGACCCCACGCAGGCAGGTCGGCGGGCTCGTCGGGGAATGTAACCACCTGCGGCTCGACCTCGGGCTCTTCGACAACGACGCCGGGAAATCGCGGCAGGGCCGCCAACGCAAGCTGCCGGGCGGTGTCCAGCCGGGCGGCCGCGTCCAAATCAGGAAGCGCCAGGCGGATTCGATAGATGAGAGCGCCGAGATCCGTGTTGACGCCTACTGCGAGTACGCCCACCCCATGGTCCGAGACGTCGAACCAATTGGCAACGTCCCCCACTCCGGTGATCCCATCGCCTGCGACCCCTTCCATCTCGGCACCATCGACAACGTCTCCGCGATCTCCCGGCTCGATTTGCACGTAGACCCCATCGTCGTCACCCGACTGGAACGTACAGGTCTCCCCCTGTGAGAAAACGAACATGCCGCGCGCCCCACTGGCATCGGCGCCGAAGATGGCGGCGTCTGCCTCGTCCTCTGTGATCAGCTTGGCGCAGGTGAGCTGTGGAACATCGGGGTGCAGCTCGTCACCGTCGCCAGCCTCCACATCGATCGTCGCCGACGTCGCTCCCGGCGATTGTGTGATTGTCGAGGTAGTAGCTATCGCCTCCGGGACCGGCGCGTCGCCGTTGAGGCTCGAGATGAGGAACGCCAGCAACGCGAGAATCGCCAGCCCACCCACGATGGTCTGCATCTGGTGAGCATTGGCCCAGGCAAGAAACGTCTCGAGCCTGCTCTTCTCAACCATCTCTCCCCTCCCCGAGGACCCGTTTCGAGGGTATCAGCCGTTTACGGAGATCGGGGAGTGACAATTCACGCCACCCGGTACTATTCGACCATGACGCGAGTTCTGCCGGCACTCCTCATCATGATGGTGCTTGCCGGTTGCGGCGGCGGCACGATCCATGAGGTCGCCACCAACAACGGCGACACCCTCGACTGCCGGTCCGGCATAACCCAGTGGGCCATGTACGAGCACGCCGAGGATGCAGCAGGAGCACCCACCCCCGAGGAAGCCGTCACCAACTTCAGCATGGAAGACCTGCCTCCTGGAGACCCCCACCTGGAAGAGGTCGGTAGCGAAGCTGCGACGGTCGTATTCACCGACCAGAACGGCAACAGGATCGGTCGAGTCCATACAATCCACTTCACCAATGGTTGGATAGTGGATTGGACAGTGCGCTGTGGATAGACCCCCGGCCACGGCACACGACGGTGTGATCCGGCCGTATGCCGACCACGATCTCGATCAGGTTGTGGACATCTGGTACCGGGCGTCGCTGCTCGCCCATCCATTCCTGTCGGACGCGTTCCTCGAGACCGAGAGACCTGCCATCGCCAACAAGTGGCTCCCGATGTCCGAAACGATCGTCTATGAGGTCGATGACGCAGTCGTCGGGTTTCTATCACTTGTCGGAAACGAGGTGGGCGGGCTATTCGTAGCCCCCGAGCATCAACGCACCGGCATCGGTCGTGCCCTCATGGATGCGGCCAGAGACTCCCGTCCCCATCTCGAGCTGAGTGTGTTCGAGGCCAATACCGGAGCACGCCGTTTCTACGAGGACTACGGATTCGTGTTCGTGCGAAGACAACCCAACGCCGAGACCGGGCTCCCCGAGCTCCGCCTCCGACTCGACCACCGAACTGCCGACTAGGCCCTTCCGCTAGCGTCCCCACCATGAACTATGAGAACCCAGCAGTAATCGTCGGCATGGGCGAGTTGGGCGGATCATTCGCCCGCGGTCTGCTCCGACTCGGCCACATCGTGGTGCCCGTCCTCCGCAACACGAACAAGGGTAAAGTCGCCGCGAGGTATCCCGAGCCTTTGCTCGCCCTGGTGACGACAGGTGAGGCCGATCTCGACACCGCGCTCGACGAGCTTCCCACGGCGTGGAAAACAAACACCGGTCTCGTCCAGAACGAGCTGCTCCCCCGCAACTGGCAACCCCACGGCATCACGGAGCCAACCGTCGCCGTGGTCTGGTTCGAGAAGAAGCCGGGCCGCCCTGAGAGCCCGATCATCCCGACACCGGTTGCCGGCCCGAGGGCCGGGTTGCTGGTCGATGCTCTCGCCACCGTCGGTATCGAAGCCTTCGAGGTCACCGATCCGGACGACATCATGTATGAGCTGGTCCGCAAGAACCTCTACATCATCACGATGAACGTGGGCGGCTTGATCTCCGGGGGCACTGTCCACGATCTCTGGTACAACCACAGACAGCTCGCCGAGCAGGTTGCCGGCGACGTGCTCGACGTCCAGGAGTGGCTCACCGGCTCGCGCCTCGACAGGGAGAGGCTGCTGGCCGGGATGGTCGAAGCGATCGACGCCGACCCCGAGCACGGGACCACCGGTCGCAGCGCCCCGGCGCGACTGCGACGGGCGATCGGCTACGCGGACCAGGCAGGTCTCGATGTCCTCGAGCTCCGCCGGATCGCCGACCAGCTGTAATTCCCCGGCAAGACGGGCAGCGCGTTCGCTAGCCTTCTCGATACAGACGCGGGAGCAGAGCCATGCACGTACTGGTTGCCACAGAAGGTCAGTTGGATGCGACGACCGTCGCCAAGTTCGTCGCCCCGCTGACCCGCGACGGAGGGCGCGCCACCGTCCTGACCGTGATCGAGGTCCCGCGCGCCATGCTTCAGGAGCTGCGCAGCCATTTCAACGACGCCCCGCCGCCCCGCCTGCTGCACAGCGACGAGGAGGGCATGATCAGTGCCGACCCCATCGAGCCCCCGCGCTCCTGGCCCGGAGACGACGCCATGATCGAACAGTACCTGACCAGGAAGAAGGACGAGATATGCCGCCCGCTGGCCAATGAGATGAGGGCGGCGGGTATCGACGTGACGAGCGAAGTGGTTGAAGGACGACCTGCGCAGGGCATCCTGGCTGCAGCCACCGACCTCGAAGCTGACTTGATCGTGATCGGCTCCCACGGCGCCGGGCTCTTCGAAGGCTTGCTGGGATCGACAGGCACCAAGGTCACCCGCCTGGCGAAACGCCCAGTGCTGCTGCTGCGGTCGGCGAGCGCTAGCTAGCCGAGGTACTGCTCCCAGGCGGGATCAGGATCTGCTCCCGTCGCCACCAACACCCAGGAGTGACGGCGCGGTGCCCGCGGCCGGTGCCGGAGCTTCATACCTGCCTGCTCGGGGGTGCGGCCCCCTTTCTTGGTATTGCAGCGACGACAGCTGGCAACGACGTTCTCCCAGGTGTGGGTGCCACCTTGAGCCTTGGGGATCACATGGTCGATGTTCTCGGCGGCACGATGGCAGTACTGGCACTGATTTGAGTCCCTGATGAAGACAGCCCGCCGATTGAGCGGTACTCGGCGGGCGTAGGGGACGCTGACAAACTGGCGGAGCCTGATTACGGATGGCGATGCCATATCTATTCGCTCGCTTCGCCACACCTTGCCGTTGGACACGACCACATCGGCGCGGTTGCGCAGCACAAGTACAACCGCTCTCCGCACCGGCACTACCGAGAGCGGCTCGTAGGAGGCGTTCAGCACCAGCGCTTTCATGAGGCGGCAGGCTACCAGTGGTCCCGACAAACGGTGTCATCTCGCACCCGGACAACACATCGCCACTGCTTTCCGTGGGTCGTTGACCACAGTAAGTCACAGTGCCAAACTAGTGGAGAACGCGAAATCGAAAGGCATATCGTGCGAGTCGTCGGATACATCCGGGAGGCCCCAGCGGCCGGAGAGCCCGCATTCGCCCAGTCGGAGAAGATACGTCGCTGGGTGAATGAGAACGGGCATCGCCTGATCGCTCTCTGCCAGGACATCCGCACCCCAGGGCACGCGGTGGGTCGAGAAGGTCTCCAGTCGATCGTCGGGATCACGACGGCAGGACAGGTGGACGCCGTTGTCGTCCCCGCACTCAGCACCTTCGCCGATGACAAGGTCACCCAGGAGGTGATCATGGGAGCACTGCGCGCCACAGGCGTCGTCTTGCTGTCAACCGATCGCAACGATGTCGACCAGCTCGCCACTCCCCCGGCCGACGAGTTGCGGGCACTGGTGAGGCACGTGCTCGACAAGCAGGCTCGCTTTGCGTCGATTCTCACTATCCCCGTCACATCGGACGATCACACCGTACTCAGCCTCAACGATGGAACCGACGTCGTCGTCGAGTTGATCCCCCAGCCCGAAGAGGCATCAGTCGGGTAGCCGGGAGCTCAGACCCGGCCCAACAGCCGATGCTGACGCTTCCTCCATTCGAGGAACCTGACGAGCTCATCAGGGCGCAGCGGGCTCTCGGAATCTCCATGAGCCGTCGCCAGACGCCAATCGGCATACGCAGCATCCGGTAGCGGCAGGCGTGGGGCACGCCGCCACCACCCTGCGGGCGCTACCGCAAACAACGTGCGCACCGCTTCGGCCCACAGGTCGGGGCGTTTCAGGATCGTCGCAAAGAGCCGCCGGGAGATCATGGAACGATCGTAACTCGGCAAACGTTGTCTGCAATGTATTGCGAATGTATTGCGGTGAGATGGGACGCGTGCGCACATAAACGAAGGCACTGATATTCTCAGCCGTGCCGCTGCCGGAGGAAGGAGCATACGTGACGGTATCTGCTGACGAGCTCGACTGGTTCGGGAAGAGCTTCAACGCCATCGTCGACAACATCGAGACGGTCATCCAGGGGAAGCGCCGCACCATCGAGCTGGCCACGATGTGCCTGCTCGCCAAGGGTCATGCACTGATTGAGGATGTTCCGGGTGTCGGCAAGACATTGCTTGCTCGCTCCCTCGCCAGGTCCATCGATTGCAGCTTCCAGCGCATCCAGTTCACCCCGGATCTCCTGCCCTCCGACGTGACCGGCGTCTCGGTCTGGGACCGCGAGTCGGCCCACTTTGTCTTTCGCCCCGGGCCGGTATTCGCCAACGTGGTGCTCGGCGATGAGATCAACAGGGCGAGCCCCAAGACTCAATCGGCACTCCTCGAGGCAATGGAAGAGCGCCAGGTGACCGTCGATGCCGTCACCCGCCCGCTCGGCCCACCATTCATGGTGATCGCCACCCAGAACCCGATCGAGCACGAGGGAACGTACCCGCTTCCCGAGGCACAGCTCGATCGTTTCATGATGCGGCTCAGCATGGGCTATCCCGCCAGGGACAAGGAGCTGGAGATGCTCGAGGCGCACGGACAGCACTCCACTCTCGAGGATCTCGAGCCCGTGGTCGATGCCGCAGACGTCAATGCCATGATCGACATCTCCTCCCGCGTCTTCGTCGCAGATGCCATCCGCTCGTACCTCGTCGATCTGTCCGACGCCACACGTAACGAGCCCGACCTGCTGCTTGGGGCATCACCACGAGCAACCCTGTTCATGCAGCGTGCCGCCCGCACCAGCGCCGCTACCCAGGGCCGCGACTATGTCACCCCCGACGATGTCAAGGACATGCTGCATCCCGTGTTCAACCACCGGCTCATCCTGCAACCGGAGGCACAGATGCGTGGTGCGGGAGTGCAGACCATCATCAATACCATCAGCGCCCGGGTCGGTGTGCCCGGGGCGCGCACGGCGGTCTGATGCCAACGCTGCGCGGCTGGGCGGCGCTCGGTGCGGCTTTCGCACTCAGGAGTGCTGTGGATCGGCTTCGGCGAGATCCTGCTGCTGGCCGCGGCGATCTTCCTTTCCGCCTCGGTGATCGTCGGAGTCCTCTACGTCCGCAGCAGCGCACCGCGAGCCCGGCTCACGCGCCGGATCGCACCCATTCAGGTACACGACGGGGAAAGAGCCATAGTCGAGCTGTCGCTGATCTCCAGCAGGCGACTCTACGCAGCCATCGTCGAAGACGTGGTACACAGTCTCGGCACCGCCTCCTTCGTCGCGGAGCGGGTCGACGAGCGCGAGCCAATGACCGCCCGTTACGAGGTCTTGTGCAAACCGCGCGGGGTGTACAAGGTGGGGCCCGGCGGTGCTCAGGGTGCGCGACCCGATGGCGCTCGCCGAATCCGTCAGCTCCGGACGCCGCGCCGATCGCCTCGTCGTCTATCCCGCAGGTCGAGGATCTCGGTGGCCTACCGATAGTCAGGGGGCAGGACCCCAACGTCAACACCGCAAGAGCCAACTTCTCTCATAGCTGGAGGCGACGACTTCTTCACTCTCCGCGAGTATCAGCGGGGTGATGATCTCCGCCGGGTTCACTGGCCTGCATCGGCGCACCGCGACGAGTTGATGATCAAGCAGCTCGAGATGCCATGGCAATCTCGGGCACTGGTGCTGCTCGACATTCGTAGCGTTTCGTACCCGACCGCCGAGGCATTCGAGCATGCGGTACGCGGCGCCGCATCCGTGGTCAGGCATCTCTTCCGACAGGGTTTCAGCCCGACCCTGTGGAGCGGGCAGGCCCGCAGCACCACGATTTCCAACAGCCAGGCGTACGATCTGGGGATGGAGGCTCTCGCCACGGTTCAGGCCAGCCCCGACCTCGATTTCGCCGCTGTGATGGGCAGGCTTCGCCGCGAGGGCATGGCAGGTGGCGCCCTGGTGATGGTCACCGGCGTGCTCGACTCCGGCGGGGTTTCCGTCTTCAAGACCCTCGGGCGGGACTACTACAAGACGATCGTCATGACCGTGGCGGAGCAAAGAGAACGAGGCACTGCTCCAGGTGCAGCGAGCCGGTGCCGTCGCCGTCGCATCCGACCCGTCGTCCAAATGGGCGCCGGCGTGGAGAGAAGCAATGGAGAAGACATGGTCTACCGCTTCAGCTGGCTAGCCGGCATCGCCGCCGTCATCTTCGCCTTCACCGGGCTGAGTAGTCTGCTGCGCCCGACGCCCGACGGGACACCCTGGCAATACATCGTGCTCGCCTCTCTCGTGCTGGGGGCGACCATCACGTGGACTGCGCTGACCTACCGAGCCCATCCCGTCGTTGTCGTGGTGGCCAACCTGATTGCACTGATCATCGCCATCGCCCGCATCTCCGCTCCTGAGACGACGAGCTATCTCCTGCCGACCGGCGAGACTCTCTCCGCCGTCGGCTCGCAGCTAGAGCGTGCCTTCAGCCTCATCCGCACCGGGATCGAACCGGTACAGCCGATCGCCGGGATCGTCATCGTGCTCGCCGTCGTGTTCTGGGTGACCGGGATCTTGCTGGCGTGGGGCCTGATGCGCGGGCACCCCTACGTCTCGTTGATCCCACCGCTGGTGCTCGCCCTCCAGTTCGCCACCATGGATCGTGATCGGACGGAGTGGCTGAGAATCCTCGTCTTCCTCGCCATCGTTGCCGGATCGATCGTCGCGGTGACCATCGATGAGCGAGACCAATCCGCAGGGCGGCTCGCCGGTCGAACGAGGAGATCAGGGCTGGCCGGCAAGCTCGCTCCGTCAGCGGCAGGACTGCTGGGAGTCACGTTGCTCGCCAGCGTCGTTTCCACCGGCTACATGAGCGGTCTCGTTCCCTATGACGGCGTCCTCCCTTGGCGCAGCGCAACCGGCCTCACTTCCGATTTCTACGGAGGGGTCGCCTACAACCCGTTCATCGGCATCAAGCAATCGCTGGTGTCCCAATCGAACACCCCGGTCTTCCTCGCGCATATAACCGGTGACGTCCCCGGCGATCAGGTCTACTTCAGGCTCGTCACCATGGAGACGTACAACGGCGGACAGTTCTTCGCAGACGAGCCAACGATCGTCGATCTCGAGACCCGGCCCTGGGAAGAGGGCGGCAACACGTTTGCAGGCCCGGTCAACGATGTCACCACCGTTATCCAGATCGAGCGGCTTCGCATGGATTGGCTGCCCGCCTCGTACGTGCCGACGACGGTCTCGGCCAATCCGGACATTCTCGAGACGATGCGGGTGCGCCAGATGGACGGCTCGCTGCGGCTCGAGGGCGATGTCACCTATGAGGGGATGACCTACCAGGTCGAGTCGTCGATCCCGGCCCCCGACATCGCCGTTCTCGAAGCCGACGAGGATGGGGAGCTCTCTCCGGCGTTCGCATATGCCGCCACCGAGCAGGACCGTCCCCGACCCAGTCGTTGCCCCGCTCCGGGAGGAGCCCGCGGACATCGAGACCTACCTCGCAGCTCCCGGAGGACCTCGACCCCGGCATCGGACGCGAGGCCAGAAGGCAAACCGCCAACCTGCAGACCAACTATGAGATCGGCCTTGCTCTCGAGTCCTGGTTCCACTCCGACGCCTTCGCCTACTCCACGAATATCGATCCCGGCCACGGCGCCACCGATCTTGCTGACTGGCTGCTCGACGAGGAATCGCCCAACTACCACATCGGCTACTGCGAGAACTTCGCAACCGCCATGGCCGTCATGGCGCGCACCCTCGGAGTGCCCTCACGGGTCGTGCTCGGCTTCACCCCCGGTGAACCGACCGACCAAGAGGATGTCTACATCGTCCGAGACCGCAACGCCCATGCCTGGGTGGAACTGTGGATCCCGAGCCAGGGATGGGTCCGATTTCGACCCGACCCCCCGTGGCGATGGCATCAATCCCACTGCATACGGGCAAGCCGAGTCTGCTCTCGGATTCGACGTGACCACCTACCTCGACGTGCCTGATCCGGAGCCGATCGCCGGCATCTCCAACAGCAGGCTTCCCAATGCCCTTCTCGGCGAAGATGGCCCGGACCCGGACTTCACCGGCCTCGGGGACACCGACCTCGTCCGGCAATGGCTTCGCACTCCCCGGCTGGCTGAAGGCCGCGACCCCGATCATCCTGCTGCTGATCCTGTTGATCGGCGGGATTCCGGCGGTCAAGTGGTTCCAGAGACGGCGCAGGATGCAGCGTCTGGAGAGCGGTGACATCAGGGCCGCGTGGGAAGACGTCGTCGCAAGGCTCACCGATCTCGGCGACGCCCCGTCGCCTGCAGCCACCCCCCGACAAATAGCCGACTCGGTGGATAGGGCGATGGTGCCGCTCGCCGTCACATACGGGAGGGCGATCTACGGGCCGGAGCAGTCAATTACCCCGGAGCACGTCGCCACCGCGGCAAGCGCTGCTCGACCACGACAAGGGAGCGCTTGGCAACCCGCCACAGCGTCCCGCAGCGTATCGTGGCAGCCTACCGGCCCACCAGCATCATCCCTGAGTGGGTGAGACGCACCGTCGGCGGATTCAAGCCGAGCAACGGTAACGGATCAGAGAGCAACGGGAACGGCCGCTGAATCAGTTCTGGGCGGCTTCCAGCTCTGTCTTGACGTCGTCCTCGACCCTTCGGAGCATGTCGAGGAACTGCTCGCGATCGAGCTCGAACTTGGTGACGTCGTCTTCAACGCTCTTGGTGATCTCGTTGATCGCTACGAAGAAAGCGAGCTGACCGTCGCGCAGCGCATCGAGCAGCTCTCCCTCATTCTGAGCCACGTCGGAAGATGGTCTTGCCATCGGTGATGAGCCTGACTGATGCGAGATGTTCGTCCATCGATGCGGTGCGGCGTAGATAGTCCCAGGCACGGCGCACTCTCTGCACCGACATCCCGTTGTCCAACAGACTCTTGACTACCCGCAGCGCGACGAGGTCGCGAAATGAGTACAAGCGCCGTCGACCGGGCCGCCCGTCACTGCTCTGGACGGTCGGGATCGACGAGGTCGACCTTGTCCCAATATCGCAGTTGGTGAGGCGTACACCCCGTGAGCGCCGATGCCTGCTGGGCAGTGAACGAATCCACCTATCTCCTCCCACACCTCTGGTCCGCTGGCTCCTGGGGACCGATGCTTCCGCGCAAAGCGTTGTTCTATCGATGCCATATCCCCTCGCACAAGGGGATGGCCACTCTAGCCGTTCCGAGACCACTTCTGTCGAGCCCGTCCCAGCCACTTTCCGATGGCATCGGATCCCCCATCCGAGCCACGCCGGAACGTCATCGCAAGCCACCCGGCGGAGGCAAGCATGAGGATGAAACCCAGCGTCGCCACCCAGAGAATCTTGAGTGAAGCGACCATCACGACCAAGCCAATGATGAAGCCGAGGACCGCCAGCCGCCGATGAGGGCGCAGCCGCGACCGCAATGAGGCACTCGCAACCGAATGCGCCAGCTCGGGATCTTCCTCATAGAACTGGCGCTCTATCTCTTCGAGAATGCGCTGTTCATCTTCGTTGAGCGGCATCTGTTCGTCTCCGGTTTTCTGATGCCGAGTATACAAGTGTGACTGTCTATTGATCGCGACGTTTCTGCGGTTCTTGATCAATTAGCGAAGCCCTGCATCACGGCCGCGTCACCGAATCGATCACGCACCTGTTCCACCACCTCGGCGGCCGTGTCACGAGTCCGGTCCTCCAGGGTCAGCTGCTGCGGGCTCTCCGCAGGAACCAGCCCGGAGACGCCTATGCCGAGAAGTCGGACACCATTGCCGTGCCGCTCTACCCGGCGCAACAGACGACGTGCCTCATCCCATATCTCCGTGGTCACGGCCAGCTCGCCCGCCACCGTCTCCGAGCGAGTGAACGTGGAGAAGTCTGCGAACCTGATCTTGAGTGTCACGACCCGGCCTGCATATCCCGAGCGATGCAATCGTGAGGCGAGCCGGTCGCAGAGTCGCAGCAGGGCATTGTCGATAGCCTCGTCGGTGACGAGATCAGACTCGTACGTTTCCTCGACGGACACCGACTTGGTCTCATCATCCGGCTCCACACCACGCGGATCGATTGCGGCCGCCAGCCTGCTCAGGTGGGCAGCCATGCTCGGCCCGAGCCGTCTTGTCAGCGTTGCCTCTGCAGTGGCAGCTAGATCACCGACGGTCTCGATCCCCATGTTCTCGAGCGTCGCGTGCGTTGCCGCTCCCACCCCCCAGAGACGGCGCACCGACATGGGATGCAGATACTCGAGCTCATCTCCTGCCGCCACCAGCAACAGGCCGTCTGGCTTGGCGTCCTCGGAAGCGAGCTTGGAAATGAACTTGACCGCGGAGATCCCGACAGA
The DNA here is from genome assembly GCA_963844835.1 of uncultured bacterium. GTDB lineage: Bacteria > Actinomycetota > Acidimicrobiia > Spongiisociales > UBA5794 > JAAETI01. The sequence goes on along the minus strand of CAWJPT010000002.1, from coordinate 169,993 downwards.
AGCAGGCAGGCCGACTTCGGCGCGCACCATCTCACGCAAGGCCGTCGCGGCCGCCACCGGAGACTCGTAGTGCAGCCGGAGACCGGCTACGTCGAGGAACGCCTCATCAACCGATAGGCCCTCCACCAGCGGGGTGAACTCACGAAAGACAGCAAACACCTCCCCCGATACCTCCCCGTACACACCATGTGAAGGTGGCACGAAGATGGCATGCGGGCACAGGCGCCGCGCCTGGCCGATCGGCATTGCCGAGTGCACGCCCCTCGCCCTCGCCTCGTATGAGGCAGACGCCACCACTCCTCTGCGCCCGAGACCGCCGACAACGACCGGCTTGCCGACGAGTCGCGGATCACGGCGTCGCTCCACCTCGACAAAGAAGGCGTCCATGTCCACGTGGAGGAATCGCTCCGCAAAGCCGTGCATGATCGCCACGCTACCGCGGCTGGACGGAGGTGAGATACTCGTGCGATGCGAATCCATCTCATCCGCCACGGTGAGGTCGACAATCCGAACGAGATCGTCTACGCAGACATCCCCGGGTTTCGACTCTCACCCGCCGGCAGGCGCCAGGCATCCCAGACAGGCAAGCATCTCGCCTCCCGGCCACTCCGCTACATCGTGAGCTCCCCGCTCGATCGCGCCGTGGAGACAGCGAACCTGGTGCAGCTGGCGACCGGCGCAGACGTCATCACGGACCGGCGTCTCACCGAGTGGGGACTAGGCGTGCGTTGGCGGGGCGCAACATGGCCACAGCTGCCTGTGGTGTTCCCCGGTGAGCTGGAGGCGTATCTCACTCATCCCGGCGAGCTTCCCTTCTGCCCGGAGTCTCTCGCCGATCTCACCCATCGTATGGTCGAGGCGATCACCGATCGGGCGGACGAGATGTTCGGCGGCGACATCGCGTTCGTGTCTCACGAGGATCCGATCCACGCGGCACTCCTCGCTCTGACCGGCTCGGTTCCTGCCCGTTTCCACCACGAGAAACCGTTGCACAGCTCGGTTACGACATTGGAGCGTCACGGCGACCGCTGGGCCGAGTTGGCACGCTGGGCCCCCGGGTGACCAGCATCCGATCACTGAAGCGTCCCCTGCGTTACAATGCCCCGCCCGACAACCTCGAGGAGAATCGTGCGACTTCGCTGGGTCATAGTGACCGTGGTAGTGGCCATGATGCTGGGTGCATGCGCCAGCGGCCCTTCGGAAAGTGCGCTCGCGGCGGATAAGAAGCCGACGACCACAACGACCACCGAGCCACCGCCGGAAGGCATCGCCATCGTCACCATCTCGAACGGGCGGTTCAGTCCGTCCAATCTCAAGATGGATCTGAACGAGTTCTGGATCGTCGAATGGCGCCAGGAGGACACGGGCGATCGCGAATATGTCATCGAAGCCCGCGAGGGTGAGTTCGAGTCGAGCCCACCGCTCAAGCCCGGTGACACCTTCCAGGTCGACTTCAGCGACCTTCCCCCCGGGATATACCGCTATTACTCCTACCTGGGAAACAACCGGATCCCCGGCTCTGTCGATACCCGCCCATCGCAGTAGCGCTCGGCATCCGTCCAATTTGGAGGTCTGAGGCATCGTGCTCCGCATGCCGTATGTAATCGCTGTGCTGGTGATGGCCGCCGGGCTCGCCTGGACGGTGCACCTGATCGTGTCACCGGCCCCATGGGCACCTGATTCGGCGATGGCGATAGCGCTCGGCACTCTGCTGTTCAGCATTGCGGCAATGACCTCCCTCCTCCTCGGGAGGGGCAGATGGACACGGTTCTTCGCCATCGGGCTCGTTTGCTCAGAGATCGCCATCGCTCTGGTCGGCGACTTGGAGGGATGGCTCGCTGCCGGCCTCGTACTGAGCGGCCTAGCTCTGCTCGGCCTGTTCGGGCCCTGGCTGCGAGGATGGCTCCGGGAGCGGCCCGCCGCAGGGTCGCCTGGCGTCGAGCCGATACTCCTCGCCATCGGCAGCTTCGCCATGGTGCCGCTGGTGGGCATCGCAGCCCCATCCGGGCTCGAGGCGGCACATGGGATTCTCGGCGCCGCTGGTGTCCTGCTGTGCTGGGGCTACCTCCGCGGCGGGACCTGGGCGCTGCTCGGTCTGCGGTTCGCCATGCCGGTACTGATCGTTGCCGCCGCCGTGTTCAGCCCTCCTGGTGGCGCATTCCTGCTGCTTGCGGGAGGAGCCGCCGTGACCTACCTTGCATGGACGGCACCGGCACGTTTGGCCGTGGATCCCGCCCCCGAACTGCCCGCTCCCCGGAGGAGGCCCAAATGAGCAGCGTCCCTGCTATCTCAGGACGGGGCTGGGCGACCATCACCCTGGCGACCGTCGTCGGTGGTGGTGTCGGCTGGCTCGTCGGTCGCTCTGCCACCTGGCTGACCATCGGAGCAGTTGTCGGTCTCGCCGTCGCCACCATGATCGTGGTCTTTGGAGTGCGGCCGATCGTTGCCGCGCCGGTCGGCATCGGAGCGGGCGTCGGAGCCTATCTAGGCGCAACCGTCGTCGGTGTGATCTGCGAACCGTCCGGCTGTCCTGCCTTCGAGACCACTGCAGGGATCACAACCGGCATCGGAGCGCTCGTGGGAATCGCTCTCGTGGTGTCCCTGGTCAGCCAATCCTTCGATGAGTACCGGCTCTCGCAGGCTCGCGGCTTGCCCCCGGCCACCAGCAGTTGCAGTGTCGACGAGCGGCCTGACGGCCCCGGCTCAGATTGACTTGAACAGCAGCGAGACGTTGTGGCCGCCAAACCCGAACGAGTTGGATAGGACGTAGTCGACGCTGGCTTCCCTCGGCTCGTTCGGCACATAGTCGAGGTCGCACTCGGGATCGGGAGTGGTGTAGTTGATGGTGGGGGGAACCACGCCCTCGTTGATCACCTTGAGCGAGATCAGCGCCTCGACGGCGCCCGCCGCCACCCAGCATGTGACCGGTCATCGATTTGGTCGATGAGATCGGGATGCCGATGGGCACGATCTCCGAACACCAGCTTGATCGCCAACGTCTCGGTGACGTCGTTGGCTGGCGTCGAAGTGCCGTGGGCGTTGATATAGCCGACCGCCCCCGCATCCACCCCTGCGTCGTCGAGAGCACCTTGCATTGCCCGCGCCGCGCCCCGTCCGCCGGGACGAGGCAGGGTGATGTGATAGGCATCCGCCGACATGCCGTAGCCGACCAACTCGCCGTAGATCTGGGCGCCCCTGGCCCGAGCGTGCTCGTACTCCTCGAGGATGAGGGCACCCGCCCCCTCCCCGAGCACGAAACCGTCCCGCTCCTTGTCGAACGGCCTGCTGGCCGTCGCCGGGTCCTCGTTGCGGGTGCTCAGGGCCTTCATCGAGTTGAAGCCGCCCATGGCGAACTCCGTGACCGAACCCTCCATGCCACCGGCGACCATCACATCAGTGACCCCTCGCCTGATGATCTCCGCAGCGTCCCCGATGGCGTTCGCCGATGCGGCACACGCGGTGACCGTACAGGTGCTCGGACCGGCGAGATGGAAGCCGATCGAGACGGCGCCGGCGGCCTGATTGCCCATGATCATGGGGATCGCCAGCGGCGATATCCGCTCGGGCCCGCGCTCGTTGAGGATCTCCACCTGGCTCTGGGTGGTGCCGATGCCGCCGATGCCCGTACCGCACACGACGCCCGCCCGCTCTGCGGCCGGGTCGCCTTCCTCGTACTCGAGGCCTGCGTCCGTCATCGCCTGGCTCGCCGCGGCCCACATCAGCAACGTGCTGCGGTCCATCCGCCTCGATTCCTTGCGAGGCAGGTAGACGTCGGGGTCGAACTCCTTGACCTCAGCCGCAAAGTGGGTCGCCAATCGGGACGCGTCGAACAGCGTCACCGGTGCCGCCCCGGACTTGCCCGCAAGCAAAGCATCCCAGGTGGCTGCGGCGTCGTTAGCCAGGGGGTTGACAGTCCCGAGGCCGGTCACCACTACACGGCGACGCTCCATGATCAGGAGTTGAGCTTCTGGCTGACCAAATCGGCGGCTTCACCAACCGTGGTGATCCGCTCAGCTTCCTCGTCCGGGATCTTGACATCGAAGTTGTCTTCGAGCGCCATCAACAGCTCCACGACGCCGAGCGAATCCACATCGAGGTCCTCTTCGAACCTGGCCTCCATGGTGATGCTCTCGCGCTCGAGCCCGAGCTCATCTACGAGTAGATCAACCAGCTTCGCCTCGATTTCCGATCTATCCATTGCTGATGCCTTCCTTCTCAAATGGCCAGCCCACCATCGACGAGGATGGTTTGGCCGGTGATGTACGACGCGTCCCCTGAGGCAAGATAGCCAACAACGGACGCGACTTCCTGGGGCGTTCCCAAGCGACCCAGGGTGATCTGTTGAGTGACGGTGGCCGCTACCTCATCTCCGAGCGCCGCCGTCATGTCGGTCTCGATGAAACCGGGAGCGATCGCGTTGACGGTGATACCGCGTGAGCCGATCTCCTTCGCCAACGACTTGGTGAGCCCGATGACACCCGCCTTTGCTGCCGAGTAGTTCGCCTGGCCTGGGTTCCCGTACACGCCTGCCACCGACGAGATGTTGATGATCCTGCCCCACTTCGCCCGCAACATCCCGCGCAGGACTGCCCGGGAACAGAGATAAACCGAGGTCAGATTGGTCCTGATCACGGCGTCCCACGCCTCGGGGCCCATTCTCATCAGGAGGTCGTCGCGTGTGATCCCGGCGTTGTTGACAAGGATCTCGACCGGGCCGAGCTGATCGGCGACCGCGGCCACCAGCGCGTCGACGGCCGTCGCGTCGCCCACGTCTGCGGCAAAGGCCATCGCGGTGCCTCCTGCCGCCTCGATGGCGGCGACGGTGTCGGCTGCAGCAGCCTCGTTGGCCACATAGTTCACTGCGACTTTGTGGCCTGCGGCACCCAACCGTTCTGCGACGGCACGACCGATGCCCCGGGAACCACCGGTGACCAACGCCACCCGCGACGCTGCAGAGCTCATGCCAACCCCAAGCCCTGGACTCGTGCTGCCAGCAATTCCAGAGCCGTCTTGTCGGTTCCCGGAATACCTGCCGCTGCCTCTCGCAATCGGTGGGTGCGCTCGCCCCAGCGCACGACGGCCGCGCCCCAGGTGAGCCCTCCGCCGAAAGCGACCATGGCGATCAGGTCGCCGGACTTGATCACACCCTGGTCGACGGCTTCTGAGAGAGCAATCGGGATGCTGGCTGCCGAAGTGTTGCCGTAGGCGTGAATGTTCGTGTAGACCTGCTCCGAGTCGACGTTGAGCCGTTTCGCCATCGCGTCGATGATCCTGATGTTCGCCTGGTGCGAGATGAGCACGTCGATGTCGTCGACGGCAACACCCGCATTCTCGATGGCGACAACCGCGCCTTCGCCCATTCGGGTCACCGCATGCCGGAACACCTCGCGGCCCTCCATGTCGACCGTGGTCGGTACCTCGGAGTCGAAGACGACCTCGGTGCCGGACCCCCGGATGGTGAGGATCTCGGTGAGCGAGCCGTCGGAGTGCAGGTTCGAGGACAGCAGGCCCTCAGAGCCTTCCGTCGCCTCGACGACGACCGCACCTGCCCCGTCGCCGAAGAGGACCGCAGTAGTGCGATCCTGCAGATCGAGGAACGAGGACAGACGTTCGGCCCCGATCACGAGCGCCCGGTTGATGGTTCCTGCGGCGATCATGCCGTTGGCGACGCTCATCGCATAGATGAAGCCGCTGCACGCCGCGTTGAGATCCATGGTGGCGCCGAGCCCGCCGAGAGCGCGCTGCACGTACGCGGCCACCGAGGGCACCGCCCGGTCCGGGCTACAGGTAGCCACGACGACGAGATCCATGTCTGTCGCCTCTAGATCCGCTGCTGCCAGCGCCTTGCGGGCCGCCGCGGTTGCCATCTCAGCGTTGGTGACGTGGCTGATCCGTCGTTCCTTGATCCCGGTCCTGGTGGTGATCCACTCGTCGCTGGTGTCGATGACCGACGCCAGATCCTCATTGCTGAGCACGGCTGGTGGCGTGTACTCGCCCCAGCCGGTGATGGCTGCGTGTCGCATCGAGCTCCCTTCCGATGTCATCCCGCGGTCAGTTGCTCGACTGCCGCTTCGATGTGATCGAGCGTCGACACAGTAATGACCACTGCGTCTCTAACCGTACGTTTCGCCAGACCAGCGGTCACATCGCCTGGCCCGATATGTACAAAGGCCTCCACTCCCGCCTCCCGCATCGCCACGAGCGACTCGGCAAACCGCACCTCACTGGTGAGCTGTCCGGACAGCGTGGCGATCGGATCGGAGACAGGCGCCGCCTCTAGGTTCGACCATACCGGGAAGTCTCCCGGATAGAACTGGGTATCTGCCAGCGCCACGTCGAGTTCCTCCCGGGCGCTTGCCATCATCGGGGTATGGAATGCCCCCGCGACGTTGATCGGGATCACGCGCCGTAGCCCGTATTCCCGGGCGTTCTCCTCGAGCAGTCTCACGGATTCGACGGTGCCGCCGACGACAACCTGTCCCGGTGCGTTGATGTTGGCGACCCAAATGTGCTCGCCGTCTGCCCGCATCTCGGAGACGACTTCCTCGAGACTCTCGACCTCTGCGCCGATGACCGCTGCCATCGTCCCCGCCGCCTGCTCGGTGGCGTGAGCCATCGCCTTGCCGCGGGCGGCGACGAGCCGGAGGCCATCGAGGTAGTCAATGGAGCGGGCCGCGGCCAGTGCTGTGTACTCGCCAACCGAGTGCCCGGCGGCTCCTCGCGGGGGCACACCGACACGGACGGCGAATGCCTCCCAGAGCGCATAGGCGACACCGTAGAGGGCCGGCTGTGCTCGATCGGTGCGGACCAACTGCTCCTCCGGGCCAAGCGCACAGATGTCGCGCAGCGACCAGCCGAGCACCTCATCGGCAGCCGAGCCGAGCAGGTCCGGCCGTGCGGTGAACAGGTCGGCGCCCATGCCGACGTGCTGGCTACCTTGTCCTGGGAACAGAACGGCGTATTGCATAGGGGTTCTGACTCACCGTCGCCGCAAACCGTTACCGGGGCCGACAGCCGGTAAGGTTCTCCCGCCGCCGTGCCGATGAGGCCACCATGCGTCGCTTGCTGCTCCTCATCGCCGGCTTTGGCATCGCGCTACTGGCCATGACGCTGGCCGGACAGGCACGGGTCACCGCCGAGACACCGGTGACGGTGCTTGCTGCCGACCGGGTGGTGTTGTTACTCCCCGTTTCGCCAACGACCGAGCGGGTCATCGCCGATCTCAGGGTCGAGCTGAACGCGATGGCGACCGGGGAGACGGATCCGCGTATCGCATCGGCGCTGAACCGGGCCGCCGGGGACGACGATCTCCTGGCATCGGTGGCTGCAGCACCGGTGGACATGTTCGCCAGTGGTGCGGCGATCGCGACGGCAACTCCCCTCTTCGACGTTTCGCTCAGCAAGGAGCGAGTTGTCGTGACCACCATCACCGTGGAGCTGGTACCCGGGTACGGCAGCACGGCGACGAGCCGTGATCACGAGGACGGCCACGCCCTCATCAACGAGAAGATCGCGAGCCGCTGTTCCGCCGAGGCACTCGCCGCCGCTCTCGACGATGGGTACCAGAGGGAGGACTTGATCAGGGCAATGTCGCGGTTGATCAACCTCGCCGCTGATCCCGTTCATGCCCGCTACCACACGTATGTGAAGGCTGCAGGCTACGGCCAGCACCTTCGCTATGCCGGGCAGGCTCTCGAGGATGTAGCCGGGTGCCGGTTCAGCTCCTCAGGGAACCGGTGACCTCGAGCACGCGGTCAACGTCGCCGCCATCCACGTTGTGATGCGTGCAGAATCTGATCACGCCGGGCGTGATCAACGCCGTCCGCACCCCGGCCCGATCCAGCCGGTCGATCAACTCGTCAGCGGAGACGGGCAGACCCGCCTCCCTCACGACGACCATGTTGGTGCTGACCGCCGCAGGATCAACGGCGTCAGGGTGCTGGGCAGCGATGCCGTCGGCGAGCCGTCTCGCATTGGCGTGGTCCTCGGCGAGCCGCTCCCTCCCGTCGAGCGCTACCTTGGCAGCTGCGGCAAGCACACCTGCCTGCCTCATCCCGCCACCGAGCCGACCGCGCATCCACCGCGCCTCGGCGATGAAGGCCGCGTCACCCACCAGGATCGAGCCGACCGGCGCACCCAGGCCCTTCGAGAAGCAGAACATCACGCTGTCGGCGGGCGCCACGATCTCGGCTGCGGCCACGCCGGACGCCATCGACGCATTCCACAGACGGGCGCCGTCGATGTGCACCCGTAACCCGATCGAATGAGCGTAGGCGGACCCTTCCCTGATCAGGTGCTGCGGGACCACGGTGCCACCTGAGACATTGTGAGTGTTCTCCCAGGCAAGCAGGGTCACCCGCGGCAGGTGGTACGCGGTGCCGGCGGCGGCGCGCCGGATGGCCTCCTCGGTCATCTCACCATTCGGGCTCGGCACGGTGCGGAACGACACGCCGAAGTTGGCCGAAGCGCCGCCGTGCTCGTAGTTCCGCACGTGGGCGGTCTCGACACAAATGACCTCTTCTCCGGGATTGGTCTGTGCCCCGATGGCTAGTTGATTCGCCATCGTCCCCGAAGGGGTGAACAGCGCAGCGTCCTTGCCGAGCAGCGCCGCGACCTCGTCCTGGAGGGCGTTGATGGTCGGGTCCTCCGCATACACGTCGTCGCCGACATCGGCGGCAGCCATGGCACGGCGCATGGCATCGGTCGGATGGGTGACCGTGTCGGAGCGGAAGTCTGCGATCCCGTTTGTGTAAGGCATCAGGCGGTCGCCGTCAGCCGGTCGAGGGCCTTGCGGATTCCACGCACTGCCTGGCCCGTCCTGTGCTCGTTCTCGACGAGGGCGAAGCGAACATAGCCCTCTCCACTCGGCCCGAATCCGATGCCGGGGCTGACCGCAACCTTGGCTTCTCGAAGCAGATGGAAAGTGAAGTCGAGCGAGTCCATCTCCGAGTACTCCTCAGGGATCGGAGCCCACACGAACATGGTCCCCAACGGCTTCTCGATGGGCCAGCCTGCCCGGTTCAGCCCGTCGACGAGGATGTCCCGCCGCTTCTTGTAGATGGCCCTCACCTCGTCGACGTGGTCGTCGCCCTCGTTGAGGGCGAGTATCGAGGCGATCTGGATCGGCTGGAACGTCCCGTAGTCGAGATACGACTTGAGCTTGGCGAGCGCGGCCACCATCTCGGGGTTACCGACGACGAAGCCAACCCGCCACCCTGCCATCGAGTGGCCCTTGGTGAGCGTGTACAGCTCGACACCGACTTCCTTGGCCCCGGGAACCTGGAGCATGCTCGGTGCTTCGTAGCCGTCGAAGGTGATGTCTGCGTATGCGAAGTCGTGAACGAGCATCACCTCGTTCTCCCTGGCGAAGTTGACCAGGCGCTCCCAGAATTCCCTACCCACCGTCTTGGTGGTCGGATTGTGCGGGAACGATGTGATGATGACTCGGGCCGGGGCCACGAATCGAGGAAGGAATCGTGGAGGTACTCGAAGTAATCGGCACGGTGTAGCACGGGGACACGCCGCACCTCGGCACCCGCCAGGGCGGGAGCGTAGATGTGGATCGGGTAGGAGGGCTCAGGCACCAGAGCTACATCCCCCGGCTGGACCAGGGTCCACAGCAAGTGGGATAGCCCCTCCTTGGCGCCAATGGTGTTGATCGCCTCGGTCTCGGGGTCGAGCTCGACGCCGAACCTTCGTGCGTAGCGCTCAGTGATCGCCTTCCGCAGATTCGGTATTCCTCGCGATGCCGAGTAGCGGTGGTTCCGTTCGTTCTTGGCGGCCTCTGCCAGCTTGTCGACGACAAAGCCAGGCGAGGGAATGTCCGGGTTGCCAAAACCCAGGTCGACGATGTCCTCGCCGGCGCGGCGAGCCTCCAGCTTCAGCTGGTTCACCTCGCCGAAGACATAAGGCGGGAGGTTGTTGATTCTGCGAAAGTCCATGCGCGTGGAGAGTAGCGGCGGTGTGCCGGATTGCATGCCTCGGCGGATCACCCGCCGTTGACGGCGAGCTCGGTGAGGACATCGTCGCCACCGCGCAAGTAGGCCTCCCAATCGCGCGAACGAGCTGCCAGCGGCCGTTTGGCGTCCCAGGTCGACCGGATCCCGGCAACGAGATCCTCATCGGCAAAATCCCCGGAGACCACCCGCTGCAGCTGCTGCAGCATTGCCACTCTCCCCTCGAAGTACTTGAGTGCCGGCATCGGCTCTCCCGATTTGGCAATGGCGCACATGGAGAGATCACCGGCCGCCGCTTGCAGATCCGACATGGCCATCTCGCGCAGCCGGTCGATCTCGGTGCCGAGACTCACACGTGGCCGATGATGCGCCTGAGCCGGTTGGGCATCATCTCGACGCCCCACGCGGCCATCCCCCTCACCAGCTCCAACCCATCCTCGGAGCCGTCCCAGTACTCGGCGACGACCTCCTCGGGACTGGCCTGCAACAGGTAGTCGATGGCAAATGCCAGCAGCAACAGATCGTCGATGCCACCAACAACCGGAATAGCGTCCGGGATGAGATCGATCGGCGATGCCACGTAGAGCCCGACGGCGCCCATCGCCAGTCGACGACGCAACGGCACACGCCGATCCTTCAACAGCCGAAAGAGCAGCTTGGCGAGATTCGGCACGAGCAGCAACGCCTCCTTGATCAGCTCTTGTCTGCTTCGTACCGATACCGGCTCTGACGTGTCGAGCGGATGCTGGACAACCGCAAGCGTGCTGTCTACGGATCGCAGCTTGCCCGAGTCGTGCTCACCCATACCGCCGATCTCTCCTTTCACGTCAGTCAAGGCACCTTGCCGCCAGCAATGCCGCGCCGATCGCATTCGCCTCGGGGCCGAGCTCGGCAACAACGATCGGCGGGAGCGGCCGATAGGCACCGCCATGGAGCGCATCTGCGGCAACACGGCGTGCCGGGCCTAGCAATGACTCTCCTACAGAACCGAGCCCGCCCCCCACCACGATCAGCTCAGGATCGAACACGGCGATGAGGCTGCACAGGCCGTGGCCGAGCGCAGCTCCCACCTGACTCACCAACCCACGCGCCGTCTCGTCACCCGCGTCTGCGGCCGCGGTGAGTGTCTCTGCGCTGAAGTCTTCCTTCTCCAGCACCTTCGCCAGGTGCCCGCCCGGGTTGAGGGCGTGAAACTCCCTGCCGAGCCTGGCGAGCGCCGGCCCCGACGCCACCGTCTCCCAGCAACCCCGTTTGCCACAGTCGCACTGCAGCCCGTTGGCTTGATAGAGCATGTGGCCCCACTCCCCGGCGAAGGAGGACCCTCGGTAAACGTCACCTTCCGCAATCACCGCGCCGCCGATGCCGGTGCCGAGGGTGACCAGCAGCGCATAAGAGCGCCCAATGGCGGCACCTGCGTGCAGTTCCGCCAGGGCCGCAGTGTTCGCGTCGTTGTCAACCGCAGCCGGAACATCGAATTCTTCTTCGAGGATCTCCCGCACCGGGATGTTCGTTCCCGGCACGTGCGGGCCCCAGACGAAGACACCTTCCGGGTAGCGCACCAGACCGGCGATCCCGGCGCCGACCGCAGCAACATCGTCGGTCCACATCTCCCTGATGGCGGCGATCGCCGACCTCATGAAGTCCTCGTCCGGAGTGGCAAACAACTCGCGAGCAACCACAGCACCGTCTTCGACTCGAACCGCCTGGAGCTTGGTGCCGCCCAGGTCAATCCCCACAGTTGCGACCAATGTCGCTCCTCTCAATCCAGCTCGATGCGAACCGGGCCATCGTCACGGTCATCCGGATCATCCGACTTCTGGCCATCCCTGCGCACTTCAACAACTTCGTTGAGCAACGCCCCTACGCCGGCGACTACCTCGTAGCCGGCTCGCAGCCAGTGCAGTGCGGCGCGGCGCAGGCCCATGGCGACGGCAGCCCGGTAGTCCCGATCTTCATCCATGTTCGCACCTGTTGTTTGCTGCATTCAGGCTAGTGCCCTGACCGGCCTCAATCATCGAGACCGAACGTGATGCGCAGCTCGCCTTCTTTGAGCTGGGCACGGCGCACGTGACGCCGTGCCAGCGAGTCGGGTAGGACGATCGCTCGGCGGTAAGGGCCGACGGTCACCACCATTTCATTGCCATGCCGCACGACGTCGACGTCCCCTTTTTCTGCGAGGGGAACGCCGATCACCAGCACAACGTCGTCTGCGGATTCCTCGACCCGGAACGGACGACCCTCCGAGAGGCGGGACAATGGGTCGTCCTCGCCGTACAAGGTCTCGCCGAGGATGCGGAGCCGCTCGATGCCGACCATCTCCTCGTCGAAGAGCCGCAGGTGCCTGATGTCGATGTCGGCAAATCCCTCCTCGACCGCAGCCAGGTACTCCTTCTGGATCTCCAGCCACTTGGAGAAATAGCCGCCGCTGACACTCTGCGGCAGCACCCGGTTGACGATGGCGGCATCGACTGCGTAGCCGAACAAGCCCCAGATAGGTATAGGTGCGGCGAGCCTCGGCGATCACCATCTTCTCGGGGTTCATCACGAGCCGGGCGCTCGTTATCTCCGGATCGCCGAGGATCTCCCTGATCCCGTCGAGCCGGTCGTAGAAACGTTGCACCGCCTCGAACACCTTGTCGTCCGCGACCGGCATCGATGTCACCTTGCTCAGCATCGGCCGAACCACCTTGGCGACTCTGCGGCCTATCGGGAACATCTTCTCCATGTACCAGGAGAGCACCTCGGGGAGGCTCAACAAACGCAGGGTCTCTGCGGTCGGGGCACAGTCGACAACCAGGGCGTCGTACTCACCGGACCGTACGTGGTCCCTGACCGTCACCAGCGAAAAGATCTCGTCCATTCCCGGGAAAACCGTCAGCTCCTCAGCCTCGATCCCCCTGAGCCCCGACCAGTCGAATAGCTCGGTGAGGGCATCGCGGACCTCCCCCCACGATTCCTCGAGCCGCTGCTGCGAGTTGATCTGCTGGGCCGAGAGCAGCGGCGTCACCGCCGTCGGCTGATCGCCGAAGTCGAGATCGAACGCGTCACCGAGAGAGTGCGCCGGGTCGGTGGACATGACGAGGGTGCGGTAGCCGAGATCGGCGGCACGCACCGCGGTCGCGGCCGAAACCGTTGTCTTGCCGACGCCACCCTTGCCCGTTACGAGGAGGACACGCATGAGCGGCTCGGCCGGGTCACAATGCCTCGGCTCGCTTCTTCAACCCGCGGAAGGCGTTGCTGACTATCTGCTTCTCCGCCTGACGCCGCAGGAAACCGGGGACGGTGAATGCCGGATCGACCTTCAGCGCGTAGAGAACCTCGGTGCCGCCGTCCTCCAACGCGTGGAAGCGGTAGCTTCCGTCCATGGCCTTGATGTCCCTGCCGGGCTCGGCGGCCCAGGAGAATCCGTCCTCGAGCTCGTAGCTATAGAGGAGCGTGTATGAGATCTCCTTGATCATGGCGTCGGCGACAAATGAGACACGGGTCGGGCGCCCCTGCTCGTCTTCCTCTTCGATCTCGACTTCCTTGACACCGGTTGCCCACTCGGGATAGGCCTCGAGCTCGAGGGCAACCTCATAGACCGTCTGGACATCGGCCGAGACTTCGATGCTCTGAACCGTGCCTTCCATTGTCATAGATCAATTCCTTCCGGTGCTCGCAATTGCAAGCGTGGTCGCCATAACGCTTACTATTGCAAGCATAGTGGCTACCGCCTCGCGCGTAACCAATCGAAGGTGAGTACGTAGTCCACGATCTCGCCCGGTTCTGGATACGTCTGGTCAAACGCTATCAGACCGGAACGGAATTCATTGTCAGAAATCAGCTGGAGCGTGCTGACGAAACCGGCGGTCGCCGCCTCACGCCACGCGGCCGCGGTCATCTCTCGGTGCTCCACCTCTCGGCCCGTCTCGACGCTCTGCGCCCGCATCCGCTCAGGTAATCGGAAAGTGCCTCCGGCGCGGGGAAACGGGCAGCATCGATGTCGCCGACCGATGGGAACCACCTGGTCAGGAACGACGCACGATGGTGCTTCTCCCCCATGGTCCAGATCCAGCACTCCCCGCCCGGGTGAAGCACCCGCAGCGCCTCGTCGAGTGCTCGCCTCCAATCGCCGTAATGGATGGAGAGATGGAAGTACACGAGAGTGATGGCGCCCGATCGGAGCGGCAGTGCTTGGGCTACGGCGCGGATGGCCTTGACACCGGCGTTGCTCACCGCCCGTGCCGTCATCGCAGCTGAGGGATCAACCACGACGGCTGTTGCGCCCAGTCCTGCCCACACCGCGGCATGGCCACCGCGGCCACCGCCGACGTCTATGGCAGCCTGCCCGGGGCCAAGCCGCGCCGAGGCCGCGGCGCGTCGCGCTCTCTCCAGCCCGGCTGGGGATGTAGGGCGATGCTCGTAGCCGGCGGCGAGGCCCTCCAGGTCAATCCGCACGATGGACCCAGGGGCGCCCGGTGGCGCGGAAGTAGCCGACGTTTACGCAGGTGGTGGCACCGATCCGCCAGGAGACGGCTTGCGGCTGGTGAATGTCACCGAAGTAGTGAACCCGGGGCTGGTAGCGCTCGAGATACTCCTTCACCGGAACCGAGCCCTTGGCCCTTCCGCCCACCACGTCGGCAGCGAGCGGGCGGATCGCCGGGGCGACATGGGTGCACAGCACGTCTACCGGGCCGATCGCCGCCAGCCGTTCCGCCATCACATCGTCGCTTATCTCTCCCGGCGAGTTGATCGTGGTCACACCCCCGCCGACGATCCCGAACACCTCTCCATCGATCTCGATACGGTCTGCCTCGATGAACCGTATCGAACCGGGGAGGAACCGTTGCATCACATCCGGGTTGTCGACATTGCCGTACGTGACCCAGCCGCTGACTCCGTCGAGCGGCTCGCAGATCTCCTCATATGCGTCTGCAATCGCCTCTGCATAGCCGCGGCGGAGCTCGTCCTCCCGCCCCCTGCGGTAGTCGCGCCACAACTCGCCAGCCGCGGTGTAGTCCCCTGCGCTCCTGAGCCTGACCATTTCGGCAACAAACTCCGATCCGGCTACGCGGCTGACGATTCCGGTCTGATCCCGGTAGTCGATGAAGTTGATCAAATCACCGAGGATGAGCAGCGCGCCCGGCTCGACGGTCACCCGTCTGAGAGCGGCAACGGCGCCATGCACATCGGAGATGATCCGTATCAAACCGAGTCCCCGTCGGGCTCTTCCTCCACCCCGAGAAAGCGGCCAACCACTACCAGCGCTCCGGCACCGGCCACGGCCCCCAGGACGGCCAGCAGCGTCCCCGCTCCGGCGTACGACGCCGACATGCCACCAAGGCCAAACCCGATCGTACCTGCGACCACGCTCCTCCCGGCGAGCCCGAAGCGAGTCTCCGGGTCGAGTCTCTGTGCATGGGAGACGGCGGTGGAGATCATGCCGAGGGTGACCCAGGCGATGATCCCGATCACCCCCAGGATCGTGGCTATGGCGTAGACGGCTACCAAGATGTCCTCTCTCTGCTACCGCTTGTCATCGGCGTTCGGTGTCTCGGGATGAAGCGTAGACCCGGTCTCTTCGCCGAGCGCCCGCTCTATCTCGACGACCACGTCCCGCACCGGCTCCCGCTGCAGGCGGGCGACCAGGTGACGGCGCGCCGCCTCGCCCCCGATTCGCCCCAGAGCCCAGGCGGCATGGAGACGGAGCACCTCCGCTTCATCGCAGAGCATTCGATGCAACGTGGCCACTGCAGGTGCCGCCTGTGGCTCGTCCCCGCGACCGCGCCAGCTGTTGCCGAGCGCCAGAATCGAGTTGCGGCGGAGGATCCTGGGACGGCGGCCGGGCAAGTAGAAATGGTCGTAGCGGCTGAGCAGTGTCTCGTCGTCGGCGGCCAGCAGCTCGAGGAGATCCACACGCCCGCGCACCGGGACGGAACCCGCCTCGATCCGCTTGTGCCCGGGAGGACAGGCATCGAGGCAGTCGTCGCAACCGTAGACCCGGTCCCCCAGCGGCATCCCGCAATTCTTCGGGAAACGACCCCCGCAGTCTGCATCCAGTGGGCGAGACAGCGAGAAGCATCGAGCACTCCGGGGGCGATTATGGCCCCGGTCGGGCAGGCGGGGATACAGGCGTCACAGGTGCCACAATCGCGTCGCATCGGCGTGTCGTGCTCGAGGGCGGCGTCGGTGACGACCGACCCGAGCAGCAACCAGGGGCCGTGCTTCGGATCGAGTGCCATCGTGCTCTTGCCCCACCAGGCCACACCGGCCCGCACCGCCGCAGCCCGGTCAACCAGCCGATCGTCATCGACCAGTATCTCGGCGCGAAATCCCGCCTCGACGAGTGTCGCTGCGACCATCCCGGCGGCATGGCGAAGGCCGTCGTAGTGATCTGTCGTGGCGAAACGGGCGATTCGCCCGGTCCCCGGCGCGTCCTGGCCCGGGCTGCCTGCTGCGGGGAGGTACGGCCACGTCAACGCCACGATCGTCTTGGCCCAGGGAAACGAGACCCGGACATCGGCGGCTCGGCTCGGATCCTTGTAGGTGAAGCGACGCCTACCGGCCAGCCCGGCGCTCTCGCGTTCTCGGAGAGTATCGGCGATGCCCGAGAACTCCTCTGCTCCGGTGATCCCAAAGCCGGAGCATCCGGCGCCGACGGCGATCTCTCTGAGCTGCTGCTTCATATCGGACCGAGCCTATCGCCGCACCGAGGTAGCACGGGCGACCCGACCGCTTCCGGCATCCGTGCCCGGATACGGCACCGTGAGCACCGGAACGCACCTGCGCTCAGCCGGTTGCGCTCGCACCCTTCCTGGTCACGAGCCGAAGTGGCGTCACCAACCCGGCGTCGGCCAGATTGTCGAGAGCGCCTCGCCTCGTCGTCGTGCAACTCGAAAGGACCAGACATCTGGTGCAACAGCACGGGCACGATGCACTCATCGCACACCGTCGTCTCCTGGTGCTCGCATGCTTCACAGTCGATGATCATTCCGTACCTCCTGGGATCTGGCGACAACTTATCCACAAGGTGTGACAAGAAACCCAGAGCGGTAGCCGCAGCCGACGTGGTACCTTCCGCCCGATCGGTAGAAGGGGATTCATGAAGCTCGCCATCAACATCGGCTATTGGGCAGGAGGCTCCGGTACCGACCTCAGCTTCATCGAGGAAGCGGAGAGCCTCGGCTACGACTCCGTGTGGGTTGCCGAGGCGTGGGGCTCAGACGCCGTCACCGTTCTCTCGTGGATCGCAGCACGCACGAGCACGATCAAGGTCGGTTCGGCGATCATGCAGATGCCCGCCCGCACCCCCGCCATGACCGCCATGACCGCGGTCACCCTCAACGAGCTCAGTGGAGGGCGCTTCCTACTCGGGCTCGGGCTATCCGGCCCTCAGGTAGTCGAGGGATGGCACGGCGTCCCATATGGCAAACCGCTCGGCAAGACCCGCGAGTACGTCGAGATAGTCCGGGCGGCCATTGCCCGCGAAGATCCGCTCGCCTACGACGGGGAGCACTATCAGATCCCCTATCGCGGCCCCGACGCCACCGGTCTCGGCAAGCCCCTTCGCCTGATGACTCACCCGTCCCACCAGGTTTCCATCTACCTGGCGGCGATCGGGCCGAAGAACGTCGCCCTCACCGCCGAGATCGCAGACGGATGGCTGCCCATCTTCTACTCCCCCGATCGGGCAGGCTCGGTGTTCGATCCGCTGATTGCGGATGGATTCGCCAGATCAGCGCAGTCAGACAAGGCCGCTCGTTTCGACATCGTTGCGACCACCCAGGCGATCGAGACGGATGACCTCGATGCGGCCAGGAATCGGATCAGACCGATGCTGGCGCTCTACATCGGTGGCATGGGGGCCAAGGGCAAGAACTTCTACAACGATCTCGCCTGCCGGTACGGCTACGAGCGGGAAGCGACCGAGATCCAGGACCTCTACCTCTCCGGTAAGAAGATGGAAGCGATCGCGACCGTCCCGGACGATCTCATCGACGAGCTCAGCCTGATCGGCACGAGGGAGATGATCCGGGATCGACTGGAAGCATGGCGGGAGTCCTCTGTGACCACGCTGGCACTGTTCCCGACCGATCCGGGCACGCTCCGCACCATCGCCGAGCTCGTGCTCTGACCGCTACAACCTCTCCCACCTGGGCCACGGCCGCATGACCCGGGCCGTTGGGGACGTTTGACGCTGGCACCTGGCACCGCCGAGTCCTAGACCCGAGGGTTGGGGGCGTTCATCGCCCGCAGGCAAAGGAGGTATCAGCGGATGAAACGTATGCACAAATGGGACATCGTCGTCGCCGGGTGTGGCCTCGTTGCTCTTGTTCTGTTTGCGGGAGCCGTCGTCGCAACCGCACGGGGAAAGCTCGAGTTGGGGTTCGATACCTTCGTGGGATCTGTCGCCGCGGCCGCCATCGGCGTGGCGTTGCTGATGATGAAGGGTGCACCTGCGGTCGGGCTCACGGTCGAGGGCGGCGAACTGACGCTCCGCTTTGGCGGGTGGGATCGGCTCTGGACGCTGCGCAAAGTGGTGAGGGTTCCTGTTACCACGGTGCGGTCGGTGTCGATCTCCCGGCTCAACGACGTAGCACCTGAGAAGTATCAGAGGATGCACCGCGGCACCGCCCTCCCCGGTCTGATTCGGGCTGGTAGCGCAAATACGAGCGGTGGTGCGGAACTGTGGGATGTTCGCGCCGATGCGGGTGACGTACTCTGCATCGATCTCACCGATCCGGCACCGTACCGCCGCATCGTGCTCCAGGTCCCCGACCCGAAGGACACCAGAGACTCGCTTGGCCTCACCAGTTGAATGGCGGGATGGACTTCACAACCGCTCCATCCACTCGGCGAGCGCCTCAGACCACAACACAACGGCTCCACGCGCGCCTCGGCACCTTCCCTGACCTCACGATCGGACGAGATAACGACCACCCGGTCGAGATGCTCGACCATGGAGACGATTTCCTCATCCGCGATCACATCCTGCTCGGTGAAACGCACCTCGACACCACCAAGTGCCGAGCGGGGAATCCTCTCCCCCGGCAGGGTCGAGTCGAACACGGCCACGATGCGGTGCCTGGTCTCGCCGGAGTCCCGCAGCCGCCGCAGCGCACCGACCAGGTTCCTACGCGCCCCACCCGAGGCGAAGTCGCTGCGGTTGATGTGAAATAGTGCGTTGTAGCCGTCCACCAGGACCACCACCGGCTCGGCGAGCCCGAGCAACCAACGAATCGCGTCCGCGGAATCCGGTCTGACCCCCGCACCGAGTGAGAGATCCCGCACCGGCTCTCTCTCCTTCCCCGCCGCAACCCGCGGTGCTCTGCCATAGGAAGCAGTCTGCAGATCCAGGAGACGTGCCAACTTGACCGGGTCCGAAGGCATCGACCCCGCAGGGCCTGTCGCGGTACCGGTGTCGAGCCGGAGCCGCCTGGCACGGGCAAGACGGCTACGCACTGCGGCAAACGCCTCGAGCAGATCCCCGTGCTCCCCTTCGAGTCGCTCCAGCCGCTCGGAGAGTTGCACAGCCTCGACGCGGACGGCTGCCAGCTCATCGACCTGTGCACGGAACCTCGCTGCCGTCGCGCTCTTGGTGGCATCGATCAGCTCCCGGGACTTTGCCTTCTCGGCGTCGACTTGTTTTTGCAGCTCTGCGGCTTTGCTCGTCGTTCTGCGAAGCTTCTCCTCGAGCTTTGCGATCTGCCGCTGCATGCCGGCCAGTTGCGATTCGCCCTGGTCGCTCTCGGCGTCACGGGCCGCCTCCGCCAACTCGATCCACCAACCCTCCGGCCTTTCCAGGAACAATGCCGCAAGCGTGCCCGACTCCCCCTGCCACGACTCCGCGACCTTCTCGCGGAACCACTCATTGGTGTCCAGCTCATCGAGCAGGCTCGCCGCAAGCGGTGGAGGAAGCTTGCCACCGGTGTATGCGGCAACCCGATGCAGCGATGCCGGGACCTCGGGGCCTTCCAGATCCCGCAGGGTCGCTCTGGCCGCGGCGACGGCACCATCGAGAAGGGTTATCCATACTCCGCGGAAACTGCTCATGGCCCCAGACCAAAGGGTCGACAATGCGCCTGAGGCTAGCTGTCAGTCGTGATTTCGACTTGACACTACGCTGATGACTGGCATACTCGCCTTTCACGTCAACAACAAGGTCATGAGAGACACCCACCACAACACCCTCGTACTTATTCGCTAGGCGCAGACGTCGCCAGACGTCACCATGCGCCGATCACCCTCCAGCCGGAGGGTTTTTTCATATCTGAGACAGACAACCGGCCCAGGAGACCGACATGAGTGAGACACTCACCGGAGCACAAGCATTGATACGAGCCCTCGAGCATGAGGGTGTCGACGTAGTCTTCGGCATGCCGGGTGGGGCGATCCTGCCGGCGTACGATCCGCTGCTCGACAGCTCGATCCGCCACGTTCTCGTCCGCCACGAGCAGGGCGCGGGCCACATGGCCTCCGGCTATGCGCACGCCACCGGCCGGGTCGGTGTCGCCCTGGTCACCTCTGGCCCTGCCGCCACCAACCTGATCACACCGCTCCAGGACGCCTACATGGATTCGATCCCGGTGGTGGCGATCACCGGTCAGGTGGCACAGACCAGCATCGGCATGGACGCCTTCCAGGAGGCGCACACCTGGGGCATCTCCGCTGCCGGTCACCAAGCACAACTACCTGCTCACCGACGTCGAAGAGATCCCTGACGTGATCCGTGAGGCGTTCCACCTCGCGGCCACCGGGCGGCCCGGCCCCGTTCTCGTCGACATCCCCAAGGACCTGCTGGTGGCGACCATGGAATGGCACCGCCCCGGTGAGATCAACCTCCCCGGCTACAAGCCGAGCGTCAAGGGCCACCCCAAGCAGGTGCAGGCTGCCGTCGAGATGATCGATGCCTCCGAGCGCCCGGTTCTCTACGCGGGTGGCGGCATCATCCGCGCCAATGCGGCCGATCGGCTCCGTCGCTTCGCCGAGGTCGCCAACCTGCCGACCGTGACCACGCTGATGGCGCAGGGGCGCCATTCCCGACTCGCATCCGCTGGCGCTGGGTATGCCCGGCATGCATGGCAACTACACGGCGATCACGGCAATGCAGAGATCCGATCTGCTCGTGACCATCGGCGCCCGATTCGACGATCGGGTCACCGGCAAGGTCGACGCGTTCGCACCCGACGCCAAGGTCATCCACGTCGATGTCGACCCGGCAGAGATCTCCAAGGTCCGTCATGCCGATGTGCCAATCGTCGGCGACGCCGGGGCTGTGCTCGAACAGCTCATCTTTGCGATGGAGCATCTCCTCGACACCAAGCCCGCCCCGGAGCGCAGGGAGTGGCTCGACACGATCCACGAGTGGCAGGAGAAGCACCCGCTCTCCTACGACCAGGATCCCGATGGGCCCATCCAACAGCAGTACGTGATCCAGGAACTACACCGCATCACCGGTGGCGATGCCATCGTCGTCGCCGGCGTCGGCCAACACCAGATGTGGGCTTCCCAGTTCTGGGGTTTCGAACGGCCCAACACGTGGATCAACTCGGGCGGCCTGGGAACAATGGGCTACGCCATCCCGGCCGCGGTCGGGGCGAAGGCAGGAGCGCCGGATCAGCTGGTCGTCGCATTCGACGGCGACGGTTCATTCCAGATGACGATGCAAGAGCTGGTTACTGCTTCGACCGAGGGCATCAACGTCAAGATCTTCGTCCTCAACAACTCGTGGCTCGGCATGGTGAAGCAGTGGCAGAAGCTCTTCTACGAAGAGCGCTACAGCGCCACCTACCTGGGTGGCGGCATCCCCGATTTCGTGCTCCTGGCGGAGGCAATGGGATGCGCCGGGCTGCGGGCAGAGACACCGTCCGAGGTGGCACCCACCATCGAGAAGGCTCTGGCGATCAACGACCGGCCTGTCGTCGTCGAGTTCAAGTGCGACCCGGATGCGATGGTCTTCCCCATGGTCCCTGCGGGACACTCGAACGACGATGTTGTGTGCGGACCGGAGGAACTGGCATGAGATCGCTGAACATGACCCAACACGTGATAACAGTCCTCGTCGAGGACAAACCGGGTGTCCTCGCCCGCATTTCCTCGATGTTCGCCAGGCGCGGATTCAACATCCACTCGCTTGCGGTGGGACCGACGGCCGACCCGACACTTTCCCGGATGACGGTTGTCGTCGACGGCCCCGAGATGGAACAGATCATCAAGCAGCTGTACAAGCTGGTGAACACCGTCAAAGTCACCGAGCATCCGGTAGGTAGCGCGGTCGAGCGCGAGATCATGCTGGCCAGGATCAATGCCGAGCCTTCCCGCCGCGGCGAGATCCTCGACGCGGCACGGATATTCGACGCTCGAGCCGTTGACGTCGGGAAGAACTCGATCACGTTCGAGCTGTCCGGCGAGCCGGACAAGCTGAGCGATTTCTTGGAGTTGATGACGCCTTATGGCATTGTCGACCTGGTCAAATCGGGCCGGATCGCGCTGGGTCGCGATCCAAAGAGCAAGAACGGGTTCAGGACGGAGCTGAGGACGGCATAGCCGAGCAGCGAGCACAGATCCCCACAACACCCATATCGAGAGGAAGCAAATGAGCGCCACGATGTATTACGAGGACGACGCCAACCCGGCATTGGTTGCCGGGCGCAAAGTGGCCGTGCTCGGATTCGGGAGCCAGGGCCATGCCCACGCCCTCAACCTGAAGGACTCAGGCGTTGATGTCACGGTCGGGCTACGTCCCGGCTCGCATCGTGTCTCCACCGCAACCGACGCCGGCCTGCGCGTGATGTCTCCGGCAGACGCCGCAGCCTGGGGCGATCTCATCATGGTCCTCGTGCCCGACCAGTATCAGCAGAGCCTCTACGGCGAGGCCATCGCACCGAATCTCCAGGAGGGCAACGCCCTCTTCTTCGCCCACGGCTTCAACATCCACTTCGGCTACGTCGCACCGCCTGCCTCGATCGATGTTGCGATGGTTGCCCCCAAAGGCCCGGGTCACCTGGTCCGGCGCCAGTATGAGGCGGGCAGCGGCGTTCCTGCGCTCGTCGCGGTCCACCAGGACGCAACCGGGAACGCCAAGGACCTCGCCCTCTCCTACGCCCACGGCATCGGAGCGACCCGCGCCGGAGTGATCGAGACGACGTTCAAGGCCGAGACGGAGACCGATCTATTCGGCGAGCAGGTGATTCTCTGCGGTGGCATCGACGAGATGATTCGCGCCGCGTTCGAGACGCTCACCGATGCCGGCTACGAGCCGGAGATGGCCTACTTCGAGGTTCTGCATGAGCTGAAGTTGATCGTGGATCTGCTGTTCGAAGGTGGCTTGTCGTGGATGCGCTTCTCGGTTTCCGACACTGCCGAGTACGGCGACATCTCCCGCGGACCACGAATCGTCACCGAGCAGACTCGTGCGGTCATGCGTGACATCCTCGGCGAGATCCAGTCCGGCGCCTTCGCCAAGGAGTGGATGGCTGAAGTTGCGGCAGGCACCCCGAACCTGCTGTCGGCTCGCAAGGCCCTTGCCGACCATCCTGTCGAACAGGTCGGTCGCTCGCTGCGCAACATGATGCCCTTCCTGGTAGCCAAGACCCCGGAAGACGATCAGTGATGAAGATCTGCTCCGATCACTGCCGGATCGGCCTGGAGCTTATGTAGCCGGGCAGTCGCAACGCGGCTGACCCGGCAATCCAGCAAGCCGAACCACAGCACAACCAGGAGCTATCACTCATGGCATCAGCCCTGTCAGACAAACTGATCATCTTCGACACGACCCTGCGGGACGGAGAGCAGGCACCCGGCATCGCCCTGTCCCCCGACGACAAGGTAGCGATCGCCCACCAGCTGGCCCGTCTCAAGGTAGATGTGATCGAAGCCGGATTCGCGGCATCGTCACCCGGCGACCACGAAGCGGTATCACGCATCGCCAGAGAGGTCACCGGCCCGGTCATCGCCAGCCTGGCACGCACCCATCCCGACGACATCGACATCGCCGCCGACGCACTGCGCGCCGCGGATCGCAAGCGGATCCACGTGTTCATCTCGACTTCCCAGATCCAACGTGAAGAGATGCTCCGAATGTCCGAGGACGACGTCCTCAAAGCCATCACGGAGTCAGTTGCGCAGGGCACGCCGCTACGCAGACGACGTCGAGTTCTCCCCACAAGACGCGACGCGCACCCATCCTGACTTCGTCATCGAGACGTGCCGGAGGGCCGTCGAGGCCGGAGCGACAACAATCAACATCCCGGACACTGTCGGCTACGCGATACCCTCGGACTTCGTCGCCCTGATGGAGCGCGTCTACGCAGAGGTCACGGGGCGGCAATGAAGACGTGATCATCTCGACGCACTGCCACAACGACCTCGGTCTCGCCGTAGCCAACTCCCTGTCGGCGATCCAGGCCGGAGCCCGCCAGATCGAGGGTGCCATCAACGGCCTCGGAGAACGGGCAGGCAACACGTCTACCGAAGAGATCATCATGGCGGTCAAGACCCGTCAGGACTACTTCGGGGTCGAAGTCGGCGCCGACACGACCGAGATCTTCGAGACGTCACGGCTCGTTTCCCGTCTCACCGGCTACCCGATCCAGTACAACAAGGCAATCGTCGGCCGCAACGCATTCGCCCACGAGTCCGGGATCCACCAGCACGGCGTGCTCCGCAACCGGGAGACCTACGAGATCATGGATCCTGCCTCGATCGGTCACGCATCAACGCTCGTGCTGGGCAAGCACTCCGGGAGGGCCGCCTTCGCCGATGCGCTCGCCAAGATGGAGATCCATCTCGAGGATGACGACTTCAAGGCTGCTTTTGACCGCTTCAAGGAGCTAGCCGACCGCAAAGGCGAGATCTCCGAAGAAGGGATCAGAGCCATCGTCACCGAGAAGACCGGCGTGACCCCCGATGTGGTCGAGCTCGTCGACATCCACGTATCCGGCGGCAACCGGGCAACCCCGGTGGCAACGGTGACTTTGCGTCGCAACGGTGAGCAGGTCGAGGCCCGTGCCGAGGGTGACGGCATGGTCAACGCGGCATTCGCCGCGTTGCAGAAGATATTCGAGGTACCTGCGGTATTGCTCGACTACCGGGTGAGCCCGCTCACCTCGGGAGCCGACGCCATTGCCGAGGTCAATGCCATCATCCAGGTCGGGCTCCGACACATACTCGGGGCGTGGACTCTCCACCGACGTCGTCGAGGGCTCGGCCCGTGCATTCACGGCGGCGCTCAACAAGGCGGCAACACAGAAGAGAGCGCTAGAGCAAAGCCAGGAAGACGCCTGAGTGGAGGCCACGTGAACGGATCCTTCGTACTACTGCCCGGTGACGGGATCGGACCCGAGGTGACCGCGGCCGCCCACGGGGTGCTGGTAGCGGTCGCCGACCGGTTCGGGCACGAATTCGAGTTCGACACAAGACCGATCGGTGGCAACGCCATCGACGAGTTCGGCGACCCGCTTCCCGAGTCGACACTCGAAGTGTGCCGGAGCGCCGATGCGGTGATCCTCGGCGCCGTTGGCGGACCGAAGTGGGATGACCCGAATGCCAAGACCCGTCCCGAGGCCGGGCTGCTGAGACTGCGCAAGGAGCTCGGACTGTTCGCCAACCTCCGGCCGATCACGGCACATCGGCAGTTGCTCGCCGCCTCTCCGCTGCGACGCGATCCTCATCGAGGGTGTCGACATACTGTTTTTCAGAGAGCTGACAGGTGGTATCTACTTCGGCCCGTCCAGCCTGAGCGCAGATGGGCGGGTAGCGACCAGTGTCATGGAGTACTCAGTCGAGGAGATCGAGCGCATCGTGCGCATGGCGGCTGTCGCCGCGCGCGGATCGTCGCAACAAGCTGACCTCAGTAGACAAGGCGAATGTGCTCGAGGTCTCGAGGCTGTGGCGACGAGTGGCGGCCCGGGTGATGGCAGACGAGTTCCCCGACGTCGAATACGAAGTGGTCCTGGTCGATGCCATGGCGATGCACCTCATCTCCCGGCCGGGAAATTTCGATGTTGTCGTCACCGGAAACCTGTTCGGTGACATTCTCACCGACGAAGGCTCGATGTTGCCCGGTTCGCTCGGTCTGCTGCCGTCCGCATCGCTCGGCGAGAGCCAACCCGGGCTCTACGAGCCGATCCATGGCTCTGCGCCCGACATCGCAGGCAAGGATCTGGCGAACCCGCTCGCCACAATCCTCGCCGCCGCCATGGCGCTCCGTCACTCGCTTGGGCTTCCTGAGGAGGCAGATGCCGTCGAGACCGCGGTCGATGCTGTGCTGGATTCGGGATTGCGCACCAGTGACATCGCCGCAGGAGGTGCATCGTGCGGCACCAAGGAGATGGGTGCCGCCGTGGTCGCAGCCCTGGCGAGATGAACAGTCCGATGCGCCGGTACCTCGCCATCGGGATCACGATTCTGTTGCTGACCGGTGCGTGTAGTTCGGGTGGTGAGACCGCAGACACCTCGCAGACAGCCACGACGCTACAGCCACCCCCGACGACCAGCCAGCCGGTGAACACGACCAGCGTCACCGCCGCTCCCGAGCCGGCGACGCCCGTCGACGAGTTACTCGGAGCCGGTGACAGCCGTTACCCGGAACTGGGCAACGGTGGCTACGACGTCGATCACTACACGGTCGACCTCACCTTCGACCCTGAGCCCAACACGATCAACGCCCTGGTCACGATCGATGCGACCGCGACTATGCCGATCCAGCAATTCAGCCTCGATTTCACAGGCTTCGAGATCACCTCTGTCGAGGTCGACGGTCATCAGGCGACATTCGAACGGACCGGTGGCGAGCTCATCGTCGACGCAGGCAGCGTGATACCCACCGGCGAGGGCTTCACAGTGACGGTCACCTACGAGGGAACGCCCGAGCCGGTACTCTCCCAGGCACTCCCCTTCTACATCGGCTGGCTCACCGATCACAACGGAACCTCGTACGTGGTGTCCGAGCCGGACGGAGCACATACCTGGATGCCGGTCAACGATCATCCGAGCGACAAGGCCACGTACACCTTCAAGATCACGGTGCCCGACCCGCTCGTTGCTGCGGCCAATGGCACCCATGTCGAGACGATCACCGATCTCGGCTGGTCCACCTGGGTCTGGGAGATGGATTACCCGATGGCCTCCTACCTGGCGACCGTTGTAATCGGGAACCTCGACCATTGTCGACGACACCGGCTCGAGCGAATTGAGCGGTGTCAACGTGCGCAACGTGCTCCCCGGCGATCTCTCCCAGAGCTCACTTGACACGCTGGGATTGCACGGAGAGATGATCGACTACCTCTCCGAGACCTTCGGGCCGTATCCGTTTGACAACTACGGCATCGCCGTGGTCGACGACTTCGAAGCAGCCTTGGAGAATCAGACGTTGTCGGTCTTTGGCCGTGACATGGTCGATGTCCCCGAGCTTCTTCGAGTCGGTCATGGTTCACGAGCTTGCCCATCAATGGTTCGGCGACAGTATCAGCGTCGGCGATTGGGGCGACGTTTGGCTCAACGAGGGCTTCGCCACCTATGCGGAGTGGCTGTGGATCGAGCACACCCGTGGTCGAGCTGCCATGCTCGCCACCATCTCCGGCACCCGGGATCAGATGGCGCTCAACGCCGATGGCCCACCGGGAGACCCGCCTGCCAACGACCTGTTCAATGCCAGTGTCTACTTGAGAGGTGGCCTGGTGCTCCACGCGCTACGTACTGAGGTTGGAGATGACACTTTCTTCTCGATCCTGCGAACGTACGTGGATCGGTTCCGCGACGGAGTCGCCACTACCGATGATTTCATCGCACTCGCCGAGGAGGTCTCGAGCCGGGATCTCGGCGATTTGTTCGACCGCTGGTTGTACTCGGAAGAGGTACCACCACTACCCTGAGTGGTCACGCAGGCCCCGTTACGAATTGCTTCGCGCTTTTCCGGGATTACCCTGTGGCTTGGCGCGAGATGAAAGAAGGACTCGATGCGCACACCTCCCCACTTCATGACAGCGCTCATCACTCCGTTCGATGAGAGCGGCGACATCATCGTCGAGGCGCACCATCACAATCTTCTGCTCCAGACCAAGCGTGGCGTCACCGGTTTCGTAATCGCCGGCTCGACCGGTGAGGGTCCCTACCTGGAGGCAGGCGAGCGTGCGCTGCTCGTAGGTGCTGCGCGTAACGAGCTTGGATCCGAGCCGTTCCTGATGTGTGGCGTAGCCGCACAATCGGTG
Source organism: uncultured bacterium (assembly GCA_963844835.1). GTDB lineage: Bacteria > Actinomycetota > Acidimicrobiia > Spongiisociales > UBA5794 > JAAETI01. The sequence goes on along the minus strand of CAWJPT010000002.1, from coordinate 141,849 downwards.
CGTCAAGCCGTCAGTCAGCTCACCGAAGTTGCGGTGGCCGGTGCCGATGCTGCCCTCGTCATGACCCCGACGACACTCGCCAGGGGCAATCATGATGCCGTGCGGCGCTTCTACGAGGCCATCGCCGATACCACCCCGCTACCGATCTTTCTCTACTCGGTGCCTGCCGTCACCGGCTACGACCTGCCCGCCGAGTATGCCGCCGAGCTCTCTGCGCACCCCAACATCGTCGGCTTGAAGGACAGCGCGGGTGTTGCCCTTCACACCAAGCAGGTCGCGGTAGCCTCGGTCGACGACTTCCTGGTCTACTCGGGATCGAGCAGCGCGCTCACCCAGGCGATCGCCGGTGGCGCCGTCGGTGCGATCACGGCTTCCGCCAACTACCTCCCTGAGTTGGTCTCGGCAGTTGTGCAGACCGCCCTCGAGTCGGTCTCGCCGCTGAGCCTCTGCAGACCGAGTTGACGGCCGCCACCAAGGCAATCGAGGCCTACGGGGTTGTCGGCACCAAGGCGGCCGCCGGCGCCGCAGGCCTTTGGACCGGCATCCCCCGTCGCCCGCTACAGCCGGTGCCCCGAACCGAGCTGGCAAAAGTCAATCAGATCGTGACGACTACCCGGGAAAACCTCGCCGCACTCGTCGCCTGACCCCACCGCCCCTGGCTTTTGAGCTCAGGAGTCATGCCTCGAGCTTGTGACTGGACACTATGTCATGTAGAGTCGACACTATGTCTACCAATGCTCCATCCCCAGTACAACACAGATCCGATCCCGTGATTGTCGCAAGGAACCTACAGAAGAGCTTCGGCGACGTCGTTGCCGTGGACGATCTCAGTTTCTCAGTACAAGCGGGTCAGATCGTCGGCCTGCTCGGCCCCAACGGCGCAGGCAAGACCACCACCGTCAACCTGCTCGCAACACTCACAATGATGGACGGCGGCTCTGCAACGGTCTGCGGGTTCGACGTGACAACGCAGGCCGACCAGGTGCGACGCATGATCGGCCTGGCAGGCCAGTCCGCCGCAGTTGATGAGAAGCTCACTGCCAGAGAGAACCTGGAGCTCTTTGGTCGTATCTACAAGATCCCGCGACCACGGCGAAGGGCCAGGGCCGAGGAGTTGATCGAGCAATTCGATATGGGAGAGTTCGCAGACCGCACCGCCGGGACCTACTCGGGCGGACAGAAACGCAGACTCGATGTGGTCGCCGCGCTCGTTGCCGACCCACCTGCATTGTTCCTCGACGAGCCAACGACCGGGCTCGATCCCCGCAGCAGAGCCGAGATCTGGAACGCCATCCTCCGACTTGCCAAGCAAGGCACCGCGATAGTCCTGACGACTCAGTACCTGGAGGAGGCCGACCGGCTTGCCGACGAGGTCTTGATCATCGACCGGGGAACCACGATCGCCGCGGGCACCCCAGAGACGTTGAAGCGCAATCTGCAGCGCGACGTGCTCGAGGTCCATGTCATCGACGACCAGGTCGCGACCGCAATGGATCTCATCCACGACATCGAGGGCCGGACCGTCGACAGGGCAAGCCGGATGATCGCCATACCGGTCGGTGACGACGTCGCGGGCTCACTCGAGGTACTCCGACGGCTACAGGACGGCGGCGTCACGATCACAGATTTTCAGCTGCGCAGGCCAACCCTAGATGACGTATTCCTCAGCCTCACCGGCTCCCCCGTCACAACCAAAGAGGAGGCATCGTCATGACGACCGCATCGGACATCCGGCAAATTGGACCCGGCGGGCGCCTCAAGCGAGCCGCACAAGATACCAACACCGTCCTCTGGCGAGACACCGTCCGCACTATGCGGCAACCCGACGCGCTCTTCTTTGCTGTGATCATGGGTGTCTTCTTTCTCATTCTGTTCAACTACATCTTCGGGGGCTCGATCGGCGCGGGCGCAGGCGTCGACTACCTGCGATTTCTTGTACCCGGGGTCTTCGTGATCACGGCGCTGCAGGGTGCCCAGCAAACCAGCCTCGGGCTTGCCGCCGACCTCAGCGAGGGCGTGACTGATCGGTTTCGATCACTACCAATGAGTCAAGTCGCAGTCATAGCGGGGCGTACCGTCGCCGACGCCGTGCGCAACGTTGCGGGCCTCGTTCTCGTTTCCCTGGTCGCACTCCTCATGGGCTACAGATTCGCTTCGTTCCCAGGAGCGATCGCGGCGATCGTCCTGGCGACAGGCGTCGGATTCGGCTTTTCGTGGCTGGGTGCGACGATTGCCGCCAAGGTCCGGCAGCCGGACATGGTCGGGATGCTTTCCATGTTCTGGCTGTTCCCTCTAATGCTCGCCAGCACTGCGTTTGCGCCGGCCGACACGATGCCAGGCTGGCTACAGCCCTTCGTCAAGTACCAACCGATCTCAGTAGGAGCCGACGCGGTGCGAGCCCTCACCAATGGGAGCAGCGCCGGCCATGACATCCTGCTCGCCATCGCCTGGACGGCAGGCCTCCTCTTGCTGTTCGTTCCTATGTCGATCCGTCTCTACATGCGGGAGGGACGATGACCGTCCAACGATTCTCTAGCGAGGCATCAACCGAGGATCGAATCATCACAGCTACGCTCCGCCTCATCGCCGAGGTCGGGCTCGGGTCGGTCACGATGCGACGGGTCGCTGAGACCGCCGGAGTGGCCAGGCAGACCCTGTACAACCACTACCCCGATATCGACAGCATCGTTGCGACGGCGATCAGCCGACATCACGACGAGAGTATGTGGATGCTCGACGCGGCGCTACGGGTGGTCGACGACCCGGCAGGCAAGCTGGAGCAACTGGTCCGACACGTCGTGTCTATCGGAGCCCACGCCCACCATGCCCCCGGCATCGAAAGCGGGCTATCGGCGAATGCCCGGGAAACCCTGCGCGAGTATGACCGTACCGTCGAACAGCGCATCAGGGAGATTCTCCATGCGGGACAGCGAACCGGGGCGTTCCGCACCGACCTCTCCCCCGACGTCGACACGGCACTGATCCGACACATGCTCGACGCACTCACCGAACGGTCGGCCGTCGATCCGGATCGAGCCGCGGAGATCGCCGACTCGGGTTGCCGCACGGTTATCGCTGCGGTGGCGCAACATTGACCGGATCTGGCGCTCCGGCCGGGGCGGAGATCACGAGCACATGCTTTTCGCCATCGACAAGCCGGTGACCTGACGGACAGGCGGCTCTCGGGTTCACGCGCGTGCGCTTCAATCTCGCTCGTCGACCTCGATGGCCCTGGCGATGAACTCCTCGTTTGGCACGTCGACGAAGCGGCCCTCAGCTACCTGGATCCGCGTCGTGGCAAGGCCGATCTCGGCGATGGGGCCCTCTGTGTCCCCCACCCGCACCCGCTCCCCCGGGTTGTAGCGGTTGGCGACGTGGCGTCCTGCCGCCACCTGCTTGGCGACGGGAACCGATCCCAGCCCGATCCCGAGCGCCAGCGCCAGCGCCGCACCGAAAGCAAGGGCAGCAACGAGGATCAGGATGATATTGGTGGAGATGCCGAGCTGCTGCAGGGCGATGATCAGGCCGATACCGAGGATCAGACTCGACAGGATGAGCCTCGCCCTGCCCGCAATAGACGCCGACATCGGGCGTAATGCGGTCTCGGCGAACAACCCGACGATCCTTCCCAGCGCCCTGGCGACGATGACCACGATCACCGCGATCATCACCCTCGGCACCGACTCGATAGCGGAATCGGAGAGCTGCTGTGCCTGATCCGGGTCGATGATCACGAGGAGACCGATGACGGCGATCGCGGCAAGCAGCACCGGGATCAACTGAACGACCAACTCCGAGAAGCGACCTGGAACACGCTTGGCGACAAGACGGCCGACGATCCAGATCACCAGCATCAGCCCCAGAACCACGCCAAGGACGATCAAGCGTCGCTGCAGGTCAGATTCCATCTCTACTCCTCATCGTTGTCACTAGTCGCTTCGTCACTGTCGGCCCCAGGGCCATAGGCGAGGATCGCTCTGCCCATCGCCCCGATGATGTCGATGGTGAGTTGGCCAACTTCTCGTAGGAACTCGTCGAACCGGATCTGTCGCAGCACCGGAGCCCGCAGATCGGTCTTCAGCTCACCAATCCACAATTCCGCCAGGAACTCCTGACACTCATCGCATTGGGCAACGTGCTCTTCGAGGCCCGGCTCGGCACCGTCCACAAAGGCAAAGAGAAGCTCATCGGAGGTCCGACAATCCCTCATCTCCATGCCTCCATCTTGTCTCGCAAGGCTCGCCTGGCCCTCAGTATCCGGGTGCGCACAGTGTTGATGGGCAGCTGCAGGGCATCGGCGATCTCCTGGTAGCTGAGCCCATCGAGCTCGCGCAACACGAGCGGCCCCTTCAGCTTCTCCGGAAGCGCTGCAATCGCCTCCTCGAGATCCTCCCGCAGCGCCCGATTGACTGCGTCCGCAGCTGGATCGTATGTGTCGGCACGCTCGGGCAGTGTCTCGGCCGGGTATTCCTTGCGGCGCTGCACCGCGTTGAGCGCCAGGTTGGTCGAGATGCGGTAGAGCCAGGAGCGGACCTGCGCTTGACCACGAAAGTTGGGCAGGCCGCGATGCGCCCGTACAAACGCCTCTTGTGCGATGTCCTGGGCCAACACCGGGTTCCTCACAATCCGCAGCGCCGCCCCGTAGACGAAGTCCTGGTGTCGCCTGATCAACTCGCCAAACGCATCCAAATCGACCAGAGCGGCATCTACCAGTTCCTCATCGGTCAGCGCTGCGTAATCCTCTGCTGTGTCGCTTTGACCCATCAACCCGCCATTGGTTCTGCGGAGAATCTAGTGATTCCCCGTGCTGAGCCGGCGTACCGGCCTGCCATCGATCATCGATTCCAAGGAGAACGGGAACTCCCTTCATCTCCCCGGGTCGAAGCAGTCGAATCGGCCGATGCGACGGAGACCATTCCGTCGGCCGATCCCGGCGGCTGCGAGGGGATCGTCTGTCTCAACCCCCTGATACGTCTCCCTTGCAGCCGCCACATCTTCCGGCTCGTGAATTCGCGAAATCGCCCGCAGGCGTGTTTTGGATTAGGTTTCACCGCTATGCAAGTCGGCATACTCTCTGAACACGCCCCCGGCGAACGGCGTGTGGCCGCAACACCACAAACCGTCGCCACTTTTTTGAGCTGGGGTTGGCAAGTAGACGTTGAGGGCGGAGCAGGCGACGACGCCGGTTTTCCCGATCGTCTTTTCACCGAGGCCGGGGCAAGCATCGTGGACGGCAAGACCGCCCGCGGTGCCGACATCGTGTTGTGTGTCAACGCTCCGGATGACCTCACTGATCTCAAGTCAGGCGCCATCCTCGTCGGGTTTCTCGACCCGTTCGTGGACGAAGACCTGATCACCAAACTGAAGGACATGGGCATCACCGCTCTCGCGGTTGAAGCCATTCCTCGCACCACGCTCGCCCAGAGCATGGATGCGCTTTCGTCACAGGCCAACATCGGCGGCTATGCGGCCGCTCTATTGGCTGCAGCGTCTTCACCAAAGATGCTTCCGATGATGGTGACCGCGGCCGGGACCATCCCGCCGTCGCGGGCGCTCATCCTGGGTGTCGGCGTCGCGGGGCTCCAGGCGATCGCAACTGCGAAGCGCCTCGGCGCAGTCGTGCACGCCTACGACATCCGCCCGGAGACTGCCGAGCAGGTAGAGAGCCTCGGAGCCAAGTTCGTTGCTGCTCCCACCGAGGAAATGGACGAGGGCGGCTACGCCAAGGAAGTCGGCGCGGACACCCAGGCGCAGCAGCATGCCGCGCTGGCACCGTTCGTCGCCGAAGCGGACATGGTCATCACCACGGCCCAGATCCCGGGTCGACCGGCCCCGTTGCTGGTCACGGACGAGATGGTGTCTCAGATGCAGCCAGGTTCGGTCATCGTCGACATGGCGGCCGGATCAGGAGGCAATGTCGCTCCTTCCCGGCCGGACGAGATGGTCAACGTCGGCGGTGTCCACATCTACGGGCCAACCAATCTCCCGGCAACGATCCCCCACGATGCGAGTCGTATGTACGCACGCAACTTGGTGGCGCTGCTGGAGCGGCTCAAGAGCGATGAAGGTGTCAACGTCGATCTCAGCGATGAGATCATCGGTGGCACCACCATAACCCACGGCGGCGAGGTCAATCACCCGCGCAGCCGGGCCATGCTCGGTCTCCCCGACCTGTCGGAGGAGGCACCTGTGATCGAATCAGCAGAAGAAGAAGGAGACACCGAATGACCGCTGCCTTTGTCAACGGCATCGTGGTGTTCGTGCTCGCCTCATTCGTGGGGTTCGAGGTCATCTCAAAGGTGCCCCCGACGTTGCACACACCGTTGATGTCCGGGGCCAACGCCATCTCAGGCATCACGATCGTCGGTGCTCTCATTGCCGCAGGTATCGGGGAGGGCGCATTCGCAGCCGTCCTCGGGTTCCTCGCCGTCGCCTCCGCCACCATCAACGTGGTTGGAGGGTTCCTAGTGACCGACCGGATGCTCGAGATGTTCAAGAAGAAGCCGGGGAAGCGATGATGACAAATCTGACTCTCCTCGCCGTTGCTGATTCGAATGAGGGCACTTGGACGCTCTTGCTGTATCTGGCTGCGGCCGTTCTGTTCATTCTCGGTCTGAAGCAGCTGTCATCACCGAGGACTGCTCGACGCGGCAACATGCTCGCCGGTGGCGGCATGTTGATCGCCATCGTGGTGACTCTCGTCGCCAACAGCATCGCCACCTGGGGAACGATCATCGCCGGTCTGATTGTCGGCAGAGTCGTGGGAGCGTTGCTTGCCCTTCGCGTCAAGATGACTGCCATGCCCGAGCTGGTGGCCGCGTTCAACGGCTTCGGCGGTGTCGCATCCGCTCTGGTGGCGTTGGCTGAGATCGAGCGCTACAAGGCGGTCTTCAATGTCGAGACCGGGGTGGTCGTCGCACTGTCCCTGGTAATCGGCTCGATCACCTTCTCCGGTAGCTTCGTTGCATTCGGCAAGCTAAACGGGTCACTCCCGGGCAAGCCGATCCTGCTTCCCGGCGGCAAACTGCTCAACGCGGCCCTGGCGCTCGCCGCCGTGGTCCTCAGTATTTGGGCGATCTCGGCAGACGCCACGATCGCTTACTGGTTGATCGTCGCCGTCGCTCTCGTGCTCGGTGTGCTCGCCGTCATCCCGATCGGCGGTGCCGACATGCCCGTAGTCATCTCGCTGCTGAACTCGTTCTCGGGCGTGGCTGCCGCCATGGCCGGGTTCGTCATCAGCAACTCTGCGCTGATCATCGGTGGCGCCCTCGTCGGCGCTGCAGGCCTGATCCTGACGCTGCAGATGGCCGAGGCGATGAACCGCACCATCGCAAACGTCCTGTTCTCAGGGTTCGGCGCCGTCGTGACTAGTGCCGGCGAGATCGGTACCAAGCCGGTGAAGAGCGCAACGCCCGACGACGTTGCCATCGCCCTCTCATACGCGGAGAACGTGATTGTCGTCCCGGGCTACGGGCTGGCAGTGGCACAGGCTCAGCATGCGGTGCGGGACCTCGCCAACATCCTCGAGGAGAAGGGTGTCAACGTCGAGTACGCCATTCACCCGGTGGCCGGCCGTATGCCGGGGCACATGAATGTGCTCCTCGCCGAGGCCGACGTGCCCTACGACCAGCTGCTCGACCTCGACCAGTCGAATCCCCGCTTCGGGCAGACGGACGTGGCCTTGATCATTGGAGCCAACGACGTTGTCAACCCTTCGGCTCGCGACGATTCGACGCAGCCCGATCTACGGGATGCCGATTCTCGAAGTCGACCATGCCACCACGGTCGTCGTGATCAAGCGAAGCCTCTCACCGGGATTCGCCGGGATCGACAACCCCTTGTTCTACATGGACAAGACGATGATGCTCTTCTGCCGACGGCAAGGCAGCCGTCGAGTCGGTCATCCAGGCGATGGACAACATCTGAGCCAGAGTATCTGCGACAACGAGACGGCCGGCGCCCACGAAAGCGCCGGCCGTCTTCTCGTGAGCGTTACCATCTGGTCCCTTCGAACGAATCGCTCGGTGTGGTGATGCTGGAAGTATGAAGACCTGAAGAAACGCTACGGCGATGTTGTCGCGCTCGACGGCTGCACGTTCCAGGTGCGCCGTGGACAGCTCCTTGGCTTCCTCGGCCCCAATGGGTCCGGCAAGACGACAACGATGCGCTCCGTGTTCTCGCTGGTGCGCCCAGACGCCGGACCGGTGCGCTGGGACGGAGAACACATCGACACGCACACCCGCCTTCGATTCGGCTACATGCCCGAGCAACGCGGCCTGTACCCCCGGATGAAGGTCATCAAGCAGCTCGTCTACTTCGCAAGGCTCCACGGCGTCGACAAGGCGACGGCCACCTCCGCAGCCCACCGTTGGCTGGAGCGACTCGGCCTCACCGACCGGGCAGACAGCCGTCTCGAGCAGCTCTCGCACGGCAATCAGCAACGAATCCAGCTTGCCGCCGCGCTGATTCACGACCCTGAGCTGCTGATCCTCGATGAGCCGTTCTCAGGGCTCGACCCGATCGGTGTAGAGGACATGATGGAGATACTCGTTGAAAGAGCGGAGGGCGGCGCCGCCGTTGTGTTCTCGAGCCACCAGCTCGATCTGGTCGAAGATCTGTGCAAGGACGTCGTGATCATCGCCGCAGGCAGGGTCGTGCTCGCAGGGCCAATCCGCGAGCTACGGGCACGCTCGACACATCGTTACCTCGAGATCGAGCTCGCCACAGACCGCACCGACCTCGGCGACGCGTTCCCCGACTATGAGATCGTCAGCTCGACCGACGGGCGGGTCCGGCTGCGGGTTGACGACGACACTCCCCTCGAGCCGCTGATCAAGACCGCCACCGGTCTCGGACGGGTTCGCCAGTTCGCGTACGCGCCGCCCAACTTGAGTGAAGTATTCCGGGAGGTGGTCGCCAAGTGAGCCCGTTCCGATCGATCCTCCTCGTCGCCGGTCGCGACTTCAAAGAGCGGATTGCGAGCCGTGCCTTCCAGATGTCCACTGCAATCACCCTGTTGTTCGTCGTCGGCTGGATCGTCGTCCCGGCGATCTTCGCCGACAACGGGCCCGCGACCTGGAAGATCGGGATCGTGGGCACCGAGCCTGCCGCCTTTGCCACCGCGGTCGAGACCGCGGCCGGACACAGCGCCGTCGTCCAGACGGTGCCATACCCAAACCGGGACGCGGCGCAGGCCGCCATGGAGGACGGAGAAGTAGCAATCGCCGTCGATTCTTCCGGAGCCGTGCTCGTCGACAACGACACCAGCGATCAGATGAAGGCGGCTGTGATCACCGGCCTCGCCACGATGAACATCGCCGACCGCGCCGACGAGCTCGGCGTCGACGTAACCGATGTCGCCGAGCTGCTCACCGGCGGCTACGAGATCCAATCCGTCGCACCACCCGGCAGTGGCGACAGCGAGAGCAACCGGGTCTTTGCGTTCTTCGTCACCGTGGTGTTGTTCATGTCGATCGTGACATACGGCTCGTGGATTCTCATCGGTGTCATCGAGGAAAAGACCAATCGGGTCGTTGAGGTCGTGCTCGGCACGCTGCGTCCCCACCATCTCCTCGCAGGCAAGGTCCTCGGCATCGGGCTGCTCGGGATCGCCCAGATACTGTCCATCGGCGCCATCGCCATGGCCTTGCTCCCCCTGCAGGATGCCTTCGAAGTGCCTTCGGCCGCCGGCTCGGTACTGGTCTGGGCGTTCGTCTGGTATCTGTTCGGATTTGCGTTCTACGCCGTCGCCTACGCCGCGGCCGGTTCGCTCGTCTCCCGCCAGGAGGAAGCGCAAAACGCAGCGTTCCCACTGACCATGATGCTAATGGCCGCCTATTTCATAGCCACGTTCTCGATAACAGGCGACAATCCGGTGCTTACTATTGCGTCGCTGCTACCCGTCTTTGCCCCGATGACGATGCCCCTGAGGATCGCCGGAGGGGACGCGGCTACATGGGAATTGGCACTGTCGCTGTTTCTAATGGTCATCAGCATCTATGGTCTGATGCGATTCGCCGGCCGCGTCTATTCAGGCGGTGTCCTCCAGGGCGCCGGTCGGGTCAAGTGGAAGGAAGCCTTCCGGGCGTCCGAGACATGAGACGAACAGAACATGATCACCGAGTAATAGCCAGCGAGGACTCATGAAGCTCTCAATAACCAGCAGGGAGCCCTATCACCCTTCCGTCGAATTCGTCGAGCGCAAGGGTGTGGGCCATCCGGACACGATCTGCGACCACCTCTCTGAGGAGCTCGCCCGAGAGCTCGCCACTGAGTACATCGCACATACAGGCACCGTGCAGCATTTCAACGTCGACAAGGCAATCCTCGCTGCCGGCTCGGTCGACGTTCACTTTGGTGGTGGCACTCATACTCGCCCCTCCCGCTTGGTGCTGGTCGGCAAGGCCAACTCGCTGCTGGAGTGGCGGCCCGATCCTGAGGCTCTCGCCGAACGCTACAAGCAGAAGCTGCTCGATCTCCTTCCTGAGGCGACCCCGGAGGCGTTCGAGGTCGAGGTGTGGCTCAATCAATCCTCCGTCGACCTCGCCACCGTCGTCAAGGCAGGCCACGGCGGTGCGCCGCTTGCCAACGACACGTCGTTCGCAGCCGTCTCGCTCCCTCTCTCCGCACTCGAGGCCTCTGTCTACGCGGTCGAGCACCGACTCAACAGCGACGAGTTCCGCGCCTCGCAACCGGTGGGCCGGGACATCAAGGTGATGGGGGCACGGATCGACGGTGCCACCCATATCACGGTCGCGTGCCCGGTCCTTGCTACCCGGGTGAATAACCGGACGGAGTATGACGAAGTTCTCGATGCGGTGCGTGCTGAGGTCGCCGCAACTGCGGCCCCGCTCCTCGGCTCTCATGTCGTGGTGAAGGTGAACCAGGCCGATCAGGACGACAGCCCATATCTGACCCTCACCGGGACCTCGGCGGAGGCAGGCGATGACGGCCAGGTCGGACGTGGCAACCGATTCGGGGGCTTGATCACCCCCTACAGACCGATGAGCCTCGAAGCGACTGCAGGCAAGAACCCCTTTGCCCATGTAGGCAAGACGTACCACGCAGTTGCGTTCGACATCGCAGAGATGCTCATCGAGCAAACCGGGATCACGGAGGCGACGATACGGATGCTCAGCTCGATTGGCCGTTCCGTCACGGATCCGGAAGCCGTCCACATCGAGAAGGTTGGTGATGCCGACCCTGGTGAGGTCGAGCAGATCGCAGTCAAGTGCCTTTCCGATTGGGAAGGCGTCCGAGATCGGCTGATCGCAGGCGAATACGAGCTGTACTAGGAGCCGTTTCCGCTTATCACGCTCTGCGCCGACCGCGGCCCGTACCGTGGGGCGTGAATCCCCGACATCTTGATCAGCAGCAGCGCTCGCCTGCGTAACGGTCGGTACGGTTCGAGCAATTCTGTCATTCTCTCGTCGGTGCCGCGCGGCTCCCGGGCCAGAGCCCAGGCGACTGTGTTGGGCAGATGAAAATCTCCGAGCGGGATCGCATCTTGATCACCCCACGCGGCTCCCATGACCTGCGCCGACGTCCACGGACCGATGCCGGGAACCGCCTCGAGTCGGGAACGCGCAGAATCTGCATCCATCTCGGTGATCTCCTCGAGTCGAGAAGCTGCACGCGCCGCAGCCCGAATGACTCGCGCTCGCGCGTTTTCGATGCCGGCTCGATGAAACATCCCCTGGTCGAGTCGCAGGATCGCTTCAGGCTGTGGCGGGAGCAACATCTTCGAATCGCCGGGAGCCTGCTCCCCTGCCATGTCCACGAGCCTGGCATAACTTCGTCGTGCTTCTTCCGTCGTCACTCGTTGACCGATGACTGAGCGCAACACGGTGTCGAATACCCGACCGGTCGAGCCGAGCCGCAACCCCCGGTGCTTGCGATGCAAATCACGCAGAAGCCCCTTTCCTGCGTTGAACTCGTCCGGGTCGTCGGCGAGACCAACGGTGCGCGGTACCGCGGCTATCGCTGCTCGAGCGCCCGATCCCGACGCTTCCGCCCGCAACTCATCGCCCTCGTGCACGAGCGTGACAACTGCAGGGCCACTCGCCGTCCACAGCGTGTAGATCGCCCGCTCTGCGCCAATGCGTGCCAGAGCTGGGGAACGCGGAACCGTGATCCGCAGCGTCTCATCGAGGCGAAAGGCGCTGCGCAGCGTCCATAATTCGCGGATCAACATCAATTCAGAGCCTATCGTCGGGATGAGCAGAGCATCGACTGCTAGTTTCGCTGCATTCGGGCGCGACGTGTGCCGATACGACGAACGACACGAACAACCGGTTGAGAACGGGGCATAAGCGTGGATCAGAACAAAGAGGACAAGCCACTCTCGAGCGAGGAGATGTTGCGACGTGCCCGAAGCGGTCTCGGAGACAGTGCGGCGACGACTCCAGACAAGACTCAGTCACCGAGCACGTCGCAGGGCTATGAGCCTTCGTACACACCCGAGTTCGAGGTGGCCCCTGCTCCCGATCCCACAAGGGACACAACGAGCGCCCCCGACCTCAGCTATCAGGAACCATCGATGGCCGACTACGAGCAACCCGCGATGGACTACGAGCCCCCGGCCGAAGAAACGGCGATGCCGGAGGTGGCTGAGGAGAGCGCCGACGGCGTGGGCAGCACCACCGACGAGCCCGATCGAGGATGACAATGTCGGTAGTTGGGCGCCGCCGCGGGAGGGATCCGAGAGCGGCAACGAAGCCCAGATGAGCACGTCACCGGCCTACACGCCGGAGCGGAAGTCCTCATCCAGGGTGAGCCTGGGACGAATCATCGCGATCGTCGTGGGCATCGCCATCTTGGTTTCGTTCCTCATCAACATGTTCGACAGGACGAAGAACGTCGACGAGATTGCCGTCGGGCATTGCATGGATGTCCCCGAAGACACCGAGTTCAGCACCTTCGACCCGATCGACTGTGCCCAGCCGCACGATCTCGAGGTCTACGCGATTATCGACATGGCCGCAGTCTCGAGCGACTTCTCCGTCGGAGCCGTCTATCCCGGCGACGACACCCTCTACTACGCGGCTATCGACGAGTGCATCGCGCAGCCATTCGAGGCATACGTCGGCGCGCCGTACGACAGCGTCGAATACACCGATACCGTGCTGTGGGTCGATGCCTTCACGCCAACGCTCCAGGGTTGGAACGAGTTCGACGACCGCGAGGTACAGTGCGTGCTGCTCAACTTGGACGCGGCCACCGGAGAGATAATCAAGAGCACCGGCTCGTTCAAAGGCAGCATGTCGTAGACGACTCGGTAGCCTGACGGGCGATGGAAACGCCCGCACGCACCCCACAGATCACGGCCCGGCTCGTGGTGATACCGCTAGTCGATGTCTTCGTCTCGGCACGCTCGCGGTTGCTGGAACGAAGAGTCATCCTGATCGAAGCCGGAGCCACCGGCATGTCAGGCTGGGGAGAAGCTGCGCCCGTCCCCGGGCACAGCAACCAGACGGTCGAGGAACTCTGGGCGCGATTGGAGGCGGAAGGCCGCGCCGCCTTCGAGCCCGAGACCGGTCTGCTGCGCGCCGCGTACGCCGGGGCGATCGACGATCTCGAGGCACGTTGCGCAGGACGCCCCCTGTGGTCCGAACTCGGTGACGCCTCCCCCGTGTGGGCGAGCGCGGCCATCGGTGTCGTGGAGAACGGGGAGCCGGATCGACGCCTTCTCGAGACCGCAGCTGCTTCCGGCTACCGGTTCGCCAAGCTGAAGATCACTCAGGCGACATCGCCTGCCCACGTGGCGGCCGCCATCGCCGCCCACCCGACCATTCGGTTCGGAGCAGACGCCAACGGGACCCTCGGCACCGATGAGCACGTGCTCAGCGCCCTCGATGAGCTCGGCCTCGCGTACATCGAGCAGCCGGGACCTGCCCAGGACCTCGACTTCCACAGCCGGATTCGCACGATGTTGGAGACCCCGATCTCGCTTGATGAATCCGCGGCGACACCAGGCTCCATCGCCCGGATCATCGCCGCCGGGGCCGCGGACATCGTCAATCTGAAGGTGGGGAGATTCGGCCCCGCTCGCACGCTTCAACTCGCCACCGAACTCAGGCAAGCCGGGCTCGGCGCCCGCCTCGGCGGGCTCATCGAGACAGGTATCGGTCGGGCACACACCGTCGCGCTCGCGGCCCACGGGCCATTTGCCGTGGTCGGAGACATCGCCGCCTCCGACCGCTACTTCGCTGACGATCTCGTACGGCCACAGTGGCGCCTGGACCACGGCGAACTACCGCTTCCCGGCTGGTCCAGGCATCGGTGTCACTGTCGACAACGAGGCGGTTGCATCACACACGGTCGCCACGCTGCGACCTGCCCTGATCCCGGCGATATCCGGCTACCGTACGGGCCATGTCGAAACCTGTGCGCATCCTCTTGCTCGGCCTGCTTCTCGGTCTCATGCTTGACGGCCCCGGCTGCGGCCCAAACCACCACAACGGTCGCTGAGCCGACCAACTGCGGAACCTATGAGGGCGTCGTCTGCATGGGGTGGTTCTCCGACAATGCAGACATCGCCACCCAGGACGCTGCGATCGAGGAGGCGATCGGGGCGGTGGTCGAGCACTACGGCCATCAGATCGCGATCGTCACCGTAGACAAGAGCCCGCACGGCTCGCCGCTCGAGTTCGCCCAGGACCTCGGCAACGCCTGGGGTGTCGGTGACGCCACCCGCCAGGACGGCATCGTCATCCTCGATCGACGTCGCCAACCGGCGCACTGAGATGACGACCGGCCCCGGGGTACCGCCACTCGACTACTCCCGGGTCACCGGCGCCGCCACGTCGTTCTTCAGCCGCGGCGACTTCGACAACGGCATATTTGCCATCATCGGCAGTCTGGAGCAGGAGCTTGCAGGCGCCACGGGTGTTGCGCCCTCCGGCGATGGCGTGTCACCGGCGGTCGACATCGGTGGTGGCAGCGATGCCGCACCTGCCGCACTCGTGTTCGGGGCGCTCGCCGCCGCAGCGCTCGCAGGTGGAGGTATCGGCCTGGCCGCGGCCAGGCATCGACGTCGGGACCGGGTCGGCAGGGAGCGCGCCGAGCTAGTCGACGGCGACATCGCCACCCTGGAGCCTGCCGGGCACGAGCTGCCGTTGTTGGCCGACTACGCCATCACATCCCATGGCTCCCCGCCCGACGCGGACACGAGATCAGCGCTCGCCGCCCTGGAACGGATCAACGCCGGTCTCGAGCCACAGGATGAGACCGCGGTCAGAGCCCTGTGGGGGAACGATCTCGTCGCGCTGATCGACAAGGAGCGGCTGAGGGCCCAAACCGAGGTACCGCTCGAACTGCGGGTCTCTTCGGAGCAGCCGCTGCTCGAGGGAGCGCTGCAGGCCGCCACCCATGATGCGCTCGACCAAGATCTCAACGACACCGAATTTCAGGTGAAGCGGCAGGAGCTGCTGAGGATCATTCGAGAGCCTCCGCCCGCACCGAGTTGCCAACACGAGGTTCCAGATGGGCCAGTCGATCCTCGATCGCACCGTAGTGACCACAGTTGGGGCAGCACTGCTGACCGATGAGGGCGAGCGCTTCCTCGAAGCAGGGCCCGTTCTCGATACATCAGCACCTTTGCGAGATTCCATCGATCAGCTCGACCTCGTGTATGCCACAGCCAAGGAGAAGGCACAGCGGTTGGAGACGCTCTATGAACAGCTGCCGTCATCGACGACCAGACCGGCCGTCGCGGCGGCTCTCGCCGATCTAACCGACGATCCCGATGCCGCCTACCGCCAATACGAGACGCTCCGCCAGACGTTGGAGACGAAGGGCTCGATGCTCAACCGGGACGGGCTCTCCATCCCGGCGATCACGGCTCTACTGCTGATGAACAATGACGCAGGCGACGTCGACGACTTCTTGGTCGCCTATGAAGCCAATCGCAACCGTGGGGTGACCGCCGACACTGCGGTCGAGTATGCCCTCGCCGGCCTGACCACTCCCGCAGAGATCGAGCGGATCAGAGCCGAGGCGGATCGGCTCAGTCTCCCCATCTCGCTCACCGCGGCACTGCTGCGACGCCGCGACGACGGCCCGGAGGTGTACCAGGCCCTCGCCGACCAGCTCGCCTCATCGGGCGTCAAGGGCGAGAATCGCAGGACTATCGCCGCCGTGCTCGCCATCTCGCTGGAGCCTGCCCAGGCGATCAGGCGCTGGACCGAAGCCAGGCAAGCGCTTGCCGCGCTCGGCCTGATCGGCGCCTATGCAGACATTGCTGCTGCCTTCGGCGCCTCCGACCCACGCGGCCCGCGCACGTTCGCCCTTGCCTATGCCGCACAGCGACAGGCGCTCAGCCGCAGCAGCATCGACGACGCCGACCGCTTCGCTCCGGAGCTCGCTCACGACGGCACCGGAAAGCAGACGGACTCGTGGAGTGGGCAGCCGATCCCCCGTGGCCTCATCCACTTCGACCCGTACACGTTGCTCTTCTACCACTGGATCATCACCAAGGGCAGTCGTGGCTCCTATGGTTGGGAGCCCGTGTACCGGGATAGCTCCTGGTCGCACGACTCGGGCTCCTGGTGGGGAGGCGGTGGCGGCTTCGGCGGGAGCGGCTCACACGGTGGTGGCTCTTCCTGGGGCGGCGGCTCATGGAGCGGCGGTAGTTTCGGCGGCTTCGGCGGGGGCGGGGGATTCTCCGGAGGTGGAGGCAGCGGTTGGTGACGATCACCTCCGCCGACAATCCTCGTATCAAGGCGATTGCCCGGCTGAAGAAGGCGCGGGAGCGTCGACAATCCGGCCGGTTCCTCATCGAAGGGGAACGGGAGGTATCGCGAGCGATCGTCGCCGGCATCACTATCGACACTCTGGTGATCTGCCGGGAGTATCTCGGCGACGGTGCGCTGCCCGAGACGACCGCAGAGATTCTCGAGGTCGGACCGGCTCCGATGCGCCGCATCGCGATGCGGGAGCATCCCCCGGGCGTGGTTGCCGTTGCCGTCCAGTTCGATACGTCACTCAGCCACCTCGAACCAGGCTCGGAACCACTGGTGCTCATCGCTGAGACCGTCGAGAAACCGGGCAATCTCGGAGCCATGCTGCGAACCTGTGATGCCGCCGGAGCGGATGCGTTCATCGTTGCCGACCCGGCGACCGACATCTTCAACCCGAACGTGGTACGGGCCTCGCAGGGTGCTCTCTTCTCGGTCCCGGTCGCAGTCGCCACCACCGGTGACGTGATCGAGTGGTGCCACAGACCACTCCGTTGCAGTCCTCGGCGGGTATCCGGAGGCAGCGGACGACATGTGGCAAACGCCGGTGGGCGGGGGAACGGCGATCCTGGTTGGTGCCGAAGATGTCGGCATATCGGCAGCCTGGGACGGCGTAGCAGTGCGGACGCGCATCCCGATGGCGGGAGCAGCCGACAGCCTCAACGCTTCGGTATCTGCGGCCCTCCTTCTCTACGAGGTGCGCAGACGCCGCTCGAGCTGACCGCTACCAGCTGGCGAAGAGGAAGCCGTCCTCGGCCAGAACACCGGAGCCGCCGCCACCCTGCCAGCGCACCGTCTCACCATCGACGTAGATCAGATACACCCCGTCGGGGTCATAGCCACCCCATGCCGACCCAACCTCAACGGGGAAAGTCGTTATCAACTCACCCGAGGTCGTGAAGACAACTCCCTCAGTGTCGACGAGGTTGGACGACTCATCGTACGTGTCGAGGAAGCCGACCAGATTGCCGCTCGCCTGGGAACCGATACCGTCGATCAAGCCGGATTCCCCGACCCAGGGAAGGTCGGCGACGTAAGTGGGTGCGCCCTCGGCGAGATCAAGTGTGGCCAGACCGGTTGCACCATCCTTGTTGGTCACCCAGAACAACTCTGATCCGTCGCGTGCCCAGGCGGCGGCGCCGCCGGGGAATCCCAGATCCGGCCCGTCGATGGGAACACCAGTACCGGTGTCTTCGGTGACACTCGGGTCGGCGACGATCATCGTGTAGCCCAGATCGGCGAACACGTTGGCGGTTGGCGAGGGGGACAGCACCCAACCGGTGATCCATTCGCTGTCCTGGCGACTCCCGAGCTCACCATCAGCCGGGAGGTATGCGATGCTGCCGGCGGCAGGCTCGCAGCAGTCACTGATCCCGACCATCGATCCATCGCGGACCCGCCACACCCCAACCAGGACGTTTGGCGGCATCTCCTCAGCGGCCGCCACCTCCTCGGGCGTTCCCTCCTGGCCAAAGACATGCAGGATCTCTCCGGTTGACTGTGTCGACCTCAACTGCCTCGTAGTCGCTGGTTATCGCAAGGAAGGTCGCAGGTAGCGGATTCGCCGGCTCGGTGACCTCGGTCGTCGCCGGTGCCTGCGCTGTCGTGGGAGTCGTCGTCTCCGCCGGGGTCGTCGCCGTCGTCGTACCCTCGGCGACTGATGTCGAGGTCGATCCTGCGCCATCGGTGGAAACCGCTGTCGTCGTCTCCGACGAGGACCCGCCGCCACAGCCGCCGAGGATCAGCAGCAGGGCAACAAACAAAGCGATTCGCGTCGGCATCTCACTCCTTGGTCCGGCGGGTGCCGAGCCTACAGGACCTGTGGTGCCTCCCGCTTCGTCGATCCGGTCGGCATGTTGCCGCTCTTCCGGTCAATATCAACAGCTCAAGGCTTGGTCATCGACCATATCCCATCGTCGCGCAACATGCGGTTGATCAGTTCGAGCCGGTAGACAGCGTTCCCGTAGTTGGCCGCGGCAGTGGTGGTTATGTGAACAGGCGGCCCATTGTGCATCACGGTGGGGACGGCGGTCACGCCGAGCTTGCGTGCCTCGGCGGATCCGGCCACGAGCAGCTCGAGGCCCACATCATCGGTGTGTGTGACGACGTCTTCGCCCGGGATGCCCGCTACCCGTGCTGCGACCAGCAGCGTCGTGTCCTTGCGTGGATCGTCCTTCTCCTCGAACAGCAGTGTCAGCATGGCCTGGTTGAAACGCTGCCAGGCGTCGGGAAAAGCGTCGTGCACTGCGGCACATGCCGCCAGCATCCGTACCTTGGGAGCTGGAGGCTCGGCCAGGTCGATGTTCGCCACCAGGAACTCCTCCCACGTGACGTTCACCTTCACCGTCGCGATCTCGGGACGCCTTGAGCGCCGTCTCGTAGAGGCGCCACACGTCGAATGACTCGAAGTCGAAGAAGATCCTGCCCGTGAAATCCATTGCGTGAAAGGCTAATCGTGCCGTTGCCACACCGATTCCTTGACATCGAACACTTGTTCGACTTAGCTGAATCGCATGTCACTTCCCCGGCAGCGCAGCTTCGATGATCTCGGTGCTCCCCTTCACGAGGTCACCTTCTGTGTGCTCGACCTCGAAACGACGGGAGGGTCGCCCGCCACCTGTGAGATCACCGAGGTGGGGGCCGTCAAGTACGTGGGTGGCGAGCTGACCGGTACCTTCGACACACTGGTCAATCCCGGCTGCCCCGATTCCGCCCACGATCACAGTGCTCACCGGGATCACCCAGGCGATGGTCATCGAAGCTCCTCGTATCGAGGAGGTACTCCCCTCGCTGCTCGAGTTCATCGGTAACGCCGTGATCGTGGGGCACAACATCCGGTTCGACATGTCGTTTCTCAACGCGGCCGCCGAGCGACTCGGCTACGGGCGACTCCCCCACCGCACCGTCGATACGCTCGGTCTCGCGCGACGGCTGATCAGCGGTGAGACCAGGCGCATGAACCTGGGTAGCCTCGCCGCTCACTTCCGTTCCCCGGTTGCTCCCAACCATCGCGCTCTCGCCGACGCCCGGGCCACCGCCCATGTCTTCTGGGGATTGCTCGAGCGGGCCGGCACCATCGGAGTCACCCACCTCGAAGATCTGCTCGGCTGCCTACCGCAAAGGGCTCGCCGCACTACTCGAAGATCGAGCTCACGAAGGCTCTGCCGCGACGGCCCGGCGTCTACATGTTCCGGGACCGCGACGGCAACGTGATCTACGTCGGCAAGGCGAAGAACCTGCGCACCAGGGTCCGCTCCTACTTCTACGGCGACAGCAGGAGCTCGGTGGCACAGATGCTGCGAGATCTCGCCGCCATCGACCACATCGTGTGTCAAACCGAGATCGAAGCCGAAGTCACCGAGTTGCGCATGATCCACGGCAATGCGCCCCGGTACAACCGTAGATCTCGCCCCCCACGCTCCCCGCAGTACGTCAAGCTGACCGCCGAAGAGTTCCCGAGGCTGTCGGTGGTGCGCACCAGACGCGACGACGGCTGCCTCTACCTCGGGCCATTCCGCAGCCGGCGCACGGCAACCACGGTGGTCCATGCCTTGTGGGACGCGGTACCGATCAGGCGCTGCAACACGAGGTCCGGCAAAAGAGCCCTGCGTGCACGTTCGCCCAGCTGGGCGTTGCCTTGTGCCCGTGCGACGGGACCGTCGGCCATGCCGAATACCGATCCGTGGTGCAGCGTCTACGACATGGCGTGGAGGCCGAGCCCGCCGCCCTGCTCGAGCCGCTGGTCACCAGAATCCGGGAGTACGCTCGCACGGCCCGGTTCGAAGAGGCGGCCGAGCTACGGGATCGGCATCGCGCGCTGACGCCGCGCGCTCGAGGATCGTCGCAATTGGCTGGTGCTGCGCGGCGCCGGGATGCTGTGGGCGGAGGATGGGTCAGGCGACAGCGTCCTCATCGAGAACGGCAGGCTGATCGCGTCCTGGACGCCAGTCGCAACAATCTCCGCTGCGCTGCCACCAGTTCGGCGCCGATCGACCCAGCCGACGTCCCCGCCTCGGTAGCGGATGCCGAGGAGGCTCGCTTGCTGTGGCGGTGGCTTGATCGCCCCGGGGTGCGCATCGTCGAGTCCACCCGGCCCCTGGCGACCCCACGTGAGCCGGTGCCGGTGCTGTCGTCACTGGGAGCGTGACCAGAGACGGCCCTCCCCTGCCGGCACGCGGCTCGGATTACCCTGCTGCCATGAAATTCATCGTGCGCAAGGGAACAGACCCGGTCGGCAAGGCAGATCCGTCACTGCTCACCGCACTCGGCCTCCCGGGCGGTGGCATCGTGTCCCTCGGGAAGACCCATGTGATGGTGAGCCCGGGAGAGACGTCATCCCCGACCGCGATCATGCTCGGCGAACTCACTATGGCCAATGCATCCGTCTCCGTTGGCGACACCGTCGACGTGAAGCGTGCTCTGCTGCCGCCGGCACGCCGCGTTGTCATCTCCCCGATCGACATTGAGATCGACGCCCGGCACCTGGCACGGTCGCTACAGGGTATACCCGTCTCCGAAGGTGATCGGGTCGCCGTCAAGGTCGGCTACGGAAAGGACAGCGACCGCCCAGGGTGTCGAAGTCCAGGATCACCGCGGTGACCCCGGGACCGCACGCAGTCGTCGGCAGCGCAACTGTCGTTCACGAAACCGGCGAAGACACGGAGGACGTAGTCGCCCAACCCGCCGGGGCGCCGTCGGGTGAGGAGCTGACCACGGCACGAGCGCTGCTCGCCGGCCTCGCAGACCGAGGTCGAGGTGATGACCGGCTGGCTGTCGCTGCTCACCTCGGAGGTTGACCTCCCCGAAGCCTGGGGATCTGCCCAAGGTAGCCGGGGTGTTGCTGGAGGGCCCGGCCGGTTGCGGCAAGTCCGAGATCGTTGCCGCGGCCGCCGACGCAGTCGGCACCCCGGTACGCGAGGTATCCCTGGAGCTGGTGTTCAAGCCGCAGAAGTTGCTCGAGCTGCTGGAGAAGGCGGTCAACAACCCAGCTCGCCCCGCGGTGATCTTCCTCGACAGGCTCGATGCCGTCGTCGGCGATGACGCCCTGTTCCGCAACCAGGTGGCCGCCATCATGCGCTGGTTCCTCGATGCCGTTGCCGAGCGCCCGCGCCTCGCCTGTGTCCTCGGTGTCTCCGCGGTGTCACGTCTGCCTGAGGCAGTCGCCAAGTCGGCGTTCCTGCCGAGGACGCTCACGATCCCGCCGCCCGACCTGGAGCGGCGCGCGCTGCTGTTCGAGGCAGCTCTGGCCAAGGTCCCCAATGCCGACATCGACTACGGCGCACTCGCAGCCCGCACCGCCGGATTCTCCGGTGCGGACGTGCTGGCCGCCGTTGTGCACGCATCGGCCCTGGTGGCCCAGGACGGTGGCGTGGTCACCGGTCGAGCTGCTGGGAAGGGCGATCGAGGAGACGACACCGTCGCTGGGCACAGCATCGCTTGGGGAGATGCCCAGCTACGGCTTCGAACGGGTCGCCAATCTCGAGGAGGTGAAGCAACGCCTCACCGAATCGGTGATCTGGCAGATGAAGGAACCGGAGCGCTTCACCAGGCTCGGCATCGAGCCACCACGCGGGATCCTGCTGTACGGGCCACCGGGGACCGGCAAGACGTTTGTGATCCGTGCCCTCGCCCACGAGAGCGGCGCCGCCTTCTTCCCCATCAAGGGCGCCGAGCTGCTCGACAAGTACGTGGGTGAGTCGGAGAGGGCGGTGCGGGAGGTGTTCGCCAGGGCACGTGCTGTGGCCCCATCGATCCTCTTCTTCGACGAGATCGACGCACTCGCCCCGGTGCGCGGCAACTCGACCAACTCGGTGACCGACTCGGTGGTGGCGGCCCTGCTCACCGAGCTCGACGGCGTCGCCGACCGTGGCGACGTGTTCGCCATCGGAGCCACCAACCGCCGCGACCTGGTCGATCCGGCGCTGCTTCGACCGGGGCGCCTCGAGACCCACCTGTTCCTGGGGCTGCCCGCGTCCGGAGTCACGACGGGCGTTCTTCGACATCTCCGATGTCCCGCTCGCCGAAGACGTCGACGTCGAGGAGCTCATCGAGAAGCACCGACGGTATGTCGTTCGCCGACCTCTCCGGTCTGCTCCGTGAGGCAGCGCTTGGTGCGTTGCGCAGAGATTCGAGCGCTCTTGCTGTCACCAGCGCCGACCTCGACGCGGCGATCAGCCATCTCCGGGACAGAACGGCTGAGGGACGATCTCCGGCGAGCATCCGAGGAGGCCGAGCGGCCGCCTGAGCCTCAGGGAATGTGAACCTGCCGTCGTAGAGAGCTCGACCGACGATGGCCGCCTCGACATTCGAGACCGGCCACCGCCGCGATGTCGTCGAGGACCGCCAACGCCCCCGGACGCGATCAGCGCCAGATCGGGCGCCATGCTCGATCACGGCACGCAGCAGCTCGAGGTCGGGACCCGGCAAGCGTCCCGTCGGTTGCGATGCCCGGTCGCCAGCGCCCGCACCACTCCCGCTGCGGCTGAGGTCGGCGAGGACATCGCCGAGCTCCCGACCCTCGTCGAGCCATCCGGCGCCGGTCGCCTTGCCCGCGCGCACGTCGATCGCCGCCACGACCCGCTCGGCACCGATCGCGGCGACCATCGCTGCCGACCACGTCCCCGGCTCCCAAACCGCGGCAGTGCCGAGCACCACCCGGGCGGCACCCGACTCGACGCCGCTTCGGCGGCGGCGACGGTGCGGATACCGCCTCCGATCTGGAAGGGCACCCCGGTCTCACCGAGCCGCCGCCACGTGTCCCGATCGCCGGTGCCGTCCCGGGCACCGGCCAGATCGACGACGTGCACGATCCGGCACCCTGCTCGCCCCACGAGCAGCAGCTGCCGGGCCGGATCGTCCCCGTACACGGTGACGTCGTCGTACCGGCCGCGGCGCAGCCGAACCACCTTGCCCGTCGAGCATGTCGACCGCCGGAATCACATACACGCTCTTGCTCCAGACTTTTGTATTTCTGTGCTAACGTGCTAAAACACTAGCGCATATTGCCGATGATAGCGAAAGGAGGCGATCATGGTGACGCGAAACCGAGGACTGGCGCAACGACGCCACCGCGGCCCTCTTCGACGCCATCGTCTCCCTGGACACCCGGGAGGACGCGGCGCACTTCTTCCGCGACCTGTGCACCCGCCGTGAGCTCGAAGAGATGTCGCAACGCTGGGCGGTTGTGCGCAAGCTCGCCGAGGGCCGCCCCTACCGTGAGATCGCCACCGAAACCGGCGTTTCCACCGCCACCATCGTTCGCATCAACCAGTGGCTGCGACACGGGACGGGCGGCTACCAAGCAATGCTCGATCGCCTCAACGGCTTCACACCGGCCAGGAGAAGCAATGACCATCCGACTCGCCGTTCCCAACAAAGGACGGCTCCAGCAACCAACCGCGACCATGCTCGAACAGGGTGGATTCTCGTACGAGAAGACCGAGCGAGCCCTCGCCGTGCCGGTGCGCAACATGGACCTCGAGGTGCTCTTCGTGCGCACCGATGACGTCGCCGAGTTCGTCGCAGACGGGGTCGCCGACCTCGGCATCACCGGCATCGACCTGCTCACTGAGGGCGGACAGCAACTCGAGATCATCGAGCAACTCGGCTACGGCCACTGCAGGCTCACCGCCGCCGTGCCCCGGATCTCAGAGATCGATTCGCTCGAGGCGCTCGAAGGCGCCCGGATCGCCACCTCCCATCCAGCCACCACCCAGCGGTTCTTCGACGAACGGGGCATCGCAGTCACCACCGTGCCGCTGAGCGGATCGGTCGAGGTTGCCCCAAAGCTCGACATCGCCGATGCCGTCGTCGATCTGGTCTCGAGCGGCTCCACGATGCTGATCAACGGCCTCCGGCCCATCGCCGACATCCTCGAGTCACAGGCGGTACTGGTCGGCAGACCGGGCATGTCGGAATCGAACGGCACCATCGGCCAGGTGATCGTGACCGATCCGCTCGGTCGTCGCCGCCCGCCGCAAGCGCTACGTCATGATGAACGCGCCCGCCGATGCCGTACGCCACCATCGAAGAGCTGATCCCCGGTTTCGAAGCACCGACCGTCATCCCATTCGCCCACGACGGCATGGTTGCGGTGCACTCGGTAGTCGACTCGGCCCGACTCGGCCGGGTACTCCCCGAGCTGAAGGAAGCAGGGGCCAGCGGGATCCTGGTACTGCCCATCGACCAACTCATCGCGATGACCATGAAGATCAACACCATCATCCTCGTCGACTCGTCGCCTGCCGAGAAGACGGGCGGTGCTGCAGCGCTCGGCGGTCCCCGACCCTGAGCATGCGACTTGCCGCGGCCGCCATCGTCACACGAGATCCGGACCGGTGGCGATGCGGCGCTGCGCGACTGCCAACTGCCGCATACGGCGGCGGCAACGCCGACGGCACGCTCCGCGTCGACGCCGCGTCGCCTCACCAGAGGCACTTGCGACACTCGACCCCGAGGTGCGGATCGCCCTGGAGAATGCCGCAAGCAACATCCGACGAGCCCACTCGCCCGCAGCGACCCCAGTCGACGAGACCGTCGAGACGGTCCCCGGCGTCCGTATCGATCGCCGCTGGACACCGCTGCGGCGCGTCGGCGTATACGTCCCGGGAGGCCGCGCCGCCTACCCGTCGAGCCTGCTGATGGGCGTCATCCCCGCACAGGTGGCGGGTGTGCAGGAGATCGTCGTGACCAGCCCCGCCGACGAGAGCGGCAATGTCTCGCAGGCGATGCTGGCAGCAGCCGGCGATGCTCGGCGTCGACGAGGTCTACATCACCGGAGGCGCCCAGGCGGTCGGCGCGCTCGCCTACGGCACCGAGACGATCCGTCCCGTCGAGAAGATCGTCGGGCCCGGCAACGCCTGGGTCACCGCCGGCCAAGCTCGCCGTCTACGGTGACACCGGGGTCGACCTGCCCGCCGGCCCCAGCGAGGCCCTCGTGCTCGCCGACGATCCGCCGATCCGCGGATCATCGCCGCCGACATGATGTGCCAGGCCGAGCACGGCCCGGAATCGCCGGTGGCCCTCGTCACTCGCCGATGCCGCTTCGCGGCGACGGTGCTCGCAGCAGATCAACGCGCTCCTCCCCCGGCTCGAGCGCAGCGAGATCGTACAGAGCGCACTCGGCGATCACGGGCTCATCGTCATCACCGAGACTCATCGACGAGGCCATCGCCTTCGCCAACGAGTACGCCCCCGAGCACCTCACCGTGCACACTCGAGACTCGGAGCGAGACGCGCTGCGCACCACCGCGGCCGGGTCGGTCTTCGTCGGCCATTGGGCTCCCGAGTCGGCCGGCGACTACGCCACCGGCAGCCAACCACGTTCTCCCCACCGGCGGGCTGGCTGCGGCGTACGGCCCGCTCAGTGTCGAGGACTTCGGCTCGTGGCGACAGGTGCAGACGCTGACCGAGGAAGGCCTCGCCGCACTTCGTCCCACCATCGCGGCCCTTGCCGACGCCGAGGGTCTCACCGCACACAAGCTCGCCGCCGAGATTCGGTTCGAGGAAGAGCCATGAGCGCCCCGCGCTACCAGTGGCAGCCCACCACCGCCGAGATCGCAGCCACGTACCGGGCTGCGAGTCGAATGAGGTGGAGAGCTTCGACCACAACACCTCGCCATTCCGCACCGACTGGGCTGATCGACATTGCCACCGACTCACTGCGCCGGGTCAACGAGTACCCGGGGGCCAGCTACAGACCGATACGCGAGGCTGCGGCCGAACTGACCGGTCTGCAACCCGACCAGATCGTCCCTGGCGCAGGTGTCGACGAGCTGATCCTGCTCGCCGCCCGCGCCTTTCTCGGATCGGGGCGACACGGCCGTGGCGGCAACGCCAACGTATCCGCTCTATGAAATCGCGACGGCACAGGTCGGGGCGGTGTTCCAGCCGGTGCCCGCTGCCGCCCCCGAGTTTGCCTATCCCGCCGACGCGATGATCCGAGCAGCTCGCGATGCCGATCTGGTTTGGGTGTGCGCGCCCAGCAACCCCATCGGGAATGCAGTGGCCCCCGACGCCGTGGAGGCCCTGATCGCGGCGACAGACGGGCTTGTTGTCGTGGATGCCGCCTACGCAGAGTTTGGAGACAGCGACTGGTCGAACCTCGTCGACCGTCATCACAACGCCATGGTATTGCGAACCCTTTCGAAGGCGTTCGGGATAGCAGGGGCACGAGTCGGATATGCGATGGCTCACCCCAGCCTGGTTGCAGCCGTCGACGGGATTCGACCCCCCGGCAGCATCTCGTCGATCTCCGTCGAGATCGCTGTCGCTGCTCTGAAACGACCCGAGATAATGGCCGTAAATGTGCGCAAGATCCGGCAACTGCGAGAGTCACTGGGCGACGCGCTCGCCCGGCTTGGTTTGCGGGTACTTCCCTCTGAGACCAACTTCGTCCTGTGCGAGGTCGGGAGCGACGCCCACCGATTGAGCGAGCAGCTCATGGGTCATGGCCTCGTGGTGCGCACGGTTCGCCGCTGATGGCCCGCTTGCCGGCTATCTCCGCTTCACGGTTCGTTCCGCTGAAGCCAACTCACGTTTGATCAAGACACTCGAAAGGTATCTCCCATGACCAGAACGGCGT
Source organism: uncultured bacterium (assembly GCA_963844835.1). Taxonomy (GTDB): domain Bacteria; phylum Actinomycetota; class Acidimicrobiia; order Spongiisociales; family UBA5794; genus JAAETI01. The sequence goes on along the minus strand of CAWJPT010000002.1, from coordinate 114,531 downwards.
CCGTCGAGCGCAACACGCTCGAAACCGATGTCTCCATCACCCTCGACCTCGACGGCAGCGGCGAGGTCTCGGTGAGCACGGGCGTCGGCTTCTACGACCACATGCTCACGGCCTTCGGGCACCACGGTCTCTTCGACCTCAGCATCACGACCAAGGGTGACCTCCATGTCGACGAGCACCACACCGTCGAGGACACTGCGCTCGTTCTGGGATCGGCGTTTGCCGAGGCGCTCGGCGATCGGGCCGGTATCCGTCGCTACGGGACGGCGACGATACCGATGGACGAGGCGATCGCCACCGCCGTCGTCGACATCGGGGGCCGCCCCTACGCCGTGATCGATCTGCCTTTCACCACCGAGCGCATGGGCGCTCTCGGCACCCAGATGATTCCCCACGCACTCGAAGCGTTCGCAAGGACCGCAGGTTGTACCTTGCACATCACCGCAACGGGGCGCAACGATCATCACATCGCCGAGGCCGCCTTCAAGGCGCTCGCCTATGCCGTGCGCACCGCCGTCGAGATCGATCCTCGCCGCAGCGGTCTCGCCTCCACCAAGGGCTCGACATGACCCGAATCGTCGTCATCGATCACGGAGCAGGCAACCTGGTGTCGATCGCCCAGGGCCTGAGCCGCGCCGGCGCCACAGTGGATGTCGTGGACAATCCGGGTGACATCGGCGACGCCGCCGGCATCGTGCTCCCCGGGGTCGGCACCACAGGAGCCGCCATGGATCGACTCCTGAAGGCAGGGCTCGTTGGGCCACTGCGTGATTGGGAGAAGCCCCTGCTCGGTATCTGCGTCGGCCTCCAGTTGTTCTTCGATCATTCCGAGGAGGACGGCACCGACGCTCTGGGAATCATCCCCGGTCGGGTGAAGCTGCTCGAGGGAGCACCGCTGCTCCCCCACATCGGATGGAACGACGTTACCTTCGGCCCCGACCCGATCTTTGCTGGTATTGACCCTGATGCCACCTTCTACTTCGTCCACTCATTTGCCGGTGTACCGGAAGATGAAAGCGTGGTGGTGGCGACCACCGAGTACGGCAAGCCGTTCGTTGCGGGCGCCCGGGTAGGCAATCGAATCGGCGTCCAGTTCCATCCGGAGCGATCGGGTGCGGCGGGGCTGCGAATGTTGGCGAACTTCGTCGCCGAGTGTGAGGAGGCGTCCGATGCTGCGTAAGCGCGTTATCCCGTGTCTCGATGTCACGGAAGGCCGGGTAGTCAAGGGCGTCAACTTCGTGAATCTGACCGATGAGGGAGACCCCGTCGAGCTAGCCGAACGCTATGTCGCCGAAGGTGCAGATGAGATCTGTTTCCTCGACATCACTGCTTCCAGCGACAACCGTGACACCATGCTCGACGTAGTCCGCCGCACCGCCGAGCATGTCTTCGTGCCGCTCACAGTCGGGGGCGGGGTACGCAGCGTTGCCGATATGCGGGCGGCTTTACGGGCCGGTGCGGACAAGGTGTCGGTCAATACCGCGGCCGTGCTCAATCCACAGCTGATCAACGAATGCGCCGCTGCCTTCGGCGCCCAGTGTGTTGTCCTCGCCGTCGACGCCAAGCAGGTTGGCATTGATCAATGGGAGGTGTATATCCACGGTGGCCGCACCCCGACCGGGAATGACGCCGTTGCCTGGATCACCGAGGCCGTCTCCCGTGGTGCCGGGGAGATCCTGCTCACGTCGATGGATCGGGACGGCACCAAGAATGGGTATGACCTACCGCTGCTCGAGGCGGTGCGGCGTGCGGTGTCGGTGCCGGTGATCGCCTCGGGAGGCGCAGGCACGATCGCCCACTGCGTCGAAGCCCTCGAGGAAGGACGTGCCGATGCAGTGCTGGCCGCATCGATCTTCCACCGCAAGGAGATCGAGATCGAAGATCTCAAGGAGGGACTGGCTGCGGCAGGAATCCCGGCGAGGACGACACGATGACAATCCACTTCGATGACAACGGCCTCATCGTCGGTGTGGTCCAGGATGCCGGCACCGGCGCGGTCCTCATGGTCGGCTATCTCAACGAGCAGAGTCTCGCCCTGACCAGGGAGACGGGGCACGTGCACTTCTGGAGCCGGTCCCGAAGCGAGCTTTGGGAGAAGGGTGCGACCAGCGGCAACTATCTCGACCTGGTCTCGATCCGCGAAGACTGCGACGGCGACGCACTGCTCATCGAGGCCGTCCCGGAAGGGCCAACGTGTCATACCGGGTCGACCACCTGTTTCAGCGATGAGCCACCCGGCCAGGGGTTTGCGGCGCTCGAGAGCCTGTGGTCCACCATCACCGATCGCATTGCCAACCCGATACCCGGCTCATACACGGTGCAGCTGGCAGAGGCGGGACCAGATTTGACCGGTCGCAAGCTGGTGGAGGAGGCAACTGAGACGCTGATCGCAGCCAAGAATCACGCAAACGGGGACGAGCGTATTCGTGTCGTGGAAGAAGCAGCCGATGTCCTCTATCACCTGCTCGCGCTCCTGGCGGAGCGGAATATCCCCGCGTCCGAGGTGGTTGCCGAGTTGGCCAAGCGAGCCAAGTAGCCAAGGAATGATGCGTCGTATCCTCCCCGATTGCGGTCCTGATGCTGTCCCTGGCCGCATGCGGCGGCAGCCAGGTAGACATCTCGGCCGTGCCCGAGCTTCCGACTACAACAGCTGAGCAATTGGAGACGCTGTTGGCCGATTCGACTCAGCCGGTCGTGGTCAACGTGTGGGCTTCGTGGTGTGTTCCGTGCCGGTCCGAAGCTCCTCTGCTCAACCAGGCGGCCCGGGCCAGCGACGGCGTTCGGTTCATCGCCCTCAACGTCCAGGACGATCAAGACGGGGCTAGGGGCTTCATCGCCGAGTTCTTCGGAGACGCCCCCATCGATTACCTCTTCGACGCCGGCGGTGATGTTCCTGTTGCGCTCGGTGGCACACGAGGCGTCCCGATGACGTTCTTCTTCGCCCCAGGCGGTGAACTGGTCAACCTCCACGCAGGTGTCATCGACGAGCGCACTCTGGCTCTGCAGATCGACGAAATCAGCTCCCGCTGATGGAATTCACCCTCGTCGGAGCGGTAGCTATGGGCATCGTCCCCTTCTATCTCGTTCTGTACTGGGAGGCGAGACGGGGCAACGCCGCGTCATGCACCCGCGACTTGTGGGATATCGGGCTCACCGCGGCGATGGCCGGCCTCGTCGTCGGCCGGCTCACCGCCATGATCGGCGCCGGGGTCAACCCGATCACGCACCCCTTCGACATCCTCATCGTCCGCGGTGGTGTCGCCACGGGCCCCGCAGCGCTAGCGGCCCTGGCGACCGTGGCGTGGCTGGGCCGCTCCGAGCTCTTTGCGGTGGTCGACGGTTTGGCGCCTGCCGCGCTCGCCGGCCTTGCCGGATGGCACGGCGGATGCCTGGTGCGGGGCACCTGCCTAGGCACTCCCAGCGATCTCCCCTGGGCGTTTGCGCAGAGCGGCAGCGATATCACCCGGCATCCCGTTGAGATCTACGCAGCCCTCGCCCTGCTTGCCGGTGCGATCGTGTTGGCCGTGCTGCGCTCCAGGAGCCTGCTGAAACCGGGTGTCGCTGCCGGGTCAGCGCTGGCTTATGCGGCACTCGTACGGCTCGTGACCGAGCCGCTCCGCCCGACACTTGGTGGCGGACCGGTGGAATGGTATCTGGTCGGGATGGCACTCGGTATTGCCCTGATCATTTGGTCGGTTCACGCCGGATCAGGCTACGAAACCAGAGACGACACCGACCCCTCCCGGCAGCTGAGCTCTCCTGGTTCGACCCCCTTGCCGACGATTGGCGATCGTTTCCTACAGAAAACACGCAGAGCATCCACCCAAGTGCCAGCAATAGTGATTAGGTTGGGCTGCAGGATGTGGGGATGGATCGGAAATGTCTGCGATTCTCTCGAAAGGCGTATCACGCCGTTCCGATCGTGCTCTCATCAGGGACGTCTGTTCAAACATGTTTCAATCTCGCATCCTCGTAGTTCGAGCTGACTGGGAAGGAGATCCCATCTTTTGGATAAAGCGCACGAAGCACTCGCGGCCGGCCATTTCAAGATTGAGACTCTTGGTCATTGCCGTAATCACCGCAGTCTTTGACATCTGCCCTGGTTCTCGCACTGGTTGTAGCCTGTCGCTCCCGTTGCCGTTATCGCGGCCGGCGGCACATTCACCGACGACGACGACTCGATCTTCGAGTCAAACATTGAGTGGTTGGCGTCGTGCCGGCGTCACCAAGGGCTGTAATCCTCCCGACAACACACTGTTCTGCCCGACTGACAACGTGACTCGGGGCCAGATGGCTGCGTTCATGCAGCGATTTGCCCAATACATCGACGCAGAGGACGGGACCCCTGCCGAAGCCGACCATGCTACCGAAGCCGACCATGCAACCGATGCCGACAGTGCGACCAACGCCGATACCGTCGACAACTACGACGCCAATGAGTTGACTCGGATGGCATACACCATTGACGAGAGCGGTGACGGCATCACGCTATCGTCCGGTCTCGTCGCGGTTGACACGCTGATGACGGTGGAGATGACGGCACCGATCAACGGATGGATAACAGTGAACGGCACGACGGGGATCATTGGAAACGCCACCGTAGGAGCCTCGTTCTGCGAGGTCTCCGTCGACGACATTGACGGCAACCCCGGCGCGGACATCCTCGATGGATCGCAGATGTCCAACAGTGTTGTGGACAGCGACATCAGAAGCTGTTCGACGACCGCGGGATTCTATGCCGCAGGTGGGACGACCTACACGATCAATCTCGACGTAGCGGTTCTTCTCGCCAACGCCACCTTTGATCAGGGAACTCTTGTTGCCGAGTTCCATCCAGATATCAGGCAGTGGCAATGGCCCGTTCATCATCATCATGCCGCCAATCATCACATTGGGTCAGATCGCCGACAATCTTGCGGCGGTCGACCCGGACATTGCGGCTCGGCTCCCGGAGATAAAGGCTGCCTTGGACTCGTAGCAGCCGACGACAAACCGTAGATGAGGGCCGGGTCTGATGTGGCCCGGCCCTCCACTTTGCTCTATCCCGCTAGTCCATCTAGCCGCACTCGCAACTCCGCCTCGCCGACTGCCCCGTACCAGCGGTCGATAATCACACCGTCCTTGATCAGCACCGTCGCCGGCTGGCCCACGATGCCGTACAGGTCCCAGATGGACTCGTCGAGACCCCACAAGAGATTGTCGGAGAACAGTGTCGGGGCACGTTCCCGAGTCGCCTCGATGCCGGCACGGCCCGCAACCGCAACAAAGGTGATGCTGTCCTGGTAATCCGCCGCAACTGCGTCGACAACGGGAAGCTCCCGTTGGCAGACCGGTCACCACTCAGCCCAGAACACCAGGTATACCGGGTGCTGCGCCTCTGAGAGTGTGAAGGTAGAACCGTCGGCGAGCTCGAGCGTAAAATCAGGCGCTGCCGGGCCCAAATCGTCGATGGTTGTGCTCGTCGGCGCAGGTTGCGTCGTTGTGTCTGCAAGCGTCGACGCCGTCGTCACCGATTCCGCACCGGCGTCACCACACGAGGTGATGAGGAGTGCCATGACGATGAGCCCGAGCAGTCTGCGCATGGGGCGACAGTACCGGCGAGCGTCCTCGAATAGCAGGGCGTCCGGGCATATTTCACCGGACGTTCACAACTAGCTGATCACGTCACACGGTGTCGCCCGCTGCCTGCCTCTCGACCTCTTCTTGCATGAGCTCCCGACGTAGCACCTTGCCGACGAACGTCTTCGGAAGCTCATCACGAAACTCGATGGTACGGGGCACCTTGTACCGGGCAAGCCGATCCCGACAGAATTCGATCAGATCAGATTCGCCGACCGTCTTCCCATCTTCGAGAACGACAAACGCCTTCACTCTCTGGTCTGGGCTGCCTACCGGAACGCCGATGACGCCGACATCTACAACGTCTGGATGCTCGAAGAGCGCATCCTCTACCTCACGGGGATACACGTTGAAACCGCCTGCGGCGAGGATCATGTCTTTCTTGCGATCCACGATGGCGACGCGGCCATCCTCGTCCATGACCGCGATATCCCCCGTGTGCAGCCACACCGTTCCTTGCTCATCGGTGCGCAACACATCTGCCGTTGCTTCCGGCATGTTCCAGTAACCCTGCATCACCTGGGGACCGCTCACACAGAGAACACCGCGCTCGCCGATGCCCATCACCTCTGTCTCGGTGTCCTCGTCGACGATCCTGCAGTCTGTGCTCGAGATCGGAAAGCCGATCGAGCCAGCGCGCCCCGAGCCATCCAGCGGCACCGCGTGGGTAACTGGTGAAGCCTCGCTCAAACCGTATCCCTCAACAAGAAAGCCGCCGCTGAGCTCCTCGAAGTTGCGCTTCACCTCGGGGGGAAGCGCCGCCGCCCCGGAGAGACACCACCTGATCGATGACACGTCGTACTTGCCGCTCTTGACGTGCCGGTGACGGGCGATCGCCGAGTACAGAGTGGGAACACCGGGGAAGTAGGTCGGCTTGTGTGTATCGATGACCTTGAGCAACGCACCGAGATCGCGGGCATCGGGAACCAATATCTGCTTGTAGCCGGCAGCCATCGAGTGGTTCATCGAAACCGTCACCGAGTAGCTGTGCGTGAGCGGCAACGCCGTCATCATCACCTCGGCCCCGGCAACCGCCTCCGGGCTCCACGCCCTGACCTGGTGGGCGTTCGCCATCATGTTGCGATGAGTCAACATCGCCCCCTTGGGCACCCCCGTCGTTCCTCCGGTGTACATCAGCACGGCGAGGTCGTCTGCCGTCACCACGACCTCGGCAGGCTCGTGGTCGGCAAGCACGTCCGACCACTCGTGGGTATCGGCATCGGCACCGATATCGACACGATGGCCGTCCTTCTTCTCGCGAAGCAGCGTGAACAGGAGTTTCAAGGGGCCCTTGAAGTACTCCTTGATGTTCGTGACAATCACGTGTTCGAGCGGGGTGTTGTCCCTGGCAGCCTTCACCCTCTCGTAGTTCATCGAAATGACGATGGCGAAGCGGCTCCCTGCGTCGCGGGCCTGATGTGCGAATTCGGCAGAGGTGTAGAGGGGATTGGACGGGACGGCGACTCCCCCGCAACGCCACACAGCCTCGTAGGCGATGACTGCCTGAGGACAGTTGGGCATGTAGAGCGATACTCGATCTCCCTTGCGCAGACCGAGGTCTTGGAGACCCGCCGCCAGGCTGTCCACGAGGCGGTCGAGCTCTGCATAGGTGATCTCATGGTCGAAGAAGACGAGCGCACTCTTGTCTGCGAACTGGCTTGCAGACCTACGCAGGAGGCTGTCGAGCGGGCCGTCCGGCCAGTCCACCTCGGCAGGGACACCCTGCTGGTAGAACGCTTGCCATGGTCTAGTGCCATCCAACGGACTCACCCTCTCGACGAGAATGCGATCGCAGCCTCCAACACACTGGCGGCCTTCCCGGTGTCGACCGAGTCCTCGGCTACGGACATTGCCTCGACAAAACCTTCAGCGAGGCCAGCCGAAACGATCGCAGGGGCGGCGTTGACGAGGGCGATGTCACGTTTCGGCCCCGTGCGCCCCATCGAGAATGTGGCGTGTGATCGACACGTTCTCGGCCGCGTCACCACCCAGTAGGTCGGCGAGCTGGGCTCGTGGCACCCGGAAGTCCTCAGGGGTGAACTCTGCGTGGGTGATCTCACCGCCCTTGAGCCTGTAGATGAAGGAAGGCCCAGTCGTCGTCAGCTCATCGAGCCCGTCCTCACCGTAGAACACAAATGCCGACTCGGCACCGAGATTGGCGAGCACCTCGATCATCAGCCGCGCCATCCGCGCCTCGGAGACACCGAGGGCGTAATGCTTCGCTCCTGCAGGGTTACAGAGAGGACCAAGAAAATTGAACACGGTACGGAAACCAAGCTGTCGCCGCACCGGTCCTGCGTGTCGCATCGCCGGGTGATAGTGCGGGGCGAAGAAGAACCCGAATCCCACCTCATCGATCATGGCGACGGTCCGCTCCGGAGCCATCTCGAGATCGATGCCAAGCGCTTCGAGCAGGTCTGCTGATCCCGTCTTCGATGACGCAGCCCTGTTGCCATGCTTGGCAATCTTCACCCCGGCGCCGGCAGCGATGAAGGCCGCCGTCGTCGAGATGTTGAATGTCCCGGACCGATCGCCACCGGTCCCGACGAGATCGACAACTGGGGCAGCCACCGTCACAGTCCGCGCCGCGGCACGCATCGCCTCGACAAACCCGGTCATCTCCGCGGAGGTCTCTCCCTTGCTTCGCAGCATCGTCAGGAAGGCGGCGATCTGCGCCTCGGTGGCCTCGCCCGCCATGATCGAGGCCATGACTTCCCTCGAGCGCGCTTGCGAGAGGTCCCTGCCTTCGAGCAGGTCCTCAAAGACGTCCGGCCAGGTGATAGGTGCCATGCCGCGACGCTAGCACCAGGCAGGGCTGCTCACGAAGTCGGCGTTCGGTACCGGGAGTGTGCTGAACACACGCGCTCACACCTCACCGAAGGCGAGGCATTCGCCGTGATTGAACGCCGCTCTCTTAAGCGATACGCCGGGTGAGATTACGTCGTTGTTTCTCGGTCATGCCGCCCCATACCCCGAAGCGGATACGTGCCTCCAGCGCAAACTCGAGACAGTCGATGCTCACCGCGCATCCGCTGCAAATGCGGATGGCTTCTGCCTCTCCTTCCGGGGTGACGGAGAAGAACAACTCGGGGTCACGATCACGGCACGCAGCAAATGCTGCCCAGGGCCGCTCGTCGGTTATCGGAACGGTCAGTGCCGAACGCATCTCATCAAAAATGTCATTCATGTTCGGGCCACCTCCACGAGGTGCGGTGCCACCGGATCTCGGCAGCACACCCGTTAAGACGTTTTCTCGATCACATTTGGTTCCCGAGCCCTCGTGGCCGCAGCAACAGCGTGATGACGTCGGCACTACAATCCGGCTTCTAAACAAGGACACGCAAGGTGGGAGAAGCCCCTGCTTTACTTCGCATACAACGCACGGATCTCGCCGGAAGAGATGACCGAGGTCGCACCCCACGCCCAGTTCCAGTTCATTGCGCATCTGCCGGAATGGGGCCTCGAATTCCCGATCGCAAACGACTCCTGGGGCGGTGCTCTTCCTGCAGTCAAGCCTGAAGTCGGATCAACGGTCTGGGGAGCCGTATACGAGATCTCCGACAACGACCTGCTCAGCCTCAACGAGGTCGAGGCCGCCGAGCAGAGAACGGCGCAGACGGTCGAGGCGATGGACCGCAACGGAAGACGGCATCAAGTACTAGTGCATCTCCTCGACGGCGAGGCATCGACCAACGGCAACGGGTCGAGTCGCCCGTCGGCGGAGTATCTCCGGTTGATGGTGGATGGCTCGAAGCACTGGAGCCTGCCGTTCGGATGGATCGCCGGCCTCGAGGAACACCTCGAGAGCGCCTGACCGGCCATGCCGGTGCATGATCCGTCCCCGTGGCCGGCAATTCGGTGGGGTGCCGTCGCTATCGGGGCCATGGCCGGTCTGGTCGTTGCGCTGCTCGCCTTCATCTTCCTCGGAGTCACCGGGTTGATCGCACCAGGGCGCGGTGACATCATCCTGCTCTTCATCCAGTTCCTGTCACTGGTGGTCGCCGGCTATGTCGGGGGCAGGCTATCGGACGCGCCCGAGGTACACGGTGGCCTTGCCGCCCTGCTCGGAGCCCTCATCTCCGGCCTGATCTCAATCACAAACGGCGGGGTCGCCGCATTGGTCTCATCACGCTCACTGTCGTGGCCGCGGTGCTCGGCTCCGCCGGCGGCGTCCTCGCCCGCTGGCACAAGCAGAGCCTCGAGACCGATAGCCAATCCTGTTCGCAGCTGGAACCCGTATGGCATTTCGGACATGTTCCCGCAAGAACGGATACGGTGACCGTTTCGCTCTGATTCCCAGCTCAGAAGGGACTTCTGACCCTATTTGCATCTGCATGAGTGGGCATAGCTGCAGAGTACTCATAGATATGCATCAGATGCATCGGCGGCACAATGACACTGCTCACCACGAAACAAGTCCAAGAGCTCTTCCAGGTCGATAGGTCCACGATCTATCGCATGGCCGAAGACGGACGCCTCCCTGCCGTCAAGGTCGGCAGACAATGGCGTTTTCCCGTCCGATCAGGTCACCAATCTGCTCGGGCGCCGAGGCCAATTCGGCACCACCGGTCCCCAGCTCGGATCGAACTCGCCGAGCGGGCCGCGGTGCTCGAGCGGGTACTCCCCCCTGACACGGCGCAGGCAGTCGCCGATCTTGCCGCCGACCTCTTCGGGGTCATGGCCGTTGTCACCGACATGTCCGGCCATGCACTCACCACCGTCTCCAACCCGTGCGGCTACTTCAATGCCGTGTTCAATGCGGTGTACACCCCGGATCGATGCTCGGCAGGCTGGCGCAAGCTCGGCGAGGAGATCGACCTCGAGCCGCACTTCCTGCCCAGCCATCTCGGGTTCCTCTGCGCACGTTCGTTCATCCGGATCGGCGCGACACTGGCCGGCATGGTCATCGTCGGCGGCGTCGCCCCGGAGCATGGCCGCCTTCGGCGAGCGAGATCGAGGCGGTTGCCACCGAGACCGGTACCCCGATCGAGACGATCGAGGCGCACATCAACGAGGTCTACTGGATCGACAAGGCCCACCAGGACTGGATCGTCAGGAACCTCTCCCGCGTCAGCGATCTCATCTCACTGCTCGCAGACGGCCACGGGAAACTCGTCAAGAAGCTCGACTCGATTGCTGCTCTCGCCGGAGCAGCCTCTTAGAAACGCAAGGAGAAAGACAGTGAAGCGATTGCTAGTCCTGGGAGCCGGGACCGCAGGCACCATGGTGGCCAACAAGCTCCGCCCCGATACTCGACGAGCGGGACTGGAAGATCACCCTGGTCGACCAGAACGAGACTCACTACTACCAACCCGGGTTCCTGTTCCTCCCCTTCGGTGGCTACAAGCGCGAGGAACTGGAAAAGCCGAAGCGCAGGTTCATCCCGCACGGCGTCGAGCTGCTGATGGGCGAGATCGATCTTGTCGAGCCCGAGAAGAACCAGGTCAAGCTGGCCGACGGGACCGAGCTCTCCTATGACTACCTCGTCATCGCCACAGGCACCCATCCGACACCTTCGGAGACACCGGGGCTCGGTGACGATGAGTGGCGCAAGTCGGTATTCGACTTCTACACGATCGACGGTGCCGAGGCACTCGAAGGCCAAGCTGGAGACCTGGGAGGGCGGCAAGCTCGTACTCAACATCATCGAGATGCCGATCAAGTGCCCGGTGGCACCGCTCGAGTTCATCTTCCTCGCCGACTCGTACTTCCACGAGCGCGGCATGCGAGACGCAGTCCAGCTCGAATTTGTGACACCGCTGCCGGGCGCGTTCACCAAGCCGGTGGCCGCTCGCTACCTCGGGGACATGCTCGACGATCGCAAGATCAAGCTGGAGCCCGACTTCTACCTGGAACGGGTCGACACCGAGAACAGGAAGCTCGTCTCCTACGACGAGCGCACGGTCGACTACGACCTGCTGGTGACCATCCCGGTCAACATGGGCGCCGAGTACATCGCCCGCTCCGGTCTCGGTGACGACTACCGGCACGTCCCGGTCGACAAGCACAACTTCCTGTCGACCGAGCACGACAACATCTTCGCTCTCGGCGACGCGGCCGCGCTGCCGACATCGAAGGCCGGCTCGGTTGCCCACTTCGCCATCGACATCTTCACCGAGAACTTCCTCGACTACATCGAGGGACAGACCGATGCGAGCGAAGTTCGACGGGCACGCCAACTGCTTCATCGAGTCCGGCAACGGCAAGGGCATGCTGATCGACTTCAACTACGACACCGAGCCGCTCCCCGGCAAGTACCCGCTCCCCGGCATCGGCCCCTTCTCGCTGCTCCAGGAGACCGAGGCGAACCACTGGGGCAAGCTGATGTTCAAGTGGATCTACTGGAACGTCCTCCTCGAGGGAAGGGCCATGCCTATCCCGGCGCTGATGTCGATGGCAGGCAAGATCCGTGAGGACCTGCAATGACGACCATCTCCCCTGCCGCCACCGCCGACGCTCGAGGCGAAGATCGACGCCCTCGACCGAGCAGGTCGCCTTCCTCACCCAGGAGGCGGAGCAGGCCAGACGGCGCCGTGAGGTCTGGACCGAGCTCCAGTCCGATGTGATGCCCATCGCAGGCGACTTCCTCCAGGTCATCGAGCGTGAGCTGGACGAGCTCAGCGCCGACGTCCAGCTTGGCGACTTCGCAGACCTGCTGCGACGCCTGATTCGGGTAGCGCCCATTCTGGACCAGGCCCTCGTCTATCTCGAGATGTTCGGCGACCTGGTGAAAGATCTGATGCCACTCAGTGAGCAAGCCATGGATGTCGTGACCGACAACCTCGTCGATCTCGATCAGAAGGGCTATTTCGGCTTCGTGAAGAGTGGCTGGCACGTCATCGATCGGATCGTCACCGAGTTCAACGAGGACGACGTAGAGGCACTCGGCGACAACATCGTGCTGATCCTGGAGACGGTCAAGTCGGTGACGCAGCCCGAGATGATGGCTGCCCTCCACAACATGATCGAAGCGGTCCAGCGTCAGCAAGCCCAGATGTCGAGTGAGCCCGAGAAGCCCCCGAGCCTGTTCCGGCTCGCAAGACGCCTCCGCGACCCGGAGGTGCGCCGCGGCATGAACCGTGCGCTCGACACCCTGGGTGCGGTAGCGGAGGCCGATACCAGACAACCCGTCACTAACAAGACCAAGAAGCCATAGGAGGTACAACAAATGCCCGCAATCACAGATCGCCGGAAGCGAAATCGACGTCGATGACGAAGGCTTCATGACCGAATACCGACCAGTGGAACGAGGACATCGCCAAGGAGCTTGCCGTCCAACATCGGGATCGAGATGACCGATGCCCACTGGCAGGTCGTCAAGTTCCTGCGTGAGGACTACAAGGAGCAGGGCGAGACCCCGATGCTGCGGCGGGTCTCCAACGTCGGCGGCGTTCCCACCAAGGAGCTGTTCCAGCTGTTCCCGAAGAAGCCGGCCAAGAAGATGGCCTACATCGCGGGCGTTCCCAAGCCGCAGGGCTGCGTCTAGGACCACAACGACCACGAGCAGAGGAGAAGCTGCAATGACATTCGTTCCCGACTTCGGAGACGACTGCCAGCGATCGCAAGATCTGCTTCATCGCATCCAAGGGCACTCTCGACATGGTGTATCCGTCCCTGGTGATGGCCAACGCCGCCCTCGGCGAAGGCATCGAGACCCACATCTTCTTCACGTTCTGGGGCATGGACATCATCACCAAGAAGCACATGGACAACCTCCAGTTCACCTGGATGGGCAATACGGCGATGCACCCCCCGGCCGACCATGCACATGCCCCAGGGCATGGCCGGGCTTCCGGGCATGACCGCCATGGCCACCAAGATGATGAAGAAGCAGATCGCCGATCTCGACGTGCCCGAGGTCCCCGAGTTCGTCCAGATGATCGCAGACGCCGGCGGGCATCTGTGGGCGTGCAAGATGTCCGTCGACATGATGGGCCTCACCAAGGACGACATGATCCCTGAGGTCGAGGACATCATCTCTGCAACCGACTTCATCGAGCTGTCGGACGGCGCCCAGATCATATTCACCTGAGTTCTGAAGCCAGCAAGAATCGACCAGACTGAGCGGGACCTACCGGGCCCCGTCTTTGCGATTAGGAGATGCTGTCATGGCCGACTACTCGTTCTCGACCACCGTCGCAGGGCCGCTCGATGCCGCCCGGGAGAAGGTCGCCGCCGCCCTGGCGACGGAGGGTTTCGGCATCCTCACCGAGATCGACGTCGCAGGCGACCTGAAGAAGAAGCTCGACGTCGATGTCGACCCGTACCTGATCCTCGGGGCGTGCAACCCTCCGCTCGCCCACCAAGCGCTCAGCGCCGATCCCGAGCATCGGTGTCCTGCTCCCCTGCAACGTCGTGCTGCGAGCAGGACGGAGACGAGGTCACCGTCGAGTTCATGGATCCCGGCGGCAGTGCTCACACTCGTCGAGACGGAGGGCATCGCCGAGATCGCCGCCGAGGTGAGGCGCAAGCTCGCAGCGCGTGCCGAGACGCCCTCGCCGGCTGAGCGGGCGTCGCCGAGCATTACCATTCATGCGACGAGCCCGGCCGACGGCCGCGTTCGGCACCGCCGACCTGTTCGGCGACACCGACCGAGGAAAGTCCGGACTCCGCAGGGCATGGTGCTGGGTAACACCCAGGCGGGGCGACCCGACGGAAAGTGCAACAGAGAGCAGACCGCCGATGGAGCCGCACGGCACAGGCAAGGGTGAAACGGTGGTGTAAGAGACCACCAGCGCCCCGGGTGACCGGGGCGGCTCGGCAAACCCCACCAGGAGCAAGGCCAAGCAGGGAGCGAGCTGCCCGCTCGTCAATCCCAGGTAGGCCGCACGAGCCCGTCCAGCAATGGCGGGCCCAGATAGATGGTCGTCGCCGATCGCCGGCCTCACACCGGATGACCGGATACAGAATCCGGCTTACAACCGGGCTCACAGGAAGGGCCCCCGGCATCCCGGGGGCCCCTCGCACTTCTCCGCCAGCTATAGATCTGATCTCCGTCTCCCCAGCCACTCACCACCGCGTAGGCACCGGAGGACCCGGTGCCTTCGTCGGAGTGATGCTGAAACATAGCGAGGAAAGCAGCGCGCGGCATCCTGGCCATTGGAGAGTGGCTCCAGCGTGATACCGACCCGCAGCTCCGCACCCGACGGGTGGACAAAGCGGACCATCACCTCTTCGAGATCCTCGTCTTCCTTCTCGATCGCACTGCGCCACCGCTCCATATCGGCGGGATGGCACATCGCAACAAGCGGAACCCCGATCACCTCGCTGAGTGGCAGCCCGAGCATGTCCGCCGCGGCCTCTTCAGCGAACATGACGCGCACCGTCGCTGTCGAGGATGGCAACTGCCGTCGGGCCCTCGGCTGTAGAGACGGCTTCATCTGGGATTACCGCGCATCGGCTCGAGATCGCTTCCGCTCGCCGTCGGTCGGCACGATTCTCGGCGCTGATGACGCTGGATGGCTAGCTGCACACTATCGGGCGAGAGCATCCGCGGTGACGGTGCCCTTGACCAGATAGTCCTGTGCTCCCCGACGCACAGCTCGCAACGCCAGATGGTCGTCCTTGTGGGCGCTGAGCACGACAATGGGAACGTGCGGGGCGTTGAGCAGCATCGAGTCGACCGCCTCGAGGCCATCTGCGTCAGGCAACACGAGATCCAGGAGCACGCAGTCCGGCGCCGACTCGGCAATCGCCTCCAGAGCAGACTCCAACCTCTTGACGTGACGAACGGGAGCCTCGTCGCCCCATGCCTCGCTGAGCATGGTCAGCACGAGACGCGCGTGGAGCGTGTTGTCCTCGACCACAAGCAGATCCGGTGGCCCCCCGCTCGTCTTGTCTTGTTCCATCGTCCAGGCCCTCCGCAGATATGCGCCTCTCGGTGATTCGGCCGTTTCCGCTCTTGCCTTGAGGAGTAGTGGAATCGTTGGACGCATCTGCCACAACAACCCAGACAAGCCACCGTTCTCAGATCGACAATACTGCTTCTGACGGCATCCGTAGCCGGAGCACCGACGGTCGCCCCGGGCAAGTCTGCAAGTATGGAGGCGATCGATGCTCCATCAGGCAAGAAAGGAACGCCGTGACCCAATTCGCCTACTTCTGCGGACACGAGCAGTGGCAGCCTGAGGTTCTGGTAGAGCACGCCGTGCTCGCCGAGCAGGCTGGTTTCGACTTCGTGGTGGTCTCCGAGCACTTCCACCCGTGGGTCGATGACGCATCTGCGTCCGGGTACGCCTTCTCCACCATCGGAGCGATGGCGCGTGCAACGGAACGAGTGCAAATCGCAACCGGAGTGACAACACCCCTCTTCCGCTATCACCCTGCGGTGGTGGCCCAGGCTGCTGCCACCATGGATCGGCTGTCAGGAGGCAGGTTCCATCTCGGCGTCGGCACAGGCGAGAATCTGAACGAAGGCCCCCTCGGATATCCGTTTCCCAAGTACGCCGAGCGCGCGCTGAGGATGCGCGAGGCTCTTCAGATCATGCGCCGGCTGCTCGATGGGGAAAAACTAGATTTTGATGGCGATTTCTACCAGACCCACAGCGCCTGCCTTTACAGCCCTCCGTTCGGCCCGGTACCGATCTGGCTCGCCGCGGGCGGGCCGAAATCGGCCGGGCTCGCCGCCGAGCTCGCCGACGGGATCATCACGAGCGTCAAGGTTCCCGCAGACACCTTCGAGAAGGTGATCGACCCGGCCAGGGCTGCAACAGCGGCCGGCGGGAGGAGCCCACTGCCCGTGATGGCGTCCCGATGGTCGGTGCGGGCCGACAACGACGACGACGCCTGGGAGGCTTTGTTGGCATGGCGTGGCTTGCGCGCTCCCGGCAGGTTGGAGGCCGTTGACCCACAGGTACTGCGAGAGCGGGCCGATTCCATGGACCGGGACGAGGTGCTCAGCAAGTACTCGCGAGTGTCGACGGCGGATGACTACATCGAGCAGTACCGACCGTTGATCACAGAGGTTCACGCTGACATAGTGACCATTCAGACGACTTCGCTCGACCAGACCGGGACGATTGAGATGCTTGGTGCCGAGGTATTGCCTGCCTTGCGCGAGCTGGCGTGAGGCTCTGCGTTCGGAGAAATCACTCGGAATACGATGCGGCGAGTTGGCGTATGTACTCGGTCTCGAATTCCAGGTTTGAGTTTCCTCCGTCGAGAGCCGCCGCCGCGTCGAGGGCAGGCACGATCGACTCGGCATAGGCCGCTGCAATCGTCCCGGCGTTATCTCCTTCCAATGCCGCGGCCAGATACTGACCCAACGGACCGACCAGAGCAGGGCCGATCGTCGCAGCGAAGTCGACCTTCCACCCTTCGTCGGTGCTGAGCAAGATCACTCTGCCCTCAGCTCCGCCGGTGCCGATCGACACTGCGGTGTATTCGCGACTATCCGGGATCTGAATCGGCTCGCCGACGGACACCTCTGCAAGCGATTCTCCCTGAATCGCACCGAAATCATCCCGGAAACCCGTCCAGTACTCGCTCGCCAACTCGCGGCTCATGCCGCTCTCGAGTAGCCCAACCAATTCATCGGACCTCAGGTTGTTCTCCACTGCAGCGACAATCGCAAGACCCACCGGCTCGACCAGTGGCTCGATTACGGCAGCATCGGACCCGTTTATCGCATCGAACCAAGCCGTGGCGACCTCGCCCGGGCCGGCTTCGCTGATAGTCGTCGATGTCTCGTTTGCGGCACCTCCACAGGCACCCAAGAGCACGACCAACACGATCAAGACCAAGCGCTGCATGCCCAATAGGCTAATGAACCCTGGGAATAGGCAAACCCCCTACACTCGCCGGATGTCTGTTAGTCCCTATCGGGCCCTGACCCTCGGTTTGCTTGCCGGAACCCTCGCCGGTCTGCTCGGCATCGGCGGCGGGATCGTCATCATCCCCGGCCTCGTGCTCTGGCTCGGGTTCAACCAACACGAAGCCTCGGGCACCTCACTGACGGCCGTCATCGCCACCTCAGGATCTGCCCTCGTCTCGTTCGCTATCGACGGATCCGTTGATTGGCAGGCCGCAGGATTGATCGCCATCGGCGCCCTCACCGGGGCTTTGATCGGGACCCGCGTTCTCCATCGCATTCCGGCCAAGGTCCTCTCCCGAGCCTTTGCGGTAGTCGTCACGATTGCCGCGATCAGGATGGCGATCTGATGGTCCATGTGGCTGCCCTGATCCTGCTCGGGCTCTTTGCGGGATTCGTTGCCTCCACGCTCGGCCTCGGTGGAGGATTCATCTACGTACCGATGCTGGTGGTCTTCTTCGCCTTCTCGCAACACATCGCTCAGGGCACATCACTTGCCGTCATCGTCCCGACCGCGATTGTTGCCGCCTATCTCCACAGCAAGCGGGGCCGCGTGCATTGGCGTACGGCGCTGCTCATGGGAGCAGGCGGGATAATCGGTGGAGTCGCCGGGTCGATCCTCGCTCTGCGCCTTCCCGCCGAGTTGTTGCGCCGGTTGTTCGCCGCGGTGCTCGTGATCGTCGCAATCAGGATGTTCAACAGGTAGCTTCGCCCTCGATCGGGACATCAACGCGTCCCGTATGCAACAGCGTCTTGCGTTTCTCCGGATCCGCCAATTTGGCGGCAAACCAGAGGTAAGTGAGATACACGAGACCGAGAGCCTCGCCGAGCCACATTTTCCAGTCGCTCAACACCGAGCCGATGTAGCCGGAGACGTCTCCGGCACCGGCCGGCGAGAACCCCCATCCCAGCAGAGGCCACCACAACGTCTCGGGATCGAGCCACATAGCGTCGAGAAGCAGATGAAGCAGCAGCCCGATGGCGAGCGGCATCCACATCTTGCGGGGACGGCCACGCCTGGTCAACCGCACCACCGCGAGCATCACCACCGCGGCGAACAGGAGACTGTGGGTGAACAATCGCACGCTGTGCAACCTTCCGTAGAAAATGAGCCCGATCGGCGTGTCGATCAGATCTGGGAGCAACGCTCCCAGCAGCAACATACGCAAGTCCATGCGATCGTCGCGAAAGGTGTAGCGAGCGATGGCGATCGTGGCACCGGCATGCCAGAAAAGCATGGACCCTCAGACGACGAGAATGCGGCGGCAGTGGATACAGCGAGGCGGCTCCGACCGCTTCGCCTCGATCACTTCGGCCGCGGTGAGTTTGAGATGACAGCCACCACACGTGTCGTCGGCGAGAGCTCCTACCGCAACCCCGTCTTTGCTGTCACGCAGTTGCTCGTATAGATCGATCAGATCCTGTTCGATGCGGGGAACGATCTCAGCCTTCCTGGCCTCTTTCGTTGCCAGCTGAGCATCGATGCCCGCCCATGCGTGCTTGATCACGCCCTCGATCTGGCTCTTTGCCGAGTCTGCTTGCTGCTGTCGCTCCTGCAGATCCGCCACGATGCCATCCTGCTGGTCGCGACTCTCCATCAGCTCCAGCACTTTGTCCTCGGCGTCGCTGCGCTTTCTCTGCAGCATCTCGACCTCACGCCGCAGATACTCGGCATCTCGGGCGCCCATTCCCCCGGCATAGAGCCGATTCTGCTCGGCCTCGAGACGCTGCCCGGTGATCTCCAGCTCTCCTTCTGTCTTGTCGAGATCTAGTGAAGTCGTCTGCAGCGTCTCCTCTGCACTCGCCAGTTCTGCCTTCAATGTCTCGTTGTGCTCGTGGGCCTTCCGATACTCTTCGAGCTCGGGGAGCGACTGGCGTTCGTGGAGCAATCGGTCTATCTGGAGGTCGACTTCTTGCAGATCGAGCAGGTCGGCCAGACTGCGTAACTCCTCCATGCTCACCGTTCCTTCCACGGGTCGGCGTCGATATCGGTCATGTCAATCGCATCACCTGCCAATTGTGCGACCGCAGCGTACAACGATTGCACGCCCGGGTCGTTCCGTCGCCGCATGACCCGGATCGATCACAGCCACTCCCCTCGCCACTGCATCCCGGGCCTGATGATGCCTCATGTCCCCCGTAACGAGCACATCGGCATCGACGGCGCCGAGCATCGACCCCCCTGATCCGGGGATGACCGCGACAGTTCGCACCTTGCCTTGCTCCGGCGACTCGCACCACCCCACCGAGCCGCTCCGCAACGCGGCTGTGCCAACTCGGCAACCGTCGACCGGCTGCTCGAGACGCCCGCCCCGACCGATGAACCCGGCGTTGGAACGGGTGGCGATCACGTCGTAGGCAGGCTCCTCGTATGGGTGAGCGGCGACCAAAGCGGCGACCACATCCTCCAGACGCGAGGTCGGCGCGATCATCTCGAATCGTGTCTCCGGAACATCGTTGATAACGTCGATCTCACCAACCGCAGGAGTGGCCCCCACACCCGGCAAGAACGCTCCCATCCCATCGTTGCGGTACGAGCAATTGCGGTACCGCCCGATCGTGCCTGCACCCGCGGCAGCCATTGCTCGGATGATCGGGGCGACCGCCTCGGGGGGCGCAAAAGATACGACCTTGCTGGTCTCTGGGCCCCAGGCGGGGGCAAATCCTGTGCTCTCGGTAAGGCCCACCGCCCTGGCGAGGCTGTCGGCGGTTCCGCCCGGAGCGACGTCGAACGCGGTATGCGCTACCAGCACGGCGATCCCGGCGGAGATAAGACGGAAGGCGCGGCCCGCCGGGTCGGTTCCAGCAATCAACGACCGGGTCGGTCGGAACACGAGCGGGTGGTATGAGACAACGAGGCCGACCTCTGCGTCGATCAGCCGTTCCACGACATCCGGGGTCAACTCGTGACAGACCGCTATCGATTCGACCGGGCCCTCCGGGTCACCGAGTTGCAGACCGACAGGATCCCAGCCTGCGGCCTTTCCCAGGTTGAACACCTCCCCCAACCGGGCCGCGAGAGTGCCTACAGTCTGCTGCGGTGCCATCAAAGGATGCTACCGCGACCGGTTCGATCACACGTTGCCCGGCAAGCCGTCAGGCGATGCTCTTAGTCACTCTCGCAACCCCCGATTGCACGGTCGGCTTGCCGAAGGCGCGCTTGACGAGCACATGTTCGATGGCGTGGTTGCTGGGAAGATACATCGCCTCGAACTCGGTGAAACCCCGTTCCACGGCGGCCTCCTCGAGGATCTCCAGCATCTCGGTGGCAATGCCCATCCG
This sequence comes from uncultured bacterium, assembly GCA_963844835.1. Taxonomy (GTDB): domain Bacteria; phylum Actinomycetota; class Acidimicrobiia; order Spongiisociales; family UBA5794; genus JAAETI01. The sequence continues at coordinate 93,821 of CAWJPT010000002.1, read as the reverse complement.
GCGCCACTCCGGCTTGACGACGACCGCTACCTCGGCTGCCTCCTCCCCGGCGGGCTCGAAGCGACCTATGGCGATGGCCTCGCCATCGACGAAGCCGACGAGCGCAAACCGCCGCCGGTAATCGACCTCGGTGAGAAACCTGAGCCTCTTCTCGTTCAGCCTGATCGCAGGGTTGAAGAACCTGTGATAGAGAGTGTCGGAATCGGCGGCCGCCACCTCCCTGGCGAGAACGTCGACGTCCCCAGGCACGACCGGGCGAAAATGGACCGTACGCCCATTGCGCAGGACGACCCGACGCTCGTAGTCGAATGGGTAGCCGGTAGGAATTCCGGCGCTTGGTTGAAGTGGGATAGTCATAGTGATAACACCATTGTAAGCATGCCGCTTGCAATAGCAAGCACATTGCTCGCACTCGCTACCTATCGAGTCGGCCGTGTCGAGGAATCAGTAAGCCTCGGGAACAAACGTCTGATCGGACATGGGCGGCCGCACGTAGCCCTCATTCTCCTGACGCGGTGGCAGCTCGATCTCCTGAGGGGTCAGATCGTCGTAGGGAATGACGCTGAGAAGATGGCTGATGCAGTTGAGCCGGGCCCGCCGCTTGTCGTCTGCGTTGACGACATACCAGGGGGCCTGTTTGATATCGGTGTGGGCGAACATGATGTCCTTGGCCCGCGAGTACTCGACCCACCGACCCCGGGACTCCATATCCATGGGGCTCAGCTTCCAACGCTTGCGCGGATCTTTGATCCTGGAACGGAATCGCCGCTCCTGTTCCTCGTCGGCCACCGAGAACCAATACTTCACCAGGATGATGCCGCTACGCACCAGCATCCGCTCGAATTCCGGGCACGTGCGCAGGAACTCCTGATATTGCTGTTCTGTGCAGAAGCCCATCACCGGTTCGACGAGAGCCCGGTTGTACCAGCTGCGGTCGAACAACACGATCTCCCCGGCCGCCGGTAGTTGTGCCACGTACCGCTGGAACCACCATTGCGTCTTCTCCCGCTCTGTTGGTGTCCCCAGCGCGGCGACCCGGCAGACGCGTGGATTGAGCCGTTCCGTGATGCGCTTGATGACACCGCCCTTGCCGGCGGCGTCCCGACCCTCGAATATGACCACGACCTTGAGCCCCTCCGCCTTCACCCACTCCTGGAGCTTGACGAGCTCCATCTGAAGACGCTGCAACTCCTGCTCGTAGAACTTCCGGTTGAGCTTCTTGCGTGGTGTCTCCGGCTCCTCATTGGGATTGAGGACAGAGTCGAGGATCGATGATCTCACCTCGACCTCAGCGGGCTCCGTGAGGGAGTGAACCGGCTTGCCGACCTCACCCCCGCCAGCCTCCTCGAGCGTCGATTCCATCGTCTCGCTCATGTCCTCGGCCATGTTCTCTCCCGGTTGGCGCCCACCCAGGATACCCAATTGGCACGCCGAGCATCCAGAAGCGTTAATAGTTCGTTTGGTTGCCTCTACGACTGGGTGTTGGGAGGATCGTCGAGAACACCCACTTTGCCTGCCTATCTTTGCTTCTATGAACCGGAGGAAATCACGATGTGGTTGAAGAAGGTTGACATGCCAACGCCCGATACAGCATTGCGCGGTCACGAGGACGCCATACCCATCAGCGGTGTGCACTACGTAAATGGCAACACGATGGTGGCGCCGTTCCCGGAAGGCATCCAGATCGCATACTTCGCGATGGGTTGCTTCTGGGGCGCAGAGCGCATTTTCTGGCAGACCCCCGGGGTCTTCTCCACCGCCGTCGGCTATCAGGGTGGCTTTACTCCGAACGCCACCTACGAGGAGGTTTGCACCGGTCGCACCGGTCATTCCGAAGTGGTGATGGTGGCTTTCGACCCTGCTCGGGTCACCTACGAGGAACTGCTGCGCGTCTTCTGGGAGGGTCACGATCCCACCCAGGGAATGCGGCAAGGCAACGACGTAGGCACCCAGTACCGATCCGCCATATACACGACAAGCGAAGCCCAACGGTCCGCGGCGATCGCCAGTAAGGGCCGATACGCCGATGTGCTGCGCAAAGCCGGCTACGACGCCATCACCACCGAGATCGAAGAAGCGCCCAAGTTCTACTACGCCGAGGAGTACCACCAGCAGTACCTCGCCAAGAACCCGAACGGCTACTGCGGTATCGGCGGTACGGGCGTCTCATGCCCGATCGGCCTCGCTACCTGAGAGCGCGGTAGAGTCGGCCGTTCACGACAACGGAGTGAACTGATGGCGGACAACGAAACGGCCGGCAAAGCCAAAGAGAAGACCGACGACTCCAAGGAACTACCGCCACCACCCCATCATGAGGAGATCTCGACCGAATCCACCCATACGGTCGAGATCAACGGGACGGGGGTCGAGTACACCGCCACCGCGGGGCGGCTGCTGCTCACAGAGGAAGAAGGCAAGAAGAAAGCATCGTTCTTCTTCGTGTCGTACACGAGAAACGACGTCGCCGACCTTTCGCAAAGGCCGATCGTGTTTGCGTTCAACGGCGGTCCCGGTTCCTCATCGGTGTGGCTCCATCTGGGGGTGTTCGGCCCACGTCGGGTGCTCATGGACGACGACGGAATGCCCTATCCCCCACCGGGAAGGCTCGTCGACAACGAGTACTCGCTGCTCGATATTGCCGACCTGGTGTTCATCGACCCGATCGGCACCGGCTTCTCGCGCGCCATCCCCAATGAGGAAGCCAAGGCTTATCACCATTTCAAGAAGGACATCGAGGCGGTCGGAGAGTTCATTCGCCTATACCTGACGCGGCACAAGCGCTGGGCATCCCCGAAGTTTCTAGCAGGCGAATCATACGGCACCACCCGGTCAGCCGGCCTCGCCGGCCACCTCTATGAGCGGCACGGGATCACCTTCAACGGGCTGATGTTGATCTCGTCGATACTCAATTTCCAGACTGCGGGCTTCGACGGCGCTACCGGCACGTTCCGGCGCGGTAACGACCTGCCCTATGTCGTATTCCTGCCGTCCTATGCGGCTACCGCGTGGTATCACGGAAAGCTAGGGCCAAAGGACCAGAAGCGGGAGCTGCGCGAACTCCTCGACGAAGTGGAGGAGTTCGCGGCCACAGAATATGCACTTGCGCTCTTCCAGGGCGCGGCCCTGCCGGAGGGCCAATTCAGGAAGATCGCCAAGCGGGTCGCACGCTACACGGGCCTCTCCGAGACCTACGTCAGCCGCTACGACCTGCGAGTCGAGATCCTGCGTTTCTGCAAGGAGTTGCTCCGGGAGGACGGTAGGACGGTCGGCAGGATCGATTCTCGCTATACCGGAATCGACAGGTTCGTCGATGGCGACGCATTCGAGTCGGACCCTTCGATGGACGCCACGATGGGTGTGTACACATCGGCGCTCAATGCCTACATGCGCGACGAGCTCGAATACGAGAGCGACCTCCCATACGAGATCCTGAGCTCGGAGACATGGCAGAACTGGGACTACGAAGACTTCAAGAATGCCTATGTGGATGTCTCAGAGACGCTGCGGAGCACGATGAGCCGCAACCAGTTCATGAAGGTCTTCGTTGCCAACGGCTATCTCGACCTGGCAACGCCGTATTTCGCCACCGAGTACACGTTCAACCACCTCGGGCTCGACCAGAGCCTACGCGACAACGTGACGATGGAGTACTACGACGCAGGGCACATGATGTACGTCCACATCGCGTCGCTGGCCAAGCTCGCCGGTGACCTGCGCGCCTTCGTTGCCGGCACATCATGAGCTAGTCGTCTCTTGCGGCGCCACCAATCCACTATGTTCAGAACACCCAAGCGAGAGACTATGTCGGCACAGACCACAGACGGGTCTTCCCTCAGGAGGCGTCGCCGCGAGCGGCGCGCCACCCGGCTGCCCTTCCGCTTCCCAGAACGGCGCAGCGGATTCGACCGTCGGGATCCGGCGGGTTGGCGTGGTCGCTATCAGGCTGACCTACGCAGGTATGCGAGCAGCCGGTTGGCGTTCCCTCTGGTGCTGGCATCCATCATCGTCTTCAACTTCATCGACTACGTCATGACGATTCGGGTCCTGGGAGAAGGTGGCGTTGAGCTCAATCCTGTGATGAGTTGGCTCTTCTCGATGGGATGGGAAACCGCGGCTCTGGTGAAGCTTCTCAGCGCCGGTGCGGTAGCCCTCGTTCTGCTGGCGCTGCGCCGCTATCGCCGCACTCTCGAGGTGTCGCTGCTGGTGTTGTTCGGCTACAGCCTGTTGACGTTCTACCACGTCTATTTGGCGCTGCGGATTCGAGGGTGATGCCGGGAGGGTGCCACCCCTCCCGGACTGACTTGGCGTCGCTATTTGGCGCGATGTGACGCCGTTTGCTTCCGCGCTGCCTTCTTGGTCGATCCTTCACGCTGATTCACGAGGTTGGCGCCATTCACCGGCTTGCCCGGCTTGGTTTGCTTGACTGCGCTGTGCTGCTGGCGGACCTTTGTGGTGCGTACCTTGGCTACACCTGACATGGTTTCTCTTTCTCGAGATGCCGGGGGCGTCGTCGCCCGATTCATGGATAGGAGCCGGAACGCCGGCTCACAGATTGCGAGGTCTCAGTCGTCGAATCGATCCCAGCCGTCGCGGTTGCGACGGGAACGCTTACCTCTACCGTGGTATGCGTTCTTGCTACTAGTTCGACGCCTGTTCGAGCCCCCCTTGGGCTGGCCGTCAATGCCCTGTCCGCCGTGGCGGGGTTGATCCCAACCCTCTTCGTCTTCTGCGAAGTAGGCGGGGTCCAATCTGCGACCCATGCGCAGCCTTTCTCTCATGCCCGAAAACGGGGCGCGTGGCACCATGCCGCTCGAGACAAGCTAGTTGATCAGTAGTTAGCTAGCAAGGCGTTTTCTGGTGCTCAGGAATCCCCGAGATTGACCAGGACCGCCCGCAGTAGCGTCGCCAATTCGCCACGATCCTCGAGGGTCATACCGCTGAGTGAGTTGCGGTATTCGTCGAGAATGTGCCTGTGTACCGCATCGACTATCTCCCGGCCCGCATTGGTGAGACTGACGATGGTTGCCCTGCCGTCCTCTGGGTGCGGGGCGCGTTCGATCCATCCCGAGGCCTCGAGGCGATCGAGCCTACCGGAGAGCCCCGCCGATGTGACCAGCAGTCGTACCGAGAGCTCCTTCGGTGCTAATTGGAAGGGCACACCTTCCCGCCGCAGCGTCGCCATCGTGTCGAAATCCCCCGTGTTCCGAATTCCGAAACGGGCGAGCACCGAGGTGATCCGCTCGTCGATCAAGGTAGCCGCTCTGCGGATCCGGCCGAACACCGCGACCGGTGCCACGTCGAGCCCCGGTTTCTCCGACTCCCACGCCTCGATCGAAGAGTCGATGTAGTCGTTGCGCATGTGAGGACCCTACTAGTGCCTGCCGATGGCGACTCACAGGAGACTCGAAGGCTCCCCCCAGTCAGCTCCCATGAATGCCTGGTGACATGTCGATATGATGACTCGACGCCGTGCCCTGCCCGTGCCCCTCCTCATCCTGACCACGGCTTTGCGGTCCTCCTGGCAGCGTGTGGTATCGCCGCCGCAGATGATGCTGTGAGCAGCGCAGCGTCCGCCGACTCGGCGGGCATGTCATCGTTCCTCACCGAAGACGAGGTCCACGAAATCTCGGTTGAGGCCGACCAATCCGACTATGAGGCCGCTATCGCTGCTTACCAGGCGGCTACCCGAAGTCGAGCCTGGTGTCCGTCATCCTCTCAGAGATGTCCCAGAGATTCTCGATAGCCCTTCGCAGCCCGATGCGCCGCAGGATCGGCCGGCGCACCGGCGGCCCGTTGTTGATGAAGCGGGGAGCATAGAGCTGGCCTCCCTGTGCGGCGGGATCCGTCGCGGCCCGCAGCTGTGGCAGTGCCCCGCCGGACGGCTTCATGCCCATGTGGGCGGCGAACCAAGCCCACATGGGCGCACTTCTTCCACCACCACCCTCCTCGACCGAGCGCACCTGGAGATTCGTGTGAGCAAGACCTGGATGGGCCGCGAGGCTCATCGCGGCGAGGCCCCTGCTCTCGAACTCGCGCTGGAGACCGATGGCGAAGTGATAGTTGGCCAGCTTTGCCTGCCCGTATGCCTTCCAGGGCCCGTACGCGCCGTCGAGGTTCGGGTTCTCCGGGTTCACACTCCTGCCGATGTGGTGCGCCGTGCTAGTGACCGTGACCACTCGCGCCTGGTTCGCAGCGAGGAGCGATTTCAGCAAGCCGCAGGTGAACACCCAGTGACCGAGGTGGTCGACACCGAACTGCAGCTCGAAGCCATCCTCGGTCCTTCGCTCCGGCATCGCCATCACCCCGGCGTTGTTGAGCAGGATGTCGATCTGCGGATGATTCCCCGCTATCTCAGCAGTCGCAGTGCGCACCGATGAGAGCGAGCCCAGGTCGAGCTGGACGATCTCGAGTGATGCATCCGGATATGCGGCCTTGATCGTGTCGTAGGCGCTTCGAGCCTTCAACTGGTCACGTGCTGCCATGACAACATGTGCGCCCGCTCCTCCGAGCGCCTTCGCTGATTCAAACCCGAGCCCGCCGTTTGCGCCGGTGACAACGGCCACCTTGCTGGTGAGGTCTGGGATGTCAGCAGTGCTCCAGCTCATTTCGTCTCTCCTTCACCGAAGACACCAGCCCGCTACTCAGAACTACCTGTGTCGCTACGACGCTCTTCCTCGAGGATCTTCCGATAGCGACGATTCTTGGCGCCCTCATCGCCGATGAACGCATCAGCGACATGGAACGCAAGGCCAATCCCCCAGACAATCGTCACCCAGTAGGCCCACTCGAGCCCACCGCGGCGCAAGTCGATGAACCAAAGAAATCCGTTGATGATGATGAAGGTGGCCAGGTGCCACATGACATCGGTGAACCTCTTGACACGCCTCTGTGCCCGCTCTTCCGGTGTGCTCTCTCTCGCCTCGCTCACTCCCGCTCCTCTCATGACTCCCGTTCATCTTGTCCAAAGAAGCCACGCCCGACTACGGCCAAATGTCCATTTTCAGCCGCCCGCCACATTTGCCATGATGAAAGGATCTCGCGAGAAGGAGAAGCAAAATGTGCGGTGATACGAGTACCCACCGAGTCAGCAGACTCCTCATGATTCCGGTTGCCGTATTGGGCACTGCCGCCGCCGCATTTCTGCTCGGCATGCGCTTCAGAGTGCCGTTCGTAGTGAACGGGGTGAGGCGCATGAACAGGAAGTACATGAATCCGCGGCAGCTCGAGACTGCGGGCAAGCCCGGCGCATATGCCGCGGTGCTCCATCACACTGGCAGGAAGTCCGGAAAGCCGTATGTGACACCCATCGGGGTGACACGCGTCGACGATACTTTTGTGACCGGTCTCCCGTACGGTGCCGAAACCGATTGGCTGCGCAACTTCATCGCCGCCGGTTCTGCGACGTTGGATTACGAAGGCGAGACCGTTGTGGTCGATCAACCGCGGGTCGTGCCGGTGACCACGATGCGCCACGCTTTCCCACCCGCCGAGTTGCGCGCCCAGCGGCTGTTCGGCATCGAAGAATGCCTCGTGATGCACCGCGCCGACTGAGCGCGTCGCAGGCGACAGGCCAACCACGCTGGCAGAATCGACGCATGGAGAAAGCACGATTCTCGATCGACGGTGATGAGATCGAGGTGACCCACCCTGAGAAGGTGATGTTCCCCGAGCAAGGGTGGACCAAGCTCGACCTGGTCGAGCACTACGTGGCGTGCGCCGACGGTGCCCTAACCGGGGTATTCGGCAGACCGACCATGCTGAAGTGCTTTCCCAGGGGAGTCGGAGAGAGGCCGTACTTCCGGAAACGAGCGCCGGCTTCAGCGGGCGAGCGATACTTCGTGAAGTTCCCCTCGGGACGGACCGCCGGCTACTTCGTGCCCAGGTCACCTTCCGACGTCGTCTGGATGGCCCAGCTCAACTGTGTCGACCTCAATCCGTGGCCATCGCGGGCAGAGCACGTAGAGAGCCCGGACGAGCTCCGCATCGACTTGGATCCCACGCCACAGGCGGTTTGGGCCGATGTGCAACAGGTGGCTCTGCAGGTCAAGGCAGGTGCTCACCGACTTCGGTCTGGTTGGCTTTCCCAAGACATCCGGGTCGAAAGGCATTCACATCTACGTCAGGGTCGAGCCTCGATACACGTTTCTCGAGATGCGAAAGGCGGCCCTCGCGCTCGGCCGCGAGGTCGAGCGCCGCAGGCCCGACATCGTCACCACACAGTGGTGGAAAGAGAATCGCCACGGTGTTTTCATCGACTACAACCAGAACAGCCGTGACCGCACCGTCGCCAGCGCATACTCGGTACGTCCCACCGGATGGGTCTCTGCTCCACTGACCTGGGATGAGGTACCGGAGGCCGAGCTCGCAGACTTTCCGATGGTCGGTTTTGCCGCACGGTATGAGGAGCGAGGCGATTTGATGGAGACGATCGACGACCACAGCTTCGACCTCGATTCGCTGCTCGAGCACGCAGATCGAGACATGGCAGGCGACCTCGCCGGAGAATCGTGGCCCGAGAGCTTCGGGAAACCACGCGGCCGACGCAGCTGGTGGCCCCAGGAACCGCAGCCTGGCGATGGCGCCGACACTGGTGTCTGATCGAAATGCAAGCAGCGTCGGGCTGAACGGGAGATCGTGAGTGACGGCAACCGGGGAACCTTGGCAACGTCCGGCAACGTCAAAGGGCTGAGACGAGTTCCTCGAGGGGACACAGGACACAATGCTTGGCCGATGGTGCAACCACGCAGCACGCTCATCATCACTCCCGACGACCCTGATCGCGCCCGTCGCGCTGGTCCTCCTTCGCGGGATGCGCCGCCGAAACCGGTGACTCGCCTGCCGAGGAGGTCACCACAACAGCGGTCAGCGCCGAGACCAGCTCTCCCGTGTTCGCAGGTCCCACAGCAACGGTGGAGACGGCTGCTTCGAGCTCGGTCGGCTCTGGCGACGTGACAGAGATCGAAGCGGGTGCAATCCAGGCCTACGCCGAAACATTCGGGATCGACCCGCAACAAGCGGAGCTGCAGCTCAGACAGCAGGAGCTGGCGGCGGAGTTCCACCGTCGACTGACCGAAGCGACCGGAGACTGGTATGCGGGTGTTGTCTTTGAGCATGTCCCCAGTTTCAGAGTTGTGGTTCTGAGACCAACCCGAGCACCAAGGGACTTGTTCGAGAACGTTGCCGGCGCCTACGAGAGCGATCTCGAGATCGTGTATAGGGACGTCGAGTACACGATGGAGGATCTGCGTACACGGCTCGACGAGGCGGCGCGGGTCGCTGCCGCTGTGGACGGACGTTGCGACTCCCGCAGCGCCGTTCTTGTCGATGAGATCCGGCAACTGGTCATCGTTCAGGTTGAGCGAGACGACATCGAGAATGTCGGAGAGGCGATACAGCAGCTCGAGCTGCGCTCGCCGGGACCAGACGTAGTTGTCGAGGCTCGATCCATGTGGGACGAGCCTGCGTCCTCCGGAGGATGATCCGACAGAAGACATGTGCGCCCGGTATCCCGGGGTTCGCTTCCGGGTCAGCACCAAACCCCAGGAGCAGCGCAACATCAGCTGGCTCAGCCACGACTTCTCAGCCACATGTTCAGCGCTACAGCGGCAGACGATGTCTGTTGTCTAGTCCACTTTCGTCTGCGGGCCAGATCCTGGCGCGCGTCATTTGAGCAGATAGGAAACTGCCAGTAGGCCTGCCCCGGCAGATCTGCGAGGGCCAGAGTTGCGCAGCAACTCCAACCCACTCAGCGAAGCTCAGTGGGCCCGGCAGGACAGTCCCTGAACTGAGACGCCTGGCAACGATGCAGTTTCCACAGGGAACTGTCAACGGACCTGCCCCAGCAGGTCCGCGTGGGTGTTACCGGACTCTAACCAGTGACCTCCTCCTTGTAAGGGAGTAGGTATATAGCCCCGAATCCTCTAATGAATACGGGCTATTCGACCTATCAACCCTCGAGGGTGTCCGCAAAGTGTCCGTGGGACGGCTGCGGGAGCTGCTCCGCAGCGCATGTGCGTATAGACCCGAAGTGTTAACGCCGGTTCGATGTGTCCGAGGTACGTTTGCACCTGCGGCACCGACCATCCGTCGGCATAAACAGCCGGGTCGCCATCGTGTGGCGCAGATCGTGCGGGCGAACCTCACCGATCCCGGCAACCTCGACAATCCGGCTCCACACCCGGCTACGCCTATTGTCATAACGCAACCGGCCACCCTGCGGGGCGCAGAACAGCCACCCCTCCAACGGCATCACCGTTTGTGACGCTATGTGACGACTCAGACGGCCAGCGAGATCGGTCGGGATAGGAATAGACCTACCGTCACGGTTGCGACCCTTGACGGGACGCACAGAACCGTCCTTGCCGATACTACGCCGACGCGCAACGTCGTCCCCTCGATATCGCCGCGCGCCGCCCGAGCGCTTCTCCCACGTGCAGACCGCACGAGCCTTCACCCAAACCAGCGTGGCGGCTCGTTCGTCTACCTGTTCGCGGCATCGAGCACCGTCTGTATCTCACCGTCAGTCAATGCCCGTCCGGTTCGTTTCGATGCCTGCGACGGGCGGGCACCCCGTCACAAGGGTTTCACTTGATCGCACCGTCATCCACGGCCAGGGCGAACACTGCCGACAGCTTCTGCACCATCTTCCCCGCGGTCGCCGGCGCGACAGTCAACCCCGACAACCACGCGGCAACCTCAGACTTTCGCACCGACGCTATCGGTCGCGACCCGAACCTTTCCAGCGCAACGGACAGCATGTAGCGGTCCTGGTTGCGGGTCGCCGGCGCGAGATGTTGCCTGGTCTGTAGCCACCGTTCGGCCATCTCGGCCACGGTCGCCTTTCCGAGTTGCGGGTCGATGAACTGGCCGCCGCACCACATCGGCGACCACGGTCGCCGCGTACCGGTCCGCGTCGATCTTGCCGACCGAACGTCTTTGAGCGTTCCCGGCCGGACGGGTCACGGTATCGAACCTGCCACCGTCCCGACTTCGGGTGTTTGCGTACGTGCGCCATTAGCTGTCCTCCTCAGTTGCATCTCTGCCTTGAGTGCGCTGAAGCTCCAAGTCGTGCCGAATTCGCTCCACCATCGGCCCGATTAACTCGTTATCCCGCCGAGCATCTCGTCATCCTCTCGCTTCCGAAGCCTTGCGAACGTGCCAGCGTGTTCTGGTCTAGCTTGTTCCCATCCATGTCGAACAGCATCCATCCAGGCGACTGCGCAGCCTGTGTCCTTGCCAGTTCGCGTCCGCGGTCCGTCGGCCACAACTCCTGTACTAGCCCCGGCCGATCGATCTCTTCTCCCGTTGAGGCAGACACTAGCTCAAACAGGCTGACTTGCAAAGCCGCGCACAGGTCCACCAGCTCCACCCACCGAAACGGTCGTTGCTGTCGATCACGGCGCCTACCCTTAAACTCGTAGACCACATAGCGGTTCAACCCGAGTCTCCGTGCCAGTGCTCGATCGACAGTCGTCGAATCTTTCTTATCCGCTTCACGTTCTCTGCTATCACTTCATCCAGTGTCATCAGTCTCTCGCTTTCGTTTTGCCAACGTGGACACATTCTTCCCATATCGTACACCTAGTGGGACTATCGGGTCAAGCGGTATCAACCGAGGATCACAATGACCATTAACCCGCTAATCACACCGACGCGCTTGCAGCCAAGCTCGGGATACACCCGATCACGCTCGCTCAGTGGCGGCTCATCGATGGTAAAGGGCCAGCTTTCGTCAAGGTCGGTCGACATGTGCGATACCGGCGCAGCGACATCGAGGCGTGGCTCAACGACCAGACCCGCACCGGGACCAGGGAAGCAGCCGCGGAATGACCCCCAGAATGCAGAAACCCCGCCTAACGGGGGGCGGGGTCCTGATAAATCGCCGGGCAGCGATAGCGCGACAGGATAGCGCCGATCCCGGACAGGTAATGGTCGATGGCGAATGGGTTCGGGAGCAGCCGACGCCGCGGCAGCGCCACGACGAGGAGATCAAAGAAAAGCATCGAAGGTCGAACCGTTTAGCCCGTCTGATGATTGGGACGTACCGCGGCCATTGACCTGTGCCGAACAGCAACGGGTGGCGTCGATCATTACACCCCCGGTGGAGCACCGACCCGATTCGTGGCAGGTACAGATCGAAGTTGAACGGATGCGAGTCCGGCAGGCAGCACTCGAGCAATTCAACGCCGAGCAATTCCGACCTGATGAGATCCCCGCAGCAATTTCGCTCGCCGAAATGATCCACAACCCGTACCGGGAGACCCCGGCACGTATCGCAGGGTGGCTACCGAAGGGTGGAAACGGCGTGTTGTCGTCACAGGCTAAAGCGGGGAAGTCAACAGCTCGCAACAACCTAGTGCGGAGTGTTGTTGACGGTGACCCGTGGCTTGGGCAATACCCGGTTGAACCTATCCACCCCGGCCACACCGTCTATGTCCTATCGCTCGAAAACGGGCGGGGACTAGACGAACGCTGGTTGAAGTTGCAAGGCATCCGAAACGTTGACGCCGTCAAACTGGTGGATCTCCGCGGATGCGCTGGAGCGTTCAACATCATGGACGAGCAGACGTTCTGGTATTGGGTCGCAGTACTCGATGAGGACCGATGCGCCATGCTTATCGTCGACCCGGCACGGCCATGCCTTGATGCTGCGGGACTCGATGAGAACCGGGACGTGGGTCGGTGGCTAGCACGGCTGGACGAACTACGGGCGCACACAAGTGTCTCTGAGATCATTGTTTGCCACCATATGGGCCACCAGGCCGATACCGGTGGACGAAGTAAAGAGCGACCCCGAGGTGACTCCCGGTGGCGTGATTGGCCAGACGCCGAATGGAAATTGGTTAAGGCAGACGCCGATGACTTGGCATCCCCGTGCTACATCAAAGCGTACGGGCGGGACGTCGACCAGTCTGAGCAATTGATTGTGTTCGACCCTGAGAACCACCACTACACAATCGGTGGCGGCAGTCGACATGACACGGCCACCGATGAGGCCCTCGACGCCATTATCGAAGTGCTCACAGCATCCGACGTTGGCCTATCGGGACGGGCCATTGAAAGGGCACTAGATGACAGTGACCATACGCAGAAGACTATCCGGGATGCTCTCAGACGCGGCATAGAGGCGGGCGTCATCGACCGGACAACCGGACCCCAAAATAGTCATCTTCACACCGTCAGTGCGTCAGTGCGTTCCAGTGCGTTGCCAGTGCGTCAACGCAGTAGTGGTGAGTGCGTCAGTGCGTTTGTAGAGAACGCACACGCACACACTCCAGACGCAGACCCTGACAGTGAGTCGCTCAACGCACTCGAACCAGTCACCGAATCGGAGGCGCTCGTCAACATCACCGAGATGCTCGGCGGCGAGATCATCGAAGGGGGGACACACCAGTGAAGCTCTACGTTCCGACAGCAGCGATCGAAGGCGGTCCACCATGGACATGCAGCGAGTGTCGACGCACCGTTGACGCCGACCAGCTCGATGAGCATCTACTTGACCACCTCCGGCAGCAGGTCATCGAGATAGACGGGCCGCACCACTGTCCCGAGGCGACATTGCGCCGTGTGCTGGCCAAGTGGTGGCGGCGGATCCGCGAGTGGTGCGATGACATGATGGTGGGGAGCGAACACATCAAAGCAGCCCGTGATCTGCTCGCACTCGTTGACGACTATCTACCGCCGTCAGTCAGGCCAGCAGCAACCCGATATCTGCAGAGTCCTCGTCGCTGGACCGAGTGCCACACCCGGAAACATGTCAACGGTGCGGGGCACCGATCACACAGAAACCGACGTGGCCGGCCGAGGCTGTATTGCTCCGATCGTTGCCGATGGGACGCAACACGAAAAGCGCGAAAAGCCACAGTGACCTGAGCAGCCATGGCTGGGACCCCAGGGGGAGTGTGCATTCCCTCGGGTTCCCCTCCTCGAAAGGAAACTCGAATGGCGATTGACTCGAAGGAGGCAGCCAAAATCGCAAAGGAGGCGGGATCTCGCTGTCCGACGCCAGGGCCTTGGTGGTGATGGCCGAAACCGATGAACGGAGGCCACCGAGCTGGCCGACATTTTCGCCACCGCCGAGGCCGAACACGCACAAACCCAAGCGCATCGTTGACAACATCCTGGGGGTCGACAAGTTGAGACGCAAAATCGACCGCCGTCATTGCCGGCAATGCTCAAGCAGATCGACATTCCCGACGACCTTGGCCAACCTGCTCGATCGGCAAGCCGAGATCGGCAAGATGAAGCGGGCAGACAGTGCGCATCCCGGAACCGGCCGATCTGGTGATGTCCGGACGCACCCTGCAGGAAGCTCGCCGGGAGGTGGCCGAAGCCAAGGTGCACGCCGACAGCCACAGATCCGGCGCCGCTTAAATCAAGCGGCCGACATCGTTTGCGCCGGCGAATCACTGAATGGCTCACCGAAAACTGCGATGTGACTGATCGAGGGCCCGATCAGGGACGCGGTGGCCGAGATCCTCGAAGCAGCCGAGAAGCCAGCCGAGACATTGGCCGACTACTATCCCCAATTCGACGCCAGCAAGATCATCGCCACCGGCAACGCCAACACACTCTGAAAGCGTGGCAATCCTCACGTGACCTCAGACCAGCAACTCGAGGATCTTCGCCGGCAGGCTGGATGCGGGTCTACCGGATGGCAGTCAGCAAGCCGCGACCCGACCGACCTCGAAGCAGGAGTTCACACCCGACCCGGCCCGGCGGCGTCGCATGTCTGGATCGATCCGCAACTCGTCGCCGACCTCAAGGTTCGAGACGGCAGGGTGGGAGACATCCTCGCCATCGCACCATTCCGAGACAACTACAGGCTCGCATCATTGGCCGAGATCCTCAAGCTCACCAAGAAGCACCGTCTGTACCGGCCACAGCGTGGCTACCGACCCGGACCATGCTTTGAGATCGACCCCCGGTGAACAATGGGGACTAGACGGCCAAGCGGCGAGTACACGCGGCAACGATCGGCCCGGATCAAACGGCGTCAACTCCGCGAGATCGGCGATCCGACGATCTGCCACCTCTGCGGCCAAGAAATCGACCCCTCATTGAGATTCCCGCACCCCGGGTCATGGTCGATAGATCATGTCATCCCGGTTGCGATGGGCGGACCCGACACCGATGAGAACTGCGCCTGGGTCGCATCTTCGATGCAACCAACAAAAAGGCGACCGTCGCTCCGCAGCATCAGAGCCGGACATGCCCCGATGCGTACCAGTGGAAGGCGCGAAACGCAGAGAAGCCTACAGCGACGGCAGCGGATGGTACCGGCTGCCATGTGCGACGCATAAAGGCCGCACGATCCTATTCGACGAATGGGGCCAGATGCACGACGCTACAGGCACAGCAGTATCGAATGTTGAAACAGCAGCACCCCAGACCCCAGGCCAGGCCCCCACGGCCCCACAGTCACGCACACACAAGCGCTAAACGGCCTACAGCAACCACACCAGCAACCGTTTACGGCCCTCTACATGCGACCTGAGAGCAAACAGGGGTGGGGGGGACCCCCCCTCGCAGGGGACCGCACAAGCGTGGGTTGTGGGCGCGTTTTTTCTCCCCGAAGGATTTCTGCTCGTCTCTCCTCTCAGGTCGCGGTCCGACCCCAAGGGGGGCGCAAGACATACATGACACCACCGGACACCACCATCTTGGGGACTTGGACGGCCAGATCCGCCAATGGTGCCGTCCGCGTGGACAAACTGATGGACCTCAGCAACGACCTGAGACCGGTCAAAATAGGCAACGAGCTCACTCGTCGTACCCGGTGGCTGGTTAGAAGTCGGCGACGCCAAACCGCTTGCTACAACGAGGCGTAGAACCCGCCGCTCGCCAAGCGCTCGGCAAGACACTCTTTCCGGTAGAGATGTCGAAGGTCCCATTCGTCAACAGCTCTTATGGGCGGAACATCTTTCGCCATTGGTTATATATCCGCCGCGTCGACGCTCAAGTATGCGATACAATCGTACCTATGAAGGAGCATATGCCAATGAACTCCCTCGCACTTGTAACTGCGTACCTAGACAAGACGAAATCGCTCGAGTCTCTGACGGACGCTCTCTACCGATCGTGAATCGAGGGCGATGACCGTCCTGAGTCTGCCGAAGCGCGCCGGATCCTGTCTGAAGCGTCGAGCGCGGCATGGGCAGAACCCGACATAGGACTCGCGCTTGGCGCCTGGGCGCTCCGCGCCACAACGTCCTCCGGGCCAGATCGATCGTGACTGATCAGTGGGATGAACGTGGGACAACAAACCAACGAGACGCTCTTGACCGTCACCACATTGCGGCTCCACCCACCCCAACGGCAGCTGCTGCTAGCTAGTCTCCGAGAGGCTGACGGCCCAGCGCGTCGCTTGACCCACTCGAAGCCACCGGGGCGAACCACGGCAGATTGCACCTCACCTCCAACGACCAGCGCTAGTGACTCGACGACCGGCTCGGCGGTCTCTGCGTGCGCCAACTGGATGCCCCGAACATACTTCGCGAATGTGGCGGTTGTCTGGACAAAGGTCTCCGCAAGGTCTAGAGCGTCATTCAGACTCATGAGCGGCGTCGAGATAATGAACTCCGCTCCGAGTCCTCGCTCATCCGCGTCGAGTGACTCGTCAAGCCCCTTGAGAAGCCCTCTCGTAGCGATGCTCGTGTATCCGAACCAGTCGATGCCGCGCATCGCGGTTGAGTGCATTGGTCTCGGCTCACCTAGACCCTCGATCAAGAGCACTTTCACAGCCCGGTCCCTCTGACTGTAACCAACGACCCGCAGAGTGAGAGCTGCAGACTCCTCTTCGGTCAGATCGGCCGCCGACCGAAAACGGCCAGAATCTCACTGATGACATCCTCTAGATACGACTCTCGCTGTATGTCAGGCTGCAGACGCTCGATGATTGCTCGTGTGTTGACCTGTACTCCTGGACTGAACAGATACTGTTCAATCGTGATTACCGCGAACATAGTTGGATACCTGGATGATCTTCTGCTGCGTATCCGACATAATCGCGGGCGGCCCTCCGCTCACCGACGCCGAAACGCGACTCGTCGGCGGCGACGGCAACTCCATCAGGAACCGCGACGGCAACTCCAAAACCCATAGTCCTCGCAACGATAGCCGATACCACCGAGGTGTCCGCAAAGTGTCCGTGGGCCAGGCATACTTGAGACATATCTACCGATATCGTGGACTACCGGTCGAGCAATACCCAGCAACGCCGAATCCCCCGCCACCATTGAGAAAACCCCCTATTGCTAGGGTTCCTCATCGTGGGCGTTACCGGACTCGAACCAGTGACCTCCTCCTTGTAAGGGAGGCGCTCTAGCCAACTGAGCTAAACGCCCGCAGAGTTCGCAACTCTAATTGAATCTCTCGACCAAACCACAAGGCAACTGGAGCCGGGATGTATGCGATACTCCTGCCCCAATGTCGACCCTCGCCGCCCGTGCCCTCGTGTTCTATGCATCCGCTGCGGTACTCGTCCTAGAAATCCTGGCGGGTCGCATGATGGCGCCATTCGTCGGTGACACGCTGGAGACGTGGACCGGCATCATCGGCACGATCCTCGCCGGTATCGCGGTTGGCTCCTGGATGGGTGGCAGGCTCGCCGACCGCTATCCGCCGCGCCGCGTGCTCCCAATCGTCCTGATCGGGGGCGGCTTGCTTGCCTTGTTCACCTACCCGGCAATTCGCCTCGTCGGACCATCGGTGACGTCGACTCCCGTCGAGATCGTGTTCCTCGCCGCCGTGAGCTTCTTCGCCCCCGCGGCCGTCCTCTCCGCAGTGACGCCCACGGTCACCAAACTCCAACTACATACTCTCGACGAGACGGGAACAGTCGTCGGCAGACTCTCCGCTCTCGGCACCACGGGGGCAATCTTCGGGACCTTTTTCGCCGGCTTTGTTCTCGTTGCCGCATGGCCGAGCCGTTCCATCACCATCATCCTCGGGCTGATCACCATCATCGTCGGCCTCGCCACCGCGCTGCGGGCCAACGTCTTCTCCCGAAACGCCTTGCTCACGGTGCTGGCGATCGCAGCGCTCTCAACAACAGTGGCCGCGGCCACCCCGGCCACCTGCGAGCACGAGACTGCCTACTACTGCCTCAACGTGGATGTTGATCCGTCGCGCCCGTCGGGAAGGGTGCTCAGGCTGGACAACCTGCGCCATTCATATGTCGACCTGGAGGACCCGAAGTACCTCGACTTTCGCTACGCAAAGATCTTCGGAGCGGTCCTCGACTCGCAGCTCCCCGCTGGACCGGTCGATTCGCTGTCCGTAGGTGGCGGTGGCTTCACCTTCCCCCGCTACGTCGCCACCACCCATCCCGGTGGCACCAACACGGTGCTCGAGCTCGACCCTGCCGTCGTTGACGTTGCCGAGGATGAGCTCGGACTCGACCCTGCCACCCTCGATATCCGTATCGGAGACGCCAGGATGACGCTCGGCGAAACGCCTTCCGCTGCATATGACGTCGTCATCGGCGATGCCTTCGGTGGGCCGGCCGTGCCCTGGCACCTCACGACCCGCGAGTTCGTCGAAGAGCTCGCAGAACGTCTCCGGCCCGACGGTTTCTATCTCCTCAACCTCATCGACTATCCCCCGCTCGGCTTCGCCAGGGCAGAGACCGCCACTCTCGCAACCGTTTTCAACCATGTCGCCGTGATCGCACCACCGGACTACCTCGCCGGCGAGACTGGCGGCAACTACGTCCTGGTTGCCTCCGATGCCCCGATCCACGCTTCCTCAATCGAAGAGGCACTCGTCGCGCGGGGAAGCGATGCCGAGGTGCTCGGAGGACCACGTCTCGATGAATTCATCGGCAACGCCGTCGTGTTGACCGATGACTTTGCGCCGGTAGATCAACTAATAACGAGCTGACGAGGGTCGACACTTAGGTTTCTTCAAGCAACCAAGACGGCTGACATGACGGTCATCGACCGCGCACACAGAATCGTCCTCATCTTGATGATGACCACGATCCCGGCAGTCATTCTCGTGAAGGTCGGTGTCGAGGTCATCCGCCACGAGGTCCTGTTCCCGCCACACCGATACCACGACAGGATCGGTCGGTCTCGGCCTAACCGTGTCGCGGGAATTGGCACGACGAATGGGCGGGGATCTCACCGCCCGAAGAGAAGGCGGATTGACGATTCTTCAGCTCAGCGTGCCTACCGCACCGGCAGCGGCGCCGTCAGGAACTCGCTGAGCAACTCCATGAACCTGTCCGGAGCATCCCTGTGTATCGAATGCCCCGCACCTCGGACGCGAACTACGCGCAATGAAGTGCCCACGGCCTCAGCCTCCTGATCGGCCGAGACGAGGGAGACAACTTCGGGATCTGCGGCAATGACGAGACTGGGCAAATCCGCCGCCACCATTCCGGACCAGAAGTCGCGCGGCACTACATCGGACACGGTCTTCGCCTCCACGTCGTGTCGACACGAGTTCAGAGCTTCGACCTTGTACTTCACGTCGTCGCGGCTCCAATCGGGATGCTCGGCGGCAACGCCCGCAATCGTCGCCTTGCCGACTCGCTGTGGCGAATCAGCGATGAACTCGGAGGCAAGCTCCCAATCTGCGGCGGGATCCTCGTACACGACACGCCTGGCGAAACCAGCGTCCGCCTCGATGAGGGATGCCGCGATGGCGCCGCCCAACGAATGCCCCAGCAGCAGGTCCCAACCGCTGCCCATGAGCAGAACGTCGTCCCGGTAGGACTCGATGGAGAGATCGTCACCCGCCGGGCTCTTGCCGTGGCCGCGCAGGTCTGGGGCGACAACCGTGTAGCCGAGCGACGCCAGCGCAGGCCCAACCCGCCACCAGGTGGTGCCCGCGGAAGTAAGTCCGTGCAAGAGCAAAGCGCGATTTGGACCTTCCCCCCACAGCGTCGTTGCCAGACCGACCGGGCCGGTCATCGCGCGGCGCGGTCCCGGCTTTGAACCATGATGCAGGCGTTGGCCAGGTAGTTGAAGTCATTCTCGGTGAGATAGGACATCACCTCAGGGCTCTCCGCACCGGGCTGCACCCACACGTTCGTGTAGCCCAACTCCTTGGCCTTCTCGAGCACGCCAAGCGTCGTCTTGGGCGGCACCACGATGTCCACGATCGTCGGCTTCACCGGGAGATCGCTCAGGCTGCGATACGCAGGATCACCGTCAACAGTCTCTCTACCCGGATTCACGGCATATACCTCGAACCCTTTGTGCTTGAGATCCCGGTAGATCACATAGCCGTACTTGCCGGGATTGTCGGTGGCCCCAACTATGGCAACCGTGGTGTCATCTCGATGCAGGAGGGATGCAATATCAGTCATGTTCGTGTTAACCACGGGGGTCCTGGCTTTTGTTCCCTGGCTCGTCGCACAATACTCAGGACATGATCGTGACGAGACGGCGAGGCATGGCAGGGGCGGCTGCGGCCACAGGTCCTACCGTGATCATCGACGTGTTCCGGGCGTTCTCCGCTGCCGCGTACGCGTTGGATGCCGGTGCGAAACAACTCGTTCTGGCCGAGACAGTCGATGAGGCCACGACCCTCGCCCGGTCGATACCCAACGCGGTGCTGATGGGCGAAGTGGATGGCATCCGGCCTGACGAGTTCGCACTCGGCAATTCGCCGGGCGAGATCATGGCCGACCGGGAAGCCCTGGCAGGCAAGACGGTCGTCCACAGAAGCACATCGGGCACTCGCTGTGCCAGGATCGCCTTCGCCAACGGCGCCGGCCCGCTCTACGTCGCCAGCCTCGTCGTTGCATCTGCCACGGCACGCTCCCTGGCGGACTCAGCCGAGGTCACGGTGGTCGCATCAGGCATCGGAGGCATCGAGCCGGCCGCCGAGGACGATATCTGCGCAGACGTGATCACCGAGCTGCTCCTTTCCGGACATGCCGATGTGGCCGCGGCATCCGAGCGTGTTGCAGACCACGATCGTGCCGCCGCGCTCCGCGCCGCATGGTTCGCCCATCCTGACGACATCGCGCTGTGCACCGTTGGCGACCGCTTCGACTTCGCCATGGAGGCACGCCAGGAACAGGGCGGTCTCACAGTCACGCGCGTCTGATCGGATCCCCGGCCTGCCACAATGCCGGCGTGCTGTTCGAGAAACGATTCTGGGAGCCGATCCAGACGGGACTCGTCACAATGACGTTTCGCCGCTGGAAACGCCCGCAGGCCGTTGCGGGACGCGTGTACCGCTCGCCGGCAGGTCGCCTCCAAGTTTCCGCCGTCGACGTCGTCGATGTCACCGAGATCGACGATTCGGACGCTGTCGCCGCAGGCTATCCCAGCACGGCCAGCCTGGTCGCGGACTTGCGCGGTGAGCCCGATCAACCGGTGTATCGAATCGTGTTCCGCTACCTCAACGAGCCGGACCCGAGGGATGTGCTGGCGAACGACACAGATCTCACCGATGACGACATCGCCGAGATCACCCGGCGGCTCGCCAGACTCGATCGGGCCAGCTCCCACGGGCCCTGGACTCGTGCCTATCTCGAGGTGATCGAGAGCAATCCGGAGAGACGAGCCCCCGACCTCGCCGCGATGTGCGGTCGTGAGACTCAGCCGTTCAAGACCGATATCCGCAAGCTCAAGAACCTCGGACTCACCCTGAGCCTGCGAGTCGGCTACCGAATCTCACCGCGTGGCCGGGAGTATCTGGCCCGATTCAGAGGGACCGAGCCTCTCGAGTAGACGATCCCGATGGCGGAACCGCTCCTCGCCTCGGGTATCTAGCGGATTGGCTCGCCGTCGTTGATCTCTTCCCGATCGTGCTTCTCGGTGAGCTGCGACGTCAGCAACACCACCACGCCGATCGTCACCAGAAACGCAGGGAAGACCCATCGATATCCGAGGAAGTCGAACCCTGAGTCAGAGACCACGAGAGGAATGCCGCCGAGGAGGAACAGAGCGCCGAAGAAGAACGAGACTGCATCGAATGGGTGGCTCTTCATGTCAATTCTCCACTTCGTAAATATCGAGTTCCCCAAAGCCGACGTGGGCATCGATGTCGATCATGCCCACTCCCTCGTACGCTTTGCTGCTGTCGAGATGCAAGCCCTCTTCGACGTTTGCGCCGTCGATGGCGATCTGGCCTGCATCTACCTTGGCATCCACGGCGACACCAAGGCTATCGGGAACCATGATCTTCAGGGTGCCAAAGGCAACGCTGGCATCCACTGTGTATGTCTCACCGGTCGCTAGTTCGAGATCCGTCAGGTCGAGGATCATCTCGCCGCCAATCAACCGATACTCCGGAGAGAGGTCGGCAACGGCGACCGGCCGGTAGACCGGGTTGCCCATACTGCCCTCGATTGGAACGTCCAACAGCGCGGCACCAAAGAGCAACGGGCTCATGACGAGACCGAGAACGATCAGCCATCGCGCCCGCCCCAAGAACGCTCCGACTACTAGCGCGGCACCAAGCACAACCAATACCGCACCTGCGTAGTGACGAGCCAGCGGATTCCACCATCCCACGGATTGACCGACACCCATGACGCCTACGACGATGAGCAGGCTGGCAAAGGCGAGTCGGCCCAATGCCGATGACTGGCGGGGAGGACGGGGTGGCCGGGGCTGAAAGGCGGGGGCAGGAGGCAACGGCGGCGTCTCGACCGGAGGAGCACTTATCGGCGGCTGGTCGAGGAGGTGGCTGGAGGTTTCGACAGACTTCTGTTCATACGGCGCGGGCACCACCGGGGACACCTGTTCATCGTCCGTCATGTCTGACTGGTTGTGGTCCTTGCGCTTCCCGAACTCACCCAGGTCACCGCGGTAGAGCAGGATGCCAAGCACGATGAGCCCGCCAGCGAAGACGATGTCGCCATCAACAAGGCCGGTATTGCCGATCAGGATCATGACGGCGAGACCAATGAGCCCGATGCCGACCCAACTTCCGATATGCGAGTTCGAACGAGTCTTGGTGGTGAGCATCGACTCCGGCTCGCCCTCCTCAGGTATGGCGATCCAACCGATCAAGTACGCGAGGACACCAGCACCTCCGAACAGCGAGAGCACTACGAAGGCTATCCGCACCCACGCGGCATCGATTCCGAGATGCCGGGCCAATCCTGAAGCGACACCTGCGATCACACGATCGCTGCGCAGTCGCTCCAGACGTGGGCGTTGTGCCGGCTGTGGTGGTTGCTGTTGTGTTGACTGTGTTGTTTCCATGTTCTCAAGCATGGCATCTGGTCTCGGGCTGCCATATCGGGTAATACCCTGAACCTACCCTGAAGCTGCCTCAGGGCGCCCGGGGAGACCCCTAGTTGTCCCGCACCCGCCGCTGTGACAACATTCGGCGATATGGAGACCGAAACCAAGACCGAGACCACTTCTCCCGGCAAGGTCGACCGCGTCAGGAACCTCATTGTGCGACGCACCGACGACCGGGTGATCATGGGCGTGGCGGGGGGCATTGCCGATCGGCTCGGCATCTCCGATGCATATGTCCGGGCCGCTTTCATCTCGTTGTCTCTTGCCGGAGGTGCCGGTGTCATTCTCTATCTGCTTGGTGCCGCCATCGCCTCACCCAGCGATGACATAACGCCTGCCGACCCACCGGACACACGGCAGATCATCGGCCTGGTTCTGATCCTCCTCGGGACGATGTCGCTCTTCCGTGGGCTGAATCTCTGGTTCGGCGACACGGTTGTCTGGGCGGGCTCGCTACTGGCATTCGGCGGTGCTGCCATGTGGGACAAGACGAGCATCTTCGATCCTGCTTCCGGTGGGTTTGCCCCGAGCCGCACACGTATCGTGGTCGGCGCGCTCCTGCTGCTCGCCGGGATCGCAAGCCTGTCATCTGCCATCGGCTCTATTGAGTCACTCGGCCCGGCGATCACAGCCGCGGCCCTCACCGGCGCCGGCTTCATGATCATCTTCGGCCCCTGGGTGACGTCGCTGATCCGGGACCTCGGAGAGGAGAGACGTAACCGGATCCTTGCCGACGAACGCACCGACGTGGCGGCCCATTTGCACGACTCCGTGCTGCAGACTCTCGCGCTGATCCAACGCACCGACGACCCAAAACGAATGGTCACTCTGGCACGGGCTCAGGAACGGGACTTGCGCAACTGGCTCTACGCGCCTCGCAATGGTGATACCGAGATCGGTATCCGCCAGGCGCTGGAGGCAACGGCGACCGATGTAGAGGCGAGACACGACGTTCCTGTCGAGGTCGTTGTGGTGGGTGATATGCCGATGACGGAGCGCACCACGTCTCTGGTGGCGGCAGCAGGTGAGGCGATGACCAACGCCGCAAAGCACTCGAGGTCTGCCAAGGTGTCCGTCTTCGCCGAGGTGCGGGATGATGTCGTTGAGGTCTTCGTCACCGATCAGGGATGCGGCTTCGATCCGGAGTCCATTCCCGAGGGCCACCACGGTATCGAGAACTCTCTCAGGGGACGCATGAAACGACAGGGCGGCGAGTCGGAGATCATCAGCGAGCCCGGCGAAGGCACCGAGGTCCGCCTGAAGCTACCGCGAGGAAACCATGACTGACACAACTCTCTTTCTCGTAGACGACCACGAGCTCTTCCTCTCAGGGGTGAAGAGCGAGCTCAGTGAGCACTTCCCCATCGTCGGTGTCGCAGGGGATGTCGACGAGGCGATCGCCGCGATCCGCCAAGCGGGACCGGACGTCGTGCTCGTCGACGTGCATATGCCCGGTGGAGGCGGCGTCACCGTCATCTCCAGCGTGCTGCAGACTCACCCCGAGACCCGGTTCCTCGCTCTCTCAGTATCCGATTCTCCCGACGACGTCATCGCCATGATCCGCGCCGGTGCCCGTGGCTACGTCACCAAGTCGATCGCCCCCGACGAGCTCGCAGACGCGGTGCGTCGGGTGGCCGATGGCGATGCCGTGTTCTCGCCACGTCTCGCCGGGTTCGTGCTCGATGCTTTCGGTGGGGCCATCTCCCCTGCCGCCGACTCGGAGCTCGATCAGCTCACCCCACGCGAGCAAGAGGTGATGCGTCTGATCGCCCGCGGCCTGGCCTACAAACAGGTTGCCCGAAAACTGTCGATCTCGATCAAGACCGTGGAGACTCACGTTTCCTCCGTGCTGCGCAAGCTACAGCTGTCCAGCCGCCACGAGCTCGCCCGCTGGGCATCCGACCGCAGAATCGTCTGATCGCGCCGGGACTAGTCAACTTGCAGCACCATATTTGACTCTGCGGTTTTCCACGCCTCCTGCCGATTCAATACCATGGCAACGAGACAGGAGCCGGCGAGCCCACGATTGCGGGCCGGTGCACTCATCACCCTCGTCGTGGGTGTGATCTCAATAACACCGTTGCTCGTTGTGATCATGTCTGCCCCAGACGGTCCCGCAGGATGGCTGGTCGCCTTCGGGGCGGCGGGTTGGCTCATGCTGGTCGGTGGGTATCACGGACTACTCGTTGCTCATACGCGAAGGCGCCACAACGTGTTGCGACGTCAAGTCGATGCGGAGAAGAGTGCCCGTCGGGCCGACAGTGCAGCATTCCGGGACAGGCTCAACGACCATGCCGCGATCCTGGAGCGCATCATCACGATCGGCGAGCAAATCGTTGCCGACGGGATCACCGATCCCCACTTGACTCTCGACAGTGTCAGGCTGCTCACCTCACACGCCCGGGACGCTGAGGCGCTCACCGAGGACACACTCACCCAGATCCGACTGGAGAGCGACACCGCGCCCGTCGAACTCACCCTTGTCGATCTGCGCGACCAGATCGATCTGGCCACCGCCCGATTCCCTGAGGCGGACGTGACCAAGACCGGCACCAGACACTTCGCCTACACCGATCCGACCGCGTTCCGGGTACTGGTGCGTAGCCTCGTCACCGCCGCAATCGAGCGAGGTTGCCGCCAGATTGATGTTGCAGCGGCGCGAGACGGCACATCCATCGTATGCACCGTATCCGACGACGCCCCGGAACCGACCACGCCGCCGCGTATCGCTATTGCCCTGGCACAGGCACTCGACACCCGGATCGAGATATCACGACGCATCGGCCGCAACCACTTCAGTTTCAGCTCGCCCGCAGCGCCCGCCCCTGCGTCGGAGAACGCGATGGACGCACCCCTCGACGTGATCGGCGACCGCCCTCCGACGACTCCGCCCGAGCCGTTGCCGAAGAGGCCACGGGTTACAGATCGCTATGGCCGGGTGGTCTTCCCCGAGCCGATCGAGCGAGACGACACTCAGACAGTTGCTGCGCGCAGGGGAGACGAGCTTCTCGCCAGATAGAATCTGCGCGGGAGGCGATATGGACGCAGCATTTCTCGCGCAACTCGAAGCCCAAACCGACGAGCTCCGCACATCGGGGCTGTTCAAGGAGGAGCGAATCATCGCATCACCGCAGCAAGCGGTGATCACTCTCGAAGATGGCAAACAAGTCATCAACATGTGTGCCAACAACTACCTCGGGCTGGCCAACCACCCGCTCCTGGTGGAGACGGCGGCGCAGGCGGTAACGGAGTACGGCTACGGAATGTCATCGGTCCGCTTCATCTGCGGGACCCAGACCGTCCACAAGAAGCTCGAGGCGGAACTGAGCGACTTCCTCGGCACCGAGGACACGATCCTCTACTCGTCCTGCTTCGACGCCAACGGCGGGCTGTTCGAGGCGTTGCTCGGTGCGGAGGACGCCATCATCTCCGATTCGCTCAACCATGCGTCGATCATCGACGGGGTACGACTCTCGAAGGCACAGCGACTCCGGTACGCCAACAACGACATGGCCGATCTGGAGGCGAAGCTGAAAGAGGCTTCGGCAACGGCCCGCACCGTGATCATTGCCACTGACGGCGTCTTCTCAATGGACGGGATCATCGCCAACCTGAGCGCAATATGCGATCTCGCCGATCGATACGGGGCGCTGGTCATGGTCGACGACTCACATGCTGTCGGCTTCGTTGGCGAGGGCGGCAGAGGTACCCCCGAGTCCTGCGGCGTCATGGGACGCGTCGACATCATTACCGGCACGCTCGGCAAGGCCCTGGGAGGAGCATCAGGCGGCTACACGTCCGGGCGCAAAGAGATCGTTGCCTGGCTACGACAGCGATCTCGACCCTACCTCTTCTCGAACTCGCTGGCTCCGGCCATCGCAGCTACCTCGTTGGCCGCGCTCGATCTGCTCCGCAGCTCCGACGAGCTCCGTGCCCGGCTGCGCAACAATTCCGACCGGTTCCGTGAATCGATGACGGCGGCGGGTTTCACGCTCGCCGGGGGCGGCCACCCGATAATTCCGGTGATGCTCGGCGATGCCAAGCTCGCCACCGAGATGGCAGATCGCCTCCTCGCAGAGGGCATCTATGTGATCGGGTTCTCGTTCCCAGTCGTGCCGCGGGGCGAGGCCAGGATCCGCACGCAGATGTCGGCGGCTCACACCGACGCCCACATCGATCATGCCGTCGCTGCCTTCACCAAGGTCGGCCGTGAGCTGGGGGTGATCCAATGAGGGCCCTGGTCAAAGCCAAGGGCGAGCCAGGAATCTGGATGGAGGACGTGCCCATTCCCGATGTCGGCCACAACGACGTCCGGATCAAGATCGTCAAGACAGCCGTGTGTGGCACCGACCTGCACATCGTCAACTGGGATCCCTGGGCTCAGCAGACCATCCCGATTGGGTATGCAAGTGGGTCACGAGTTCGTCGGTGTCATCGATGCGATCGGCTCGGAGGTTCAGGGCTTCCACGTGGGTCAACGAGTCTCGGGTGAAGGCCATGTCACCTGTGGGCACTGTCGGAACTGCCGGGCAGGACGCAGACAGTTCTGCCGCAACACGGTCGGCGTCGGCGTCAACCGACCAGGCGCCTTTGCCGAGTATCTCACCATCCCTGCCTTCAACGCGTTCCCCGTCCCAGACGAGATCCCGGACCGCATCGCCACCATCCTCGACCCGCTCGGAAACGCGACGCACACCGCGCTCTCGTTCGACCTCGTCGGCGAAGACGTACTGATCACAGGGGCAGGGCCGATCGGGATGATGGCGGCCGCAATCGCCCGTCACGCGGGAGCGCGCTATATCGTCGTCACCGACATCAATGATTTTCGGCTCGACATCGCGGCCGGCATGGGTGCCAACCTCGCCATCAACACCAATCGGACCTCGCTCAGGAAAGCTATGGACGAGCTCGGCATGACCGAAGGTTTCGATATCGGCATGGAGATGTCCGGAGTCCGCATCGCTCTCCACGAGATGATGGAGACAATGAATCACGGGTCTTCAGTGGCGCTGCTCGGTATACCTCCGGAAGACGCGCCCATGGACTGGAACACGATCATCTTCAAGGGTCTCACCATGAAGGGCATCTATGGGCGACGCATGTTCGAGACCTGGTATCTGATGACCGCGATGCTTCACACCGGCCTCGATGTCTCTCCGGTCATCACCCATGAGTTCGCGGCAGAGGAATACGAAGCCGCGTTTTCCACCATGCGTACCGGATTGTGCGGCAAGGTCATTCTCGATTGGGAGCATCTGGGCTGAGCCGCGGAACTCGAACCAAATGTGTAGCCGTCGAGTTATCTATCGACCTACACTGGCATCCATGAAAATCGTTCCCACCCGCCGCACGGACTACGGCGTACGAGCCTTGATCACCCTTGCCCAAAGCTATCCAAATGGCCTCGCCGCACCGGTCATCTCCAAGGACATGGACATACCCGTCGGCTTCTTGCGTCAGGTTCTGCAAGAGCTCGGCCGGGCCGATCTCGTCGACTCTCAGCCCGGGCGCACCGGCGGTTACACGCTGGCAAAGGACCCCGGAGCCATCACGCTGCACGACATCATCCAGGCACTCGAGGGTCGCAACGATGAGCCTGCCTGCGCTCTCGATGGTGGACCCTGCCATTGGGAGAGAGCGTGCGCAATCCACTGGGTCTGGATGGCGGCCAAGGATGCATTCTCCGACCAGCTGCGCAGCGCTACGCTCGCCAAGATCGCCAGCGATGATGCCGTGCTTCGCGAAGGAAAAGTGCCCGCACCCATCGTCGAAGAGCACCGATAGTCTCCAGCGTTTCCCATGCGGCACACTTCGACTGCAGCGCTAGGACGACTCTCACCGGTCTGCATACGGGCAACCTTCCGGAGACGCAACGCCTCAGGTCGCTACCTACTCTCCAAGTGATCGGTTGTGATTCTGCGACAATCGCGAGCCACCAGCGAGGAGACCCATGAGCGAGATCAGCATCGGCACACCATCGATCGACCCGAGCGCCTTCGTCGCCCCCACTGCCGTCCTCTACGGCGACATAACCGTTGGTCGGGATGCGGTGATCATGTTCGGCACCGTCATCAGGGCCGAACTGGATTGGGTCCACATCGGCACAGAGACCAACATCCAGGACAACAGTGTGCTTCACGTCGATGCTGGGCTGCCCATCGACATCGGGAATCGGGTGACTATCGGTCATGCCGCGGTCGTGCATGGGGCAACCGTTGGCTCGCATTGTCTGGTTGGTATCGGCGCCAGAGCGTTGAACGGTGCGGTGATGGGAGAGGGCTCGTGGCTGGCGGCCGGTTCGATCCTGACCGAAGGCAAGAGCATCCCGGCATGGACCTTGGCAATGGGAATTCCGGCCAAGCCAGTCCGTGAGCTCACCGAAGCTGAAATCGCCCGCCAGAGCGAGGGTGTCGACGTCTACATGAGGTTCGGCCGCTCCTACGCCGCCATCATCCGATAGCCGGCCGTCTCCCCGACCAAGGCATGGCTCGTTCCAGCTGACCTGCCAACGACAGCATTCGTTCCTCGTCACCGTGCGGCCCCATGAAGTGGACGCCGATCGGTAGCCCCGACGACGTCCAGTACGCCGGTACCGACATAGCCGGCGACCCGGTGAAATTGGCGATCGGCGTGAAAGCCACGTAGTCGAAAAGCTGCTCGACGATCCGGGACCAGGCGGCTTCCTGGTCGATCTCGCCAAGACGCAGTGGTGGTGCCACCGAGCGTCGGGGTCAGCAGCGAGTCGTAGGTTTCGAAGAACTCGGCAAAATGGTAGGACGCCTGTTGCAGCTCGGTGCGTGCCGCGATCAGTTGTGCCGGAGTGTGCTTTCGGGACAGTTGCGCCAACCGCCAGGTGAAGGGCTCGAATGCATCGCGGCCCGCTCGCATCTTGTCGATCCTGCTGATCAACCTCATAGCCCGCCACTCGCCCAGCAGGAGCCGCAGCACATGGCCGACCCGCGTCTTGTCCGCCTCGGTCATGATGATGTTGAAGATCGACTCCGCCAGCGATTCCCAGATCATCAAGAACGCTTCAGCCATGGCCTGACCGTCGATTTCGGGCTTGGCTTCGACGACCTTGTGACCAAGATCGCTGAGCTCAGTGGCGGTTGCGTGCACCGCATCGCGGCATTCCCGCGCAGTGTTCCTGCCACGGAAGTCAACCGTCGAGATGGCGATGCGCATCACATCCGGCTCCCGCTCCACTGCAGCGGCAAAAGCACCAGATGGTGGTGGGGCGTAGTACTCGGAGCCGGCAACAGCACCATGGGTGACATCCAGCAGCGCCGCGCTGTCGCGCACCGAGCGGCTGACCGCGAGATCTATCGAGAGGTAGTCGGCAGGTGAAGGTGGAAAGCGCGGCATGCGCCCCCTGCTCGGCTTGAAACCGAAGACTCCGCATGCGGCTGCAGGGATTCGGATGGAGCCACCTCCATCACTCGAATGCGCCATGGGGACCATGCCCGCAGCAGTTGCCGCAGCTGACCCGCCACTCGAGCCACCCGGAGACCGCTCCGTGTCCCACGGATTGCGCGTGGGCCCGTGCAATGTCGGCTCGGTCGTCGGCAACAGCCCGAACTCCGGCGAGTTGGTCCGCCCAATCGAGATCAGACCTGCTCTCTCCGTGCGCAGCTGGTACTCATCCGTAGTGTCCGGCCGATAGTCACGGAAGAAAACCGAGCCATAGCTCACCACATCTCCGGCGACGTTGGCGAGATCCTTGGTGAGAAATGGGACTCCGAAGAACGGCCCGGGCAGCGTGCCAGAAGAGGCCCGCCTTCTGGCACGCTCGTAATGTTTCACGATGACCGCATTGATCGTCGGGTTGATGGCCTCGACTCTGTCAATTGCGGCTTCGATGAGCTCGGCAGCGGTCACCTCGCCCGACTCGATGAGCGCAGCCAAGCCAACTGCGTCGAATGAGTCGTAGTCGGCGAAAGCACTCGTCACCGACGGCGCCTTACCGTGCCACCGGTCCTGCTGCGGTCAACTCGGCACCGGCCAGCTCTGCAAACTCCTCGAAGTTGACGCGGAAGAGCTCCGCTAGTTCCTCCGCCCTTGCGTCGTATGCCTCCGGGTCATCCCATGTCCCTCTCGGGGTCAACAGCTCTGTGGGCAGCCCGGGGCATTCCACCGGAACCTCGAAGCCGAACACGGGATCCTGCCGGAACTCGACCGTATCGAGATCGCCGTTGAGCGCGGCCCGGATCACTGCCCGGGAGTGAGCAATCTTGAAACGGGTCCCGACCCCGTATGGCCCGCCGGTCCAGCCGGTGTTCACCAGCCACACACGCACATCATGGGCGCGGATCTTCTTGCCGAGCAGGTCTGCGTAGACCGTGGGATGCAGGGGCATGAACGGCGCCCCGAAGCAAGCTGAGAAGGTTGCTTGTGGTTCCTTCACACCGCGCTCGGTTCCCGCCACCTTGGCCGTGTAACCGGAGATGAAGTGGTACCTGGCTTGCGCCTCGTCGAGCCGGGCGATCGGCGGGAGTATCCCGAACGCGTCGGCCGTTAGCATGAAGATGTTCTTCGGATGCCCCGCCATCGACCCCTCGACGATGTTGTCGATGTGAGTGATGGGATATGCCCCGCGGGTGTTCTCTGTGGATGCCTCGCTGAGATCGAGCCTGCGGGTCTGCCGGATCGATGGTCACGTTCTCGAGGACCGTCCCGAAACGGCGAGTGGTCTGGTAGATCTCCGGCTCAGACTCATCGGACAATCGGATCATCTTGGCGTAGCAGCCACCCTCGTAGTTGAAGATCCCCTCGTCGCTCCAGCCGAGCTCGTCGTCACCGATCAGCGCCCGGTCGGCCTCGGTCGAGAGCGTGGTCTTGCCGGTGCCGGACAGCCCAAAGAACACCGCCGGATCACCGTGCAACGCCAACGTTTGCGGAGGAGTGCAGGCTGAGCACGCCGCGAATAGGCATCAGGTAGTTCATCACTGTGAAGATCGACTTCTTGATCTCACCTGCATAACTGGTCCCACCGATCACCACCATCTTGCGATCGAGGTTGAGCAGGACGAAGGCCTCGCTCGCGGTGTGCTCCTGCTCCGGATCCGCCTGGAAGCTCGGACAGTGGATGACCGTGTAGTCAGGCTCGAACGCCGCAATCACTTCGGGATCGAACTCCCGGATGAACATGTTGCGGGCAAACAGGCTGTGCCAGGCATGCTCGCTGATGACGCGCACCCTGATGCGGTACTTCGGGTCGGCACCGGCGTAGCCGTCCTGAACGAAGATGTCCTTGTTCTGCAGATAGGACCGGAGCCCGTAAAGAACCTTGTCGAAGTCGACCGGATCGAATGGCTTGTTGATCTTGCCCCACCAGATGATGTCTTCGGTGAATGGCTCTCGAACGACGAACTTGTCGTTGGCGGAACGCCCCGTGTACTTGCCGGTGCTGACCACGAGCGGGCCGAGATGACCGAGCATCGCCTCACCGCGTCGGACGGCCTCCTCGTAGAGAGCCGGCGTAGACAGATTGTGGTGCACCGTGCCGACGTTCTTCAGATCGATACCGTTCAGCTGCAACACCGCATTCTCCTTACTCGTGCTACCCTAAAAACTAGCGCTCTCAAACCACGTGTTGACCACCGCGCGACCTATGACCCTAATCTTGGGCGAATGTCAGATGTCGAGATTCATCGTCCGCCGGGGTGGTACCGAGACGCGGTCATCTATGAAGTCCATGTAAGAGCCTTTGCCGACTCGAACGGAGATGGCATCGGTGACTTCACCGGCTTGACCAGCAGGCTCGATTATCTGCAACAGCTCGGGGTCACCGCGATCTGGCTGTTGCCTTTCTACCCGTCGCCCTTGCGTGACGACGGCTACGACATCGCCGACTATTACGACGTCCATCCGAGCTACGGAACGCTCGAGGACTTCCGTCACTTCCTCGCCGAAGCGCACGCTCGCGGCATGTACGTGATAACCGAGCTCGTCATCAATCACACCTCGAACCAGCACCCCTGGTTCCAGCGCGCCAGACGTTCTGAGCCGGGGTCACCCGAGCGCGACTTCTATGTGTGGAACGACACCCCCGAGAGGTACCAGGATGTCCGGATCATCTTCCAGGACACCGAGACGTCCAACTGGGCATGGGACCCTGTGGCGGATGCCTACTACTGGCATCGATTCTTCTCCCACCAGCCGGACCTCAACTGGAACAACCCGGAGGTTCGGGAAGCGGTTGTCGATGTTCTCGACTTCTGGCTCGACATGGGAGTTGACGGGCTTCGACTCGATGCCATCCCCTACCTCCACGAGAGGGAAGGCACCAACGGGGAGAACCTACCCGAGACCCACGCCGAGCTGCGCATGCTGCGGGCACACATCGATGAGAAGTACGGAGACCGGATGTTGCTCGCCGAGGCCAACCAATGGCCGGAGGATGCCGTCGCCTATTTCGGTGACGGCGACGAATGCCACATGTCTTTCCACTTTCCGCTCATGCCCCGCCTCTACCTCGCCCTCGAACGAGAGACCCGCCTTCCCATCATCGACATTCTCGAGCAGACCCCGGCGATCCCAGAGTCGGCACAGTGGGCAATCTTCCTCCGCAACCACGACGAGCTGACCCTCGAGATGGTCTCCGAGGAAGAAAGGGACTTGATGTGGCGGACCTACTCGCCCGACCGTCGTGCCAGGCTCAACCTCGGAATCAGACGCCGGCTGGCACCCCTTCTCGGCAACGATCAGCGCCGGATCGAGCTGTTGATGAGCCTGCTGCTCTCACTACCGGGGACACCGGTCATGTACTACGGCGACGAGTTGGGCATGGGCGACAACATCTTCCTCGCCGACCGCGACGGTGTCCGCACCCCCATGCAGTGGAGCAACGATCGCAACGCCGGTTTCTCGTCTGCCAACCCACAGTCTCTCTACCTGCCGGTTGTAGTCGATCCCGCAGTATCACTTCGAGACGGTGAACGTCGAGGCCGAGCACGCCAATCCGAATTCGCTGCTCTGGTGGACGAGAAGGATGATCAGGCGTCGTCGCCGCCATCCCGTCTTCGGTCGGGGCTCGATACGCTTCCTGCAGCCACAGAACGATCGTGTTCTCACGTACATTCGTGAGGGTGAAGGCGAGACCATCCTGGTCGTAGCCAACCTGAGCAGGCATGCACAGTTCGTCGAGCTCGACCTCCAGGAGCACGCAGGCGCCCACCCCGTTGAGCTGCTCGGTCATACCGACTTCCCCCGGATCGGCGACCTTCCCTACCTGCTCACGCTCAGCCCATACGGCTACTACTGGTTCTCCATCGTCTATCAGGACACCGACAGCGGTGACGAGAACACTTCATGGTGAATGGCCCGGTCGAGGATCTCTTCAGCAGTGACCACCCATTTGCCCAGCCACCTCGCCAAGGTACGCCGAGCACCAGATTTGGTACGCCGATCGGGGCAAGAGACGGCTGAGCGCATCGACGTTCGATGCGATCCCGATCGCAGACGACGAAGGAGCGCGTGTCGGTTGGATAGTGCTGCTCGACATCGAGTACGTCACAGGTCCGCCCCAGCGCTATCTGATGCCGCTCAGCATGAGAGCCGCCGAGGACGATTCGCTGCCCGACGAAGCGACGGTGGCATTCATCGATCACGGCGAAGGCCCCAAACGTCTCGTCGACGCGGTGTATGACCCCGAATTCTGCCTTGCCCTGTACGGGGCGATCGTCGAGGGTCGGGAGATGCTCGGTCGCACCGGCGCCGTGTGGAGCCACGCCCGGGTATCCGATATCGAGCTCGGCGATGCCGACACCATGCCTCGCCTCCAGCAGACGGCACAGGGCGAGACCTTCATCCAATACGGGCCCGATCTGACTCTCAAGCTATTCCGCAACATCGAGCCCGGGACACACCCAGATCTGGAATTGCGTCGCTACCTGACCGATCGCACCAGCTTCAACAACCTCTCTCCGGTGTACGGGGCGCTCGATACCAATCACGCGACACGTTCAGCCTCGGCATGATGCAGAAGAATCTCGATCCCGAGATCACTGCATGGACGCTGTTCCGCGATCTATGCCTCACCTATCTCGAGCAGATCGGTGACGTCCCTGCACCCGCGGAAGTACCGGTAACGAGTTGGATGGTGGAAGGCACCCGGACGGCCACCGACGTATCCGAAGCCCTCGATACCACCCTCACGTACGCAACGAAGCTCGGCGTGACGACTGCTGAGTTCCATCAGGCTCTCGCTACCCAGACAGAGGAGCCCGAGCTCCGCCCGGCTCCGGTAACCACCCTGTATCAGCGTTCCCTGTATCAATCGCTGCGTGCCGGAGTGAAACAGGAGCTGACTTCGATTCGCAATCATTTCGACCAGGCACCGGACGACTTGCACAGCGACCTCGAGACTCTGCTCGGAGCGGAGCCGGCGATGCTGACTGTGATCAATCAGGTGCGCCGGGTGCCGGCAAGTGGCAGACGCACCCGCATCCATGGCAACTACCGCCTCGACGAATTGCGCCTGATCGACGGCGAGTTCTACATGCTGGATCTGAGCGGTGACCACACTCGGCCGATCAGCGAGCGGCGGCTCAAGGCCCCTCCGTTGCGAGACGTCGCCGAGATGATCCGTTCGTTTCACTATGCGGCCCTCGCCGCAGCCCGCAGTTCCGGCAGGACCGATGCAGTTGCTCATGCCGAGCGGTGGTACCGGATGCTGGGAGAACGGTTTGTCGGTGCGTACATAGAAGCGGCCACAGGCTCGCCCGTGCTCCCGACCGAAGACGAGAGCATCGACGCCCTCCTGGTTGCGTTCGAGTTGTCGAAGGCTCTCCGCGAGGTCGAGTGGGAACTCGTGCAGCGGCCCGACTGGATCTGGATTGCGCTGCGGGGAGCGCTCCGCCTCATCCAGTAGCTGCTCTCGGTCTAGAGCGCTTCGAGCTCCGCAAGACAGTCGCTCGCCCATTTGAAGACATCTTCGCGCTGCACGGTGCGCCGGAGACGTTGCATCCTGATGCGCGCTTCGCCGTAGTTCATCTCGGTGGCCTGGATGAGGGCGTCTGTGACGCTGTCGACATCGTGCGGATTGACGATCACGGCCGACTTGAGCTGTTCCGCTGCCCCAGCGAACTCACTGAGGACAAGCACGCCTGGCAGGCCTCGACGGCATGCCACGTATTCCTTCGCCACCAGATTCATGCCGTCCCGCAGCGGTGTTACCAGCATCACATCCGCCGCCACGTAGTAGGAGATGAGCTCCTCGAGCGGCAGGCTTCGATACAGGTATGAGACCGGGGACCAACCGGGCATACCGAAGTCGCCGTTGATCCTCCCCACCAATTGCTCGATCTCGGACCGCAGCTCTTGATATGCCACAACGTTCTCCCGGCTGGGAACAGCCACCTGCACGAACGCGTAGCGACGGGGATGATCTGCGGTTCGCTCCAGCAGCCCGGCGAATGCCTTGAGCCGCAGGTCGATGCCCTTGGTGTAGTCGAGCCGATCGACACCGAGGATGATGTGCTCGACATCGCCTAGCTCATGGCGCAGCTCGCTTGCTCGCTGCTGCACCTCGTCAGATCGCGCCACCCGCTCGAAGTGATCGGTGTCGATGGCGATCGGTGCTCGCTGCAGTTTGATGAGACGCCCGTTCCACTTCAGCTCGTAGCGGCCGATGACGTTGGCACCTCCATACCTCCTGGCAGCGCGGGCGAAATTCTGCACGCTTGCCCTGGTCTGAAACGCCAGCACGTCTGCTCCGAGAAGGCCTTCGATGATCTGACGCCGCCAGGGCAGCCGGGAGAAGAGCTCGATCGGAGGAAATGGGATGTGGAGGTAGAACCCGATGGTCACGTCGGTGCGCAGCTCGCGCAGCATGCCGGGCACCAGTTGGAGCTGATAGTCCTGAACCCATGCAATGTCTCCCGGTTGCAGCGTCTCCGCCGCAACCCCCGCATAGCGTCTGTTGACGCGTCGGTAGGGTCGCCAGTGGTGGCGGTGAAACTCGGGCGAGATGACGGCATCGTGATAGAGAGGCCACAGCGCACTGTTGCAGAAGCCGTAATAGAACTCATCGAGTTCCTCCTCAGTGAGCGAAACGGGACGCTGCTCGATGCCGTCGTGCTCAAATGGCTCGGGTGCCTCGCCTGTGTTGCCAGACCAGCCCACCCAGGAGCCATCGGCCTTCTGCAGCACCGGCTCCAAGGCGCGCACCAGACCACCCGGGCTAGTCACCCAGTTCTCTCCATCCCATGAGACGGGGAGCCGGTTCGCTACTACAACTATCCGTTGTGTCACCAGACGCCTCCTGGGACCGAGCCTAACCCATCGCGGCATCTCTGCTCGTTGCCGACGGAGTTACCCGCGACGCGAACTATCGTGCCGGAAAAGGAGGTTTATGGCACAGCCGGATGCAGCAGGAATGCCAGATGGGCGCGACGGCCTGAACCGGATGGGCTGGATATCGCTCCCCTATTCGTGTGTTGGCCTGGTGCGCAAGACCGGAGTAGGCAACAGTAAGACCATCTGGTCATGGTTGATCCTCATGCCTTGGTCGGCAGACGCCAAGCCGTGGATTGACGGCAACGAAGTGGTCGAAGCCTCCACCCGTCATGAGGCCGAGGAGCGCGAGGAAGTCATCGCCAAGATGCGGAGCATTCTCGACGACCGATACGGCGAGATCGTCGGCAACGCCGTCGTGGACGACCTCATCAGACGTCTCCAGGACGAGGACTAGTCCTGGTAACTACTGTGAGAATTCAACAAGATTTCACCTAACTGCGCCAGTGTGCGCTCGACGCACCAACCAATCCCCGTAAACCCTTGTATCCCAATGCTTTATGGGCTACATGCCTTACTGGCAGATCGCGAAACCCCTCCCGGCTCGGATGCGGAGCGTCACCGACGCGTCTAATGTGACCTCGCACGCTGGAACGAAGGGGAATTCGTGGGGAAGCAGGTAGTGGCGCCGTTGCAGGCGTGCCATGCGCATTTCGCGTCATCTCATCGCTTTCGGCGTTCCCGGCCAGTCGATCTCTCAATGAGGAGGATGCTCTTGACGCGCGCCCGAAACAGATTCGGTCTGTTGCTGGTACTTGGGATGTTGGCGGCATTGTTGCCCGTCGGCGCCCTGACACCGGCTGCAGCCGCCGACGTAGTCGCCCAGGACATGGTGGGGACGACGAGTACCAACCTGATCAGCTACACCAATCCCTATACCGATGTTTGGGAAGCGGGGGACGGTTTTCAGAAGTACCGGAGAGGCGTCGACAGCGACATCCCATATGCCGTCGCCGATGACAGCCTCGTCACGTATCCGGCGGACACGCAGGGAATCATCGACGACAACAACCTCGACCAGTTCTTTGGAGTGTCGGACACAGTCAACGGAAACACCACCGGTCCGGTGAGCGCATCATGGGTATTCGACGTGTCAGGTTACGAGAACCTCCAGTTGTCCATCGACATGGGAGCGATGGGCGACTTCGAGGCCGCTTCGGATTCCTTCGTATGGACCTACTCGATCGATGGCGGGACCACCGAAACGGCATTCTCCTCGAGCGTAGATGAGAGCACCAGCCTCGCGTACACGCTCGCCAGCGGAACCACGACCACTTTCGACGACCCGCTCCTCGTGAACGGAACGACGTTGAACAACGTGCTGCAGACGCTGACTGTGCCACTCAACGGCGCGGGCAATGAACTGACCCTGACCCTCACCGCAGATACCGATGGCGGCAGCGAGGGCTATGCAGCACAGAGCATCGTCATCACCGGGGATGTGCCGCCGCCGGTCGATGTGCACATCAGTGAGTTTCACTACGACAACGCAAGCACCGATGCAGGCGAGTTCATCGAGGTCACCGGAGCGGCGGGCACCGACCTCACCGGATGGTCACTGGTGCTCTACAACGGCAGCAATGGCGAGGCCTACGACACCATTCACGCTGAGCGGCACCATCGACAACGAGAACGGGACGTCCGGGGCCCTTGCTTTCCCCTACGCAGGGATACAGAACGGCAGTCCTGACGGTATGGCGCTGGTTGACAGCGCTGGAACGGTTGTTGAGTTCCTGTCATACGAAGGTACCTTCGAGGCTGTCGACGGTCCCGCTGCCGGCATGACCAGCGTCGATGTTGGAGTAGTCGAGGGCTCATCGACCCCAATCGGCGAGTCACTGCAACTCATCGACGGCAACTGGGTCGGCCCGCTCACGGAGAGCCCCGGTGATCTGAACTCACTAGCGCTCCCCAACGTATACGTCAGCGAGTTCCACTACGACAACGATGGTGGCGACACCGGTGAGTTCATCGAGGTCACCGGACCCGCGGGCGCCGACCTCACCGACTGGTCACTGGTGCTCTACAACGGAGCAAATGGGGAGGCCTACAAAACCATTTCGCTGAGCGGAACCATCGACAACGAGAACGGCACCGAAGGCGCTGTTTCATTCTCCGCCACAGGTCTGCAAAACGGCGAACCCGACGGTTTGGCCCTGGTCAATCCACTCGGTGAGGTAGTCGAGTTCCTCTCCTATGAGGGTTACTTCGACGCCACAGACGGTCCTGCAGCCGGGATGTCCAGCACCGATGTCGGAGTCTCGGAACCAGGCAACACTCCCATCGGCGAGTCACTACAACTCATCGATGGGTCGTGGGTCGGCCCACTCGCCGAGAGCCCGGGGATGCTCAACAGCATTCCGGTCTCGGAGCTACCCATCTACGAGGTTCAGGGCAGCGGTCCTGCAAGCCCATACGATGGACAGACGGTCACCATCGAGGGTGTCGTCACCTCTGACCAGCAAGACGGTGATCTCAACGGATGGTTCATGCAGGACGTAGTTGGCGACGGTGACGTCACCACTTCGGACGGCATCTATGTCTACGAAGGAGGGAACACCGTCGACGTCAACGTGGGTGACGTTGTCCGGGTCGAAGGCGTCGTCGACGAGTACTACGGAATGACCGAGCTCACGAGTATCACTTCGGTTGCCGTCGTCGGTACCGCCCCTGTTGTGGCTACAACGGTCACTCTGCCGTGGGCGTCGCTCGACGAGCCCGAGCACTACGAGGGCATGCTGGTGACGTTCCCGCAAGCCCTCACCATCTCGGAGTACTACAACTTCGCCAGGTACGGTGAGATCGTTCTGTCCGCAGGTCGTCAATACCAGCCCACCGCCGTCTACGATCCCGGCTCACCGGAAGCAGCGGCGCTGGCGACGGCTAACGCGCTGGGACGGATCACCCTCGACGACAACCGGACGTCGCAGAACCCGGACCCAGCCATTCACCCGAATGGTCTCGAGTTCACCCTGGACAACTACTTCCGGGGCGGAGACGAGGTCTCCAATGTCACGGGTGTGGTCAACTACAGCTACGACCTGTACCGGGTTCAGCCGACCCAGGGCGCCGACTACGTTGCGGCCAACCCGCGCACGTCGAGCCCCGACGCAGTAGGTGGAAGCCTCCACGTCGCCAGCTTCAACGTGCTGAACTACTTCACCACGTTCGGTAGCCGCGGCGCAGACAACCAGGCCGAATTCGATCGCCAGCGCGCCAAGATCATCGCAGCCATTTCGGCCATCGATGCCGACATCGTCGGACTGATGGAGATCGAGAACAACACCGAAGCGGTCGTGGACCTCGTCGACGGGCTCAACCAAGCCAACGGCGCAGGTACATACGCGTACGTCGATACCGGGGTGATCGGGCCCGACGAGATCAAGGTGGCGCTCATCTACAAGCCAGCAACGGTCACGTTGAATGGCACATACTCCGTGCTCGACTCTGCCGAGTTCCTCGACCCGATGAACTACGGTGAAGCCAAGAACCGGCCCGCGTTGGCTCAGACGTTCACCGAGATCGCCAC
Organism: uncultured bacterium; assembly: GCA_963844835.1. GTDB lineage: Bacteria > Actinomycetota > Acidimicrobiia > Spongiisociales > UBA5794 > JAAETI01. The sequence continues at coordinate 52,781 of CAWJPT010000002.1, read as the reverse complement.
CGGGGAGTCAGTCACCGTGGTGGTGAACCACCTCAAGTCGAAGGGCTCTGAGTGCGGTGCATCCGACGACGACCCTGAGGCCGGTAGCTGCAACCTGACCAGGACCATGGCAGCTCAGATCCTGGCGGATTGGCTCGCCGATCCTGCGAACGGGTTCGACGACCAGGTTCTCATCATCGGTGACCTGAACTCGTACGACAAGGAGCACCCGATCGACGCGTCTCGTCGGCGCCGGCTACACGGATCTGGCCCACAGCTATCTCGGTGAGTATGCATACTCATACGTGTTCGACGGCCAGCTGGGGTACCTGGACTACGGCCTGGCCAATGAGGCGCTGCTTCCCCGGGTCACCGGGATGACGATCTGGCACATCAATGCCGACGAGACCAGCCTCATCGACTACGACATGACGTACAAGGAACCGGCTCAGGATGCCTTGTATGCGCCTGATCCCTATCGCGCATCCGACCACGACCCGGTCGTTGTCGGGCTCGATCTGGTACCACCCGACGAGACAGCACCCGACGTGGCGGCGAGCTTCGTCAAGTTCGCTGCCGGGTACACAACCGGTCTGTTCCAGGTGGACTACTCGTGCACCGACAACGCAGACCCATCGCCCACCTGCACTGGTGACATCAACGGGATCAGCGTCCGTGACGGCCAGACCGTGTTCCTCATCAGTAGCTCGAGAGGAAGGGCATGGCACCACCAGATCGGTTCTGTCTTGTTCATCCGCGACAGCGACTTCGTGCTGACGGTGACCGGGACGGATGCGTCAGGGAACACAGCCTCGGCAACCGCTGAACCCGAGTTCCGCACTCGCAGGTCACACCACTGGTTCTGAGGAGACTCACTTAGAAGAGAGGGGGCGAGCAGTTGCTCGCCCCCTCTTCCATTTGGATTCGCCCTGACCGAAGCGTGGGAAAATGGAACACCTCTCCCATGGAGCCGCAATGACGGTGACGGTGCGTCCCTACGATCGATCGCGTGACTACGAGTCGGTGAATCGCTTCTTCCTGGATACATGGGAGCAGCAGGATCGATTCGTGAATTGGATGCAGCCTCGCTGGGAGTACATGCACCATCACCCCTACATCGCCAGGGTTCCTCTCGAAGCGATGCTGGTCTTCGAGGATCGAGGCAGGGTGGTCGGTCTGGCCAATCTCGAAGATGGCCTCACCTTCGTCTACTTCCAGAGAGCCCCCGGCTACGACCGCATCCTCCCCGCCATGTTTGCCCACGCCGACGAGCACTTCGGCGGCCCATCGGTCATGCTGCAACGCAAGATCATCGGGCTGCTGGTCAGCGACTTTGACACCGAGCTCGAGCGGTTGGCCGCATCATTCGGCTACGAGCGCCACGAGGAGCACCACAACGGGTACTCGAAGTTCGATTTGACCAAACCGGTCGGCGCATCCCCGGTGCCTCCTGGTTTCAGGATTCAGAGCCTCGCCGACGAGAACGACCATGAGAAGATCAACATCTGTCTGTGGCGTGGGTTCAATCATGAGGGCGAGATCCCCGACGAGGACCTCTACAAACAGCCGGTCGCCCAGTCTGCGCCCAACTTCAGACCGGAGCACACCATCGTCGCAGTAGCGCCGGATGGCTCATACGTGTCGTACGCCGGGATCTGGTACGTACCCGAGAACGGCTACGCCTATGTCGAGCCGGTCGCCACCGACCCCGACTATCGAAAGATGGGTCTCGCTCGTGCCTGCGTCTACGAGTCGCTGCGCCGCGTGCAGGCCAAGGGCGCCGAGGTCGCCTGGGTGGGATCTGACATCCCGTTCTATCTGGCGCTCGGGTTCGAGAAGCAGTTCCAACGCAATCTGTGGATCAAGTGGCTCGAGTGACTGCGTTCCATCCCGCGTGGTCAACTCGCCCGGAACTCGTATAGAGCTGCCTCCGCAACGCGCCGGTAGCCGATAGTCTCGTAGATCCTGTTTGACGTCGGATTGCCAAGATCAGTGAACAAGAAACACGCCCGGTAGCCACTGTCCAGGAGTGCCTGTGACTGGGCAGCCACCAATGCCGTGGCATAGCCGTTGCGCCGATTCTCCGGCGGGGTATAGACGGCGTTGATCCGAATGCCCGATCCGGTCGGGCCGGAGTGGGCGCTCATGGCAACCGCCGTCCCTTCCACGTCCCAAAGCCAGACTCCGGTTCCTTTCTGGCCCTCAAGCCGCCGCCTCAGAACGCGTTCGAGGCGAGCATCATCCCTGGGATCCCCGGGGACGGCCTCTTGGGCGAAGGCAATGCTCCACGCTAGGACCAGGTCCAGATCGTCCGCCCCGGCATGCCTCATGCCGCCGGGCACAGCACGAACGGGAAGCACTTCCTGCAGCGCATACACACCCTGGGCCATGCCCAGCTGCGCGGCACGGCCGGTTCGCTGTTGCCACTCGTCGACGAACCGGTCGACGATGGGTCGCACCCCGATGGCTCGCGGTATCGACATACCCGCGCCGAGAACGCCATCGGCGAGGGCAGCCAGCGCCGGCCCCGGCTCGAGTGCCGCCACGATCAGGTTGTCGGGCGGAGTTGTGATGAGCGCACCGGCTACGACATCTTCCCCGTCGCTCACCACCATCGCTCGCCACGCCTCGAATGCCTCCGGGCGCTCGACGATGGTACTGAGGATCCCGAGCATCAGGTTGTTTCTCGCCTCATCGGCGAGCAGTCTTCCCGTTTGCTTGCGAAAATCTGCGGGATCGCTCAGGAACCGGAATTTCATCGAGCCAGTCTATAAATGGCTCAGTCCGGCACATACGGGCCGGACGCCTCGAAGACCCGGCGCCCATCGATGTACGTCGCCTGCACCTTGTTGCGTGCGTCCCATGGATCTCCGTCGATGATGACAAAATCGGCGTCCTTGCCCGGCTCGAGTGTGCCCACCCGATCGTCAACACCAAGGATACGGGCACCGTTGATCGTGACTGTCTCGAGAGCGCGTTCCGAGGCGAGCCCCTCCCGAATGGCGAAGATGACCAGGTCCCTGAGATTGTGGATGGGGTTGAAAGGCGAGTCGGTCATGATCGCCACAGTGCAACCACGCTCGACCATGATGCCGACGCTCGCCGGTGTTGCTTTGTTGATCTCGCGTTTCGATCGATCGCCGAACAGCGGCCCGATCGCCAACATGACATCTCGCGATGCGATCTCATCTGCAATTCGGTACGCCTCGGTGGCGTGCTCGATGACCAGCCGGTACCCGAATTCGTCTGCGAGCCGGATCGCGGTACGGATGTCATCCATCCGATGGGCATGATTGCGAACAGGAATCTCACGATCGAGTACCTTGAGCAGCATCTCCTTGCCGAGATCGTATTTCGGCTCCCGCAACGGCTTGCGCTCCGATTCGTCCTTGAGACTCTCGGCGGCGACGAGGGCACGATGGTGCTCCCAATCCTTGCGGTACTCGATGGCTTCGTAGAACGCTTTCCTGGCCAGGTAGGCGACACCCATCCGGGTGCTGGGCGCTCGCTTGTACATCTCGCCAACCCGCTTCGGGTTCTCCCCGAGTGCCATCTTCACTCCGGCAGGTTCCTTGATCACCATGTCATCAGCGACGAGCCCGTAGCTCTTGACCACAGAGAGCTGCCCACCGATCGGGTTTGCCGATCCGTGTGAGATGCCGAGTGTGGTCACTCCCCCTCTGCGGGCATCGGCAAACCCGATGTCCTCCGGATAGATGGCATCGAGCGCCCTCGTGTAAGGAGTGATCGCTTCGAAGATCTCGTTGCCGTCGTAGTCGTCGCGAGCTCCCTCGCCCCATACCCCGGTATGGGTGTGGGGATCGACAAAGCCGGGGAGCACATATGCGCCGGCGCAGTCGACAACGGTCGCCCCGGTTGTGTCGACATCGCTGCCGACGGCCACGATCTTGCCCGCATCCACGAGCAGCGTTCCCTGCCGAATCTCGCGCTCGGTTCCTGTCCAAATGATGGCGTTGGTGAATGCCTGCTTCATGGGGCAAGGCTAGACGCAGTCGAATCTTGCAGCAGCCTGGTGCGAGTTAGGATTGGGCCGTCTCGAGAAATAGGAGACGACAATGGCAGATCAACTCGGATGCGCCCGGGTGACCGGGGTCGTCGGGGAAGATCCTCAACCGTCAATCGAACAGTCCGCTGAGCCCCCAAAGGAGGTCCAAGTGACTGCGACCGTAGGGCAGAAGGCGCCTGATTTCACAGCTCCTGCCTACCACAATGGCGGCTTCACCTCCGTCTCGCTGTCGGATCACATCGGCAAGTGGGTGTTGCTTTGCTTCTATCCGGGTGATTTCACCTTCGTCTGAGCGACTGAAGTGTCGGCGGTCGCCGACAAGTATCAGGAGCTCCAGGACTCTCGGCGTCGATGTCATCTCTGTGAGTGTCGACAGCCATTTCGTTCACAAGATGTGGAACGACCACGAGTTGACCAAGATGGTCGATGGTGGCGTGCCCTTCCCCATGGCATCAGACCAGGCAGGCAACATCGGCCGGGCCTACGGCGTCTGGGACGAGAGCCAGGGCATCGAGCTGCGCGGCAGGTTCATCATCGATCCCGACGGTGTGATCCAAGGCATGGAGGTGCTGACCCCACCGGTCGGGCGCAAGCTCGCCGAGACCATCCGCCAGATCAAGGCCTTCCAGTTGGTCCGTGAGACGGGCGGGGCGGAAGCCACGCCTGCCGGATGGGAGCCGGGGCAGTTGACGCTCAAGCCCGGGCCCGACCTGGTGGGCAAGGTGTGGGAGGTGTGGAACCCGTCCATGGAGCAATAGCTACTCGAGGTTCAATGCCATCGCGCCCAGAGCCCGGGTAGCCGCCGCAATGTCGCCGGGATCAACGTTCGCCACCATGGCGGATTCGATCTCGGCGACAATCGCCTGAGCTTGCGATGCCACGTCACGACCGGCGTCGGTCAACTCGGCATCGAGCACTCGAGCATTCCCGACATGCTCGTGCCTCGCGATGAGACCCCGGTGCTCCAGACCCGCAACAACCCTGATCATCGACTGGGGAGTGACGAACGACCGTCTGGCCAGCTCGGCATTCGACAAGCCGGGTTCCTCCACGAGCGCGATCAGCACTGCGTATTGGGGCGTTGTCAGATCGACGGCTGTCAGGGCATCGTCCATGCTCCGCCGCAGCGCATGCTGCGCACGCTTCAAGACATAGCCCACATGGCTTGTTGTGTTCGTCATGACACGATTATAAGCATGCTTATACTATATCAGCATGCTGATACCAGGCGAGCACTACTCGGCACAAGGAGCAACCATGGACACGATCACGATCAGGCCACGCGGACCGTACGACCTCCGCTCCGCGATCACATTTCTCGAGGGATGGCCGCCGACTGCGGCAGATCGAAACACCACGGCAAGGCTGCGATGGGCAACCTGCATCGAGGGCACTTGGAACCCCGTTGCCATCGAGGTGGCTTCGATCGGAGGCTTGCTTCGAGTGTCCGCCCGGGGCAATGCTGACAAAGAGTCGGTACGCCGTCACGTGGCACGGGTCCTTTCCCTCGACACCGACGGGACCGGGATGGCGGAGGTTGGAGCCCGCGATGCCATCGCCGGTGAGCTGATCGCCGATGCGCCTGGCCTCCGACCGGTGTGCTTCTGGACTCCATACGAAGCGGCGACCTGGGCGGTGCTCTCGCAGCGATCATCCATGGTGCAGGCATCGCGAGTCAAGAAGCGGCTTGCCGACGAGCATGGGGAGAGTGTTGCAGGCCTGTGCGCGTTCCCGTCGCCCCGCCGGCTGCTCGCGGTCACCTCCGTACCCGGCGTGTCGGTGACCAAGATGGGGCGACTTCATGCAGTGGCCGCGGCAGCTCTCGACGGGCTGCTCGACCCAGACGCGTTGCGGGCGATGTCCGCAGACAGCGCGCTCGAGCATCTGCGAGCCGTTGCGGGAATCGGTCCGTTTTCGGCGGAATTGATCCTGGTGCGTGGTGCCGGCCATCCCGACGTGTTCCCGCGATCGGAGCGACGGCTCCATGCGGAGATGCGGGCGGCGTACCACCGCCCAGCGGCTTCCGTCGATGAGCTCACGGCTATCGGTAACGGATGGGCACCCTACCGGTCCTGGGTGGCATTTCTCTTTCGGGCAAGGGCGGGCGTTGTCCGCTAGCCGTGTCCGAGCACAGTCGCCGCACGCGCTACGTCTTCACTCGTGTTGTACAGGTAGAACGAGAGCCGTACCCGACCGGCTCGAACCGCACCCTTGATGCCCGCATCCAGCAACGCGGTACCCCGGTCCGTCGCTACGCTCACGATGGCACTGTTGGACGGTGCCATGCCTAGGTTTGATCTGAGCTCGTTGGCGAGCCCGACACTATGACGGTGTATCGCATCCACACCGATTCCCGCCAACAGTTCGAGCGACCGAGCCGCACCGACCATGTCGAACCACGCGGGTGACGCATCGAACCGCCGGGCATCATCGGCGAGGCGCAGGGGTGGACCGTACAGAGCGCCCCACGGCTCTTGGGCGCTGTACCAGCCCGGGTAGAGCGGACGTACCCAGTCTGCGTGTGGCGCGACGGTGACGAACCCTGATCCTCGCGGAGAGAGCAACCACTTGTACGCCCCGCCTGCGGTCACGTCGAATCGGGCCGTATCCAGCGGGAGCCAACCAGCCGCCTGACTCACGTCGACGTATGTCCTGGTTCCGGTGTTGCCCGCGATCAGAGCGAGTGCATCGAGATCGATCACACGACCATCCGCTGACTGCGCTGCACTCACAGCAACCAGGTCGGTGGCGTCGTCGATACGCTCGAGCATCCCGCTCAGCGGAGCAAACTCGACGTGGAGACGACGATCGGCGAGAAATGGGAACAGCACCGATGCGAAGTCTTCTTCCGCGCAAAGCACCCGGGCTCCGTCTGGAAGCGACGCTGCCACCATGGCGCTCGCCACCGACACTTGGCTGACGATGGCGACCGACTCCGCAGTAGTCCCCGCAATCCGGGCGTAGGCTCGCCGGGCCCGAACCACATCCGTGTCGAACGCAACCGGGTCGGATTTGCCATCGACCCAGCCCTGGAGCGCATCGCCCAGCGCATCCAGGGCAGATAGCGGGGGTAGGCCGACCGATGCCGTGTTCAGATAGCCGGCGGCCTTGGGAAATTCGGCTCGGATCGCATGGTCTTCCATGTGTCGCATTCTGGCTCCCGGACGCGGCGACGACCACTCTGCTTGGGACTCCGTGGGACCTTAGCCCCTATTCGACCCTTGGTCTCGAGGAGCATGTTGGAGAGTGCGAACCCGTCTGTGGCGCCGGAGAGGAACGACGCCGCTTCGAGACACGGGATCCACGGAGGAGGAAGAATGGGCACTCTCTCGAGAAGGGTGATGATCATTGCCGTCGTCATGGCGATGGTCATCCCGGCGACCGCGTCGGCGTCAGAGACGACGTCATGGTGGAAACACAAGAGCGATACCGCCGAGATCACCCTGGTCCACACCAACGACTTCCACGGAAGGCTAGAAGCCGATAGCAGCGGCAGGGGTGGTTCGGCGAACATCGCCGGAGTTGTCGACTTCATAAGAGAAGAAGTGGGGAAAAAGGACGTCGTTCTGCTCGATGCAGGTGATGTCTATTTCGCGGCACCCGCGATCTCGCAGTTGCTGATGGGTGAGAGCACGATCGACATCTACAACAGAATGGGGTATGAGCTCGCCGTCTTCGGCAACCACGAGTTCGACAAGGGCCAGGAGGAGTTGGCGGCGCGTGTCGCCCAGTCCGACTTCCCGTGGCTGGGAGCGAATGTCGTGCTCGAGGGTACCGATTGGGATCTCCCGGATTGGGCAGCTCCGTACGCGATCATCGACGCTGGTTATGGACGAAACAAGGTGAAGCTGGGTGTACTCGGCTTGGCAGGTCAGGAGACGCCTGAGGTGACCCTGTTGGGCACAACCGAAGGTTTGGTCTTCAAAGATCTCACCGAGACCATCCTCCATTACCGGGACGAGATCCTGGCTCAGGCGGATGCCCTCGTTGTCGTTGCCCACATGGGCACCGAAGACAGCGGACCGTACAAGGGTCTCGAGACGGTCGCCCAGGAGCTCATCGACGCTGGGAAGCCGGTCGATCTGATGATCGGTGGTCACCAACACCAGCTGCTCACCGAACCGATCTACGTCGGAGAGACGGCAATCGTCGAAGCCGGCTACTACGGACGATGGGTTGGACAAGTCGACGTCACAATCGACAAATCCGAAAAACGGCTGACCATTGACGACTATCAGACACGCACGATCTTGACCCCTGAGGTCAAGTTCGCCAATCTGAACGCCGATCTGGATGCCTTCCTCGCTGATGGCTCGATCGACAGCGAGTACACCTACAGGTACCTAGCGAAGCTGCTCGAATTCGCCGAGACTGCCTACGAGAACGGCAGGACCCGGATTGCCGACCGCTGGCTTTCGAGCTTTATCTGGATGGTCAAGTGGCAAACGCACCGACATATCACGCCTGAGGCCGCCTCGTCGCTGATCGAGGCTGCACGGTGGATTTCGGACACATGGCCCGACAAGAAGATCGCAGACCGTGTGGCCTACTGGGCCGAAGTGGTCGCACCGATCGTCGAAGAACCGGTCGGCGAGACGAACATCAGCCTGGTCAGGGACTACAACAACGAGTCTGTCATGGGCGACATCGTCACCGATTCGATGCTGTGGAAGGCCGACATCTATGACGACGGCGAGTTGAACGGCAGCGTTGACGCCGCATTCACCAATCCAGGTGGCCTACGCGCCGACATAGTCATCCCCGACGGGGCGACGCTCCCATACACAGTGACGTGGGGCGAAACGTTCGATGTGCTTCCCTTTGGCAACACTCTGTATCTGATGGACCTCACCGGGGCACAGATCCAGGAATTGCTCGATCAGTCGGCGAAGCTCTACAAGGGCATTCTGCAGACCTCGGGTGCCGAGTACTACTGGTACAACGACACCGGTGATGACGCGCCGACGACCTGGGGTGCCTACGGAGTCGAGATCGGCGGCGAGCCGCTGGTTCGTGACCAGGTGTACACAATCGTCACCAACGACTTCCTCGCCGGAGGACAGGACGGCTGGACGACATTCGCCGAAGGCACAAACCGGTGGAACACCTACTACGACATGCAGCAAGGGTTCGTCGAGTACATCGCTGAGCTCGGAGTCATCGACGCCGAGGATATCCCCGGCGATCGAATTGTCCGGCTCGACGATGTCGTCACGATCCTGCACACGAACGATACCCACGGGACGTGGCCGGAGACGTACTACTCCGGGACCCCGGAAGGGTTTGTGTTCCTCGCGGATCTGATTGCGAAGGAGCGGGCCCACAACCCGAACGCCCTCTTGCTCGATGCAGGTGATACGTTCCAGGGGAATGCGTTCGCACAGTATTTCCGGAACGCGACACCGAATCCGATCGCCGGAGGGATGGATCTGCTCGACTACGACGCGTTCGTAATCGGCAACCACGAGTTCAACTTCGGGCCTGCGACGTTTGCCAGCATGCTCGGCCAACTGGACTTTCCGATTCTGGGGACGATCAACCTCGATGACGACGGGTCGTACGGTTTCATCAACGAGCATGTCCAGGATTACATCAACCTGGATGTTGATGGCTTGAAGGTGACCATCTTCGGGTTGACCAATCCCCGGGTCTATCGCTACGAGCTCCCGACCAACATCCCGGGCTTGACCTTCTACTCGGGCCTGGAGACGGGATTCGCCGCGGTGCCGGAGATACTCGGAACCGAAGAACCGGACATCCTGGTTGGGCTGACCCACATGGGATATGCCCCGTATGGGGACGAGATTGACAGCGATGTCCTGCTTGCCGAAGGAGTCGCAGGGATCGACGTGATCATCGGTGGCCACAGCCACACGTTCCTCGATCCCGCAGTCATGGTGACATCCGACGTGAACCCGGACGGGACGTTGGTGGCGCAGACGGGCAGGTATGCGATCAACCTCGGGAAGGTGAACATTGGCTTCATCGACGGGGAGATCGTCCTTCGCGAGGGTTACCTGATCCCGGCTGCCGAGGCCTCACTCGACACCGAGATGACGTCCTACCTGGCACCGTTCGTTGACGAGCTGGCTGCATACACGGGTACGGAGATCGGGGAGACAACGACCCCGATCGATGCGCTCAATGCGTACACGGAGGAGACCAGTGGGGCCAATCTCCAGGCGGACTCGGCCGTCTATGAGCTAACCACGAATGGAATCCCCGTCGACTTCCATCTGTCGGGGGCAATGTCGAACCGTGCCGTCGCCGACTCTGCGACCGAGACCAGCCCGGTCACGTTGACGGTCGACGACATGTACACGCTGATGCCCTATGAGAACTCGTTGCTCGTTCTGTCGATGAACGGCCCGCAGATCAAGGAGGTACTCGAGCGCGGCTATCGCAACTACTGGTACTACAAGTACGACCCTGACTACGGCGGCTACTCGCACTACACAACGTGCATGTTGACCACCGACGCAGACAATGTGATCACGTACAACGATCCCGGGGCAGACACCGCTCCCGATGGGAGCAATGTGGTCTCGTTGACGATCGACGGCAACGCGGTGGACTTCTCGGACGCTGCCACGTACTACAACGTCTCGACCGTGAACTACCTCGCGGCCGGTTCGTGCAACTTCAACAACGACGGGGAGACCATCTGGCCTCTCGACCAGATCGAGGCGGACACGCAGTTCTACGTGCGTGATTCGGTCATCGACTACATCGAGGGGATGGTATCGATCTCACCGGCAGTCGAGGGACGCCTCGTGTTCACGCCATAGGAAACCGACCTACCCGTACAGAAGGGGAGCCCCGCCACTCGGTGGGGCTCCCCTTTGTCGTAATGACACTGCGACGGCTCCCGTCGCCGTCCCTCTAGGCCTTCTCTGCGTGGCCGCCGAACTCATGGCGCATCGCCGACAGCACACGATCTGCGAAGACGTCGTTGTCACGGGAGGCAAATCGCTCCTGCAGAGCCGCGGTTATGACCGGCGCCGGAATGCCTTCTTCGATAGCGGCGATCGCCGTCCAACGACCTTCTCCAGAGTCGGACACTCTGCCTTCGAACTTCGATAGCTCCGGGTCACTAGCCAATGCATCAGCGGTCAGGTCCATCAGCCAGGAGGCAACGACCGTTCCCCGGCGCCACACCTCCGCTACCTCGGCAATGTCGATCTCGTACTGATATGCCGTCGGATCACGCAGCGGGGTGGTCTCGGCATCATCCGCCCGATGCTCCATCCCAATGTCGGCACCTTCGATTATCGACAAACCCTCGGCAATCGCGGCCATCATGCCGTATTCGACGCCGTTGTGAACCATCTTGACGAAATGACCCGCACCTGCAGGGCCACAGTGGTAATAGCCGTCGGGCGCCGTGCCATCCTCCTTGGTCCTCCCCGGTGTCGCTGGGGCGCAATCCCTACCCGGTGCGATGGCTGCGAACACTGGGTCGAGACGCTCTACGTCTGCCTTGTCGCCGCCGATCATCAGGCCATAACCACGTTCGAGACCCCAAACCCCACCGCTGGTCCCACAGTCGACGAAGCCGATGCCGGACTCTGCGAGAGCCCTGTGACGAACGATGTCGTCGTGGTAGTTGCTGTTGCCACCATCGACGATCACGTCACCTGGCTGCATCAAGCCCTGCAACTCATCGATCACAGGTTGAACGTATGCTGCGGGAACCATCACCCAGACCGCCCGAGGCGGCGTCAGTGCGGCAACCAGGCTCTCAATAGAGTCCGCAGGTTCCACACCCTCGTCGGCTACATCGGACACTGCGTCGGGACTCACGTCGTAGCCCACGGCTCGAATCCCGGCCTTGACCAGCCGGCGCACGATGTTCGCCCCCATTCTCCCCAGCCCAATCATGCCGAGTTCCGTCTGCTGCGATGTGTCTGTGCCGGTCATGAGCGAATCTCCTGTGTTGGTACCGTCCCGGGCGAGTCCCGGTCCCTCTCATGCGGCGGTGAGGTGCCCCCATGCGGTAGGAATTACCCTACCGAGCAGATGACATCCCAACGCCGGTTACCTGTCATCGTGGCACCGCCACCATGAGAGGATCATGAGTCGGCTTGCCGCAAGTAGGCTGCCGATCGGCCAGGGCTGTATTTAAGAGGTTTGGAGAAATGGCCAAAGAACCAGCACCCGATGACGACACAACCCTCCCCCCCGGCATCCTCGGCGAGGATCCCGAGGGTCAGGATCTTCGTGGCCTCGTCATCATCAGCCTGGTCGCTGCGCTCGCCGGACTCGTCGTTGGCATCGTCGGTGGCTACTTTCGCAAACTCCTCATCGACGGCGACGACTTGCGGGGCAGCTTCCTCGATTGGGCACATCGATTGCCCGGTCCGGGGTGGCTGGTGCCGATCGTGGTGGTCATCGCTCTTGTTCTCGCAGCTCGGCTGCTCGTCGTCCTGGTCCCCCGCTCCTCTGGCAGTGGGATACAGGATGTGGAAGCAGTCTGGCGAGAGGAGATGCCGGCGACGTCTTGGAAGGTCATACCGGCGAAGTTCGTGGGCGGCCTTCTCGCCATCGGAGGCGGCCTGGCACTAGGCCGAGAAGGGCCGACCGTCCATCTCGGCGCGGCAATTGGCGCTGTGGTCGGGCAGTGGTTCCGTCTCTCGGACAGCGACGTGCGTGTTCTGCAGACATCCCTCGGAGGTGCCGGGCTCGGCGTCGCCTTCAACGCCCCTCTCGGCGGTGCGATGTTCGTCTTCGAAGAAGTCGCCAAGTCGATCCGACTACGCCTCGGACTGGTGACACTCATCGGCACTTCCACCGCCATCGCCACGTCACGTGTCATCCTCGGTAATCACCCCGACTTCCTGGTGTCTCCCATCCCATCACCCGATGGCTGGACGGTCGCGGTGTTTGTCGTCTTTGGCGTTGCGACCGGCTTCGTCGGCGTCGCCTATAACCGGTTGATCACCGGCTTTCTGGCCGTTTCCGACAGAGCTGCGAAGCTGTCACCGTTCCTCCAGGCGGGTGTGGTGGCGACGGTCGTCGGCGTACTGCTGTGGATCGATCCGCTGGTCGCTACCGGCGGCGGCGACCAGCTCACCCAGAAGCTCCTCGGAGGTGGCGTGGCCGTGGCCGCGGTTGGCTGGTATCTGGTCGCCCGCTTCGTCCTCGGGCCTGCCTCGTACTCGGCACAGACAGCAGGCGGCCTCTTCTCCCCACTTCTGGCCGTCGGCGCTCTCTGGGGTGCTCTGGCGTTCGAAGTAGCCGACCAGTTCCTATCGGGGCCGGGCCTGTCGGTGACCGCGTTCGCCCTAGTCGGCATGGCGACTCTGTTTGCAGTCGTGGTGCGGGCTCCTTTCACCGGCATCCTGCTCATCATCGAAATGACTGCCGTCACGACGCTTGTGGTACCGATGTTGGCCGCCGCGTTTGCCGCGACGCTGACTGCAGCTCTGCTGCGCAATCCGCCGATCTACGACAGCCTACGTGGCCGCATGCTCGCCGCCGGACGCCGTGCCTAGAGGCGCCCATACCAACTCAACTAGCGGCCGCCGAACGTGATCGCCTCTATGTCGCTTCGACATCCGCCGACTCGTCTCCGGACGCACCTCGCCTCGTAGTCTTTTCCGGGAGTGCCAATGCGGCACCGAGAGCGACGGCAAATCCGCCCAATGCCACCCACATTGAACGCTGAACGGCCGCCGCAAAACCACTGTCGAGCGAAGGGATCACCGGAGCCAGCTTCGAGTCCTGCCGCAGCTGTACCAGGGCAGTTCCCCCGCTTGCCGAGAGAGCTTCCGTCACCTGGGCAGCCTGAGCCTGCGGGATGGCAGGAACTGCGCTGAACGCGGTATCGGCTCTCGCCGTGAGAGTCAACGTGAGCACTGTGCCGATCAGAGCAACTCCAAATGTCGCTCCCAGCTGCCGGAACGTGCTCTGCGCACCGGATGCCTGGCCGGCGTCCTCTTCTGCAACACCGTCGAGGATGACGCTGGAGAGCTGCGCCTGCACGGCTCCGATCCCGATTCCTGCGACAAACAACCAAGGTGCCAACCGGACACCTGTGATGGTGGGGCTGATCACCCAGGCCGCACCGGCGATGCCCAGCATCAGGACGACGATCCCGATCAACACAACCAACCGCTCACCGCGTCGTCTTGCGATCTCGCCGGCGGTGGGGCCACCGATGAAGGCACCCGCGGCGAGCGCCGCCAGGATTACTCCTGTGTCCCACGCGCTCAGCCCGAGCACCGCCTGGAGGAACAGCGGCAGCACGAAGACGAGCCCTACCTCGCCGAAGTTGACGAAGGCACCTGCGATATTGCCGTAGCGGAAGCCCCTCAGATCGAACAGGTGCCAGGCGATGTAGGTCGGCTGCTCCGCCCGCTGCTTGGATCGCTCCCTTCTCCAGAACGCGGCGGCCGCCATCACTGCCACCACAAACCCGACCGCGCTCTCGGAGAGGAATCCCGGTCCCCAGCGAAGCGGCCCGAGCTGATCGGTGCGTATCGAAGTGATCCATCCATATCGCTGACCCTGCACGAGGGCGAACGTGAATGCGGCGAGGGCGAGTGCCACGAGGGCTGCACCCCTCACGTCGAAACCGGAGGATTCTCTCCTGTCCAGCCGCTTCGGCATCACGAACCAGGCTGAAACCAACAAGACGATCGCAATCGGCAGATTGACGAAGAACACCCAACGCCAACCGACGTTCGTGGTGAGCCAACCGCCCACCAGAGGCCCAAACGCCGCCATTCCACCAATGACCGCACCCCATACGCCGAACGCGGCAGGTCGAAATCGATCGTTGAACATGTCGGTGAGAGTGGTGAGCGAGGCGGGGAGAATCATCGCACCTGCCGTCCCTTGCACCAATCGGGCGAGCAGCAACACCCCACCGGACGGTGCCGTGCCTGCAAGCGCCGAGCCCCCAACAAACAACGTGATCCCAAGCATCAAGAGCCGGCGGGCGCCCACCCGATCGACGGTCTGCCCTGCAGGTATGAGAAGCGCAGCGAAGGCGACGGTATAGATGGTCGTCACCCATTCTGCGGTAGTGATGCTCAGCGACAGCTTGGCAATGACCGTAGGCAGGGCGACGGCGACGACGGTGGAATCGAGGATGATCATCGCGGTAGCCAGCGCCACGACGATAAGAGCCGCCCATCGGTTGTGGACCTGCTTGCGCATGGGCTCGGTGGCCGGCTCGAGCTTATTATGCATTTCTGTTACTCCGTTCTCTTTCAAGATCGAACGTAGAGAGCACACGCTGAGAGAAACATGAGAGCCGCTTCTCATCGGAACCTCATCTCGCACCGGTCACAATGATGCTGATGAACAAGCGAGATTCGAGAGAGGACGCCGAGATGGAAAGCTTGAAACCCGAGCATCCTGAAGCCGCAGGCGTCGAGAGCCGGTTGCCGGATGCATCTCACCTCGAGGGATCCGAGTTGCTCGCCAACGAGGCTCGGGAGCTCCTACGCAGTCAGGGATTCACCGACAAGGAGATCGAGGAATGGGCTCACGCATATATCGCCGACGAGCACAGCGGAGACGTCACCTCCTTCGTCAAGTGGATCGAAGCAGAAGAGCACCAGGAAACCCCGTGAGCAGAGATCGAACCACGCCGCTCATCGAGTCACTGCCACGCGGTGAGGCATTCTGATGGGTTCTCGACCAGCACCCGGCGCTCCGGGGATCGAAGCACGGTGGACGTCCAGCGCAAAAGAGGCAGTCGGCACCGCCTATTCGGCGGCGAGCCCGGTTTGGTTCACCCTGAGCCACGGTGTGCTCAATGAGATCTACTACCCGCGCATCGACCAGGCAGCAATCAGGGATGCGCAATTCCTGATGGTCACTCCGGACGGTAGGTTCGTCGACGAGAAGCGCGACTGTGCCCATCACGCCCGCGCCATCGACCCCGGCATCCCCGCATTCGCCGTCGAACTGTCCGACCCGGGAGGCAGCTTCGAGGTCACCCAACGCTACGTATCCGATCCGATACGGCCGGCTGTCTTGATAGACGTCTGCTTTGACGCCGTCGAATCTGAGCCTGGCGACCACACAGCTGTGTTCATGGCGGCTCCCCATCTCGGCAACCAGGGTGCCGGCAATTCAGCATGGGTGGGGACCCACAAAGGGACCGAGATGGTGTTCGCCCAACGTGACGACATCGCGGTCGCTTGCGCGGTCGACACGCAGGTGGTGGCCCGCTCAGTGGGATACGTGGGTGCCTCCGATGCCTGGCAGGACCTGCATCAGAACCAAGCTTTCACATGGAGGTGGGATCGGGCCGACGATGGAAACGTGGCCCTCTCCCTGCAGCCGGATCTGGATGCGTGTGACGGACGCTTCACGGTCGCCATGGGATTCGGTCGGACACCCGCCGAGGCTGCCCATCACGCCGTCGCCTCCCTGCGCGATGGGTTTGGCAGTGCGCTCGATGTCTACCGGGACCAGTGGGAAGATTGGCAACGCAGGATCACGCTTGCCTCGGATCGCGCCCTGGCGAGGACAAGCGCCACTGTGCTGGCGACCCATGAGGCAGCTACGTTCCCCGGTGGCCTCGATCGCGTCACTCTCCATACCCTGGGGAGATGCCAAGGGCGACCAGGATCTCGGCGGCTACCACCTCGTCTGGCCGCGTGACCACGTCGAGACTGCAGGAGGGCTGTTTGCCATTGGGGCACATGCCGAGGGACTGCGAGCCCTCTCCTATCTCCGGGCCACGCAGGAAGCCGACGGGCACTGGGCCCAGAACATGTGGCTCGACGGGAGCCCGTACTGGGGCGGGATCCAGATCGACGAGACCGCTCTGCCCATCCTGTTGCTTGACCTGGCAAAGGCGTCCGGCGCCCTGGACGCTCCTGAGGCACGTGATCGCTACTGGCCGATGGTGCGTGCCGCAGCTGCCTACATCGTGGCCAACGGCCCTGTCACCGGCCAGGATCGCTGGGAAGAGGATGGCGGCTACTCGCCGTTCACCCTGGCTACCGAGGTCGCGGCACTGCTCGTGGCTGCCGAGATGGCAGAACACCGCGATGAGAGGGATGTCGCCCGGTACCTGCGGGAGACGGCCGACTGTTGGAATGCCCATATCGAGACATGGTGTTACGCAACCGGAACGGACCTCGCCAATGTCGTGGGCGTCCCGGGCTACTACGTGAGGATCGGCGGCACCGATGACATCGAGGCGCCCGTCGGGGGGTCTATCACCATCAAGAACCGGCCGGCCGGCCAGAACGTAGCCCCTGCGTCGGCCGTCGTGAGCCCGGATGCGCTGGCACTCGTGAGGTTCGGCCTCAGGAAGCCCGATGATCCGCGTATCGTCAACACTATCGCCGTGATCGACGCGACTCTTCGCGAGGAGTTCGACTACGGGCCCGGGTGGCGGCGCTACACGGGTGACGGCTATGGCGAACACGACGACGGTCGACCCTTTGATGGGACCGGGCGGGGCCGCGTATGGCCTCTACTCACCGGAGAACGCGCCCATTACGAGCTCGCGGCCGGCAACACCGGTCGGGTCTCCGAGTTGATCAGGGCGATCGAGATCATGGCCGAACCGAGCGGGCTCATCCCGGAGCAGATCTGGGACGCCCCGGACATTCCGGAGCGTGAGCTCATCTTTGGAGCGGCATCCGGCTCGGCCCGACCGCTCGTGTGGGCTCACGCCGAGTATCTCAAGCTGCTCCGATCGGTCTCCGACCGCGAGATCTTCGACATGCCCGGAGCCGTCGGCAGGCATCACATCGACCCGAAGTCGGCCTCACGCCGCTTCTGGCGCCCGAATCACAAGATCACTCATATCCAACCCGCGGTGGCGTTGCGAATCGAGCTTCCCGAGCCGGCGACCGTCCGTTGGTCAACGGACAACTGGGCCGCGAGCGTCGATACAGAGACAGTCGATAGCGGCATCGGGATGCACTATGTCGACCTCCCCGGCTCGGCACTTCCGCGAGCAGGGCTCGCTCATATTCACGATTCGTCGCGGTGACGAGTGGGAAGGGATCGACTACCAAATCTCCATAGGAGGAATCAATGAGTAGGGCAATCGACACGATCGTGCTGTTTGGCGCCAGCGGTGACCTGGCGAAGAAGCTGCTCTTCCCGGCCTTATACAGGCTCGAGGAGCGCAACGATCTCGAACAGCGAATCATTGGCGTCGCCCTCGAAGATTGGACAGACCAGGATCTCGCCGACCATGCCAGCAGCGGCTATAGCCGACGTCATCGATCAGCCTGATGCCGCCGTCCTCCGCCGATTCACCGAACGGCTCAGCTACGTCTCCGGTGACTACAACGACCACACGACATTCGATCGCCTCGCCACGGCAGTTGGCGGCGGCGCTTGCCTGCACTACATGGCCATCCCCCCTTCGTTCTTCGAGAAGGTCATCGGTAGCCTCGCCAAGGTAGGGCTGTTGGAGACATCACGGCTGCTGGTCGAGAAGCCATTCGGCCACGATCTGGAATCGGCGCAATCGCTCAACAACTGTCCTGCACAATGTCATTGATGAGGAGAGCATCTTCCGCATCGACCACTTCCTCGGCAAAGAGCCCGTCGAGAACCTGCTCACCTTCCGCTACGCCAATCCCGATCATCGACGCCATCTGGAGTCGCCGACACATCGATCACGTAGACATCACTATGGCGGAGTCCTTCGGTGTCGAAGATCGAGGAGCGTTGTACGACTCGCTCGGTGTCGTCAGGGACGTAGTCCAAAACCACATCCTGCAGGTCGTCTCACTGCTGGCGATGGAAGCCCCGGTCACCGCTGCCGCCGACGCATACGCCGACGAGCGGGTGAAGGTGCTGCGGGCCATGAAGACCATCTCAGCCGACGACGTCGTATACGGACAGTACGAGGGCTACCAGGACATCAAGCACGTGGCCGCCGGCTCGAAGACGGCCACGTTCGTTTCTTTCACTGCTGCCATCAACACGTCCCCGCTGGTATGGCGTGCCGTTCACGATCACCGCGGGCAAGGCGCTTGACAGGACCGTCACACAGGCGGAGGTCGTTTTCCAACCATCCCCCCCTCTCCCCTTCGACCCCGACCCGGAATCTCCCGAGCCGAATCGTCTGGTGTTCCGGATCGGCCCGACCGATGGTGTCGACCTCATCCTCCAGACCAAGCTCCCAGGCAACGGCCTCGACCTAGTCACGACCCCACTTACCGTCGACTACGACCAGGTTTTCGGGCGAATCCCACTTGCCTACGAGCGAGTTCTCCATGATGCATTGGCGGGGGATCGATCCCAGTTCGCCCGTGAGGACGCGGTCGAAGAGGCCTGGCGCATCGTCGATAACATCACCGACCCCAAGACCGACCCGATCCCATACCCGGTCGGCAGTGCCGGACCCGATAAAGTGCCCGGGTGACACAAAAACGATCGGTAGGGCTCTGGGGTGCCGTCGCCATCGGAATAGGTGGCATGGTGGGCGGTGGAATATTCGCCGTCCTCGGTGTAGTCGCCACCCAGGCGGCGGGTGGTGCTCCCCTCGCCTTCCTTCTCGCCGGTACGGTTGCGCTCTTGACAGCCGCCTCGTACGCCCGCCTCTCGGTGGCCTATCCGAGCCGCGGCGGTAGCGTCGTCTTCGTAGACAGGGCGTTCGGCGTGGGAACCCTCACCGGCGCCCTCAACAACCTGCTTTGGTTCGGCTATCTCGTGACGCTGTCGCTATACGCAGTCGCCTTTGCCAGCTATGCGGCCACGTTCTTCTCGTCTGGCGGGACCGTCGCGCCATGGTTGCGACATGTTCTCATCAGTGCAGCCATCCTCATACCTACCGGGCTGAATCTGCTGAGCGCGGCGATGGTCGCTAGAGCGGAGACCGCGGTGGTCGTCATCAAGCTCATCATGCTGTTCTTCGTCGGCATCGTGGGAACAACCACAGTCGATTCGTCGAGGTTGGCATTGAGCACGTGGCCGTCGGTACCGGCAATCGTCGCCGCAGGAATGCTCGTGTTCGTCGCCTACGAGGGTTTCGAGCTCATCGCCAATACCGCTGAGGACGTCCGAGACCCGAAACGCACGCTCCCCCGCGCCTTTTACGTCGCAGTTGGCTCGGTCGTGTTCCTCTATGTCGCTATTGCCGCCATCACCGTCGGGTCGCTGCCGCTGGGACAGATCAAGCAGGCCGCCGATTTCGCGTTGGCAGAGGCGGCGAAACCCGGTCTCGGCAATGCCGGTTTCCTGATAGTCGCCGGCTCAGCTGTGCTGGCAACCTTCTCTGCAATCAACGCGACCCTCTACGGCTCAGCGAGACTCAGCTATCAGATTGCACGTGAGGGGGAACTACCTCCGACGCTGGAACGCAACGTTTGGTCTGAGCCGGTTGGACTGTTGATCACCGCCGGGGTTTCCCTGATCCTGGCGAACACGCTCAACGTCACGCAGATCTCGGCGCTCGCCAGTGCGATATTCCTGATTGTGTTCGGTGCGACCAACGCATCCGCACTCAAGGAGTGGAAGGCCATCAAAGCCAGCCGACTCATCAGCGGCCTCGGAGTGGCAGGCTGCGCCGGCGCACTGATAGTCCTGGTAGCGAAATCGGTCCACGATCAACCGCTGGCGGTGGCGCTGCTGAGCCTCGCCATTGCGTCCGCCATAGGCGCCGAAGCCTTCTGGCTGCGGCACCGGCGCACCCTCAGCCTCACCAGGTCTCGATAGTCGTCCCACACTCATCTTCCCCTCATGTTGCTCCTGAGATGATCGGAGTAGCAGCGCAACGAGGAGAACGAGATGAACGACATCGAAACAACCTCAGAGACCGAGAGCACGGAAGTGCTCGGCGATGGCCCGCTACTCGTCGGTGTCGACTCATCGGAAAATGCCCAGCACGCACTTTCCTGGTCGGCGGAGATCGCCGAGCGACTCGGCATGTCGATCGTGCTCGCCCATGCCAGCTCACCGTTGTTGGGTCTAGGGATGTCGCTGCCCCCGTTCGACTACGAGCAATACAGAGAGTCGGTGAAACAGACCGTCACCAATTGGGCGAGAGACCTCAATGGTGTCGTAGAGGACACTCGCGTGATCGAGGATGATGCCGCCGAAGGGTTGCTGCTACTCGCGGGCGAGATCAAGCCTTCGTTTCTCGTCCTCGGTGCGCACCCCCGCAGACATTGGACACCCAATGTCCTCGGCTCAACGACTGCAAAGGTGCTGCACTCCGCGACGATACCCGTTGCCGTCATCCCGGACTCTGCCGACACTGTTGTCGGTGGGGAGGACCTGATTGTGGGAGTCGACGGCTCGCCATCGTCGTTGCGAGCACTGAGATGGGCAGCAGAGTTGGCAACCAGGTTGGACACATCCGTCTACGCCCTGTGTGCATTCCCGCTCGAGGCATACGCCGAGAAACCACGGCTGGCGGACGACGACAGCGATAACCCGGTTGGCCACACGCTCGAGTCGCTGCGGTTGCTTGCGGCCCAAGTGGCCAAGGAGTCGGGGCGCACAGTGGACAGCGACGTGGTCATAGGGCACCCCGCAGAGCGCCTCATGCATGCCGCCAAGGAGGGCTTCGCACTCGTGCTCGGCAAGGTTGGGCACGGTTCGATATCCGAGGTCACATTCGGTTCGGTGGGCCGTGCGTGTGCGACTCATGCGCCGGTGCCTGTCTTCCTCGTCCCTTAGTGCCATCGTCACCGCTACCGGATCAGGTAGTTGCTGTGACCTCGTCTGTGGCCGGGGGTAGTTCCATGGCGGGGAACCGCATTGTGATGATGGCACCACCCTCCGGGCGATTTGCTGCGTGGATCGTGCCTCCGTGGTGACGCACGACTTCGGCGGCGATGGCTGTGCCGAGACCGGTGCTGCGAGCGCTTCGACTGCGCCCTCGGGTGAATCGATCGAAAAGCGTGTCGAGCAGGTGATCGGGGATTCCCGGCCCATCATCGGAGATGGTGACCTCGACGGCACTACCAGAGTTGCCGATGGCAACGCGCACCCGCCCCCTGCAGTGGCGTACCGAGTTCGAGATCAGATTGACCAGCGCTCGCTCCAATGAGTCCGCATCGCCGACTATCCGACCGGCCCCGTGCACGTCGATGGTGACCGAACGCTGGCCGGGGTCCTTGCGAACCGCGCTCACGGCTGCCTTGGCGACGGAACCAAGATCCACGGGGACGTAGCTGTCTGTGCCAGCGGCACGCTCTCTGGCCAACACCAGCAGATCCGAAGCCATGTGGTCGAGCCGCCGTAGCTCTTCGAGGGAGGACTCCAATGCCGTGACAGTCTCCGGGTCAGCAGAGACACGTTTCGCCAGATCGAGCTCCGCCCGTGCGATCGCAATCGGCGTCCGCAACTCGTGGCTGGCATCATCGAGAAACTGCTGTTCCCGATCGAACGATCTCCGAATGTTCTCGAGGAGCTGGTCGAGGTGGCTGGATAGCTCTCTCAGCTCGGCTGTGTCGGCGGGGACGTTGAGCGGCTCCGGCCGTTCGCGGTTGGACACCGTTGCGGCTCGCTCCGACATCTTCCTGACCGGTGCCATCGCGGCTCCAACTGAGAGGGCGACGGCAAAGGCTATGAGGGCGGAGACGGGGATGGACGCAATGGGAGCGATCACGCACATCACCAAACAGGCGGTGTCCACATCACGGAGGCTCGCAACCGTCTCGATGACGTATGTCGATTGTGTCGTCGCGAACACGGCCGCTCGCACGAGAGCGTTCCCATACCCCTCGACATCCACTTGCCGTTCCAGAAACCCGGCTGGAGGAACATCCTCGATCGGAATGAGGGGCGTTTCGACGAGATCCTTCGATACGGCGAGCGGCTCGCCTCCGTCGGAGAGGATCTGAAGGCCGATCTCGGGGGTCACTAGAAGGAGGACACGGCCCTCAGCGAATGGGTCGAAGCCGCCTGCGATATCGATGCCCAATGCCGTCTCCACGGTCGAGATATGAGCTCCGAGCCCTTCGCTGGTCGCATCGATTATCCGCCCACGCCAGTACAACCCGGTACTGATCGTGGTGGCGACCAAGACGATGAGCGTCAGCCAGAACGCTCTCCACCCGAAGCGGGCCGAGAGCCGTGCGCCGCCGGCCATGGTTCGATCACGCATCGTGGTGACGTAGCCGGTACCCCTGCCCGCGTACCGTCTCAATCGTGTTTCGCGAGAAGGGACGGTCTATCTTGTTGCGCAGATACCGGACATAGACATCGACAACATTCGACGTGCCGTCGTATGCAAAATCCCACACATGGTCGATGATCTCGGTGCGGCTGGTGACAACGTCACCTCGGGACATCAAGAGCTCGAGGAGTGCGAATTCCTTTGGGCTGAGATCGATCTCGGCCCTGCCCCGGGTCACCGTCTTCGTTGCCGGATCGAGCTGCAAGTCGTCCCACTCGATGACCGTTGGCCGAGGCACCGGCTTGCGCCGCGTCAACGCACGCACTCGGGCGAGCAATTCCTCGAACTCGAACGGCTTGGTGAGGTAGTCGTCTGCTCCCGAGTCGAGGCCTTCGACACGATCCTCGAGGCTGTCGCGCACCGTGAGCATGAGCACCGGCGCCCACCGTTCTCGTTCTCGAAGCATCCGCGCCACCTCGAAGCCGTCGCGGTGCGGCAGCCCGACGTCGAGGATTATCGCGTCGTAATCCCACTCGGTGCCGTACCAGAGTGCCTCCTCGCCGTCGGGGGCAACGTCTACCGCATATCCGTCTGACTCGAGGCCCCGCTTCAACAACGCGGCCATCTTCGGTTGGTCTTCTGCCACCAGGATCCGCACCGGCATCCTCCACTCTTGGTTCACCCTGAGCATATGACATCTGAAGGAGAGTTCCGCCATCGAGCGGGACTCATCGTCCTCTCATGTGTCGGGCGCGATAGTGAGCGCAGAGAGCAGATGGGACAGCCGAAAGGACCATCATGAGCGAACAACCGACTGACGGAGTTGTTGCAACGTTCTCGTCGATGGAAGACGTAGATATTGCGCTACGCAAGCTCGCCGACGAGGGCGTCCCCGTCGAGAACATGTCCATCGTCACTCAAAACCTCGAAAGCACGACCGATGTCCATGGTTTCGTTACCACCGCGGACGTCGCTAAAACAACAGCAGGATGGGGTGCCTGGATTGGTGGCATCTTTGGTTTCTTCTCAGGGGTGGCATTTCTCATCTTGCCTGGAGTTGGCCCGGTGCTGGCAGCGGGTGGCGCTGCAACCTGGCTGCTAGCCACGCTGGAAGGCGCTGGTGGAGGGGCAGCGCTCGGCGCCTTGGTCGGCGCGGCCACCGGGCCATTCGTCAACAAGCAGCACATCCCAAAGTACGAGCAGTCTTTGCGGGCAGGCAAGTATCTGCTGATTGCACACGGCGACAGTGACCTGGTCGACCGGGCGCAGAAGCTGCTCGACGACTCGGATGCAGATTCGGTAGACCGTCACAACGATTCATAACGGGGCATCCCTTCCCCCCGACCGCTGCGTAAGCCGGCCCGCCAGGCCGGCTTACGCTTTTCTCAGAAGTCGATTCGCATCACGACCCGACGCTTGGTCGGTTTGCTGACCTCGACGAATCCCGCCTCGGTGAAGATGTTCTGGGTGCCAACGAACAGCTCACCAGGCCATGCGACGTCTCTGGCCACAGGAACCACCATCGGGTATCCCTCGAGCGCTCTCGCCCCACGGCCCTTCGCAAAACCCACGGCTGCTCTGACCAGCGCCCGACTGATCCCCTGCCTGCGGTACCCGACTCGAACCGTGAAACAGGTGATCGCCCACACGGTGCTGTCGTCCTTGTCTTCAGTTCGACCCGACCATGGAACGCGCATGAACTGGAGTCGCGGATATGCCGACCTCGGCTCCACCGCACACCACCCAACCGGTTCATCTCGCAAATAGGCGACGAGCCCTGTGGTCGCGTCGGCATCTGGATAGCCGCAATCGCTTTGCTGACGTAGACGAAACGCCCGCTCCGCCACCGAAACAGACTTCCAATCCTTGTCACGAATCTTGTAGTACTGACACTGGCAACGAGAGGCATCGCCGCGGGTGCCAAAGACGGTTTGGATGTCATCCCAGGCAGCTTCATTTGCGGGCTTCACCGTCACCGGGGCCCCGATCGGAACATGCTGGTCTGACATGGCTGAGATTCTGCCAGCTATTCAGGACGAAAGGCGTCCGCAAACTGTGGAAGACCTCACGCTGCGAGGAATCGATTCGCTCTCCGTCGCCTTCCCTCCGACGCTGTTCCGGGAATGGCAAGGTCCCGTTCACAAGTCGGCAACAACCGCCCCGTACTTTGCGAAAGGTACGACAGAGGTGTCATCGAGAAATGGCATCTGGTCCGCCGGCCACGAGAGATTGGACGAATGCGCGCCGGCGGTCACACCCCGAGCAACAGTCAACAGAAGGGAACACTGCAATGAAGAGACTGTTCCGCACCACCATCCCACTGGTGGCATTGATCGTCGGGCTCGCCTTCGCCGTCCCGGCCGCATCCGCCGACTCCGGCTCGGCAAATGGCCACCATGCCGTCGGCGCCGTATACACAATGACCAACGATCCCGCCGGCAATGCCGTGGTCGTCTTCGCTAGGGACACGAGCGGCACACTGGAAGTGACTGCCACCGTTCCGACCGGAGGAGAGGGTTCGGGAGGCGGAGTTGATCCCCTCGCGTCGCAAAACTCACTCGTTCTCTCTGAGAACGGAAGATGGCTGCTGGCAGTCAACGCCGGTAGCAATGACATATCGGTGTTCCGGGTCACATCCGCTGGTTTGACGCTCTCGGACCGAGTCGACTCTGGTGGGACCACGCCGGTGAGCCTCGCCGTCCACTCGAACCGTGTCTATGTGCTCAACGCAGGTGGCACTGCCAACATCTCTGGCTTCACCCTCAATCGTGGGAAGCTCCGGCCGATCCGGAACTCAACCCGCGAGCTGGGGAGTGGCAGCTTCTCACAGGTTGGGTTCGATCGCTCCGGTCGCAAGCTGATCGTCACAGACAAGGGTGACAACGAGCTTCTCATCTATCGACTGGGATTCCGCGGCACTCCGGCCGCTGAGCCCGTCGTTACTCCTTCCAGCGGGTTGACCCCCTTTGGCTTCGTCATTGACCGGTCGGGCCGGCTTCTCGTGGTCGAGGTGAACGGGGGCAACGGGGCCGTTTCGTCCTACCGCATCGGGTTCGACGGTCGGCTGCACGTCATCAGCGCCTCGGTCACCAGCGGTCAAGCAGCAGCATGCTGGATCGCCACCGACCAGCACGGCAACGTCTACACCACCAACCCCGGCAGTGGCACCATCTCCTCCTACGAGTCGACCCGGCGGGGCGTTGTCTCCCTCATCGACGCCTCAGCGGCTACCGGTGTGGCAACCCTCGATGAAGGCATCTCCAAGGATGGCCGGTTCCTCTACGCGCTCAACCCTGGTAGCGGAGGCATCGAAGCATTCCACATTGCCGGCGACGGCAGCCTCGTTACCATCGGCTTCACCGATGGAGGCCTGGCGGGTTACACCCAGGGACTAGCTGTTCGGTAGCTGCTCGCTTGTCACCACATACCGACACATTGGGGGAAGAAGCTCAGGCTTCTTCCCCCTCTTCGGCGCCCGTGCCGGGGCTCCCCCACCGATGCTGGCTCGATGTAACCTAGAGCTATGGACGATCAGCACAATGACAAGAAGAAACGCCTTGATGCCCGGTCGCTGTGGAAACTGATCCTGGCAATCATCGGTGTGGTCGCCGTCGTGCAGGAGCTTCGCAAGCCCGCCGAGGAACGTACCTGGCACGGCAAGGTGGCAGGCTTCGTTCCTTATGACTTCCGCCTACCGACTATCCAGCGGTTCCGAGACACTTATTGGAACCCTGATGGCCCCGTGCTCTCAGGGAAGGCGTGGGGCGTCGGCTGGGCACCAAATCTCGGGGCTTTGAGGAAGACGCTCGGGCGTTGACCGCAATGCCAATTGGTGACACAGAGCACCGCAGCGCAGAGGCCTGAATCCGGGTCCTTCTGCCGCGGTGCGTCGGGACTCTCGATACTGCTGCGAAACCCAGCACCGATGGCCTGGAGCGTACGTCAGGTTCTTTAAGTTGCATTCGTCGCGGCCGATATTGAGCTGGAACATGTCAGAGAAATCCGCGACCAATCTCCTTGATCACAGCATCTCGGGAGCTTTTCTTCAGTTCCGCATGCCGGCGATGATCGCATGGCTCTCCGTTGTCGTGCTGATTGGGTTCGCCACCGGCTGGGCCGTCGGGTTCGTCCCAGTGCTGATGGCTGTGCTCGGTCTCGGCCATGCGATTTATGAGCGACAACTGGTCAACCCCGACATTGCTATCGGCCTTTCGATAGACATAGTTGTGCTGCTCACCGGTGTATGGTTTGGCGGCTCATCGAGCGTCATCATGGCGTTTGCGATGATGTTCGTCGTGATAGCCTCGCTCGTGGTCGACGGACGGCGTCGTGCCCTCCTCCTCATCGAGATCTTCGCCGTGGCCGGAATCGCGCTCATAGTCGATGCTCCCACTCAACTTCTCGAGAGCAACAAGTGGTTCCTCGATCTTCTCGTCCTGCAACCTGTCGCAATAGTCGTCGTCGTGCTGGCTCTGGTCACCAACGAGCTTCGACGCGGCGAGGTGCAGCGAGGCTATGTGCTCGGCACGGTGGCCCACGAGCTCCGCAACGACCTGACACCGGTTCTGGGCATGTCGAGCATGCTCCAGGAGGTGTTGACCGAAACGGGCAACGTTGAGCTCGCCGAGATGGCCGACATCAACGTTGCCCAGACGACCATGGCGTTCGAGACTATCGACGATCTGCTCACGATGGCACGCATCGACCGCGAGGCATTGGATCTGGACGTGCATCCCGTTGATTTGAGCAAGGCCGTCACCGACATTCTGCAGCGCTATGGGCTCGACAGATCCGATGGCCGGCCGGCTGTGGGGCAGGTCGAGGTTCTGGCAGATCCGGTGCGACTGCATCAGATCGTCCGCAACCTCTGCACCAACGCCATGCGTTACGGTGGCGAGACGATCGATGTGGTCGTGAAGGCAGACGAGTCCGGCGGCGGTCACGTCCTCATCCGCGACGACGGAGCCGGCATTGCGGCAGAGGATCTGGCGGTCGTGTTCGAGCCGTTCGGCCGTGGTGCCGCCGGTCGAGTGAACCATGCGTCCGTGGGACTTGGTCTCTGGCTGAGCCGAAATCTGGCACGGGCGATGGACGGTGAGCTCATCTATCGCCGGGAAGACGGGTGGACTGTCTTTGATCTTCGGTTGCCTGCCCGCCAAGCCTCCGCACCGCCGGGTACGCAGGCCGCGAGTGGAGGCAGCCTCGCTTCGCTTGCCAGACCTGCAGCTCACCGCCACCTCGAGGCCTAGCCGGGTTCACGGCTAGTTATCGGATCGGCGCCGCCGGACGCCAACCGTCAACAGTGGCACCCCCAACACGATCAGCATGACTCCAATCGTGAGCGTTGCGGCTCGTGGCAGGATCCGATTACCGGCCAAGAGATAGTGCGCTAGGGCGAGGATCCCGGTAACGGTGAAGATGATGCCCAAGCGAACGTAATTCGCTGTCGACATTTCTCAACCGATGGTGATGGCGACGACGAGAAGGGGCAATCCGATCACAACCAACATAGTTGCAACAATGAGCTCGGCGTGCGGGGACAGGGTGTCGTTCCTCAAGAAATCCGGTAGCTTTCCCCTCGTTCTCGAGAAATAGTGGGCGAGGGCAATCACGCCCGTGACCGTGACGACAATGCCACCCAGCAGCAGGTAGTGGCTCGTAGACATAGAGCCAGCTTATCGTCTGACTCCACACATCACAGACGTCCGCTCCGGTCGGTCGCCGATCCCTGTCGTCGCGATCCGTTGCCCGCCAGGGACCTAGAGCTCGATGACTTGCCCTTCGACGGCGAGGGAAACATCGGGCGTTCCCGCCAGGCTGGCTGCGATCACATCCAGCGCTTGGTCGTCGTGAAAGGGGTCGTGGTGGAACAGGAGCGTGTGCCGAGCACCCGCCCGACGCGCCAGCTCGATCGGATACCCGAAAGCGCAATGACCCCAGTCGATCTTGCGCACGAGCTCGGCAGGTGTGTATTGGGAGTCATGGATCAGCAGATCCACACCGTCCGCAAGTGCCAGCGCAGCCTTGTGATACTCCCCGATGCCGTCTGGGCCCCGCCCGATGTCGGTGGGACTGTGATCCGAGAGATAGGCGATCGACCTTGCTCCGTCGTCGACTCGATATCCGAGGGTCCTACCCCCCTTGTGCGGGATGTCTGCAGCGAGCACTGTGAAGCCCTCGACGTCGCGGACGCCGGCTTCGATGCTGCTGACACGCCAGTTACCTCGCAAACCGTGCACATCGATGGGAAATGCCGGCGGAGACAGCGGGCGTGCCAGCGCCTGGTACGGATCGCCCTGGGCGGGGAGGTGAACACGCACCCGGGCGTCCGGGTGGTCGCCGGCAGCAAAGAACGGAAGCCCATATATGTGATCCCAGTGGAGATGACCGAGGAGGATCGATCCCCGAAACGGCTGCAATCCAAACCACGAACCCGCGGCAGCCAGGCCCGATCCAGCGTCGAGCAGGATGGTCGGCGCCTCTCCATCGGCAGCTATCGCCACGCATGAGGTGTTGCCCCCATATCGGACGAATCGCGGCCCGGGAGTGGGTATCGAGCCGCGGGCGCCGAGTACCGTCACCCGCATGACGATCGCCGATTCGCCCACGGCCCCGGGTCGCGGTCGGGCGATGCCTCGGGTCTATCGTGTGGCTCGTGAAAACAACGATCGTGCTCGCAGAAGACAGCTTCATCGTCCGCGAGGGGGTGCGGATGCTTCTCGAAGCTGCCGGATACGAGATCCTGGCCGTCGCCGAGACCTACGACGAGCTCATCGAGGCAGTCGACTCCACCATGCCTGACGTCGTAGTGACTGATATCCGCATGCCTCCCACCCGCACAGACGAAGGTATTCGAGCGACACGAGCTATCAAGGACGCCTACCCCGAGATTGGTGTCGTAGTGCTCTCTCAGTACGTGGAGCCGGCGTATGCCCTCGGCTTGCTCGAGGGCGGATCCGCCGGAATCGCCTACCTGCTGAAAGAGCGTGTCGCCGACATGAGCCACCTCGAAGAGGCGATCCGCTCCGTTTCGAGCGGCGGTTCGATGATCGACCCGAAGGTGGTCGACGCGTTGGTCGATGCGCGGCTGAAGCGCAGAGAATCGAAGCTCCACCGCCTCACCCCCCGGGAGTCCGAGGTGGTGGCGGAGTTGGCGACCGGTAAGAGCAATGCGGCGATTGCGCAGACTCTCTATCTGTCTGAACGTGCCGTCGAAAAACACATCAACTCGATCTTCACGAAACTCGACCTCTTGCCCGAGCGCAGCACGAACCGACGTGTCCTCGCTGTGATGATGTACCTCGCCGAGCAGGAATAGGTGTGGAAATCCCCACCATGAGAGGCATGGCCGCTTCCTTCCCGCCGGATCGCTCGGACGCGACGATGTGCCCATGAGCAAACCCGAGCGGCCGATCCGTGTTCTGATCGTCGACGACCAGGAGCCGTATCGAGCCGTCCTGCGCATGGTGGTCGATCTGGTGGATGGCTTCGAGGTGGTCGGTGAGGCACACGACGGCGAGTCGGGTGTCACTCTGACAGACGAGCTCATCCCCGACCTGGTGTTGATGGACGTGCAGATGCCGGGTATCGACGGCTTGGAGGCGACACAGCGAATCACGACGGCCCATCGCGGTATCCAGGTCATCGTCTTGTCGACGTACCATGCCGACGAGTACGAGGGACGGGCACTCGAGGCAGGGGCCACCGCGTTCATCTCGAAGTCCGACTTCGGTCCGCACAGCCTGGCGGCCCTGTCAGATCCCGCCGTCGACTGATCCCCGAGATGGGCAGCCGGCTACTCACCGGCGACCCGCCCGTGGCGGGAATCGGTATGCGCCAACTGGAGTCTCGCGGCCCTTGACGAGATCGGGCTCGATCACATCACAGGCAGGTGGCGTCTCCAGAGCTGCATGCGTGGCCTCGCTGAGCACCGTTTCGCCGGGCTCTCCCCATTGTTGGAGGCGCTGGGCCAGGTTGACCGTGTCGCCAACGAGGGTGTATTCGACGTGCTCCTCAGACCCGAGGAGCGCGGCTGCCACGGGGCCACTCGAAATCCCGATCCCAAGCCCGAATGCGTCCAAGCCTTCAGCCTGCCAATCTGCGTTGACCCGCTTCTGGGCATCGTGCATGTCGATGGCGGCTGCCACTGCCCGCGCTGCGTGATCCGCTGTCGGGTCCGGGGCGCCGAAGACCGCCATCACCGCGTCGCCGACAAACTGCATGACGGTGCCGCCGTGGGCAATGATTGCCCTGTTCATCTCGGCCCGATGGCGATTCAGTTGTCCCGCCAGGTTCGTGGGTGCGGTGCGCTCTGCGATCCCCGAGTAGCCGCGAATATCCGACATGAGCACGGTTACTTCGAGCTCCTCGGTCTCACCGATGCGATGGCCGCCGTTCTTGAGACGGTCGGCAATTCCGCCGGGCAGGAGCCTCGACAACTCCTCCCCCTGCTCTTCCCGGAGCGCGATCGCTCGTTGCAGGCTCCTGAGCTGCTCAACCGCAGCACGGCTGCCAGATGAGACACCCGCGGCGAGCTTGACGAACAGCGCTTCGATCCGCCCGTCCACGTCGGCGGCGGTGGTCCTCATAGCGACTGCAATACCCTTGATCGGTGTCCCCTCGGCGATGTGCGTGAGCAGGCGCTGTTCCTCCTGGCTGAGCAGCCCGTCCCGGCTCACCGGGCGGGTCAGCGCCTCCACGATCTTGGGGTCGAGCATCGACCCTCCCGTGGCCACCTCGCGGATTGCCCGCACCAACTGGTCGCCCTCGGCCACCCGGTCCTTGAGGAGATAGGCGTAGCCTGCGGCACCCTCCGAGAGCAGCGCGATCGCATACTCGGGGTCGTCGTATTGAGACAGGATGACTATCCCGGTCCCGGGGTGTGCCTTGCGGACGATCTTTGCGGCGTCGATGCCCTCCCGGAGAAAGTCGGGGGGCATGCGGATATCCGTGACCACAACCTGCGGTGCAGCGGCGGTGGCGCCATCTACCAGACCCTTGAAGTCACCGGCCAGACCGACGACCTGTAGGTCGGAGGCGAGGCCGATGAGGGCCGCGACGCCCTCGCGAACCAGAAGATTGTCGTCGGCCAGAAACACCGAGATGGTCATGTGCCTCATGCTGAACCGCGGGACGCCACCGTGCCAGGGGGAAGACCTGTCGATTCGGGGTGGGGCTACCCACACCACAAATCGCCTGCTCACACCCTGGTCCATAGCCGGCCGGTTCGGGAAAGTGAGGTCAGTAGCAGCGACAGAGGAGGAAAGCGATGCGCTACCAGGCAACAGTCACATCCCTCGGCTGGATTCCATCGGAAGCGATCGAAGGGATGATGCGGCTGCCGATCGATATCGGCGTCGGGCACTACGACCCGCCACCACCCGATCATGTCGACGACGAGATTCTGGCACAGCTGATAGACGACGATGCCATTCGTTTCGCCAACCGCCTCTCGGGTTGGATCGAGGTGGCGAACGGCGAGATCGTCGAAGCCGGCTACGCGGGAACGGGCATCGTGGGATCGACAACTGCACGGCTGGGCCCCCTCAGCATCACCTTCCCCGGCGTTGCCTATCCGGTGCTGCAAGAGCCGCCCATCGTTGCGCGCGGTCGCGCCACGTTCACTCAGACGGCGGGCGGACGAACCGGGGCCCCGCTCCCACGGCGGATAAGCAGACCTCCTTTCCTGCGGATCAGCGGGCCGACTGCCTGGTCGACTCTGACGCTCGAGATCGGTGTCGACGGGTCGTCGACGTTCCAGCTCTCCGGGGCATCACCATTCCCCCGGCAGTGGGTGTACGACGAGAGTGGGGATCTCGCCGCAAAGACGGCGACAACCGACTGGCAGACGTGGACCCGCGTCCATGACCATGCCCGTTCGCCCTGGCACGGCGTGGAACACACCCCGCTGGTTGCTGAGGTCGCCAGCCCGACCGAACGTGAATTCTCCAAGGAACTGATGCAGTCGAAGCCCAAGTTCCGCAAGGTGAAGGCGGGGCAGCCCATCACGGTCCAGGGCGAGCCAGGCGACGAGCTCTACTTGGTCATCGACGGCGTATTCGATGTCGACGTCGATGGGACGACCGTCGCCGAGATCGGCCCAGGCGCCATTGTCGGCGAGCGAGCGATCCTGGAAGGCGGCGTCAGGTCGGCCACGGTCACGGCGCGAACAGACTCACGAGTTGCGGTGCAACACGTCGTCACCGCCGATCCCGAAACGCTCACTGCGATCGCATCGGGCCACCGTGCCGAAGGCAAATGAGGCACCTGTGCGCACCATGATCTACCGCCCCGATCTGGCTGCCGAACCGCCCGGACCCTTGCCAATCCCGGCTGCGAGCACAAAGATCCAGTGCGACCCGGTGCTCGACCGGCACTGTGGCGGGAGGAATGTCTCGTGATCGCACTGAGTGCAACCGGAGTACGGCGAACCTTCGCCGCGGAGCTGGCGCCCGTCAGAGCACTACGCGGTGTGGACCTGGAAGTCGAACACGGTGAGTTCGTTGCGCTGATGGGCCCATCAGGGTGCGGCAAGTCCACCCTTCTCAATATCTTCGCCGGGCTCGATACGGCGGATGAGGGAGAAGTCGTGGTGGACGATCTCGTGATCAACGGTCGTGATGAGCGCTGGCTATCCGAGTTCCGCAGGAGTCACGTCGGTATCGTGTTCCAGTTCTTCAACCTGCTCGAGGGCATGTCGGCGCTCGACAACATTGCCCTTGCCGCAATGCTCGGCGGGATGAACAGGCGGTTGGCAGAGTCTCGCGCCCGAGACCTCCTCGACCTCCTCGGGCTCGGGGACCGTACCGAGCAACTCCCGGCCTCTCTGTCCGGTGGTGAGCGGCAACGGCTAGCTATTGCCCGCGCCCTCGTCAACGAGCCGACCGTTCTGCTGGCGGACGAGCCGACGGGCGCCCTCGACAGCGAAGGCGGCTCCGAGATCCTGGAATTGTTTCGACGGCTGCATCAAGACGGGCAGACGATCCTGATGGTGACGCACTCAAAGGATGTCGCCGCCGGGGCAACCCGGGTGGTGAGGATGACCGACGGGCGGATCGCCAATGGAGCCGGCCGATGACGGCCGTGTGGGCGTGGTTCCGTCTCGATCTGCGGCAGCGGTGGCGTTCGGTCCTGGCGCTTGCGCTGCTAGTGGCATTTGCGTCCGGAGCGGTGATGACGGCACTAGCCGGGGCGCGGCGCGGTGATAGTGCGCTCGATCGTTTGCTGGCCCGCACTCTGCCCGCCACTGTGGTAGCGCTGCCGAACCAGCCGGGCTTCGATTGGCAGCCCATCCGAGATCTCCCCGAGGTGGCCGCGTTGAGCGGCTTTGCAGTCACCGACTACAGCGTCGAAAACATAGACGAACCGCTTGCGATCGGCGCCTGGTTCCCCGAAACCGACAGCGAGAGCTTCGCCACCATCGAGAAGCCCGTGGTGCTCGAGGGGCGACTGCCGGATCCGAGCCGTGCAGATGAGGTTGTCGTTTCCCCACAGTTCCTCGCGCACTTCCATATGAGCGTCGGGGACACCCTGACTCTGCATCTCTTCACGCCCGAGCAGATCGACTCACTGCTGACCGGCGACCCCGGCGAACCTAATGGCCCG
Organism: uncultured bacterium; assembly: GCA_963844835.1. Lineage (GTDB taxonomy): Bacteria > Actinomycetota > Acidimicrobiia > Spongiisociales > UBA5794 > JAAETI01. The sequence continues at coordinate 18,111 of CAWJPT010000002.1, read as the reverse complement.
ACGGTTGCCGCCAGCATCGTCGGCGTCATCCGCTCCTTCTGGTTCTCCGATCATCCAGGAGAGGACGGCGGGGCGGTCATCCCGTCCCCAGGATTGTTCCCGGCGTACGAGGACAATTTCCTGGGATCGCAGCGCAGCTCCGGCTATATCAATGCACTCATCCGGCTCGAGAACGGCGCGGCCGACATCCCGCAGTTCAAAGAAGATCTCGCCAGAATCACCGGGCGAAATGACATCGACGTGTGGGATCTGAGCGAGTGGCAGGATCATGCGCAGGGCGTTGCAGGATTCGAGTCCGACAGCCTCACTGTGTTTGCGATGACCGCGGCCATTGCCGCTCTGTTCATCATCGGCCAGGCAGTGGTGCGCCACGTCAGCTCAACTCTGGGGGATCTGGAGCCACTGCGGGCTACGGGCATGACACCTGCTGAGACCCGCACTGCAGTAATCCTTGGCCCTGCATTCGCTGGTCTCGCCGGATGGGTGCTGGGCGCCGTGGGAGCGATCATCGCCTCACAGTGGTTCCCGATCGGCACCGCCGCCTACCTGGAACCGTCACCAGGACGGAGCGTCGACATCACTGTGCTCGGTCTCGCTCTCGCAGTCACGCTGGCGTTGGCAATCGGGGGCACTGCTGTTGTTGCCGAGGCGACCCAGCGGAGACGTCGTACCGAAACCGCTCCCCGGCGCTCGGCGGTCGCCGCAAGCGCGGTTCGTGCCGGCATGCCGGTCCCCGTCGTTGTGGGGACCCGCTTCGCCCTCGAGCCGGGTAGGGGCCGCCAGGCGAGCCCGGTGCGACCCGCCCTCATCGGGGCAACCATCGGGGTACTGGGCGTGCTCGCGGCACTGACGCTGTCGCATGGCATCAATGACGCGGTTGGCAATCTGGAGAGGTTCGGGACCACGTACGAGGGTGCCGGCTTCGTCGGCTACAACGGAACCGATTTTGCCGACGCTCAGACGATCCTCTCCTCGGTGGCGGCAGACCCCGACGTAGTGGCGGTGAACGACACACCCATGGATGTCGCCCAGGTGAACAACGTGGCAGCGTCCTTGTTCGCCATCGACCCCGTGGACCGCCCCATCGATCTGGTATTCACCCAGGGCCGCGCCCCTAACGGACCAGACGAGGTGGCGCTCGGTCCAACGACTGCAAAGGCCGCAGACCTCAATGTCGGCGACACCGCGCTGTTCACCGGGACGCTCGGCACTCGTGAGCTGACCGTATCGGGTCTCGCGTTCGTCCCCGCCGGACCCCACAACGACTACGACAACGGCGGCTGGCTCACCGCCGATGGCTACCACACCATGTTCGACGGATTCAAGTTTCATTTCGTGCTCGTGGATCTGCGCGATGCCGCGGACTTCGCCACGGTCAACCAACGCCTCTCCGGGCTCGGGCTCCCGCTGGAAACGCCGCAGGTGCCAACACAGGTGGCGGAGTTGGGCCAGGTGAAGGCGATGCCCGTGTTCCTGGCGGCATTTCTCGTGGTGCTCGCCCTTGGTGCGGTGGGTCACGCTCTGACAACAGCCGTCCGGCGTCGCAGCCATGATCTCGCCGTGTTACGGGCCGTCGGCATGAATCGGCGCCAATCACGGCTTATCGTGACCACCCAGGCAACGCTGCTCGGTCTCATCGGCCTAGCCGCAGGCATCCCGCTTGGCATCGCGCTGGGGCGCACGGTATGGCGATACGTCGCCGAGCGCACTCCGCTGCTGTATCTCGCCCCGAGCGACTTGCTGGTACTCGTGGTGCTCATCCCTCTCGTGCTCGCCGCAGTCAACCTGCTCGCCGTTACCCCTTCTCGCAGAGCCGCCCGGCTGCAGATCGCGCAAACGCTCCGAGCCGAATGAAGGACCAATGACCACACCCGAAACCGCCACGACCTTGCGACGTGACCTGATGCTGTGGGCGATATGGGTCGTCCTCGTCGCCGCGGTGACCGCGTTCACCGTATGGGCCTTCCACATCCTTATCGATGCACCACACCAGGTCGGCTCGTGGTGGACAGTCGGCCTCACGGCAACTGCCGTCCCGGTGCTCGCCATGTGGGTGCGACCCTTGCGGAGAGCGGCAGCACCGGTGCTGCGCTCGAGTGTCACCATCGGCGGCCTGGTCGGAATGGTGCTTGCCGTGTATTTGGTTGTTGTCGTCGGGCTCGGCGAAGACGTCGACGGGTCTGAGCATCGCGTGCTCGGGCTTTCGATGGTCGCAGGTGCCGTTGCCGTAGCTCTCGCAGGACCGGTCCGGACCCGGCTGCGCGAGGCCACCCGGGCTGCAGCAGGCCCGGTGCGCCCATCTGCCTCATCAGCTCTCGAGAATTTCGGGGCGCGGATGACTCGATCGGTGCCGATGGACGAGTTGCTCCTTCAACTAGCCGAAACGCTCCGGGAAACGATGGCACCGCTCGGAGCGGAACTCTGGACGGGCGAAGATGGCAGGCTCGATCGCACCACCTCGGTGCCCGAACACGGCCCCGGGCACATCACGTTGATCGGAGCCGAGCTCGCTGCCGTAGTCGGGGCAAGAGTCTCAGGGACTTCTTGGGCTTCGATGTGGTTGCCGGCGACGCTGGAATCGTTCGGTTCACCAGACGACGTGCACGTGCGCGTTGCCCCGATCACTCACCTGGGCAAGCTGCTCGGGCTCATCGTTGTCGCCCGTCGGGATGAATCAGGTGTGTTCACGGTTGAAGACGACACGCTCCTCGCCGATCTGGCACGCCAGGTGGGCCTTGCGCTTCACAACGTACATCTCGATTCTGCGCTCCAGGACTCGTTGGAGGAGCTGCGTAGGAAGAACCGGCTCTTGCAGGAATCGAGGGTACGCATCGTCACCACCGCTGATGAGTCTCGTCGCAAGATCGAACGCGATCTGCACGATGGGGCACAGCAGCGTCTGGTTGCGCTGGCGGTCAAGCTTCAGCTGGCCAAGATGAAGAGCGACGATCCAGAAGCTCTCGGGCGGCTCCTCGATGATCTCGGGGAGGAAGTCAAGGAGACGATCGAGGAGATGCGTGAATTGGCTCACGGCATCTACCCACCGCTGCTGCGTGATTCCGGCCTCGGCGATGCGCTGCGGCGGGCCGCGGACCGATCTCCCATGCCTGCCACAGTCGACATCGATACCGATCGTCGTTTCGATGCAGCCATTGAGGCGGCGGTCTACTTCTGTTGCCTCGAGGCAATGCAGAACGCAGCCAAGTATGCGGGGCCAGCGGCGAAGCTGACGGTACGGGTGACCGAATCATCAGGCACCCTCTCGTTCGAGATCAGCGATGACGGGGTCGGGTTCGACCCCGACTCCGTCGAGCTCAGCCATGGCTTCGTCAATATGAAGGACCGCATCGGAGCGCACGGTGGCGTGGTCACAATTGAGAGTCAGCTCGGCATGGGTACGACCGTCCGTGGCGAGTTACCGCTCACTCCCCTGCCGGCATGAGCGACTTCGATGCGGTCGTCGTCGGCTCGGGGCCAAATGGCCTTGCCGCCGCGGTGCAGTTGACCCGTGCGGGACGGAGAGTGTTGGTGCTCGAGCGCTCGACGTCGATCGGCGGCGGCACGCGGAGCAGCGAGCTCACGCTCCCCGGATTCGTCCATGACGTGTGCTCGGCCATCCACCCGTTCGGCGTCGCCTCGCCGTTCTTCAAATCCCTCCCACCGGTCGAGTGGATCCACCCTACGGTGCCGCTGACCCACCCTTTGGACGACGGACGGGTAGGTGTGCTCCACCACGATCTCGCAACGACGCTGCAGCGCTTTGGCAAGGATGGACCGGCCTATCGACGCCTGGTCGGCCCGCTGGTCGCCCGGTCCGACGTTGTGATCAAACGGGTTCTCGGACCTATTCGACCGTCTCTCCGTGACGCGGTCGACATGCGCCGCATCGCCATCTTGGGGATCATTCCTGCCACCGCCCTCTCCAAGCTCTTCAGCACCCCCGAAGCGAGAGGATTGATCGCAGGCCTGGCATCCCACGCCATCGCACCGCTCTCCAGACCGATCACAGGGGCGGTGACCGGGATGTTTGCTGCCGCGGCTCATGTCGACGGATGGCCGCTCGTCAAGGGAGGCTCACAGCGGATCTCGGAGCTCCTGGCCTCGATAGTCACAGGCTCGGGCGGACAGATCGAGACAGGGCACGACGTTCGTTCCCTGCGCGATGTGCCGGAGCTCACAACTGTGATGCTCGACGTGATGCCCCCGTCGGCGATGCGGATCGCCGGTACGAGGATCAATGGCTCAGCGGGGCGCCGGTTGCGCTCATGGCGGCCCGGGCCCGGTGTGTTCAAGGTCGACTGGGCCTTGGATGGGCCTGTCCCGTGGCGAGACGAGTACAGCGGATCCGCAGGGACCGTCCACGTCGGCGGCACGTTCGAGGAGATCGCGGCTGCCGAGGCGCAGATCCATCGCGGCGAGCATCCCGAGCGCCCGTTCGTGCTGGTCGCCCAGCAGTCGCTGTTCGACCCGAGCCGGGCTCCTGATGGACGACACACGCTCTGGGGATACTGCCACGTGCCTGCTGGATCCGATGTCGACATGACAGATGCCATCGAAGCTCAGATCGAGCGCTTCGCTCCCGGATTCCGCGACCGCATTCTCGCCCGAGCCACGATGAGCACGTCTGCGTACGAGTCGTACAACCCGAACTACATAGGAGGCGACATCGCAGGCGGAGCCGTCACGATGCGACGTCAGCTCCAGCTCGGACAATCGCGCCCCTACCGGCTCGGAGACCACACCTACCTGTGCTCATCAGCGACGCCCCCCGGCGCCGGCGTGCATGGCATGTGCGGCTACCACGCCGCAACCGCGGCGACTCGCGACCTGGGCTGACGGCGGGACGCTGACAGCCGTCTTCAGTCGAGGATCTCCAGCAAGCCTGTGTTCCCGTCGACCGTGATGCGCTGGCCGTCGCGGATCTTGGAGGTCGCGTCGCCTAGTGCGACGACAGCCGGGATCCCGTACTCCCGGGCCACGAGGGAGGCGTGTGCGACGAGACTGCCACCATCGGTCGCGACAGCCGCAGCGCGTCCGAAGACGGACGTCCATGCCGGGGTGGTGGCGGTCGTCACCAGGATCTCGCCCGGCGCCAGCCGATCTGCATCCGCCAGGTCCAAGAGCACGCGGGCCACGCCGGTGGCCCGACCCGCACTGGCAGGCATGCCCTCGAGCATTCCGGGACGTGCCTCTGCCGGCATCCGCATCTTGGCGATGCCGTCGGAGTGCACCTTCGTGATGAGTCCCGGGAGTTTCCCGATCACGAGAGGTGGCGAGAGTCTGCGGTTGCGTGCCCAGGCATCACGACGATCTGCGACAGACGATGCCCGCGACTCATTGCCTTCGACTTCGGTTCGCTCCAGGAAGTAGACGTCGTCGGCGTGTCTGATGACGCCGCGACGAACGCACGACTCGCCGAGACGACGCAGAGACCGTCGAGCGAGGGGCCAGCCGAAGGTCAGCTGGGACACCTGCTCCTCACGCAAGCGTGCGTAGTGCTGCGCCAGCTCGAGGATGGCATCGAAACGGGTCCGCAGCCGAGGGGAGAGAGCGTCGCGGCACTCCCGCTCGGCACGTTCCCGAGCCTCGACGAGCGAGCTGTGGTCTTGGCTCGACTCGGTCTCCAAGTGACCGAGCTCACCGGCCGTGGGTCGAAACCAATCGAAGCTCTGGATAGCCCAGGGTTTCGGCGGACTCGGTTCGACGAGCCCTACCACGAGTGCCCGGTAGTCGCCGCCCAGTGTCGGGCGCAGGTGGCGTCCATAGAAGCCAGCCAGAACGCTCTCCATCTTCCATGCGTTCCCGGCAACGAACGTCATCGAGAAGAGGTACTCGCCAGCGATGTCGCCGATCCGGTCGAGCATCGTGGAAAGGGTCTCCTCATCCGCAGTCTCCACCTCCTGAAGGCCACGTTCGACGAGTTCTTGGTAGCGCGGCCAGGAGGTCTTCTCGCCACCTGACGGTCGCGGGCTCGTAGACGAGGCGGTGTATGACCTCGGGCCTGCGGTTCATGAGCAGCGTTCCCAGCAAGAACTTCGGTCTGCGCAATCCGCCTATCAGCGCCCCGCTGATGAACTGCCGGGTGGTGGCACTTCCGATCGGGTCATAGAAGTACCAGCCGTTGACCAGCACGTGCATCGGCTGGGGCGGTTCGACACCGAGAGCGACGCTCTGGGAGGCAGCGAAGCTCTCATCGACACGTGGAAGCAGCCAAGTTGCTGTCAGCGGCGTCACGGGCTCCGACAACCATTCGCCGAGCCGGAAGTTGCGGGTCAATCCTCCGGGCAGTGGTGACTCCCATCGGACCGGTTCGGGCAATGCGGTCATGGGGCGGGCCTGCAAGAGGTAGAGCTTGTCCTCGGCGAACGCCCACTCGATGTCCTGCGGCACCCCGTCGAAGCACTGTTCGACGCGACGTGCGAGCTCCGCGACGGCGAGAGCCTGCTGCTCGTCGAGCACCTGGACAGACGCACGCCGGTCACGCACAGGACGGCCATCCCGCACGATCCACTGTTCTCCGGTCGCTTCGCCACCGACGAGCTGCTCGCCCAGGCCCTTCGTCGCACTCACTACCGTTTCCTCTCGCACACCCGTGAGTGGGTGCGCGGTGAACGCCACACCTGAGGCTTGCGGCTTGATCATGGGCATTACCAGGACGGCGATGCCGCTCAGTCCGGCCGGCCCGTGGGCGCTCCGATACGCGGTGACACGGGCATCGTCACCCCCCCGGCGGACCCGACGCACAGCATCGAGGATGGCCGGAGCGCTGCGCACGTCGAGTAGGGTCTCGTATTGGCCAGCGAACGACGCTCCTTCGAGATCCTCGGCAAGGGCTGAGGATCGTACCGCTACGGGTACGTCACCAAGGACAGAAACCGCTTCGGCCACGGCTGCGGTTAGCCCGTCGTCGGTTTCCGTCGCCGGGATCACAACGCCGGGAGGTACTGGCAGTCCGAGACGCGCAAGCGCGCCGAGGTTGGCGGCCTTGTGTCCTGCGATCGCAGCATCGCTGCGCTCCAGGTCGCGGAGCCGGAGCGTATGCACCCCGCCGCCTTCTGATGTGGTGCTCTGGATCATGGCTACGACTCCCTTTGGCTAGCGTTGCGACGCAGCTCGTCGAGCAGCGTGTTGACTGCCCACTCGACGGCGCGTCCTGCCTCGGCCCCGCTGAGACCCCATTGCTCGTACATCCCCCGCAGAAACTCCACCCGGGTCATACCCGCAAGCACGGCGCACACACCCCGAAGATGCTCCGGATCCATTGCATCCGAGAATGGCGCCACAACTCGCTCCATCGCCTCGAGCCGCTGGCGTCGTAGCTCCCCCATCCCCGGCGCCTGCACCTGAGGCTCGTGGCCGCCGCGTTCGAGCAGGTCACCGAAGTACTCGAAGGCCCGTGCGGCCATCGGACCGATGGTCTCGGGCCCGACCTCGTCTGGATTCCAGCCCGAATGCTCGACGACGTGGGCCCTGACGGCGTTCAGGAGATCCAGCTGCGTCGGGAAGTGGCGATATACCGTGCGCACGCTGACCCGCGCTCGCTCCGCCACCTTGTTGAACGGCAGCTCAACCGTCCACGGCGCAAAGCCCTCGGCGGCAGCTTCTACGATCCGAGCCCGGGTTGCCGCCGCCTGCTCGGCCCTGAGTTCACTGTTGTAGGTACCCTTGTTGTTCATGTCAGTTACTATGACATGAAGTCACGCTGACTGTCAATGACTTCTACGACCAGACCCCACTGCAGCGCGCTTGGCTAACTCCCCCGCCCCTTGGCTCGGAGCACCAATTGGGTCCAGCGCCGGCGACCAGCAGCTACGGGTCGCACTCCACGGATCCCGGACCGGTTGGCCGCAACGGAGACCATCGGGAGTCCCGCAGAGCCGAAGGATCGCCCGGGAGTCGTCATTTGGCACTAGCCGAGAAGGACACTTCGAATGATCATTCCGCGATATGGACACCACTCTCCGCCGGCTCCGCCTCTGGACCGTCATCGCAGTCACGCTCGCCGCTATCTGGCTCGTGGTTCGTGCCGGGTCGGCCCCCTGGATCCTGTTGCGGGCGGCGGTGGCAGCGCTGCTCGGTTCGGGTGCGGCCAGAGTGCTCGTAGCGAGTCCGCGACCACGGCTGCAGAGCACGGTCACTCTGGCGATCGGGCTCCCAGCGCTCGGAGTCGGAGTTGGTATCGCGCCTCCGTGGCTCACCAAGACGGGATTGACCATGACGTCGATCGCTGGAGCCGTCCTGATGGTTGGCGGCGTTGTGCTCGCGGTACTCGGCTATCTCGATTTTGCCCCCCGCCTCCGGCTCTGGGGAAGAGTGCTGAGTGGTTTCGGGCTCGTCGTCCTCGTTGGCTTCACCGCCCTAACGCTCTCCGTCGCAGTCGCCGCCACCAACGTCCCGCCCACCGAGATCGGTGACACCCCGGCGTCGCGCGGCCTCGCCTACGAGAACGTGGAGCTGGTGACGGAGGACAACATCACCCTCGCCGCCTGGTATCTGCCGTCGCGAAACGGGGCCGCAGTGGTGCTTCTTCACGGTGCCGGATCCACGCGATCCTCCCTCTTGGATGAGATGGCGGTCCTGGCTGCCGACGGATACGGGATACTCACCTTCGACGCCCGCGGCCATGGCGACAGCGAAGGCCGCGGCATGGACTTCGGCTGGTTCGGCGACCAGGACACGCTTCCTGCCATCCAATGGCTAGTGGATCACCCAGACGTGGAGAATGATCGCATCGGGCTCGTCGGAATGTCCATGGGCGGCGAAGAGGCAATCGGCGCAGCCGCACTCGACGATCGGGTCAATGCCGTGGTGGCCGAGGGGGCCACAGGACGTACCGCTGCCGACAACGCCTGGCTGCCCGACGTCTACGGTTTCCAGGGTCGGGTACAGCGTCTCGTCGACACGGTCAGATTTGGTATCACCGATGTCCTCACCGATGCCGGGCCGCCGATCGCACTGCGCGACGCCGCGTCGCGCATCGCCCCCAGGCCCTTGCTGCTGATCACGGCCGACAACGTCAGCGACGAAGGCAACGCTGCCAGGTATATACAGTCCGGCGCCCCTGGCTCGGTCGAGGTGTGGGGCGTCCCGGGCGCAGGCCACACCCAGGGACTCGAAGTTGCGCCTGCCGAATGGGAAGAGAGAGTGATCGGGTTCCTCGATGAGAACCTGCTCGTCGGCAGCTGAACTCCCCTCCAACTTCCGAGGGTCCGCAGGTCATGGGCCGAATCGGACGCGGGCGCAATCGGTCGGCCTGGCAGGGCAGTTCCTGAACTGAGATGCCTGGAGACAATGCAGTTTCCGCAGGAAACCGCCAACAGACCTGCCCCGGCAGGTCCGTGGTGGACCTGATAGGACAGTGCGGCGTAGAAGGTTCGAACGCTGGCCTTGGTATCGACCCCATCAGTCTGCAACCCGGAGAACAGACTTTCGAGGTGATCGAAGACCTTGGGGATGGTTATCCGTCCGGTCGCCAGGATTCGCGTCAGCGCGGGGTGTTGCGGCTAGGCATTCGGTTTCTCCGTGCCGACACTCTCCCGGAGGCTCGCGCCCACTCGCCACGACACCTACCCACAAGGGACACTCCCCAGAATGTGCTCATGTGATTAGGTCGAGCTGGCGGGCGCGGTCGGTGGCGGCTGTGCGGTTGCTTACGCCGAGCTTCTCGAAGATGTGTGTGACGTGCTTCTTCACGGTGTTCAGCGAAACATAGAGCTCGGCTGCAATCTGCTTGTTCTGCCTGCCCGTTGCTATCAACTGGAGCACTTCCATCTCCCGTTCGGTCAGCGGGACTACCAGTCCTCGCGGGCGTAGCGTTTGGCGAGGCGGGCTATCGCCGGTGCCGTGCTCGAATGCCCTTGCGAGGTGCCCGAGGTATTCGAGCGGGACATCACCCGCCGGGACCAATTCTGTCTCTGGGCTCGCAACGAGCTGACCGAGGAGCGCTGCCATAGGTTGACCCTCATCAATGAAGACTCTGACATGACGCTGCGGTGCGGCGAGCGCTACCGCGTGAGCCAAAGTGCTCATCGCGCGGCCCTGGTCGCCTAGGGCGGTCAGCGCAAGTGCCCGGAGCGTCTCGATTTCGATGAGGCAGCCGATGCGGCCGTCAGCGAACGCCGCAACCCGGAGGCGTTCGAGAAGTCGGAGAGCGTCATCCGGTTGGCTTTGTGCGAGCAGAATCCTGGTGAGAGTGAGGTATGCGGCTTGGCGCGGGTGGCTGAGCTCGTCGTCGGCGACAGAAAGACCGCGTTCGGTCGCCCACCTAGCGGCGGCATCGACGTCTCCTTGTGCGAGCAGCAACCGGGCGTGTGACGACGGGACAGGATTCAGCAGGTCGACCACTTCGGCACTGGGACCTATTCGCATCGCTTCCGAGATCGTTTCGCGAGCCCCGGTTGGGTCGTTCTCAGCCTGGTGAACGCGCGCCAGCGTCGTGAGTCCCGCGGCCAGTGCCTGGGTATCGACGAACTGACGGCAACGGGCGATGCCCTCACCGGCGTGATGCCTCGCCCCGTCGAGGTCGTTTCGCCGGTATGCAACTTGTGCGATCCCGATGTGGGCGACGCCGGCAGCAGGTGCGTCGGGTCCGGTTTGTGCCACGTCGAGTGCGAATACGTCGTCGTACGTCTCGAGTGCAGCGTCGAGGTCGCCCTGCGCTTGTTGGATCTGGCCGAGGTAGTGGGCTGCAAAGGCGGCGCGGTTGTGTTGCTGTGCGGCGCGCCACTCGGCGACGTTCGCGCAGACGGCCGATTCGGCCTGCGCTACCGCACCTCGCAGCCACGGCGCGGTAGCAAAGTGCAACCTGGCGATCATCGCCAACGCTGATTGATCGTCGTCGATCTGGCTGAGGCTCCGCGTCGCGAGCGCTTCTGCCTCTTCGGATTGGCCGCGCATGTGGGCCACGAATGCTCGTAGCAACGCCGCCATCGGTCCCAGATTGGCCAGCGGGCTCGCGGCTCGGTCGACAGTCGGTTTGAACGGTGCCTCTGCCTCGCCATCGTTGGTGTTGTCGGCGGCATCGAGGAGTTCCTCGGCCTCGGCGATACGCCCTCCGTAGATCGCCACCCTCGCCTGGGCCAGCAATAGCCGTTGAGAGCCGCGCAGACCCACGAGGGGAGCTTGGCGAACCATCGCTTCAAGGTTGCGCCTTCGGAGCTCAGCAGGAACTCGTCGGCATGCCGTTCGATCACCCCGGTGGCCCACTCGGGTTTGTTTGCGGCCAGCGCGTGCTGGATCGCCTGGTCGGCCTGACCGTGGGCATCGTGCCAAGCCGCTGCGCGCCGGTGCAGCTCCCGGACCTGGTCCGGCGGTCGCCGTTGCAGACGAACACGCAGCAGGTCGGCAAAAAGGTGGTGGTAGCGCCACCACCCACGGACATCGTCGAGTCGAACAAGGAACAGATTCGAGCGTTCTGCCTCCTCGAGCAGCGACTGGCTATCGGTGCGCCCCGTAACCGCGTCACACAGCGGACCCGAGAGCTGTTCCAGCAGCGAGGTCTCCACGAGGAAGTCGCGAATATCAGACGGTTGACGATGGAGAACCTCCTCGGTGAGGTAGTCAAGGACGAAACGATGGCTGCCGGAGAACGAGTCCACGAACGATGCGACGTCGCTGTGCCCCTTCATCGAAAGCCCAGCCAGCTGCAGTCCTGCCGCCCAACCCTCTGTTCGCGCTGTCAGGGTCTCCGCTGCATCATCGGTGAGGTCGGATCCGGTCGCTTGGCGGAGGAGCGATGCTGCTTCGTCCGCGGTGAAGCGGAGCTCGTTCTCTCGCAGCTCAGTCAGCTCACCCCGCGCCCGCGCTGGGTGAGCAATAAGGGGGGATCGGCCCGGCTGATCAACCCGATGTGCAGACCAGGCGGCGCGTGCTCGAGCAGGAAGCTGATCGACGCGTGCACCACTTGCTCCTCGATCACGTGGTAATCATCCAGCACGAGTACGACATCGTCGTCGACGCTCGCCAGGGTGTTGATCACCACCGCTGCCGGAGCTTCGAAATCACCTGTTGCCGATTCCCCGATCAGTGGACCAACGATCTCGGCCACCGACAGTTCTGAATCGTCGAGTGCCTGGTCGAGAGCGGCCACGACATGGCGCCAGAATCGCACGGGGTCGTTGTCACCTAGGTCGAGTGATACCCAGCCGATCGCCGCCCCGCTCCGGTGACACCACTCGGCGAGCAGGACGGACTTGCCGAATCCGGGCGGGGCGCACACGAGTGTCAGCCCCCGACCCAGCCCCTGGTCGAGTCGATTGAGGAGTCGCTGCCGCGTGACGAAGCCCGCAGGCTTCGACGGTATGTGGAGCTTCGTCGCGACCAGGTGCAGATCGCTGGGGTTCGGTTCAAGCGTCTGGGACTGTTCAGCCATCTTCTTGGGGGTTGCGGAGTGAGGCGCAGCATAGGAGCGAGGCCGATCACGGGTCGCCGGTGCATCGACTTCCGAGGTCGCAAAGGCGGAGCGAACAACTGGTGTGGTTGGAATTACACCCCGGTATGGCACTTATGGGTGACGACGACGCTCGGGGCCTCGTGCAGGGTGTTCGACAAGGACATCGACACGAGGAGAAATCAGTGAGGTACGAGATTCGCGTCGAGGGCACAGTCGACCAGAGCTGGTCGGCGTGGTTCGACGGGATGCATATCACAAGCGGACCTGGCGGGGAAACCACGATCGCCGGTGAGGTTGCGGACCAGGGAGCACTCCACGGACTGCTCTCTCAGGTGCGTGACATCGGCCTCACCGTCATCTCCGTCACCCGCGTCGACCCCGAGCAACAAGGAGACACAATGACCACTAGCACACACGACGAAGAAGTGACACTGGTGCTCGGCGGAACCGGCAAGACCGGTCGCCGAGTTGCAGAACGACTCCAAGCCCGTGGCCTACCGACCCGGATCGGCTCGAGAGCGGGCACACCGCCGTTCGACTGGTACGACCCGACCACATGGGAACCTGCCCTCGATGGCGTACGTGCCGCGTACATCTCCTTCTGGCCCGATCTTGCAGCCCCCGGCGCAGTCGAGGCTACGAGCAAGCTCTCCAAGCTGGCTGTGGAGAAGGGGATTCGACGACTCGTTCTCCTGGCCGGGCGCGGTGAGGAAGAGGCGGAGCGAGCGGAGCGGGCCGTAGCCGACTCCGGTGCCGACCTCACGATCGTTCGCTCGACCTGGTTCATGCAGAATTTCAGTGAGGGAGACTTCCTGGGCCAGGTGCTGAGCGGGAATGTCACGCTCCCCGCCGGCGACATGGTCGAGCCGTTTGTCGACGCCGACGACATCGCCGACGTCGCAGTGGCCGCGCTGACCGACGACCGGCACATCGGCGAGCTCTACGAGCTGACCGGGCCGCGACTGTTGTCTTTCTCTGATGCGGTCGACGAGATCGCGAAGGCAACCGGCCGGGAGATCCAGTACGAGCCGGTCTCCGTCGACGAGTTCGCCAGCGCCATGGCTGCAGAGAACGTGCCACCCGAAGCCATCGAGATATTCAGCTTCCTATTCGGCGAGGTTCTGGACGGCCGCAACGCTCATCTAGCCGACGGCGTGCAACGCGCCCTCGGCCGGCCACCCAGGGACTTCACGGATTTTCGCGAGAAGCGCAGCGGCAACCGGTATCTGGGATCCAGAGGAGACATCATGACGTTGGTTCGGACACTCACCATTATCTGCGCCGTCGGCGCCGCCACCGCGGCCGGCGCTCTGTTCACCTTCTCGACCTTTACGATCGAGGGTCTCAAGCGGCTACCACCGCCACAGGGTGCAGCCGCCATGCAGGCCATCAACAAGCAAGCGCCCACGCCGCTGTTCATGCTCATCATGTTCGGCACCGGCGCCGCCTGCGTGGCCCTCGGCGTGCGAGCCGTGATGAACCTCGGCGATCCCGCCTCGGTCTATCAGCTCATCGCCTGTGCTCTGTACGTCATTGGAGTCGTCCTCTTGACCGTCGCCTACCACGTACCTCGCAACGAGCGGCTCGACGCGCTCGATCCGAACAGCGCCGAGGGCATCTCATATTGGGCGACGTACCTCAAAGAGTGGGTGCGAATGAACCACGTCCGCACCATCGCCCCCCTCACCGCAGCCGTCCTGCTTGCGATCTCGCTGCGCGTCGAGTGACCAAAGACACCACCAGCCACGGCTCACCGCCTCTGCCCGCCCCACGAAAGGAACGAACCATGACCGTCGCAACTCATGAGAAAGTCCCCGACCGGGCCGTCCACACATCGGCCATTGCGGCATCGACCGCATACGCCGGCTTCGCCGCTTTTCAGATCGCACTCTCCCTCGGCGCCCCGTTCGGGGACCTCGTCTGGGGCGGTGCGTTACCCGAAGTCCTCCCGACGGCCTGGCGCATCGCCAGCGGGGTCGCTGCCGGAGCGCTCATCTGGATGGCGCTGGTCGTGCTGGCCCGGGCCGGTGTCATCCGGTCATCTCCGATCGCCAACCGGCACCTGAGTCGGGCCACGTGGATGATCGCCGTGTACATGGCACTCAACACGCTCGGCAACCTCGCCTCAGGCAATCCTTTCGAGCAGCAAGTGTTCGGGCCGATCACCGCAGTACTGGCGGCACTCACGGCCGTCGTCGCCTACCGCAGTCGGCTGCGCTAACTGCGTCCGGACCCGCCGACCGGCCCGACAACAAGAATCCCGTCCCCATCAAAACAGAAGGAGAGACCATGACATCCCAACAACACAGTGCCACCATGCAGACCTGGATGCGCGAGGCGATCAACGCTGGCAACCTCGCCGTCGTCGACGAGCTAGCCCATCCCGATTACATCTACCGCAACCCGACCGAGGAGCTGCGCGGCGCCGAGGCCATCAAGGGCCTGTTCGCCACCTATCGCGCCGCCTTCCCCGACTTCCACGTACACGTCGACGAGCGCGTCGCCGACGGCGACCGCATCGCCCAGGCATTCACCATTACCGGAACACACCGCGGCGAGTTCATGGGCATCGCCGCAACAGGCAACAGGATCGAGGTCCACGGCTTCGTACTCAGCCGCTTCGCCGACGGGAAGATCGTCGAGGAGTGGGAAGTGATCGACCAGCTCACGTTTCTCGAGCAGCTGGGCGCGGTCGAGCTGCTTGACGCAACCTGAGGAGGCAAGAGATGAAGACGCCCTATCCACACGACCGTGTTCTCATCGTCTACGACTCCCGCCTTGGCTCGACCGCCGAGGTCGCGGCCCACATCGGAAGCGTCCTCGCCGAGCAAGGCGCCTCGGTAGACGTGGTGCGGATCGACCGCGTAAACGACCTCGGGCAATACGACCACGTCGTCATCGGCAGCGCCATCCGCTACGACTGCTGGCTGCCGGAGGCCACGGCGTTCGTCGAAGCGAACCGCGACGCACTGAGCCGGGTCCCGGTCGCACTGTTCTTCACCTGCCTGGCGCTGGCCGGCGGCTCGGCCAAGGGTGAGCGCAAGGCTGCTGGCTATGCAGGGCAGCTGCGCCAGCTTCTGCCCGACGCGCCGGACATACAGATCGGCGGTTTCGCCGGCGTGCTCGACCCGTCCCGCGGGCCGTGGTGGACGCGCGTGTTGCTGCGTGTGATATCGAGGGTGAGCGGGGTCGCTCCGGGTGACTACCGCGACTGGCATGCAATACGTACGTGGACCCACCAGAGCATCACATTGTCGGCCGGCATCACAACCACGCCCAAGTTAGAAAGAGAGAACGAGTGAATATCAACAAGAGCAGAACGCGCGCCGGCACGGTGTCGTCCGGGCTCATGGCCGGACTCCTATACGGATGGACCGTCTCGGTCATTCCCGGATTGCGCCGGATCCCCGACTCGGCCTACATCACCACTATGCAGAACATCAACCGTGCCATCATCAACCCGGCGTTCATCGTCCCCTTCATGGGGCTGTCCGTCGAACTGACATCCGGCGCAATCTCACGATTCCGCGAGGGCGAAACCCGCCGGGGTTTGCTGATGGCAGGTGCCGCCGCGACATATGCCATCGGCGTGGTGGGCGTTACCATCCGACGCAACGTGCCGCTCAACAATGCGCTCGATATCTTCGACTCCGATTCCTCCAGCAGGTCCGCAATCGCGGCGCGCCGGCACAGCTACGAGTCCTCGTGGAACCGCTGGCACTACCTGCGCACCGTCGCCAGCGTTGCCTCATTCGCTTTGGCCGCAGCCGCAGGACAACCGGCATATCCTCTTTCAACCGTTGCGTAATCGACAACGGCGAGTGGGCCTAACAGGACAGAACGCGAACCAATGCAACCCTGTATTTCTTGAGATCTCGCAGTACCGGGCTGATCTCGGCGTATCGGAACAACGCTCAACTGAGCGAATTGAGAAGCTTCGGTTGAGCTAGGTCATTATTGTCGACCACGGTCGTAGCCTGGCAACGTGGATTGCATGCTCCCATGTAGATTCTTTGGCCGCTGTGGGCTTGAGTTGGATTCTGGGCCACGACGAAGTCGAGGAAGCCTGGGACTGGTTGGCCGACCGAGCAGTGCCACGAGAACACACGGGGAAAAAAGGCTCCGACTACTCATCCATCGAATCCGGATACGCCTCAAGTACGTCGCAGAGACTCCAGGGAGAGTTCAGCCGGTCGGGAGTGACCGGACAGCCCGAGTTGAAGATCCAAGTCGGCGAGAAATCCCCTCAGGACATGTTCCACACCTTCCTGTCCCCCAAGGCCAAGACCGTACACCCAGGGCCGAGCGAGCAGCACAGCGCGTGCTCCCAGAGCCAGGGCTTTCACCGCATCGGCGCCGGTCCTGATCCCCGAGTCGAACAAGACGGGTAGATCGCCGGCAGCCTCCACTACCGCAGGCAACGCATCGAGTGAGCCCACTGCACCGTCGACCTGACGGCCTCCGTGATTGCTGCATATCACGGCATCGACACCCGAATCGACCGCCCGGCGGACGTCCTCGGGGTGCTGCAAGCCCTTGACCACGATCGGCAGTGACGTCTGCTCCCGCAACCACGACATGTCAGACCACTTCAAGGCGGGGTTGCTGAACATCCCCAGGAAGTGCGTCACCGCAGCGCTGAGATCTTCTGCCGGCGGTACGGCAAGTCCGGCACAGAACGCGGGGTCGCTGATGTAGTTGGCGATCCCTTCGCCATGCAGGAAGGGCAAGTATGCGGTGTCGAGGTCTCGAGGGCGCCAGCCGAGTTGCCACGTGTCGACCGTGACGACGATGGCCCGATACCCGGCTTCCTCGGCCCGACGCACCAGAGAGGCGGCCACAGTGCTCTCACTGGGCCAGTACAGCTGATACCAGCCTTGTACGTCGCCGAGGTCCGAGGCAATCGTCTCGAGATCGGTGCTCGAGGCGGTCGACAGGACCATCGGCAGCCCGACGGCAGCAGCGGCACGAGCCACCGCCCGTTCGGCGTCCTGATGAACGATCGACAGAACGCCGACCGGGCCCAGGAGAACCGGTGCGGACACCTTCAACCCGAGCAACGTGGTCGACAGGTCACGTTCGGGGGGAACACCACGCAGTACCCTCGGAAGAATCCGCCAGGCATCGAAAGCCTCTCGATTCGCCCGCATCGTCTCCTCGGTCCCAGCGCCGCCGCTGACATAACCAACGGCTCCCGGTGACATCACTTCCTCGGCGGCGGCCCGAATCCGCCTCCAATCGAACGACATCGTGGGCTCGTGGCCGGCCAGACCATCGAGGTAGACGGTGTTCTGATACCCGGCGAAAGTCACGGACTGAGCCTAGCGGTTCGCCGGCAGGAGCGGGATGTGTGGTCGCGACCGCGGGGATTGAACCGACGACCTCAGCTCCCTCAGGGGCGCGCCGCATTCTCTCCTAAGACAGAGCAGAATAGGGTGACCCCTCTCCCGTGAGCCGGCTCCGCCGTAAAGCGACACTTCCTGGGGGGACGTAATAATGCGGCGCGCATCGGTGTGCGTAATCAGTCAGCCTCGCGTTTCTGTGTCGTCGGAAAAGCGCGGCCACGGCGGGGTTCGGACTTCGCAGCGTGGAGAAGGGCGACCCCATCTGCTCGGCGCCAAGCTCTACGGATGTTCGCCGCCGCCAGCGAAGTCGGCGCCCGGGAAGGAGCGCAGTGGGCCCGGCAGGACTCGAACCTGCGACCTACGGATTATGAGTCC
>CAWJPT010000001.1:0-215914 GCA_963844835.1 uncultured bacterium | reverse complement strand
AAGAGAGATCACAGGAACCGAGGTATCCACCACGTCGACGGAGCGGAAGACCGTCGCCGGGTTGCTGTTGGCGTCCACCACGCTGTAGACAACGGTGTAGGAGCCGACCACAGACGTATTGACGGCGGAGGTGTCGATGACGATCGATCCGGTCAAGTCACCGTCGTAGTTGTCGGTGGCGGTCGCACCCAACTCGGTATACGACAGAACCAACCTCGATTGTCTGCGGATTCGCACCCACCAGACGTGATCACCGGAACCGTCGTGTCGACGACTTCGACGGTACGGGTCACCTCACTGGCCGCGTTGCCGCTGCTATCAGCTCACGTTGTATGTCACCAGGTAGGAGCCAACCACAGACGTATTCACCGCCAGAGGCGTCGATGACGATCGACCCGGTCAAATCACCGTCATAGTTGTCGGAAGCGGTCGCCCCCAACTCCGCATACGAAGAACCAACCTCAATTGTCTGCGGATTCGCACCCACCAACGTGATCACCGGAACCGTCGTGTCGACGACATCGACGGTGCGGGTCACCTCACTGGCCGCGTTGCCGCTGCTATCGCTCACGTTGTAGGTCACCGAATACGAGCCAACCACAGACGTATTCACCGCCAGAGGCGTCGATGACGATCGACCCGGTCAAATCACCGTCATAGTTATCGGTGGCGGTCGCACCCAACTCCACATACGAAGAACCAACCTCAACTGTCTGCGGATTCGCACCCACCAACGTGATCACCGGAACCGTCGTATCCACCACGTCAACGGTGCGGAAGATCGTCGCCGGGTTGCCGTTGGCGTCCACCACGCTGTAGACAACGGTGTACGAGCCCACCACAGACGTATTGACGGCGGAGGCGTCGATGACGATCGACCCCGTCAAGTCACCGTCATAATTGTCGGTGGCGGTCGCACCCAACTCCACATACGCAGAACCAACCTCGATTGTCTGCGGATTCGCACCCACCAGAGTGATCACAGGAACCGTCGTGTCGACCACACCGACGGTACGGGTCACCTCGATGGCCGCATTCCCACTGCTATCGGTCACGTTGTAAGTCACCACATAAGAGCCAACCACAGACGTATTCACCCCAGAGGCATCTATGACGATCGACCCGGTCAAGACACCGTCATAATTGTCGGTGGCAGTCGCACCCAACTCCACATACGACAGAACCAACCTCGATTGTCTGCGGATTCGCACCCACCAGAGTGATCACAGGAACCGTCGTGTCCACCACGTCGACGGTGCGGGTCACCTCGATAGCAGCGTTGCCGCTGCTATCGCTCACGTTGTATGTCACCAGGTACGAGCCAACCACGGAGGTATCAACGGCAGACGCATCGGTGACGATCAAAGCGGTGACGTCGCCGTCCCGGTCGTCGGTGGCGGTCGCTCCCAACTCCACATACGAAGAACCAACCTCGATTGTCTGCGGATTGGACCCCAGCAACGAGATCACCGGTGGCGTCGTATCGGGCACCAGCACGGTGGCGACGGCGGAGAACTCGGAGGTCGCAGTCACGATGGTGCAGCTTGCGTCGGTGCAACTCGTAGTGGTGGCCGTGACAACACTGCCGACGGTACCCGGCACGTCCGCCGACCATGCTTCGTCCCCTCCGCCGGAGTGGTAGAGAGTCGTCGTTCCCGCCGAGCTTGCTCCCTCACCAAAGCCCGACCCATCCGCCGCGGTGTTGATGAATACCTCGATCCGGTACCAGCCCGACGGAACATCCCAAGTTCCATCGACCGACACGACGCCCGCCGAACCGATCGCAGTGTCGATGACCGGGTAGTTGAGCAGGCCATTGGCACCCGTGTCGGAGTCCCCTGCGTCGTTCGCGGTGACACCAGCGGGCCCCAAGTCGATGCCGAGGCCTGTGTTCGCATGGATGGCGTTGCCGGTGATCGCGGCAAGCGCTCCGGCGTCGGAAACAGCCACCCCGACGCCGCCGTTGTTGGCTATCTCATTGCCGGTGATCCGGATCCCGGTGCTGGCGCTTGTGATCGCGATACCGTCCTCACCGTTGCCCGCTGCACCGCCGACGGCGTCGACACCGATCGCATTGCCGGCGATCAGAGCGTTGTCGGCAATCGCGGGCAGCGTGATGCCGGCACCGGTGTTGGCCACGATCACGTTCCCCTCACCGGCGCCCTGACCGCCGATGGTGAGGTCGGAAGATCCCGACCCGTTGCTGATGCCTGCGCCATTCGGTGCGGGAGTGACCCCGTCGGGCAGCACTCCGATGTAGTTCCCCTGCACGGTTGCGAAGTTGGAGAGCCAGACGTAGATGCCGGCGTTGCTCGCATCGACGAAAACATTTCGGTCGGCCGGATCAGCGCTTCCGATTGTTGCGCTTCCTGCCCCGTTGACGATTCTCAGCGCATCTTCCGGACTCACCGGCCACAAGGAGACACCATCGGCACGCACTCCGATCCAGGTGCCGACGATTGTCATACCTGGGCTCTGGGTCACTACGGGACGCAGGTAGTCGCCGATCGCAATCCCGGCCAGCAATGAATCAGCACCCTGGAAGTCCAATCCGAGCTGCGCAGTCGTCGCCGTGCCGCTGATCTCGACGATCGGGGCACCGGCCCAACCCGGCTGCGTCCTGGCGTCGATGCTCACCTGATCGGTGATGTTCGGATAAGCAGCGACGGGAGTAATAGTCCAGACGCCGCCGGAATGGCCCGACTCGGTCGCCGGAATGTCAAACTCGATCTGGTCCCCACCGGCGAGTGCGTCACTTTCCTGAATGGCGGCGCGGAGAGTGCATTCCGGATCACCGGCGCTGTTGGTGCCACCCGTGTCGCATGCACCGTTGCCAGGATTCGCGTCTCCGCTGTCACCGGTCGAATTGACGACGAACACATCGGCTACCACCGATGTTGCCGCGGAGAACTCGGAGGTCGAACCGAACGGTGCCGCCGTCGCCTCGGTGGTGGTCGCAGTCAGCAGCCAGCCGGCAGAACCGGCAAACGACGTGCTGTACGCCGCCGCGCCTCCCGGATGCCCCACGATGTCGTAGGCAACCACGAAGCTCTGACCTTCCCCGTACCCGCTCGGATTGGCGACCGTGTTGGCGAAGAACTCGATCCGGTAGTCGCCTGCCGGCAGATCGACATCAAAGTCGACAGCCACCATGCCGCCGCTCTCGATGGCCGAAGTGATCACCGGGTAGTTGAGCAGATCGTTGCTCCCCGCATCTACGTCCCCGGCGTCATTTGCGGTCCAGCCATCATCGCCCAGGTCGATCCCCATGTCACCACTGCCGGTGATCTCATTGCCGAGCACCGAGTTACCAATCCCACCGACCACCGTGATTCCGTCCCAGCCTGCGTCGACAATCCGGTTGCCTTCACCACCATTCGCTCCCCCGACGAGGTTGTCGTGTGCACTGCCTTCGATGGCGACACCGTGGAGAAGATTGCCGATGGAGCTGGCGTCGGCGGCGTACCCGATCCAGTTGCCTTGAACCGTATTGCCGGTGGTCGTCGGGTCGGTGATCCAGACACCATCGTTGTCGTTTCCCGAGATGATGTTGCGATGCGCCGCAGTCGGGCCGCCGATGATATTGCCGGATGCTCCGTTGCCAAGAACGACACCGTCGGCCGTATTGCCGAGATCAACCAATCCAGTGACATCGACGCCGATGTAGTTGCCGACAACGGAGTTGCCGGTGGCGAGGCTGCCGGTGATGTGCACCCCATACGTGTTGGCCGCGATGACATTTCCTTCGCCGGCTCCGGGACCGCCAATGGCGACGCTCGAGGCATCACTCACGGCGACACCGGAGCTGAAGTTGCCAAGCGCCGCGCCGGCGCCGTTCGTTCCGATGATGTTGGCCTCGATCGTGTGGCCGCTACCGCCGGTGATGTAGACGCCGTCGGCCGCTGTTTGGTTGTTGCCCGCGATGATGTTGCCGAATCCCGGGCTGCCGATCACTGCTCCCGTAGTCCCCGATAGCTCGATCCCGTTCGCGCCGTTGGGGACGGCTGCGGTTGTGGCGATGTTGAGTCCGATGACCCCGGCGTAGATATGACCGTCGGTCCCCACGAGATCGATCCCGGACGAACCGTTTCCGGAGACGAGGAATCTGTCGGCGACATCGGAGGTGCTCCCTATCTCAACCGCACTCCCGGTGACGTAGATGCCCGTGCCTGTGTTCGGCACTGCACTGGCTCCGGCGGCGTCGGTGCCGACGAAGACGGCGGTGACGGTGGCGTCGTCACCATCTACCTCGATCCCGTTGCCGCCGAACCCATTGACAACGAGCCCTTTGATCAACACCGAATTGCCGGTCACTGTGAGCCCATCGGCGGCACCCGCAGACGAACCGTTGATGACAACCACCTGGTTGGTGGTGAGCCCCGAAGGAACCGAGTTGGTATTGGCGGAGTACCCGGTCTGGGTGGTGCCGTTGATCTCCGTGTAGTCACCGATGGCGGGAAGCGCTGAAGTTGGCCGGATCGTCCAGACACCGGCGAGGTATCCGGGTTCAGTGTTCGGCATACCGAATTCGATGACGTCGGCGCCGGCCAGGGCGTTGGCTTCCTCGATGGCGGCTCGCAACGTGCACTCGGGGGCTGCGGCGCTATTGGTGCCGCCGGTTGTGCAGACGCCATCACCCGGGTTGGTATCGACGCCATCGGCCGTAGAGTTGACCGTGAGGGTGCCTTGAACCACTGTCGCCACGGGCGAGAACTCGGATGTGGCACCAAACGGCAAAGCAGTCGCCTCGGTGGCCGTTGCAGTAACCAGATCCCCCAGGTTCGCAGTCATCGTCCCGACATAGGAAGCGGACCCACCCGGATGTCCGACGACGTCGTAGGAGCCGGCGTATGTCTCACCTTCACCGTACCCGGAGGGATCGGCGGCAGAGTTGGTGAAGAACTCGATCCGGTAGTCTCCCGCGGGAACGTCGAGGTCGAAGTACACGGTCACGGACCCCGCTCCCCCGTTCGCCGACGTGATCACCGGGTAGTTGAGAAGACCGTTGGGGCCTGTGTCACCGTCTCCGGCGTCATTCGTTGTGACACCATTGTCACCAAGGTCGATGCCGATGCTCCCGTTGGCGTAGATCGAGTTGCCGAGAATGGCAGCGTCATCCGCTCCGGTAATGACTGAGACACCCCTGTTGAAGTTCGCTGATATCGTGTTGCCGGCACCCGGGTCAGTACCGCCGACTCTCGTCGTCATGCCGTAAACGGAGACGCCGCGGTACGAATTGGGGATTGCTGTAGACGCATCGGAGCCGAGCCCGATGATGTTGCCCTCGATGATTGTGCCCGGGCTGGAGCTCGATGTCTGGATACCGTCGTTGGTGTTGCCTGAGACGACGTTCCCCGCCCCGGCGACCGAGCCACCGATCTGGTTGTCGTTTCCGCTGACGTAGACACCGTTCGAATCGTTGCCCCGATCGAACAGACCCGAGATGTCGGTTCCGACGTAGTTGCCGTGGACAATCGCTCCGGTGGCGGAATCCAGGAATATGCCCTGCTGTCCATTTCCGGAAACGATGTTGCGGGCGTTCGTCGTCGTTCCACCTATGACAACGTTGTCACCACCGACCCGTATGCCGCCGCCGGTGTTTCCCAGGTCGACGGTTCCGGTCGCGTCCAGCCCGACGATGTTGCCCTGGATGGTCAGGTTGTCCGCCCCGAGGCTGTAGATGCCGACCAAATTGGCAGAGATGACGTTGCCCGCACCGGCAGCTGCACCGCCAACAACCTGGTTGGGCACATCAAAGGCCACGCTAACACCGTCGCCGGTGTTGCCCAGGGCGGCGTCGCCGGCCGAGTTGAGCCCGATGTAGTTGCCCTGAATGAGCGTGCCCGTCGTGGCCGCCCCTTCGACGTGCACACCGTGCGATCCGTTGCCCGAAATGGTGTTTCCCGCTCCGGCAGCGGTGCCACCGATTGTCGTTCCCACCGCACCAGCGAAGACGTACACGCCGTAGGTGCCGTTACCC
Source organism: uncultured bacterium (assembly GCA_963844835.1). GTDB lineage: Bacteria > Actinomycetota > Acidimicrobiia > Spongiisociales > UBA5794 > JAAETI01. The sequence goes on along the minus strand of CAWJPT010000001.1, from coordinate 209,934 downwards.
CGGTCGAGCGATCCGGTGGCATCGGTGCCGATAAGGTTGCCTTCGATGATATTGTCCGCGGTGAGCGCGTTGCTGTTGCCGTCGACCCGGACGCCTTCCTCTGTGTTGCCAGAGATGACATTCCGTGCGCCAACCGTGGTTCCCCCGACCTGAGTGTTGTTGGCACCGTTGTAGAGGACAACGCCGTGCCGACCGTTGGCGACGATCGTGTCACCGTCGGATCCGAGCCCGATCGTGTTTGCCTGGATAGCGGTGCCACCCGTGGTGTCGACAACCTCGATACCGTCGTCGCCATTGCCAGACAGTACGTTGCCGGCCCCCGGCTGACCCACGACGGTTCCAGTGCTGCCGCTCCCGACGTGTATGCCATCGGCAGTATTGGCCACCGCCACGAGTCCAGTCGCGTCTGTTCCGATATAGTTGTTGATGATGGTCGTGTCGCTCGATCCCCACACGATGACGCCGCTGCCGATGCTGGCGGCAATGACGTTGCCGTCGATGAGGACGGTGCTCGAGTTCTGAACGTCGATGCCGTTGGCTCCGTTGCCCAGTGCACCGAGCCCGTCTGCCGTAGTACCGATCAGGTTCTCAACAATGTCGACACCAGAAGCCCCATCCATCCCGACACCAGCAGTTGTGTTGCCAGAGATGACGTTGCCGACGCCGGTCCCACCAACCGTCACGTTGGTGGCGCCTTCGATCCACACACCCTCGAATGTGTTTGGGGCGGCAACGGCGCCAGTGATATCTGTGCCTATGTAAGAGGACTCGATGGTGGCACCGTCGGAGGTGGCGGGAAGATAGACGCCGGCCGCAGGGAACGACGCAATGGCAAAACCGCGAATGGTGATGTTGTCACCCGGGATCTCAAAACCGTCGGTGCCCGCCACCGCGGAGCTGCCCAGCAGCAGAATGTCGGGACTGCCGGTGTAGCCGGGCTGGGTGGTTGCGTCGATCGTGACCGACCCGGTGACGTTGAGCGCCGAACCGGATTGAATGGTCCAGTACGTGTCAATGGCGGAGTAGCCCGAGTCGCTGGTCGGGATGTCGAACTCGATCGTGTCGATGCCCGCAGACGCATTGGCCTCCTCCACCGCCGCACGCAGAGTGCACTCCGCCGCACCCTCGCTGTTGGTGCCACCGGTGTCACAGACACCGTCACCTGGCGACGCATCGCCGGAGTCACCGGTCGAGTTGACCGTCGGCGGCGAGGTTTCCGCAGCCACCGTGAAGTACGAACCATCGGGGATTGTGACGAGGTCAAAGGTAGCGGTGTTGCCGGAGAAGGAGCTGGCGACGATATCCGTGGCGCCGGCTGAGAAGTCGCCGTCGGCGTCGACGAGGAGGTGGTAGTCAGAGGTTATGGTGCCGGGCGCACTCAGACCGGTGAGATCGATGGCAACCGTAACCGTGCCGATCGTCCCGGTCGCATCCGCGCGCCAGGTGCGCTGGAGCCGCTGCCCGATCGGTGACCCGGTGGCGGTCCAGGTGGTTACGCCGTTGTCGTTGCCCCAAACCAGGAAGTCGCCGTCGTCCTGACTGGACGCGTTGGAGACGGTGACCATGGCGTCGGCGCTGATCGACTGCGATTGAGTCTGGTCGAGCACCGAACTGTCATCCTGGCCGATGCCGGCAATGTCATTCTTGTAGACGGCATTGGCGGTGGCGTCCCAGATGACCGTTCCGTCTGACGCAACGTAGTTGTAGGCGACCGCTTGGTTGAGGGTGAGGCCGTACTTGATGGCCAGGTAGCTCTGGATCTGCTGCTGCTCTGCATCCGTCGTCCGACTCGAATAGGCGATGACCTCGGCGATCTTGCCGTTGAAGTACATGGGCGGGGTGAACGGGCTTGCCAGATTGTCACGGCCAACCGAGTACGCCTGATCGGTCACAGTGCGATAGCTGCCTGCCGTGGCGCTGTCGACCTCAGTACCCGACGAATAGATATCGATTCCATTGTTGGTGGCGTTGGTGCGGACGGCCACGAGGATTGGATCTCCGGCGGCATAGGTGGCGGTTCCGGTCTGCGCCGAGCGCCAATCGGTGGAACCACCGAGGCCGTGCGTGATGACTTCATCGGGGAAGGCGCCAGTGAGAGATCCGATGCCCAGAATGCTCGTATTCGATGTGCATGTCGGACAATCCCATGAGAAAACAGTCTGCCCGGTCGAGGCCGAAGACACCGCGGCATCGGGGATGAATACGATGAAGTAGGTCGTGGACGAAGCACCGGCGGTGCCGCTTATGCCATCGTCCACCCCATCGAAGTCGACTACCGGGTTCCCGTTGAGAACCCCGCTCACTAGGTCGGGCTGGAGGGAGGTCGTCCCCTGGGCGGCGTTGTTGCCGTTGCCGGACTGGTCGAGCCATGTCGTCACGTCAACGCCGGAAGTCGTCACTCCAGCATCGGCACGGAGCCACAGCCCCAGGTCGCCATCGACACCACCAGGGCCCGTTGGGGGAATCCACCCAGCCAGATCCAGGATGTAAACCGCACCATGATCGGTGCCGCCATCGTCATCACCGGGCGCGCCAACCGCGAGATTGATTGTCCCGTCGCCGTCGAGGTCGCCCAGGCCTGCCACCGAGGCTCCGAACCAATCAGAGTTGTCCAGCGCGGTGACGAACCCACCCTGAGTGTCACTGATCGCCTGCTCCGCGCGCACGGTTCCGTCTGCGTTGAGGAAGAGCACGTAGGCGGCACCGCGATCGGTTCCCCCGTCGTCGTCGTGGCGGGCACCGACTGCCAGGTCGGGTGTCCCGTCCCCGTCGAGGTCACCGATCCCCGCTGCCCAGTAGCCGAACCAGTCGCCGTTGACGAGGGTGGCGGATAGGCCGCCGGTAGTGTCGCTGATCTTCTGCTCGGCCTTCACCGTCCCATCTGCATTCAAGAACAACACATAGACCGCACCCCGATCGGTCCCTCCGTCGTCGTCGTAGTAGGCACCCACCGCAAGATCGGCAACCCCGTCCCCGTCGACGTCGCCCGGGCCGCCGACGGAAATGCCGAACTCGTCGCTGTCGCCCAGGGCTGTGGCCAGGCCTCCGGCGGTGTCGCTGATCTTCTGCTCGGCCTTAACCGTCCCATCTGCATTCAAGAACAACACGTACACCGCACCCCGATCGATCCCCCCGTCGTCGTCGTTGGACGCGGCGACGGCCAGATCGTTGACCCCGTCGCCGTCCAAGTCGCCGATAGCGGCCAATTGAATCCCGAAGTGATCGTCATTGTCGAGGGTTGCTGCCAGCCCACCGACGGTGTCGCTGATCTTCTGCTCGGCCTTCACCGTCCCATCTGCATTCAAGAACAACACATAGACCGCACCCCGATCGATCCCCCCGTCGTCATCGAGGAACGCGCCAACCGCCATGTCGTTGATTCCATCGCCGTCCAGATCTCCGATACCTGCCACGCCGTGACCGAAGTCGTCGTCGTAACCCAACGGAGCGGCGAGACCACCGGCGGTGTCGCTGATCTTCTGCTCAGCCTTCACCGCCCCATCAGCATTGAGGAACAGCACGTATAGACAGCGCCGTAGTCTGTACCCTCCGTCGTCGTCTGCCCACACCCCAACCACCAAGTCGGTAATCCCGTCACCGTCGAGGTCACCAACCGGCTCGATCGTCCGACCGAACTCGTCGTAGTTGTCGAGGGTTGCGGTCAGTCCGCCGGCGGTGTCACTGATCTTCCGTTCAGTTGCCACCGTCCCTCCGGTGGCCGACGTCGGGAGATCGAGCCAGTCGGGTTGGCCGTCCCGGTCGGAATCCAGAGCGTCGCGGGGGTCACCATCGGCATTGGGATCGGCATTTTCCGACACGGTCGGAGTTCCATCACCATCGTCGTCGGCGTCGAGGTAGTTGGGGGTGGTGTCGCCGTCAGTGTCTGGTCCGGGATTGGTTGCTGGGTTGTTGTCGGCGTCGGTGTTGGCGTCCTCCTCGAGGTCACACAAACCGTCGCTATCGGAATCGGCACATGGTCCAAGCGGCGATCTTTCGATTCTCATTGCGAACGCATCGGTACCCGCGGTGTAGCTGCGGATCGGTGTACCCCAGGTCGTGTTGCTGGAACCGGCTACGTATACCCCATCGGAACCGTCGGTCGCTACCTCATATGCGTAGTCCGTGCCGGCGCCACCAAGGAAATCAAGGGTCGTACGGCTGCCATCACTGGTGCTGAACTCGGCCACAAAACCGTCGCTGCCGCCGCCATAGGCCAGCGACGGTGCCCCCCACGCCGCGTCGCTTGAACCTGCTATGTACACGCTGCTGCCGGCCACGGAGATCCCATGTCCGTAGTCGCCCCCGGTACCGCCCGCAAAGGTGTTCCACACCAGCGTGCCGTTGTTGTTGACCTTGACGGCCAGAGCGTCGTAGACGCCGCCGCCATTTCCCTGAACTGGAGAACCGAAGTCGGTATCGCCGTAGCCGGTCATGTAGAGGTTCCCGCTGCCGTCGAGGGCCAGCCCCTCGCCGACTTCGTAGCCGCTGCCTCCCAGGAAGCTGTTCCACGTCAAGGCGCCGCTGCTGTTGAGCTTGACGGCAACCAAGTCGAATCCGCTGCTGTACGCCCGCACCGGAGAGCCCCAGTTGGCGCTGCTGAAGCCTCCCACGTACACGTTGCCGCTACCGTCGACCGCGACACCCCTGGACCCGTCAGAACCAGTTCCACCCAGGAATGTGCTCCATGCGAGTGCACCGCTGCTATTCAGCTTCACCACGAAAATATCAGCGCTACCGGTGTAGGAGCGCACCGGAGAGCCCCACGTTGCAGAGCTGTTGCCGGATACGTATACGTTGCCCGCGGCGTCGAAGTCGATTCCATAGCCGTAGTCGTAGCCGGAGCCTCCCAGGAACGTGTTCCAGACCAGATTGCCGCTGCTGTTCAGCTTGGCCACGAACGCATCGACCACACCACCGCCGTACGCTCGGACGGGAGAACCCCAGGTGGCACCGCTTTGTCCGGCGACGTACACGTTCCCGCTGGCATCGACGGTGATGCCAAACCCCTGGTCGTCTCCCGGTCCTCCCAGGAACGTGTTCCAGACCAGAGTGCCACTGGCATCCAGCTTTGCCACAAAGATGTCATTACCACTGCCGTAAGCCCGCACGGGAGAGCCCCAGGTCCCGCTGCTGTAGCCGGCGACATACACATTGCCCCCCGCGTCCACGGCGACCGTCTGTCCCGCATCGGCCAGGGCGCCGCCGAGGAATGTGCTCCAGTTACTCGCCGGCGACGGCGCGGCAGTCACTGTGTAGGCAGCCGATATCTCCGACGTCGAGGAGAAGCCCGTGGCTGCACCGCTATCGACGCGGGTCGCTGTAGCCGTGATGACATCGCCCGCTGCTCCTGCGAAGGCGTGGGTCAGGCCCGTTCCGGGTGAAGTGGTGACCGCCGACACGAACGTCTCGGCCTCTCCATACCCGGATGCATCGGCACCCGACGGATTGGTGAAGAACTCCACCCGATACTGATCGGGGTTGGCCGGAACATCGAGGTCGAACGTGACGGTCACCGTGCCACCTGACTCAGTGGCAGAGGTGATGACCGGGAAGTTCAGGAGATCGTTGGGGCCGGAGTCGCCGTCACCGGAGTCGTTTGCCGTGACATTCGTGCCGCTGTCTCCGGGTGCGACGAGGTCGATACCGAGCAACCCGGCCCCGTGGATCGAGTTGCCGAGGATCGTCACAGTCGAGTTACTGCCAGCGACCTGGATGTTGTCCCACATCGAGTCGGCCATCGTGTTGCCATCACCGGCGCCGGTGCCGCCGATTATGACCGTGCCGTCGGTGTCGGTCCAGAACGCCTGCCCACCGCCGAGCGATACGGTACCGGAGATATCGGTGCCGACTTTGTTGCCGGTGATGACGAGCCCGGTCACAGTGTCGGTCACAGCGATGTTGGCTGCAGCGGCACCGGCAATGAGGTTATCCCGGATCACAGAGTCGGAGCCCGCGCCCCAAAGCGCGATGTTCTCGGAGCCGCTACCGGGAGCCGTGATGCCGTCGGGAAGCACACCGAGGTAGTTGTCCTCAACGATCAGCCGATCAGCGACGCTGCTGATGGAGTCGTCTGGGAAGGACACGATGGAGAGACCGGCAACCCGCGAATCCGCAGCAGTGTCCGCGAACCCGAGACCGATCTCGTTCGACGATAAGGCGGTCCCATCGATGACCACGACCGGCGCGCCTGCGTAGCCCGGTTGAGTGGAGCCGTCGATGTCGATGGTGGCGACGATCCAATCGAGGGCACTACCGCTCGGGGCGATGGTCCACACACCGCTCGCATACCCCGTGTCGCCAACCGGGATGGCGAAATTGATCGCGTCGATGGCGGCAGAGGCGTTTGCTTCCTGGATGGCAGCACGAAGCGTGCACTCGGGATCGCCCTCGATGTTGGTGCCGCCGGTGGCACACACATTGTCGCCGGCTGAGGAGTCGGGGGCATCGGCGGTTGAGTTCACCAACACGATATTCGAGATGGCCGCCTCGTACTCGTACGCGCCGATGTCGGGTGACCCGTCTCGGGAGACACCGCGCTGGTCGGTGGCCGGGGCACTCGATGCGGTGCCGTTGTCGATCGCCTCGCTACCTGCGGTGAGCGCGTGAGTTGGCGTTGGGCCGCCGTTGTCGGCCAGCGCCTGCAGCTGCGGATCGACGCCAGTACGATCCGTCCCCACCCAACCCGTAGACCCGCCGACGACACCGATGATGTTGTAGCCGAGGCTGTCGAAGCTACCGTTGCCATCGGGATTTCCCCCCGTGTTGCCGGCAACGATCGTATTGAGCAGGGTCGTTGTTGCACCGCCGTTGTCGTGTAATCCACCGCTCTGAATGGCACTGTTCAACGTAACGGTCGCATTCACGAGATCGATGTCGTACTCGTTGTACAGACCTCCGCCGACACTTGCGGAATTGCCGGACAAGGTGACGTTCGTCAGGCTCACACCGCCCGCGCCACCTACGTAGATCCCGCCGCCATTTGCATTTGTCGAGTTGTTGTCAATCAGCGTGTCGGAGATTGTGGTGGGCCCCGCGGTGAAGATCCCACCGCCGTTGAATGTCGAGACATTGCCGGTGAGACGTGAATCGAGAATGTCGAGCGTGCCGGAGTTGTAGATCGCGGGACTGTACGTGCCACCCGAGATCACGATCGAATCGAGAGTGGCAGAAGTACCGGCGTTGACGTGCACACCCGAGCTGAAGTTGGAACCGCCCGAATTCTGTATCGTCAACCGGCTGATGGTCACAGTGGCGCTCCCGCGAATCTCGAACGCCCCGTCAGCGGCCGCGCCGTCTATGAAGGTGATGCCGGCACCGGCGCCGACGACGATCACGGAGTCGCTGACGTCCAGATCGCCAGCTGTGGCGCTGTCTTCGTTTCCGGTGATGGTGAGGGTATACGTCCCGGCCGGCACCGTGATGGTGTCTGTACCCGCGAGAGTGTTTGCCTCTTGGACAGCGGCGCGCAGTGTGCACTCAGGGTCAGATCCTATGGTGTTGCCGGTGTCGCACGCCCCGTCACCCGGCACGAGATCGACGACATCGGCCGTCGAGTTGACAACAAAGGTCGCGGACGCGCTCGCGGTTCCTACGCCAAAGCCCACCTGGGCGAAGACGATGGAAAGAGCGAGGGTCAGCGCTGCCAGCTTGTCGACTGAAAGCAGTCTCCCTCGCCCTGACTCGACGGCCTGGTGCCATGACTCGAGCCTGGATTCGAAAAGCAGATGGCTCGGAGAATCAGGACTCTGCCCCGGCAGCAAGTGGGGAGGTCTCAGCCCGGCGGCCATCAGAGGGCTCTCCAGATAGCACTGAAACCCGGCGCAAGCCGAGCTTTGCAACGACGTGAGGGTGAAAGCCGATCATGGCACACGAGAGCCCTCACCCAGTATCGATGCCGCATGGGAAACGGGAAGCTTGGTCGCCACGGTTGCCGGCCTGTCGCCATTGGCTCGCCAGTCTTCGTGCGACGCCGAGAGTGGCACGGAGACTCTGAATTCGGTCCACCCGTTGACCCGGGCGTAGTCGATGTTCCCACCCATTCCCTCTACAAGAGCGCGCACGATCGACAAGCCGATCCCGACCCCACCCGGTGCGGTAACCAGACTGCCCCGATGGACGAAGCGTTGGAAGAGCCGTTCCTCTATCTCCTGGGGGACTCCATCGCCGTTGTCGGCGACGGTCCACTCGTACCTGCCGCCGAAGACCCTGACCGCTGAGTCGCATCTCCGCTCCCCCATATTTTCGGGCGTTGGAGATGAGATTTCGTAGAACCTGACGCTGCCGCATTCGATCGACCGCAACGATCGCCTCCTCGGCAGACGTCTCGATCGTGCCACCGTTTCTGCACCATTGGAGCAACCACCTCACCGATCTCATCAGTGGTATAGACGTCCTCGATCACATACTTGAGGGCATCCGCGTCGAGTTGGGATGTCGTCAGCAGATCTTCAACCATGCGATGGAGATCCTCTGCTTCGTTGGTGATCGTGGTTGCCAGCTCACGAATCGTCTCGCTGGCCTCAGGATCCGATTCGATTACCTGCGCCATCCCATAGACAATCGTGAGCGGAGTCCGCAGCTCGTGCGAGGCATTGGCGACAAAATCTTCACGAACCTTGCTCACTGCTCGCTCCGCGTCGAGACGCAGTCGCAGCTCTGCCTGGCGATGCATCCGCAGGGTCAGTTCGCGGTAGATGATGATCATTCCCCCCGGGATCAGTAGGGCGAGTAGCACCTGAGCGACATCGCCCATCCGCGCCATCGCTGCGTCGGAGTGTGCCACCACCTCCAACTGACGGTCACGCTCCGCCTGCAGCAGCGTGAATGCCATTGCGTATGGGGCCTCGAGTTCCTCATCGACAATGAGGTTGGCCTCCTCGGAGCGGCCTGCCGCGATGAGGCCGAGAATCTCGCGGCTCAGACGATCGAAATCCGCAAATGCGCTAGCGAGCTCGGGGGAGATCTCCCCACCTGATTGCCTCAGCTTCTCGATCCCGCTCGCCATCAAGTCGAGCGCTGCGGTCGCCTGGTCCGACGAGGTCGCTAGGTGCTCCTCGACATCGACCGCTAGCTCGCGTTGAATCGAGGCAAAGTGATTGGCCATGGCCACCTGGGCGCGCGCCACCGTGGCTACCCGCAATGTCTCGTCTGCGATGTGCACGGCTTGAGCGTGTGTGGTCAGTCCGCTCGTCCCGGCTGAGACCGTGAAGACGATCGCGCTGACCACCAGCAGGGTTGCCCCCACCGCGGTCGTGACGATCCAGGCTCGGTTGCCCTTGACCTTGCTTCGACGCACTAGACGGAGGGCAGATCGACGTCCTTCATCCATGTATTTGTTGTCGGCAACTGCTGGATAATATTGACCACTATAGGTGGTGGTTCTACCACTATCCGCAGTAGCTAGTCCGTGGTCTCAGACAGCGTCCGATTCCCTGCCTCAACCACCGCTCGCATCCTGGCTACTTTCGGGACAGCACGCACCACATTCGTCGAAGGCGGTGGCCAGAGATGGAGCTCCGGTGGATTTCAGCAAGCTGACGCGGAACCAACGGGTGGCGGTAGGTGGCACGTTGCTGGCAGTCATCGCGCTCTTCCTGCCCTGACGAACCGCAGGCACCGAAACCGTGCCGTCGTGATGGTGCTCGAGGTGCTCGAGGTGCTCGACATTGCCTCGATCAGAGGCGCCAGGGTGGAGGCTCACCAGTTTGCGTTTGCTCTCGCAGTAGTTGGATTGGTGATGCTCATGCTGTGGTGGATCATCGGCGATCGAAATGCTGGCAGAAACCTTTGGCGGACAGTGGCCACCGTGTGCCGTGATTCGTCGGCTTCCCAAGAGCCCCATCACGGGCACGGGTCACCGATCTACGCCGCTTTGGTTGAACGGGCGCTAGGGAGTTCAACCGTGTTTGAGATACCACCTCATGATCCGCCAAACCGTCGACTCGACCTACTAATCTCCGCTCAAGACAACCACGCTGCCGCACGACCGCCGAGCTTCGAGGGGAGCCAAATGGACTTCAGCAAGCTAACCCGAAATCAACAAATCGCACTGGGCGGTGGTGTAATCGCCGTCCTATCGCTGTTCATGCCCTGGTACGGCATTGACACAATCGTCGGATCGATCAACGCCTCAGCGTTTGATGCCGGCATCCTGGCATGGGGTGGACTGCTACTTGCGATTGCGGCGGCATCGATCCTGGTGTTGAAAACACTCGAAGTTGCAGACGCGAAGGTAGGCACGCTTGCGGCGGAGCAGCTAGCGCTGATCCTTGCCGGTATCGGCCTCGTCTTCATCGTCCTCCGCTGGATCACCGACAGTAGCTTCACGAAGTTCGGTCTCTTCCTGGGACTGATTGCAGCAGCGGCAGTGAGCTACGGAGCGTTCGGGTCGATGAAGGATGCGGGTCTCGAGCTACCGACAGCGGACAACTTCAAATCTGGAGACGACGGCTAGCTAGCGACATTCCCGTGACAACGAGGGTGCCCCCAAGAGGCGGCACCCTCTCTAGTTGGCCGTTGCTGCGGACGTTGACTTGAGACGTCCGGGCGACACCTCAAGTCAACGACGCCCCCGCCGACGGGTAGAACATGGCTTCGTTGAGATCGGACACGCGAACAACCGTCTTCTGCGCGGTGTGGCATGGTGATCAGAACCGTCACGAGCTACTGCGCGGCCACGCAGAGACCCTGCGTCGACAGACCGTCCCGATTGAGATTATGTATGTGTTCGACGGGGGAGACACTCCTCCAGCGGCGACACCCGGCCGGCACGTCGTCAGCAGCGCACCGCTGAAGATCTATCAGGCATGGAACGTCGCCGTCCAGCATGCGACTACCAAGTACGTGATGAACCTGAACCTCGACGACCGGCTCGCACCTGATGCCGTCGAGACGATGCAGGACTTTGCGGACGCGAATCAGGCCGGGCTGGTCGGTGGCGAATGGCACATCCGCTTCTCGCAATCTGAAACCGACGAGACGAAGGAGACCTACCGCGCATCCGCATTGCCGTTTGCTCCCGGTTGGCCTCCACCAGCCGGTGTGGAGAGCCGGCTCGGAAGCGGCACGGGTGAGCGGGGAACGCTCGGCCCGGCAACGATGTGGCGACGGAGCCTCCACGATCGGGCTCCCTATCCGTGGCAGTTTGCAGACGACAACCCGATCGAGGTTGCCGGTGACGCCGCCTGGTGGAGCATCGTCGGCAAGCACCTCGGCGTGCCCGTGATCCGGCTTCCCATCGTGCTCGGCAACTACCACTCCCACCCCGGCGACCAGGCGGAGTTCCGGAGCAGCAACGAGCACGAGAGGCTCAGCACGGTAGGAATCCAGATGAGCTGGTACCCGCAGACGGGCATCATCGAAACGGAGACACCATGAACGTGACGATCGACGACTTCACCAAATTCCGCGGACGGCACGCCGGCGAGACGTGCTTCGTCATGGGCAACGGGCCATCGCTGAACAAGATGAACCTGAATCTGCTCGAGAACCAGACGGTGTTCGGCAGCAACGCCGCCTATCTCCTCTACGATCGTGTGCCCTGGCGTCACCGCTACTACTTCTCGTGCGACAGCAGGGTCCTGCCCGACCATGCGGCGGAGATCGTCGCCATGCACGAGCAGAATCCAGACATGGAGCTCTTCTTCCCAGCAGTTCTCCACCACTGGGACGGGAGCGGGAAGGTCGAGCCGACCGAGCAGTACATGCCGCGGGCCAACAACCGCTACTTCTTCCGCCCCATCGCACTGGCGACCTACCACCTGCCATTCACCGCGGTCTCCTCCGACATGAACGAAGGCTTGATCATGCCGTTCACCGTCACCGTCAACATGATCGAGGCAGCGGTCTACATGGGCTTCGCCAACATCATCCTGATCGGGTGTGACACGGACTATGTCGTTCCCGACGACGTGATCGCCGAGGGACCAGAGGTGAACGGCGAGAAGTCTCTGCTCACGTCGACGAGCGACGACCCGAACCACTTCCATCCCGACTACTTCGGGAGAGGGCGGAAGTGGCACCAGCCTCATGCTGAGCGGATGATCCAGCACTATGTGTGGGCGCGGGACGCCTTCAGGCCGCGTGGGGTCAACATCGTCAACGCGACGGTAGGCGGCAAGCTCGAAGTGTTTCCCCGAATCGACTTCGCCGGGTTGTTTGCCACCGTCGGGTGATCTAGGCGGAGCGCCGGTACCAGTAGGTGTAGAGATCCCGGAAGCCGAGATTCTCGTAGAGTGCTCGCGCCGGCGTCGTTCCCGCCAACAACCTGCAGGTAGGCATGGGAGGCGCCCCGGCTCGCTCCCCACTCGAGCAGTTGCCTGGCCATGTCTCGGCCGTGCCCGTGGCGTCGCCGATCAGAGCGAACCACCAGCTCGAAGAGACCCAGCCAGGGCCCATCGAGCACCCCTAGCCCGGCCGCGACCGCGGCATCATCCGCCCACAGCAAGACGTGTGCCGTCGGCAGCGAGATCCGCTCGATGATCGCCCGCCACCCGGCCCGAGAATGTGGACCGATATCCCACAACATCGCCATCGTGTCCCACCACTCGGGCGATATCGTGTACTCAGGCACGCCAGCATGTTCTGTTCCGCGCAACGGCACGATCATCACGTGCGTCTCCCCCTCCGTGGAGAATCCCCGCCGGTCCAGCTCGTCGTCGATCCCCGGCTCACACAGCGGAGTGCACCGCACCACCAAGTCCTGGCCACGCGCAGCAAACCAATCGCGGCAATGGTCGAGCTTCTCATCGAGGCCGATGGACGAGCGCCCAATCGGAAGTAGTGCGTTTCCCCGGCGGGAGAAGCCATCGGCATACCGCAACTGCCAGCCGTCGTACACCACCTTCTCTCGTGCCGGCCAGGAACGGTAGGAGGCATCTTCGATCGCCGCGATGAGATCCAAGTCACCCATCGCGAAGCGCCGCGACCAACTCGGCAGGAACCCGGGTCGGTCGACCTGACGGCAAAATCGTCGCCGCGGTGATGGTCTGAGTGACCAGTGTCTCATCCCCACGCCGAATCTGCTTGTGCGAACGTCATCGAGACTCGACGCAACTCCACCAGCTCGCTGCTGACGACCAGCTCATCTCCTGGCCCTGCAGATGCCAAGTATCGAGTATGAAGCTCCGTGACCACGATCTGGATGCCGTCCGCCTGCAGCTTGTCGAGCGGGTACCCGACTTCGGTCAGCCATTCTGCTCGGGCGGCCTCGAAGTACTGGACATAGACAGAGTGATTGACATGCCCGTATGGGTCGAGCTCGTAGAAGCGCACCCTGATGGTCGACTCATGTGCCATGAGGCTCTCCTGCATAGAGAACCCGAGTTGACGCCATGCCTCGTAGACGCCCACCGCCGCCGCGTTTGCCAGGTTGAGACTCCGCCCGCGAGGCGCAATCGGGATCCGTACTGTGGCGACGATATCGTCGGACTCGAGAATCGCCTTGGGGAGCCCCACCGACTCCTTGCCAAAGAGAAGCACATCGCCGGGCCGGTAGAAGACATCTGTGTAGACGGTCGTTGCGTGCTGGCTGAACGCATAGATACGTCGATCCCCAATGTGCTCGAGAAAGGCGAGCCATCCCTCATGACGCTGCACCGTCGCATACTCCCGGTAGTCGAGCCCGGCCCTGCGTACCTTCGCTTCGTCGAGTGAGAACCCAATCGGATCGATGAGATGCAACCGACACCCGGTATTGACCGTCAAGCGCATCAGGTTTCCGGTGTTCGGAGCGATCTCGGGTTCGTGAAGGGCGACGTGAAACATGGCAGGAGCTTATCAACCAAGAATGGGCACCCGTGGCTCTTGCGGAAGCACGCTCGAAGCGAAAATGGATTCCACGCAAGAATTGAGATCCAACAACCCTCAGAAGCCCTCGACAAACGGGGGCTCTGGTGGCTCCAGGGGGACTTGAACTCCCAACCTGCGGATTAACAGTCCGATGCGGGGCATTCTGGGGGGCGGCCCGACACTGTCTCATCATCTTGCGCTAAACCGTGTTATTCCTCGATTTCCCACCGAGCAAGCAGCCATGAAAGTCCTCTACCTGACCGCGAACAGCGAGGAGGAAGAACCGATCAAATCAACTGATGGAAAGCCATCCTCAACACAATTACCATGCACCGCGGAGACCACATCGCCCAACGTCAAGTGACAACCCGCCACGTCATCTACACAAGAAAAGTGACGGTCCCGAACGGGGGATTCTCGGCGCAGTCTGACCTGGCCTCCCGGTAGGCTGCGACTCGTGCTGTTGGAGAGGGATCAAGAACTCGGATTGTTGGTCGATCTGCTGGCCGGACTCGATTCGTCCGGGGGCAAGGTCGTCTTGCTCCGGGGTGAGGCGGGCATCGGCAAGAGCTCTCTCGTCAGGGAATTCGTCGAACGGCAGACCGGCGAGGCGCATATCCGATTTGGATTCTGCGACGATCTGTTGACTCCTCGGCCGTTGGGCCCGTTCTGGGACGTGGCCCGCAACGAGCCTTCGCTAGCCGAGCCTCTCAAGAAAGGCGACCGCCCTGGGGTGTGGGAAGCCACCTTGGATCTCCTTTCGCGTTCGTTGCGTCCCACCATTCTGGTGATCGAAGACACCCAATGGGCGGATGAGGCAACTCTGGACGCCATCAAATACCTCGGCCGGCGCATCGCCAGAACCAACGGGCGTGCTCATTCTCACCTATCGCGACGGTGAGGTCGACTATGACCATCCCCTGCGGAGGGTGATCGGAGACCTTCCTCCGCACAGTCTGACGCGGATACGTCTCGACCGGCTCGCAGCCCACGCCGTCACATCCATGGTGAACGACACGAACCTCGATCTCGACGCGGTTATGGCACTAACGGGCGGAAACCCGCTCTTCGTGACCGAGGTACTCGCCTCAGGAGTCGAGCACGTGCCATCGTCGGTCCAGGACTCCGTCCTCGCCAGGGCCGCCAAGCTCTCCTCCGGGGCAAGGCGGGTTCTCGATCTGGTTTCGGTGATTCCTGGCGAATCGAAACGAAGCCTCATCGACGATATCCTCAACCCGACGCCCGAGCACATGACCGAGTGCGCCCGTCAAGGTCTCCTCTGGATCGAGGACGACACGGTGTCGTTCAACCATGAGTTGACGCGCCGGGCAATCGAGTCGGCTCTGAGCACCAAAGATCGCCGTCAACTCAACCAACAAGTGTTGGCCGCGATCGCCGGGCAGGAAGACTGGTCTCAATTGGTGCACCATGCCGTGGAGGCCGATGATGTCGAATCTGTAATCGCTTTGGCGCCCAAGGCCGCCAAAGCGGCCATTGCAATCGAGAGCCACCGTGAAGCCCTCGCTCACTTCCGGACGCTCGAGCCGTACCTAGATCGGATCGCGCTGACCGACAAGGCCGCCATCCTCGATGATTGGGCTCGCACCGAGTACCGCCTCGACACTGATGGCGTGCTTGCAATTCTTGTAGAAGCTATCAAAATCCACCGATTGGCTGGCGATAATCTCGCCCTGGCGCGAATGTTGGCTTTCGCCGTTCGGGTCTTCGAAGTGAACGGCCGGCCCGAGGAAGCGGAGGCCTCCTCTGTCGAGGCGGTAACGATCCTCGAGTCGTATCCGCCCAGTCAAGACCTCGCATTCGCGGTGAGCCAGCAGGCCTGGCTCAGACTCATGCGGGGCGACGACGACGCAGGCGGCATCGAACTCGCCGACAAGGCGATCGCCATTGCAGAGGCGACCGGTGATGATTTGACCGTGACCCGAGCGTTGATAAACAAGGGTGCCATTGGTCACAGCTCCGGTCGACGAAGCAACTTCTCGCTGGTAGAGGAGGCTCACAGACGAGCCGTACTCGGCGGGCACCGGTTTGAAGAGGCATACGCGCTGATCAACATGGCGGGACTCTCCGCAGACATCCGCGACGTCGAGCGTGCAGCCGACCTCGCACAGCGGGCTCGAGACACGGCGGCTAGGTATGAGATCCGACCCCTGGAGATCTACGCGCAGGCCATGTATTCAGAGATCCTGGTCTGGAAAGGCGACTGGGCCGCCGCAGAGGATGCAGCAACAGAGGTTCTCGGCACGCATCCCCACTCAGGGATCATCGCATGGAGAATGCTGGGACTCATCCAGGCGCGACGAGGACGATCCGAAGCTCGTGCCTTGCTCGACCGTATGTGGTCGTTGGCGGAGGCTTCCGGAGAGCTTCAGCACATCGACCCTGGTGCCTCCGCTCTTGCCGAGTACATGTGGCTAACCGGCGAGGATGACCCGGACCAGATCACGCGTCTCCGAGAAGTCCTCGATAGATCGATGCGGAGCGGGTTTGTCTGGCCCAGCGGAGCACTCGCGTTCTGGATGTGGAAGCTTGAACTTCTTGAAAAGGTCCCTGATCGGACCTCCGATTTCTACCGCTGGATTATGGAGGGTGAATGGCAGGCAGCAGCAGACTTCTGGGAGTCGAGAGGTGTGCCCTATGAGCGGGGGCTGGCCCTCATGCATGGCGATAACGACGCCCAGGTACAGGCGATAGAGATCTTCGAGACATTGGGAGCCAGCCTCGCCGCCAATCGCGTTCGAAGGAAGCTTCTCGACCAAGGCGTGCGCGTTTCTCGAGGCAAATCGCGAGCGACTCGCGATCACCCAGCTGGCCTGACTGCCAGGCAAGCAGAAGTACTCGAACTACTCGGCGAAGGTCTCACCAACACCGAAATCGCCGACCGCCTCTTCGTCTCCTACCGCACTGTGGAGAACCATGTCGCAGCCATTCTGATGAAACTCGATGTGCCGACCAGAGGCGCAGCAGTCGATACGGCCCGCGGTCAAGGCATCCTCGCCACGCCGTGACCGGCACCAAATCTGAGTACCCGGGACAGCAGTTGTAGGTGGCGGACCCTCATGACTGGCCGCGCCGAACCACGATATGTTCGACCCCGTGACCTGCAAACGAGCCGAGGAGGAAACAGATGTCACTGTTCATGGACGTCCACAACATCGAGGGCGGCGTTTCGGTGGGGGACGTAGCCGGGGCCCATACGAAGGACCTCGAGATCCAGGCCAAGTACGGGGTGAACTATCTCAGGTACTGGGTCGACGAGGGGGCAGGGAAGATCTTCTGCCTCGTAGAGGCCGATAACGCCGAGGACGCCAACACCGTCCACCGGGAAGCCCACGGGCTTGTCGCCGATGAGATCTACCCGGTGAGCGAACACAGCTGACCCGCCAGGACAGAACTGAACGTCAATCAAGACCAAGCGAAGCAAATGAAAGAAGAGTATGAAGAAGGTATCAATCATCACAGCGATCGTCATGGCAATATCGCTGATGACCGCATCGGCCGCAATGGCCGCTCCTGAGAATGCAACGTGCTACGGCCTATTAGGCCAGGTCCACGGTTTCCATATCGTGAGCGACTACGTGGTCGGCATCCCATCCGACTTTGTGTACGAAGCAGTCAACGGCGGAGCGGCGAATCCGAACGATGAGATCGCATGGCCGCCAACCGAGGTCAACGCTGCAGGTGGAGCGGTGACTCCGGGTGGACCGGGTCCCGGCTTCCACTTCACTTTTGGCGGAGGAGTCCCGCCGGGAGCCTCTTTCTGCATTGGCGCCAACTCCAGCGTCATCTACTCCAATCCCGGTCAGGGTCGACCTCAATCCGGCTAACAAGAACCCAAGCATCGATCGTGCGGTCCTTCTCAACAGGTGCGATGGCGAGCCGCCCAAACTGGCAGGGAGCGATGTTTGTGGCAGGTCTGAATCACCCCTGGGAAACGTCAGAGACTCGTGAGCTTGGAAGCGAGTGTGGAGTTGTGGATTGACAGGGTGATGGAACAAGGCGCCGGTATTCACCCGGAATCGCAGCGCAAACCTCAGAAGCCCCCGGAAAGCGGGGGTTTCTGAGTGGCTCCGGGGGGGAGACTTGAACTCCCAACCTGCGGATTAACAGTCCGATGCTCTGCCGATTGAGCTACCCCGGAATGGGTATTGTCTTCGGGCCGGACGATGGTATCAGACGTACGACCGGATACCTAACCCCAGACGACACTGTGGCAGAATGTTGCCATGAAACTCCGCACCGTCGCAGTGTTTGGCATCGGATACCTGCTCGGCACCAAGGCCGGTCGTGACCGATATGAGCAACTGCGCCGCCTCTACCGCAGGGCATCTTCAAACGAGCGAGTGCGTCAGGTGATCGATCAGGGCAAGGACATCGTTGACGCAGGAACCGCACAGGTCCGGGATATCGCCGCAGATCAGTTGCGCAACGCGGGCGCTGCGATGAGAGACCGCAGCAGGCAGTAACCGCCCATCTGCGGCTGCTCAGCTGTCCCGGCCCACAACCCGCGGGAGCGCCAATTCGAACACGTTGCCGTCATCACAGCGCCGGTACTCGAGAGTCCCGTCCATGAGCAATGCGAGTTTGCGGGAGATCGACAGGCCAAGACCCATCGACGCGGTGACCCCCTCGATCTTGTGCGCTCGCTCGTATGGCTCGAAGATCCGCTTCCGGTCTTCCGACGGAAATCGGACCTCCCCGGTCGCTGACGGCCACAATCGCCATTTCGTTCGTCGTCCATCAGTTCGATGATGATCGGGCTGACTCCGTACTTGACCGCGTTCGAGACCAGATTGCGGATGATCTGCCGTACCCGGGCAGGGTCACCCCATGCCTTGGCATCGCCTCCGATGACGCGCAGACCTTCGAGGTCGCGCCGGTTCCACATCTCGAGGATCTGCGCAACCTGAGCCCCGAGGTCGATCTCGACGTGAGCGACCGCCAGACCACCCATTCGGCCCGGGCCGCCACCAGGAGGTCATCGACGATGTTGGTCAGATCCACCGATTCGGAGGCGATCATTCTGATCATCTCGGCCCGATCCTCACGACCGAGAACCGATTCGCCCTCCTGGAGCAGCTCGGCAAACCCGACGAGCGCAGTGAGTGGCGTCCGCAGCTCGTGGGAGATCGAGGTGATGAGCTCGTCCTTCGAGCGGATCGTCTGCTCCAGCCGGACCTGAGTGTCGATGCGACGAGTGACATCGATCGCCTGGCCAACCATATACTGGGGCTCTCCTGCCCGGATCCGATCGGGCGCAAGCGAGAGATCCATCATGCGCACTTACCCGTTGCTCGAACGTAGCGGAGCTCGTACGTACAGCATCCTCGGTCACCGGCCGCCAACGGCGCCAGCTGCATCAGTAGCGTCTCACGATCGTCTTCGTGGACGATCAGCCCGAGCCATTGCCATCGATTTCTTCCTTGAATACCCGGTTTGCTCGTGGAACGCCTTGTTGCCGGTGACAAACTCGCCTCGAGCCGCGACCAGAGCCATGGCGACCGGTGACTACTCGAAAGATCGCACGAAAACGGCTCTCACTCTCTTCGAGCGCCTGCTCCATGCTCACCCGAGACGAAACATCGCGCAGGCCGGCGAACATGCGGCCTTCGCCGTCCACCTCAACTGTCGAAAGGCTGACCTCCGCAGGGAAAGACCGAACCATCGACTGCGGCGTCCCCTTCACCGAGAACGGCTCCATGCAGGGATCTCGGCGTGGCCTCCACGCTCCGCAAACTGCTCACCTGGTGCGGATGGCTTGCGTGATATGCCTCGGGGATGAGCACGTTGAGGTTCCGACCCAACACTTCGTTGACTCCGTAGCCAAATATCTCTTCTGCAGCCCGGTTGAACAGCACGATCGTTGTTGATCGTCGACGACGATTAGTGGATCGGCAACCGCGTCCGCGAGTGATCCTGGTACACTGCATCCGATACGCGAGCGGGCAAGCGACCCGCCCTCACCCGGGCTGAATGAGCTGCCATGCTAACCAATGCTCACTACCTCCGTGGCTAACCAGCCCTAGTCATCGACTTTCAACAATAATCGTCCTCTGCACGGCGAACCTGACATGATTTCTGGCACCAGCAGGCGGTACAGCTGAAGTGGAAAATGCGAAGATTTGTCACGTCAATCACACAAATGCCCAGATTTATCCACAGATTCGCTCGAGGGCCTGATTTCCCCGCGCGGCCCAACGGGCATCGTCGATGTGGCCGGCATCGACCATGATCACGGCATAGAAGATAGCCCACCCGATCGCACGCTCCGACGTTGCCTTCGAGATCTGCCCATAGGCGGAGCGAAATCTATGCGTGCACTCGCTCGGGAAGAACAGCCACGCTGCCGCGAGATCGGTAGCCGGGTCGCCGGCACACATGTCGCCCCAGTCGATCACCGCGCCAGATCTCCTCCTCCGGCTGATGACGTTGCGAGGATGCAGATCGCCGTGCAACCAGCGACGATCGGCGACGTCGATGGGCACGTCACGGACCCGCTCCCAGATCCCGGACCCGCCTCGACCGGGACGCTGAGCTCGGCGGGCCCGATACGATCGAGACGCTGCTCAACCGAAAACGAGCGGTCGGCGAGCGGCACGCCGCGCCACGGATTCAACGGTGCGTCGTGCGGCGCCACCGTATGAAGAGCCCGAAGAAAAGCCCCGAGCTTCGCCGCCTCGTGACGGGGCAATGTCCTCAGCCTCTGCCGATCCGCCTTCGATCCACGGAACGATGCTCCACGGCCACGGATAGCCGCGCCCCGGCTCACCGGTACGTATCGGCGCCCCCACAGGGAGCGGTAAACCGGGTGGCAATCTCGGGCAACCACCGCTGCTCCTTGACCATCATCTCTGCACCCAGCTTACGACGCGGCAGACGCACCGCAAGCTCGTCACCAAGCCGGTAGGTGGTGTTGTCCCAGCCGCTGCCGAACAAGCGGAGATCCTCATCTGCGAGATCGGGGTGCTGGTCCCCGAGTAACGACCGCAACCAGGTCATCGGTGATGCTCACCTCGGGAGGGGGTATCCCCGGTGGCCGCGATTCTGCCGAGATCAGCCACTTTCGAGATAGCCCTCGAGACGTTTGGCCCGGGCCGGCTGGCGGAGCTTCGCCAGCGCCTTGGTCTCGATCTGGCGGATCCGCTCCCGAGTCACCTGGAAGTGGCTCCCCACCTCCTCCAGGGTCTTCACCTTCCCGTCGGCGAGCCCGAAGCGCATGATCAGCACCTGCCGCTCCCGCTCGTTGAGGCCCTCGAGCACGAGTGACAGGTACTCCTGGAGCAGCTTGAACGAGGCAACCTCGACCGGCACCTCCGCATCGGTGTCCTCGACGAAGTCGCCGAGGGTGGAGTCGTCCTCCTCCCCGAGCGGCGTCTCCAACGACACCGGATCCTGGGCGATCCGGCGCAGCTCGGTGACCTGCTGGGGCTCCATCTCGAGCTCCTGAGCGATCTCCGTGATGGTCGGCTCCCGGCCCAGCTCCTGCATCAGGGTGCGCTGTGCCCGGGCCAGCTTGTTGATCGTCTCCACCATGTGCACCGGCACCCGGATGGTGCGAGCCTGATCGGCGAGCGCCCGGGTCACCGCCTGGCGGATCCACCAGGTGGCGTAGGTGGAGAACTTGAATCCCTTGCGGTAGTCGAACTTCTCGACCGCCCGGATCAGCCCGAGGTTGCCCTCCTGGATGAGGTCGAGCAGCGACAGGCCCCGCTACCGACGTACTTCTTGGCGATCGAGACAACCAGTCGCAGGTTCGCCTCTACCAGGCGCTTCCGGGCCCGGTCGGCGTTGCGTGCGGACCGTTGCAGGATGACCTCTCTCGGCGACCGGCAGGTCTGCAGCACCGTCGGCGAGCAGTTTCTCGGATGCCCGGCCTCCAGACTCCATCTGCATGGCAAGCTCGACCTCTTGCTGCGGGGTGAGCAGCGGGTAGCGGCCGATCTCCTGGAGGTACATTCGCACCGGGTCGGAGACGTGCACCAGCTCGTCACTGCTCAGTGCAGTCGCCTCGAGCGCATTGTGGGAATCCTCGCGAACGTTGACCTTCTCGACCTGGAGCGCCTCGACCACCTCGTCGAATGCCTCCGGCGGAGCCTCGACATCCTCGAGCTCCTGCAGGATCTCGGTCACGACGAGGAATCCGCGCTGCTTCCCACGCTTGGTCAGCATCTCGAAGACGACTGTTGCTGCTTCGTTCACTCACGGCTCCGTAATTGCTTCTTCTGCTGCTGCAAAGCTACCAACTCTTCGAATCTGTCGGAATACTCCTGGGACTCCGACGGCAGGTTCGCCAGCATCCTCTCCAATTCGGTTATTCGGCGTGTCAGGCCATCGACCTCGAGTCGATTGATCACATCGGCTGCTTTCGAGAGCGGTCGCGCCGCCAACGCCAGCTCGGCAAGCAATCCTGCTTCCTCCGCCTCGCTCCCTCCGAGCACGCCTCCGAGATCCGGGAGGATACCCGGCTCGAGCCGATCGACGGCCGGTTTGATCATGTGATAGGCCCTGAGATGGACAGCGTCAGAGAAGAGATGCTCCAAATCGCCCGCCTGTCGCACCGGCGCGGTCGTTCGCCAGTACCAGCCGCAGCAGCTCCTGCTCGGCTTTTTCCGTTCCGCTGAGACGCCGACGCGGTACCGGGCGGGCCTGCGGCCGAGCAGACCTCCCCTCCTCCTGCCTGCGCTGGTGTGCCGCCGCGGCGATCGCCTCCTCGACAAGACGCAGCCCGACCCCGGTGCGGCGAGAGATCAGCACGGCATACTCCTGACGGACCAGCGGATCGGTGTAACGAGCGACCATCGCCGCCGTCGCCCTGACCGCTCTGCCGCGCGCCTCCACCTCATTGAGATCGTGACCGCTCAACTCCCGGTCCACCGAGAACTGCAGCAGCGGTTGGGATTCGCCCATCGCCTTGACGAGCAGGTCCGCATCGCCGTCTCCAACCAGGTCTGCAGGGTCCCTTCCCTCGGGAAGCACAACAACCCGCATGTCGAGATCAGCGGGGATCGCCAGATTGAACCCGCGCAGCGCCGCGCCCGCACCTGCTTCATCCGCATCGAACGCAAGCAGCACCCGCTCGCTGAAGCGACGCAGCAAGTCGAGATGGTCCTCCCCCAGCGCCGTTCCGCATGTCGCCACTGCCGTCGGATGACCGGCCAGATGAAGCGCGATCACATCCGTGTAGCCCTCAACCACGACAGACTCGTTGCGTCGCACGATCTCGCTCTTCGCCCAGTTGAGACCGTAGAGAAGGCGGGATTTGTGATAGATGGCCGTCTCCGAGGTATTCAGGTATTTGGGCCCGTCGCCATCGAGAAGCCGGGCCCCAAAGCCAACCGGGTCTCCACGCAGGTCGAAGATCGGGAACATGATCCGGCCGCGGAACCTGTCGATCATCCGCCCTCGTGAGCTGCGTGACGCCAGCCCGGCATCGGCGAGGGTGCGGTCATCGAGGCCCCGCGCCTTTGAGGTACCGGGTGAGCTCGTCCCACCCTGCTGGCGAGTAACCCAGATCGAACTGATCGACAACATCCCCTCCGTAGCCGCGTCCCCGCAGATAGCTGCGCGCCTGACCGGCATCGGATCCCTGTTTCAACCGTTCGCGGTAGAAATCCACCGCGGCCCGCGTCGCCTCGACCAACTCTTCACGCCGGCCACGGCGCTTGGCCTCGCCCGGAGTCTCCGTCAGCGTGATCCCGGCTCGCCTCGCCAGGAACTCGATCGCCTCGCGGAAATCGAGGTTCTGCGTCTCCTGCACCCAGGCGAAGATGTCGCCGCCCTTGCCACACCCGAAGCAGTGGTACAGCCCGCGGGCCGGGTCAATGGATAGCGAAGGAGTCTTCTCCTGGTGGAACGGACAGACCGCCATCACGGTCCTCCCGGACTTCTTCACCTTGGTCACTTCCGCGGCAAGCTCAGCAAGGTCGGTCTTGTCACGAATACGCTCGATGTCTTCACGGGGATAGGCCACGAGCGGAGTGTACCGGCAACCCTGTCGCATCGATCGGGCGGTTCAGAAATGAAAAGAAGGGAAGCCCGGAGGGAGGGGAGGGAGATGGGCTTCCCTTCTATTTCAATAGGGGCTTGCGCCCCCTGATCTGTTGCCTGCTACCTGCGTCTAGCACCGGCTGCGGCCTTACGCCGCGCCGTCACGAGTCAAAAAGCAGTGTCCGGATGGATTGTCAATCCTGGCCTCGAATTCGATATGTGTAGTTTGCAGTCGATTCGTCCATTTGTCAAACGATTCTCTCTCAACCTTGGCCAATCTCTGATAATCTTTCGGTCCATGGACCACATCGACTATCAAATCGTTGAGTTCCTTACTCAAAGTGGCAGGATGCCGTACGCCCAGATAGCAGAGCGCGTCGGTAAGTCGACCGCGACCGTTCATCAACGGGTTCGGCGTTTCCGCGAACAGGGCATCATCCAGTCATACACCGCAGAGCTCGATTGGGAAGCACTCGGCTACCCGCTGGACGCCTACGTCAACATCCGTGACACCGAGTCGACAGGGCTCGAGCGCCTTTCAGAGAAGATCCGCGTCACCATCCCCTTCGTGATGTCTGCCGCGGCGGTGACCGGCGAGTTCGACCTGCTCCTCCACATCAGGGCTCGCTCCTCGAGCCACCTCGGCGAGATCCTCGATGAGATCAGGCGGATTGCACCGGGGCCGACCCGAACGGTGGTCACTCTCACAACCTATGTCTCGGGAGCGACGCCGCCACTTCCCGCTGAGTGATCACAGGTCAGTCGCCGCCAGCAAGGCGGAGAAGAAAACCCGGCCGACGTCCCATCCGCCCGCCAGCTCCGCCGGCCTCGGTTTCAGTTATGTCGACGAATCCGGCAGCAGCTAGAGCGGCACCACCGACTCCGTGTCATAGCAGCGTTGCTGCAATGTCACGCCACCTCGCTGCCACTCTCGCCCGCCCGTGTGAACCAGGTGAATCTCATCGTCCCCATTCGGTCAGTTCTTCGTCGTACGACGATTCACCAATGACATATTCGTCATTGCCCGGTCAATTTGGAATGTGCCGTGCCATCGGGCGAGGTATCCCGTCCTCGACATTCAGATCGAAAACGAACCGTCCTCCCGGCTCCAGCGCCGACAGCAACGTGGCGAAACACCCTTTCGAGCTCCTCGACGTCATCACATGGTTCAGTGAATCGAATGTGGATACGACCATCGCCACCGGCCCTGCGAGACGGAAGTCACGGGCGTCTGCAACCACGAACTCGCCGGTGGGAGCGTTTCGTCGTGCGTAATCGATCATGGCCGATGAGCCATCGATGCCGATGACGCTCCACCCACGATTGCAGCGAGCTCTGCCGCTAGCTGCCCGGTGCCACAGCAGAGATCGAGAACCCGCGCCCCGCCTCGAGATCACGAAGACCGAGCAGATCGAGCGGTGCCAGCACCCGGGTGCCGTAACTACCCCAGTGGCGGTTGTAGATATCGGCGAAGGATCGTAGTCCTGGTAGATCAACGATCCAGACGCTCGCTCAGATACTCGCCGACCTTGTCGAGCGAGACCCGATCCTGCTCCATCGTGTCGCGGTCCCGCACCGTCACCGCCTGATCCTCCAGCGTGTCGAAGTCGACGGTGACGCAGTAGGGAGTGCCGATCTCGTCCTGGCGGCGGTACCGTCGCCCGATTGCCTGGGTGACATCGTGCTCGACGGCGTAGCGCGGGCCGCAGGTCCTGGGCCAGCTTGCGAAGATACCTCGATCAGCTCTGGCCTTCTTCGACAGCGGCAGCACGGCGACCTTGATCGGCGCAAGCCGCTCGTCGAGACGCATCACGGCGCGGGTCTCCCCCCGCACTTCCTCCTCGTCGTAGGCGTCGAGTAGGAAGGCAAACGTTGTCCTGGTGGCGCCTGCGGCCGGCTCGATGACGTACGGCACGAACCGCTCGCCCGCATCCTGGTCGAAGTAGGTGAGGTCCTTGCCGGACATCTCCATGTGGGCTTTCAGGTCGAAGTCGGTGCGATTGGCGATGCCCTCGAGCTCGTCGAAGCCCCACGGGAAGTTGTAGTCGACATCGAACGTACCGGCCGAATAGTGAGACAGCTCGTCCGGCTCGTGCTCCCGGAAACGAAGGTTCTCTTCCTTCATCCCGAGATCGAGGTACCAGTTCTTCCGCTCCTCGATCCAGTACCGGAACCATTGGTCGGCTTCCTCCGGGCGGCAGAAGAACTCCATCTCCATCTGCTCGAATTCCCGGGTGCGGAACACGAACTGACCGGGAGTGATCTCGTTTCGGAACGACTTGCCGATCTGGGCGATTCCGAAGGGGAGGCTTGAGCCGGGCGGTGCGACGGACGTTCTCGAAATTGATGAAGATGCCCTGGGCCGTCTCGGGGCGCAGGTATACCGCGTTGTCCTCGCTCTCCACCGGCCCCATGTGGGTCTTGAACATGAGGTTGAAGTTCTTGGCCTCCGTGAACGTGCCTCGTTTGCCACAGGCAGGGCACTGATCCGGATCGTCGAGCTTGTCCTCACGGAATCTGTTGTTGCAGTTGGTGCACTCGACGAGGGGGTCGGTGAACGATGCCAGGTGCCCCGATGCCTCCCATACCGATGGTGACTGGATGATGGCCGAGTCGAGCCCGACCACGTTGTCCCGCATCCTCACCATCGAATGCCACCACTGCTCCTTGACATTACGAAGCAGTTCGACACCGAGCGGGCCGTAGTCGTACGCCGAGCGGAGACCTCCGTAGATCTCCGACGACTGGAAGACGAAACCGCGTTTCTTGCTCAGGTTGACGATGGTGTCGAAATCGCTTGGCATATCAGATCCAGATAGGGAATTGGCGGCGCATGATAGGGCGCATCCAATCAGGCCGTGCTGCGCCGGCCGGGTTCAACCGACCGAATCTTCGCTGCTGGACGCATCGACGGCGCCGCCAAAGCGCCGATCGCGTGACTGGTACTCGGCAATGCAGTCGGCAAGCGTGTTCCGATCGAAGTCAGGCCACAACACCGGAGTGAACACGTATTCGGAATATGCCGACTCCCACAGCAGGTAATTCGAGGTGCGCATCTCTCCACTGGTGCGGATCACGAGATCCGGGTCGGGCATCTCGGGCAGATAGAGATGGGAGGCAATGGTCTCGTCGTCGACTTCGCCTGCTGCGATGTCCCCGGCAGCCACTGCGGACGCGATCCGGCGCATCGCAACCACCAGCTCGGTGCGGCCACCGTAGTTGAAGGCGAAAACCATGTGCATCCTGTCGTTGTGTTTGGTCAGGTCCTCGGCGTCATTGATGCGCTTGCGCAGATCGTCCGGAACCCTGGGATCATCCCGTTCGCCGATGAAGTGGATGCGGATGCCTTTGGCGTGGAGTTCGTCACGGCGGCGCTCCAGCAGGTCGACGTTGAAGTGCATCAGGAACTCGACCTCATAGGCATCCCTGGCCCAGTTCTCCGTAGAGAAGGTGTACGCCGTCAGCCATTTGACTCCCATTTCGAGAGCGCCGTCGATGACATCGAAAAGCGCAGGCTCGCCTCGAGCATGTCCCTGAGTGCGATGCAGCCCGCGAGCGTTCGCCCACCGGCCGTTGCCGTCCATGATGATGGCTACGTGGCGGGGCACACGGCTCATGTCCACCTGGTCATACATCGAGAACCGCCATCGATTGAATCTGACGCTCCAGATGGTATTCGATGAACCGTCTCGCCACTCCCCTCGCCTCACCGACAAATCGCTCGTCGGGCACAGGGAGATCGGACAGGTCGGATCGTGCCAACACCGCCAGGTAGTCGGTGAGACCGTCCCGCAGCGCATAGGCGCCTGCGGTGCGGCACTGCTCGCAGAGCACACCGCCCGCATCGAAGCTGAAGCGGCTGAGGCCATCGGTTCTCCCGCACCCTGCGCACCGATCGAGCGCCGGAGCAACACCGATCGTCTCTGCCGCCTTGAGGAGGAAGGATGACACGAGGTCCGGGTGGGCGGCGCCGGTGTCGAGGGCTCTTAGCCCACGTTGGAGCAGGAGGAAGAGGCGCACCGAGCCCTCGTTTTCCTGGGCGACCGCATCGGCAACCTCCACCATCACGCCGGCGGCCATGACCCGGTCGAGATCGGAGCGAAGCGAGTGAAACGACTCGATCATCTCCACCTGGGTAATGGTGTCGAGGTTTCTCCCCTCGTAGAGCACGAGATCGACATGGCTGAACGTCTCCAAACGCCCACCGAAACGGCTCTTCGTCTTACGGATCCCCTTGGCAACCGTGCGCAGCTTGCCGTGATTTGGGCTGAGCAGCACGATCACCTTGTCGGCCTCTCCGAAAGGGAAAGACCTGAGCACTATGCCCTGATCGTGACGGATCGCCATCAGAACCCGAGACGATCGAGGGTGGCGTCCCGCCGTTGCCAGTCCTCTTCCACCCTGACGTGCATGTCGAGAAACACCGGCCCTCCGAAGAGGCGCTCCAGATCATTTCTCGCCTCGGCACCGACCTCGCGCAACAGCGACCCGCCCTTGCCGATCACGATGCCCTTCTGCGACTTGCGCTCGACATAGGCGGTAGCGGCGACATATGTGGTCCCGTTGTCTCGAACGTGAATCTCGTCGATGACGATGGCGAGAGAATGCGGCAGCTCCTCACGAAGCCGGTGGAGGAACTTCTCGCGGATCAACTCGGCGGCGAACATCTGCTCAGGCTGATCAGTGTGGATGTCGCTGGGAAAGAACTGAGGGCCCTCCGAAAGCAGCGGTGTCAGCTCGCCGAGCACACGATCGATCCCGTCCCCCGTAGTCGCCGAAACCGGCACGTATGCGGCGAAGCTCCACGCGGCCGCTTCGGCCAACTGCTCGAGAATCTGCTCCGGCTTGGCGATATCGACCTTGTTCACTACTACGACGACTGTTGCCTTGGCCTGCTGGAGACGCTCGGCGATCAGCCGGTCGCCCGGTCCGATCTCCTGGGTTGCGTCGAGGACGAACAACACGCCGTCCGTCTCCTCCAGCGAGCCGTAGACGAGCCGGTTCAGACGGTTGCCGAGGGCGGTGCGTGGCTTGTGCAAACCGGGAGTGTCGACGAAGACGATCTGACTGTCCTCGCCGTTGAGGATCCCGCGAATCGTGTTCCGCGTCGTCTGTGGCCGTGGTGACGTGATCGCCACCTTCTCCCCCACGAGCGCGTTCACCAGCGTCGACTTGCCGACGTTCGGCCGACCCACCACTGAGATGAACCCGCTACGCACAGTCCCTCCTCCGTTGTAGAGATCACCTGCGGCGCAGCGCCTCCCGTGGTGAGCGACACGCTGATCATGGCTGGAGCCGGATCTGAGCGACGCGGCGGCCCTGGACCCGTTCCACAGTCAGAGTGTGACGGTTGAACTCGAAGGTCTCACCCTCAGCAGGGACCCTGCCTGCCAGCCCGAGGATGAGACCACCCACGGTGTCCCAGTCCTCGTCTGGCATCGGAGATCCCATCAAGTCACCGAGCTCGTCGATATCGAGCCGGGCGTCGATCAGGTAGGAGCCGTCATCCTCGGTGATGATCATGGGCTCTTCCTCGTCGTACTCGTCTGCGATCTCACCGACCAGTTCCTCGAGGAGGTCTTCGATCGTCACCAGACCGGCGGTTCCCCCGAACTCGTCGACCGCAATAGCCATGTGCACCTGGTTGGCTTGCATCTCGCGGAGCAGATCGGGCACCTTCTTGGTCTCCGGCACGAAGTACGCATCCCGCATCAGGTCACGCGCCGGGCGTGAACCACCCTCGTCATCCCAGAGCTGCAAGAGGTCTCTCGCATAGAGCACACCAAGAATGTCATCTGTGTCGTCACCGTATACGGGAATCCTCGACTTACCCGCCTCGAGAAACACGTCGAGCGCTTCTTCGCTGGATGTGTCAACGCTCACCGTGATCATGTCGGGTCTTGGCACCATCACCTCACGGACAATGGCCTCTGTGAAATCAATGACCTGTGAGATCAACGCCCGTTCGTGCGCCTCGGCGTCGCTCCCGTCGTCCTCGTTTTCATCCTCGTCGAGGTCGGCGACCAGATCGGCGGTGGTGTGGCCCAGCGAGATCATCGGCGCAAGCAGCCAGGCAAACCTGTATGCGATCGTGCGAGGCCGGTTGCGCCCCAGGGTTCTGGGGACGATGTCGCCGAGCACGAGCACCACCAGGCTCAGGATCACCAGGTAGACGATCAGCGTCACGCCGGTTGTGATCCGGCTCAGTGCCCACACCGCGGGAACCACGGCGAGGATGAGCATGCCGGTATTCACCAGCCCGAGCGCCGGCTGGATGATGGGACGGTCGCTGAGCAGATCGGCGATCCTCTGCGCCCTCGGGTCGTTGTTCCGGGCATCGTGGAGCGCGTCGGCCCGCGGGGTGCGCACCAGAGATGCCCCGGCGGCGCGCAACAATGCGGTGACGAGGATCAAGATTGCCGAGATCACCAGTGCCAGCCCGGTCATGGGCGCACTCTCCCGACCATCGCCAGGATCTCCCGCTCTCGCTGTTCCATTGCCTCAGCTTCCTCCTCGATCACGTGATCGCGGCCGAGCAGGTGGAGGATGCCGTGAACAACCATGAGCGCCATCTCATCTTCGAAGCGTACCTCAGCCAGACGGGCGTTGGCACGTACTACCTGGCGGGCAAATGAAGATGTCGCCCAGCAGCAGCGGAGGGCCATCCTCGTCCATTTCCGGAACTCCCGCGGCGAAGTCCTCGATCGGGAAGGAGAGCACGTCGGTAGGACCGGTCTTGCCCATGTGCTCGGCATTGAGCGTCGCCATCTGTGACTCGTCGATGAGAGTGATCGCCAACTGTGTGGAATCGGGGAGCCGCTCGGCTTGCATCGCCACCCGGGCGAGCTCGATCAGGCCCTCTGCAGGGAGGGGATCATCCTGTTCATCGGTGAAGGTGATATCCATCAGGCCCGCTACTCGACGGGCGCCCCGGGGAACCCGGGATACGGAACACGTGTGTGGTAATAGCCCACCAGCGCATCAACGATCGCCGCCTTCACGGTGGTCAGGTCGCCGAACGTCAGCGCCGACTCATCGAGCTGGTGATCATCGAGCTTCTCACCAACGACCGCATCAACCACCTTGGTGATGCTCTCAGCGGTTGGGTCCTGCTGCTGGGCATGGGCTCGAGCCGCACCCTCGACGGCATCGCAGATCATCAAAATCGCCATCTCCTTCCGCTTCGGCTTCTCACCGTGGTGGCGGAACAATTGCGGGTCGACATCCGCATCTGCCTCGATTGCCTGATGGTAGAAGTAGCGCATCAAGCCGGTGCCGTGGTGACAGCGGATGCCTTCTGCGATCTCTGGTGGGAGCCGGTATTGACGCGCCAGACGGAGCCCATCGGTGACATGGGACCGGATGATCCGGCACGAATCGACCGGATCGAGATGGTCGTGCGGATTGGTGATCGAGAACTGGTTCTCGA
The DNA here is from genome assembly GCA_963844835.1 of uncultured bacterium. Classification (GTDB taxonomy): domain Bacteria; phylum Actinomycetota; class Acidimicrobiia; order Spongiisociales; family UBA5794; genus JAAETI01. Next base: position 178,712 of record CAWJPT010000001.1, on the reverse strand, counting down.
TGAAGTAGATGGGGTCCTCGACCTTGCCCAGATCGTGATAGAACGCCGCCGCTTGGGCCAGCAGCGGGTCTGCACCGATGGCGCGGGCAGCCTTGCCTGCCAGGGTCCCGACCAGGATGGAGTGGTTGAAAGTACCCGGGCGCCTTGTCCTCGATGAGACGCAAGGCCGGGTGGTTCCTGTCGACGAGGTCCAACAGGGTGAGCGTTGTTGTCATCCGGAAGAGGTTTTCGAAGAACGACACGAGGCTTTGTGCAATCAAGCCGGCGACGACACCACCAATGAGCGCAAAGAATGCCGCCTCCCACCGAGTCTCCCACCCACGGAACAACCACGAGATGGCGAAAGCGAGCGGGGCGAGCACCATGGCCGACATGGCTACCGCGACCCGCAGCTCGCCGCCGGCTGGAGACCGATGATACGAAAGCGACGGGCGCAACCGTTGCTCCTGCGGCAAAGACGGTTATCGCCGGGTCCGCCGTGGAAATACCGACGAACGTCGTCACCGGGATTGCCAGGATCACCGCCGTGCGGGGGTCGTAGAGGATTGCCGCAACATAGCCGAAGAGCATCGCAGGCACAGCAAAGCCAAGCGCAGCGAAACTGCCGTCCGTTCCATCGACCAACTCGGGTACCCGAGATGCCAGCGCCGCCAGCACCACCAAGATCCCCAGCAGAGCGAAGTGCTTGGGTTCGGACCATCGACCGGGGCTCAAGCGCCAGAGGAAGAACGCGGTCAAGCCGACGGTGAGAGCACCCAGCAAGACGATCGCCTTGCGCGAGGTTCCCTTTGCAGGTTCGATCAACCCGAGCTTGTTGATCGCATCTATCTGCACCTGGGTGAGAATGTCGCCTTCCGCTGCGATTTGCTGCCCCTGGAAGAACTGAGCATTCTTCTCCTGAACAGCATCGCTTGCTGCCTGTCTCGCCTCGATGGTTGCGGCATCGTCGATCTTCTCATTTGCCTGCAACACACCGGCGACCAGGATCGCAGCAGCCTTCTGGAGCTGAGTGCGCTGCTCGGTGTCGAGCCCGATGACGAAGATTGACGGCGGGCTCTGGATCAGCCCGTTTCTGACATCGACGAGATCGGTGCTCCTTATCCCGTCGCTGAGCTTCTCGTTGGCGATATCGGACACTTTCTGCTTGAGCTCAGTCCAGAACCCCGACTCTCCCTGTTCCACCCGATCCAGGTTCAGGTTGTACAGGCTGACGAACACCGGGATCGCATCACCGAAAGCCGGAGATTGATCGGTGAGCTGAGCCACTTGGTCTTCAATGGGAACTCGAGGCAACGTCGTCGTCGTCGATGTGGTCGTCTCGGGAACAGTCGTTGTCGTCTCGCCCGCAGTATCGGTGGTGGTCGATCCGGCCTCCGATCCTGAAGTCGTGGTCGCTTCTGTCGATGTCGTGTTCGCATCGGTCGAGCTGGTGGTCTCCACCGGAATGGTCGTAGAGGTGACCGGCGGTTCCTCGTAGGCCTGGTTCTCCAGCGAGAAGAAGAACCCCTCGAGAGCTCCCTGCACGGAAATGGCAATCGCGCGTATCCGTCTTGTACTCGCTCTTCACCGCGGCTGCCGCCTGAGCGCGCGCGCCTCCTCGGTTGCGATGGCGTCAGGCACCTCGATGAACGAGGTTGCTTCGAACGTCAGCGGCGATGGCTCTCCCACCGTCAACGTGATAGCGGGCTCCGGCGCGGCGCGACCCACGACCAACGCAGCGCCAACGAAGACGATCGTCACCGCGATGACGAGGACATTGAGCGGTATCGCATATCGGCGGAAGAAGCTCATTTCTGCCTCTCCTGCAGCCGCTCCTCGTACCGGCGGTAGGCCTCGACGATGGCAGCGACGATCCTGTGCCGCACGACGTCCTGACCGGTCAACTCGACAAAGGCGATCCCGGGCACGTTGTGCAGCACCCTGCGAATCGTCCGCAGACCCGACGGCCGCCCGCCGTCGAGATCGACCTGGGTGATGTCACCGGTGATGATCATCTTCGAGTTGAACCCCAGCCTGGTGAGGAACATCTTCATCTGCTCGGGTGACGTGTTCTGCGCCTCGTCCAGCACCACGAACGCGTCGTTGAGAGTCCTTCCTCTCATATAAGCGAGCGGAGCTATCTCAATAGTTCCCTTCTCCATCAACCGCGCGGTCTCCTCCGGCCCAAGCATCTCATAAAGGGCGTCGTACAGCGGACGCAGATAGGGATCGACCTTGGCGGTGAGATCACCAGGGAGGAAACCCAGCCGCTCCCCTGCCTCAACGGCCGGACGGGTGAGGATCATCCGCCGCACCGAGCCCGATCGAAGAGCTTCGATGGCACAGGCCATCGCCAGGTACGTCTTGCCGGTGCCGGCGGGACCGATCCCGAAGACCATCGTGTTGTCCCGGACCGCATCCACGTAGACCTTCTGACCGTGGGTCTTGGGACGCACATGCTTGCCCCGACCGACGTTGATCGAGTCCGTGAATACCCCGGACGGCGAGGGGACGTCCTTCTTGACCATGTCGATGACCCGCGCTCACCCGGTCCTCGTCGAGAGCCTCCCCTTCCTGGATGAGGATGAGCAGCTCGTCGAACACCGTGCGCACCATGTCGCAGCATCTCGTTCAGATCCGGCATTGTCGATGACGATCTCGTTGCCACGCGGCGACGATCCGCGCTTCGGGGAAGGCGGTCTCTACCTGTTTCAGGTAGCAGTCTCGCTCCCCCAGCAGATCGACCATCAGGTGATTGCTGGGAACGCGAATACGGATCTGGGTTGCAGAAGGGGTCGTCACGGAGAGAATCAATCGTTTGACTTCCTCTGGAAACACACAGTTTCGCAGAGGCGGCAGTATATCGAGACGCGTTGGACAGGCGGAAAACCGCTTGGCAGAAATTGCCAGAAGCCTGTCGGCCCTACTCGCCCCCGTCTGAGGTGACACCGAGCTCCGTCAGGCGCTCGCTGAATCCCTCTTCTGACTGGTCGAGCAACATCGCCAGCATCCGCAGGTCGTTGGCCCGGATCGTGAGCACCCGGCCGTTGAAGTCCTGACGGAGCATCTGGATCCCACGTAGGAACCGCTCCACCACCTGACCGTCCTGGCCGGAGAGCCTCTCTACCTGGTTCAGGTCGATGGTGATACCCTCAGCGGCCGCATTGGGCGTCGGGCCATCGTCCTGCGGCAGTAACTGCAAGATCGGCACGCTGAAGAACTGAGCCAACCGTTGGAGACGAGGCAACGAGAGACTCCGCTCGCCACGCTCATAAGCTCCCAGAACCGCAGCCTTGAACTCCTGGTCAGACAGCTTCTGCACATCCTGGAGCGACAAACCCCGCTGTCGCCTTATGGAACGAAGCCGTTCTCCCACCATCTCGTTGTATGTAGGCATCAGTCTTCTCCTCGGCCCCTCACAGAGCTACACGCAGCTTGACCGCTCTGCGTAGCCAACATCATAACCCAGCGTTACTGCGATGTCTTGTCACATGCAAATGAATACCTAATTACTGACTGGCCACTGACCAGTCAGCGCCACGCTGACATCAGTCTAGGAGTGTGGTGATCGCCTGGATCGTTCTTCCGGTGCTACGAGATCGCCACAATGTGCCCCAGCAAGACCGCTCCTGCGATAGCGGCTGTCTCCACCCGCAGCACCGTCGCTCCGAGACAAACTCGCAATCCACCCGGTGGGATCTCGTCAGGGCCGAAACCGCCTTCGGGCCCGACACACAGCACCGGGTCGGCAATCTGCGCAGCTGCAACGGGCGCTGCGCCATCCGGGTCGGCGAAGACCGGCGTTCCCCATCTGGCGACATCGGAAACCTCGGTGAGCTCACCAAATTCCAATAACCAGGCTCCTCGCGATTGCTCGAGCGCCGCCCTGGCCCAAGCGCTCGCCTTCTCTCTCTTTGGAGGTCGACCCTGCCCGTGTGCGGTACTCAGCCAGATCAGGCGGATCACCCCGAGCTCGCCGAGCTTCTCGACCAGGAATCGAGCTCGGGCAGTGTCGTGTGGAGCGGCGACGGCGACGCTCACCGGGCTCGGCCGCGGCAATCTGGTCTCATCACCGCGCACGACGACCCCCGCTCCGACGGTGCCCTCTCCCATCAGACCCGCACCGTCGGTATAGCTGACGGGACCCCCTGCCGGATAGCGGAGCACACGCTCCAGATGATGCCTGGCCTGTCGGTCGAGGTCGATTCGATCGCCCCCTGCCGACACGTCAACAAGCAGATGAGGCTGATGCCGGGCCACGATTACCGCTTGCGCTTTCGGCGCAGCCGTCGCTTCGACTCTGCGGGTGCTTCGCCCATCAATTCGGCGTACTGCCGCAAAGCATCTTCTGCTTCGGCGGGGAGGTCTGATGGGATCACAACATCGACCTCGATGAGGAGATCGCCGTGGCCGCGCCGTTGCAGACGCGGCATCCCTCGCTTTCCGAGACGGAACACGGCCCCTGATTGCGTTCCCGCCGGGATGTCGACATCAGTGGTTGACCCATCGACGAGCGGAACTGCGATAGTCCTGCCGAGAACCGCTTCAGAAATCCCGATCCTCACCTTGTGATGGAGGTCGTTGCCGACGCGAGTGAAGTTGGGATCGGGGGCGACTCGAACCTGGACGTACAGATCGCCCGCTGGAGCACCTCGCTCTCCAACCGCACCGCGGCCCGACAACCGCAACCGGGTGCCGTCGTCGACCCCGGGAGGGATCTCAACGCTCAGTGTGTGCTGGGCATCTACCCGCCCCGTGCCCGAGCAGTTGCTGCACGGATTGTCGACGATCTCACCGCGGCCCCTGCAGGTGGTGCAGTCCGTCACGGTCATCATTTGCCCCAACATCGTCTGCCGCGCCACCTGGACCTGTCCCACCCCGTTGCAGGTCGGGCAACGCCGTGGCTCATGGCCCGGCTCCGCGCCCGAGCCCGAGCAAACATCGCACCGCTCGGGTGCCGCGACTTCGATGGTTCGGCTCACCCCTGTGGCGGCCTCGGCAAGGGTCAGATCGACGGATACGCCGAGATCACGGCCGCGAGCCGGTCCACGGCGACGGGTGCCGCCAAAACCACCAAAACCACCGAACCCGGCTCCAAAGAACTGCTGCAGGATCTCGTCGAGGCCACCAAAGTTGCTGAACAGATCTCCGGCACCGAACTGCTCGCCGCGATCGTATGCGGCGCGCCGATTCGGATCGGAGAGGATCTCGTAGGCCTCGGCAATCTCTCGGAATCGGGCCTCTGCCTGTGGGTCATCTGGATTGGCATCCGGGTGAGTCTCCCTGGCGAGCCTACGAAAGGCCTTCTTGATCTCTTCCTGACTCGAGTCGCGCGTGACCCCGAGGATCTGGTAGTAGTCCTTCATGCCCCGAGACTGTCCTCGAGCCCATCACCGACCTCTTCGACTATTCGGATCGCTCGCCGATAGTCCATCCGCATCGGCCCGAGCAAGCCGACTCTGCCCCTGCCGGTCGTACCGACGCTGAAAGCCGTCGAGACAACGGCGAAGTCGGCGTCGATCATCTCGGTCTCCGTTCCCAGCTGGACGGAGGTGCCGTCCGCCCCGCTGTCGAGCAGCCTGCGAACGTGTTGATGCTGCTCCAGAAGCTCCAGCATCGTGTGCACCTTGCCCAGATCCTGCCAGAGTGACGCAAGCTGGCTGGTGCCACCCACATACAGCTCGCGGGTGGCATCGACCGATGCGATTGCCGTATCTCCGATGGCTCTGACGATCCTCATCACATGCTCGGGCAACTGATCGCCGGGGAGAGCAGCAATGACGCCGACCCCGCTCGTGAGCGTGACCCCCTCAAAAGCCTCAGCAAGGATCCGCTCAGCCTGATCGAGCTCGTCATCTGTCGGCAGAAAGGACAGCTTGACGACGTCCTGACCCACCCGGCCGGTGGTGCCGATGGTGACGGCCATCACGACCGGCCCGCCGAGATGAGCGAGATGCAGTGCCCTGACCACCTCATCGCCGAATCCCGGTCCCATCACCACGGCCGGATAGTGCGAGATCTCGGAGAGGAGCCCGCTTGTCTGTCGCAGCAGCTTGCTCAACTCCTCGTGAAAGTCGGCAAAGAACGACTCGATTCGCTCTCGCGTCGCCGAGCGCAGTCTCGTCGGGGAACAATGGTCGACGTAATACCGGTAGCCGGCGGGCGTCGGTACCCGACCTGCAGACGTATGCGGTTGGGTCACGAATCCGTACGACTCGAGCTTGGCGAGGTCGTTACGGATGGTCGCGCTCGACACGTCCACCGAGCAACGCTGCAACACGGCACGCGAGCTGACCGGCTGTCCGGTCCGGATGTATTCCTCAACCAGCGCCTGCAGCACAATGGATCTGCGGTCATCGAGCATCCTCCGAATTTAGCACTCTCACGGTGAGAGTGATAAGCATCGGGTCAGCGAGAGGAAGCCGCGGGAGAGCAATGACGCTCGACTGCTCTCCGGCACGGTACCGTCATGGTGATGGCACAGCTTCGCAACATCGCCCGGGGCAGCTTCGCTCGCGGTCGCTCCAGCACCTTCGTAGGGGCCTCCTTGTTCCTCGGCGTCCTCGTCGGGGCCGGGGCTGCCACGCTCGTGCTGACCATCGAGTATATCCGCAAGTTCGTCGAGTACCTCGACGACCGGGCCGGCTTCGAGTTCGTCATCGTCATCGCAGTCGTCCTCGGGATGATCCTCACCTGGGCAATCGACTACTTCCTGGGCCCCGGCGTTGCGGGCGGCGGTGTCGGAGAGGTGATGACCTCACTATCACTGGAGGCCGGCTATTTACCGAGTCGATTGATTCCGGGCAAGATCGTCGCAACGGGCTTGAGCCTCGGTACTGGAGCATCGGGAGGGCGCGAGGGGCCGATCGTGCTGATCGGTGCCGCCATCGGATCGGCATTCGCCCGCTCCAGCCGCTACGGCCAGGACGAGGTGCAGGCATTCGTCGCTGCGGGTGCCGGTGCCGGCATCGGCGCAGTGTTCAACGCCCCGATCGCGGGCATGTTGTTTGCACTCGAGGTGCTGCTCGGCTCGGTGTCGCTGCGTCACCTCAACTCGGTGGTCGTCGTCTCCGTTGCCGCATCGGTGACCACACACGCCATCGTCGGTGAGGACTCCTTCCTCCGCAGCCCGGCCTATCGCATGGACGATCCACGGCAACTGGTCATGTTCGCCCTGTTGGCGATCGTGATGGTGGCGTTCGGATACCTTTATCTGAAGCTGATGCATTTCGCCGACACCGCCGGCACCAAGCTGAAACCGGGCTGGGTGAAACCGGGCCTCGCCGGGTTGACGGTCGGGCTCATCGGGTTGGTACGGCCCGAGGCGCTGGGCACGGGCCAGGACTTCTTGCGCTCACTGCTCCGCTCGGTGCGACCAGGGTTCCTCAGCGTCGGCCTGCTTCTGCTCATCGCCGTGAGCAAGATCGTCACTGCCTCGGTTACCCACGGCGGCGGTGGCAGCGTCGGATCGTTCATGCCCTCGATGGTGGTTGGCGGCACCATCGGCGCCGGTTTCGGCCTCCTGCTGTCAACGGTATGGACGGCATCGGCAGTGAGTCCGGGCGCCTACGCACTCGTGGGTATGGCTGCGATGCTGACGGTGGTAGTGAGAGCACCTCTGACCGCGATCCTTCTCGTGTTCGAGTTGACCGGTTCTTACGGAATGGTGCTTCCCCTCGCCCTCACCTCGATAATCGCGACTGTGATCGCGGACCGCATCCACCCCGGAAGCACCTATATCTCAGCATTGCGCCGGAAAGGAATTCACCTGCCTCAGCACGAGGATCGCGACGTGCTCGACACTGTGCTCGTCCGGGATGTCATGGCGTGGGTCCCCACCATCAACGCCACGGCAACCCTCGACGAGCTGGACCGAATGCTGACGGAGACGGGTCACCACGGTGTGCCCGTGGTCAACGACAACGGGGCCATGGTCGGGATTGTGACCGTGACCGATATGGAAGCCATTGCGCTGTTGGAAGACACGACCGGGATACCCGTATCCACGATCATGACCAAACAGCCCATCTCGGCGTCACCCACCATGCCGGTCTCAGCGGCACTGGCCAGGATGGCGTCACTCGGACTCGGCAGACTGCCGGTGGTGGATGCGAACGGGAAGCTGATCGGGATGTTCCGGCGTGAATCGGTGGTTCGCGCCTACCACCACGCGTTGACGCGCTCCACGAGCAATGCCCTGTACCGCGCACGGGTCAATCTGCGCGGCAACCGGCAGGCAGATTTCTTCGAGATTCTCGTTCGCGACGAATCGCCGGTCGCAGGCCACGCGGTCAAAGAAGTCGCCTGGCCTCCTGAAGCGACTCTCGTCTCGATCAGGCGGTACCAGAGCGTGCTCATCCCTCACGGCGATACCAAGATCCAGGTCGGAGACGAGCTCACGATCTTCTGTGAGGCGGCGAACCGTGCCTCAGTGCGTGACGTCGTCGCCCCACCGGTCAGCGATGACTCTCCGGACTGATTGCGAGGATTTCCCTGGCGACGGCGTCTGTCAACAGTGGGTTCACCACCACGAGACGATCGTCCCTGCGCCGCACCACTCCCGCTCCGATGAGTCTTCTGCCCGCGGCGGATTCCACAAAGCGCCTGCCGGCCACCCCGAGCCGGACGCCACCGGTACGACGGATACCGACGAACAACCGCTCCCGATCGCGCTCGAAACCTGCCAGCTGCTCGGTACCGGCCACCGGCCGCATACCGGCCTCGACCAGTTCCAGGTAGCGATCGATGCGTCGCACGTTGCGACTCCGGATGCCGTTCCTGAAGCCGTGCGCCCCCAATCCGAAGGCTGCGTACTCTCCGTGTGCCCACGTCGTCGAGTTGTACCGGCAGGCATGACCGGGTTTCGCCCAGTTGGAAACCTCATACCGTTCCAGCCCCGCGTCAGCTGCGGCCGAATCAAACCACTCGTACTTGTCGGCCTGGTCGTCATCATCCGGGGCGGCGGCCCCCGCCTGCACCGCACGCGACAGTGCGGTGCCCAACTCGACGGTCAGCGCATATGCCGATACGTGATCGGGACCGGTATCGAGGGCCGCCGTCACCGTTGATCGCCACGACTCGAGCGTCTCGATCGGTGATCCAAAGATGAGATCGACGTTGACGGATCGGATGCCGGCGGTGCGGCCCGCCGCCACCGCCGTCGCAGCTTCCTCCGGGGTGTGGAGCCGTCCCAGGTAGTGGAGCACGTCGGCGTCAAATGACTGGACTCCGAGGGACACCCGGGTGACACCGTGGTCGGCAAGGGCTACGGCGTATCCCGTGTGCCAATCCTCCGGATTGGCCTCGATGCTGATCTCGGCACCCGGCATCAAACCGAAGCGACGACGAAGCGCCTCGATGATCTCGTCGATCTGGCCGGGAGAGAGAGTTGAAGGTGTCCCGCCGCCGAGATTGACCGCGTGTAGCGGTGCCCAATCCGGTTCCATCTCTATCTCGGCGACGAGCGCAGCAACATACCGCTCGACTTCCGCATTTCCCCGCGACAAGTCGAAGACGGCGAAATCGCAGTAAGGGCACCGGCGACGACAGAAGGGAATGTGGACATATGCGGCGCGTTCTGCCGCAGCGGCATCTACGCCACCCGGGTGCTCACTCATCGATCCGCAGCGCGGAGATGAACGCTTCCTGAGGCACCTCCACCTGGCCGACCATCTTCATCCGGCGCTTGCCTTCCTTCTGTCGCTCCAGAAGCTTGCGCTTACGAGTGATATCGCCGCCGTAGCACTTTGCGGTGACGTCCTTGCGCTGCGCCTTGATGGTCTCCCTGGCGATCACCCGAGTGCCGACCGCGGCCTGAATGGGGACATCGAAGAGCTGGCGTGGGATGAGAGTGCGGAGGCGTTCCACCATCGCCTTCCCGTACCGGTAGGCACGTTCCCTGTGCACGATCGACGAGAAAGCATCGACCGGGATCCCATTGAGCAGGATGTTGACCCTGACGAGATCCGACTCCCGATAGTCACCCGGCTCGTAGTCCATCGACGCGTAGCCGCGGGTCCGCGACTTGAGTTGGTCGAAGAAGTCGAAGACGATCTCGGCGAGCGGGACCTGATAGTGCAGCTCGACCCGCTCCGGGGTGAGGTACGTCATGTCACCCATCTCGCCGCGACGCTGCTGGATCAACTCCATGACGGTGCCCACATACTCGGCAGGCGTGATCACCATCACCTTCACGTACGGCTCTGCAATGCTCGCCAGGACCTGCGGCCCCGGCAGGTCCTGCGGGGAACGCACCTGCATGCTCGAGCCGTCGTTCAGGTGCGCCCGATACTCCACGGACGGCGCAGTGGCCACGAGATCCATGTCGTACTCCCGTTCCAGGCGCTCTCGCACGATCTCCATGTGCAGCAACCCGAGGAAGCCACACCGGAAACCAAAGCCGAGCGCCCGCGAAGTCTCGGGCTGATAGACGAGCGACGAGTCATTGAGGCGCAGCTTGTCGAGCGCCTCCCTGAGCTTCTCGAAGTCGTCGCCATCGGTGGGAAACAGACCCGAGAACACCATCGGCTTGGGCTCTTCGTAGCCGGGTAGGGCCTGAGCCGCTTGCTCGACTGAGCCGGTGATGGTGTCGCCAACCCGCACGAGATCGATCTCCTTCACCCCGGTGATCAGGTAGCCAACATCGCCGGTCTCGAGAAGCGGCACCGGCGTCGCCCTGGGCACGAGAATACCGATTTCATCCGCCAGTTCGGCAAGACCCGTCGCCATGAAGCGCAGCTGCTGACCTGTCTCCAATCGCCCGTCGACCACCCGCACCGAGCAAACGACACCGCGGTATGTGTCGTAGTAACTGTCGAAGACCATCGCCCGCAACGGTGCGTCGGGCAAGCCGGTCGGGGCAGGCAACTTTGCCACGATCGCTTCGAGGAGCTCCTCGACGCCCAGCCCGCTCTTGGCCGAAACCCGGATCACATCGTCTTCGGAACCGCCGACGATGCCGATGAGCTCTGCCGCCACCCGGTCGGGATCCGCAGACGGCAGATCGATCTTGTTCACAACCGGGATGATCTCGAGACCGTTTTCGATGGCGAGGTATGCGTTGGCCAGTGTCTGAGCTTCCACTCCCTGGGCGGCGTCCACCAACAACAGCGCTCCCTCGCACGCCGCCAGACTTCGGGAAACCTCGTAGGAGAAGTCAACGTGACCCGGCGTATCGATCAGGTTCAGCGTGTAGGTGTGGCCGTCATGAGCACGGTACTGAAGCCGCACTGCATTGGCCTTGATGGTGATCCCGCGCTCCCGCTCCAGGTCCATAGTGTCGAGCAGCTGCTCGCGCATGTCACGTTGCGACACTGCGCCGGTCGCTTCCAGCAGACGGTCGGCCAGAGTCGACTTCCCATGGTCGATGTGCGCGATTATCGAGAAGTTGCGTATGCGCGATAGGTCGGTCATTGGATTCCGGGATTGAGCGGATGCGGCGGACCAGCATTGTACCTGCTCGCCGGTAGCTGCTATTGTTTCGCCGTTCCTCCAAACCTCAAGAGGTCTATTTCGCATGGCCAACATCAAATCCCAAAAGAAGCGCAACAAGCAGAACGAAGCGGCCCGGCTCCGGAACCGCTCGATGCGTTCCGAGCTGAAGACGCGCACCCGTAATGCGCTCGAAGCTGCAGCCTCCGGCGATGCCGAAGCCGCCAACGAGGCAGTTCGCGAAGCTCAGAAACGTCTCGACATGGCAGCCAGCAAGGGGCTCCTGCACAAGAGCACCGCTGCCCGCCGCAAGTCCCGGCTCGCCAAGCAGGTCGCCAAGAGTCTCGGCTAACGGGGATCTATGAGTGATCCAACCTGGTTGACCCCTGCGGCGCATGCCAAGCTGCAAGAAGAGCTCGACAACCTGACAACAGAAGGTCGTCGAGCCATCGAGAAGCGAATTGCGGAGGCACGCGAGCACGGCGATCTCCGCGAGAACGCCGAATACGACACCGCCAAGAACGATCAGGGTCTCATGGAGGCCAGGATCCGCCAGATAAAGCACATCCTGGAGAACTCGGAAGTTCGTGCCGCGGATGATTCCGGCAAGGTCGAGATCGGTACGGTGGTAACGGTCGTCGATGGGGACGGCGACGAAATGGATTACTTCATCGCATCAGCGGAGAACAAGGTACCCGGCATGATCCTTGCCTCCCCCACCAGCCCGGTCGGCTCCGCTCTGCTCGGCGCCCTCCCCGGCGAGACCCGGTCCTATCAGGCACCCGGGGGAACGTTCAACCTCACCGTCAAGAGCGTTCGCGTCTACGAGGGCTAAAAACCGCGTACTAGCCCCTTTGCGTCATTTTGTAATGACGCTTTAACACTGCCTGCACACTGCCGACAGGTCTTACGGAAAGAGATCCAGCGCAGGTGGCGAAATGACACGCATGCTCGAAAGACTACGCAGCCAGGCAGGAGCCTCCCTGGTCGAGTATGCCCTGATCGCCTCGCTCGTTCTCCTGCCTTCCGTCGCGGCGATGAATGCCATCAGCACCAGCATGAACGATCAGTTCGACGGCATCGAGGACAACGCGGCGAGCGCCGGCCACGGCACCACAACCACCCTCGACCCTTCCGCGACGACGACTACAAGCGCAGCTGCGACACCTACTACCGAGGCACCTGCGTCGACCACGAGCACCACAACATCCACGACCACCACCTCGACGACCACCTCAACAACGACAACAACAACGACCGCAGCGCCGGCGAGCACGACAACAACCACCGCCGCACCGGTGCAACAGCAGACCATCGACACATCTGCCGGCTCATTCACCTTCGAGGTCGTGAACGGTCAGATCGTTCTCTCCGACTACACGCTCTACTACGGGTGGAGCGGCAGCTACTACTACGAGAGCGACGGCGACATGGTGCTGACCCTCTACCGCTACTGGGGTGGCTCGATCACGATCAAGGCGTGGATCGACGCCGACGGCAACCTCCGCGTCGCCAGCTGGTAGGCGCTAGCGCCGCCTGCCTCCGTACCATCGGCACATCGCAACCGTGAGGCGTTCCATCGTGACCCGGTGCGTACTCTCCGGGGCGGTCTTGAGTTGCAGGTCGGCACGAGCCAAAGCGCCCACGGCCAGCTTCAGATCAGACCCCTTGATCCTGCTGCGCTGCTTCCACACCTTCTCCATGCTCCATCCGACCTTGCCTCCGTCCCATTCCAGAAACGTCTCATAATCGGGAGCGGCCGCAGCGAGGGAGCGACGACGCACATCGTTCTGCAGGAACGCCAGGAGCTGCAGGGGGTGGCCATGCTGGAGGAAGTCGGCGAGACGACGGAGGGCGTCCCCTTGGTTGCCAGCCACCACCGAGTCGACGTAGTGCCACATGGGCTCATCCGGGCGGTTCTTGAACCTGTTTCGCACCAGATCTGCGTCGATGTCCGGGCCTTCGACGACGAGCTGGTCGAGAGCTTGACCCAGCGCGGCAACATTGGTCCCGAAACGCTGCAGCAACAAGGTAACGGCATCGGATTCGATCCTGAGACCTCTGTCCCGCGCCGCCCTTCCCAACCACTCCCCAGCCGACCGCTCGTTGATCCGCTTCACCGAGAGCGTCTCGGCCTTCTTGCGCAACAGCGTGCCCAGCGGGGCGGGGATCGATCCGACCGCCACGAATACTGCGATGGGATCCGCGGAGATGTCGAGCAACTCGGCAATCACCTCCGCTTCGGTCTTGAGCAGCGCCTGGGCGTCGACGACGAGCACACCCTCGGCGCCACCGAACAGGGAGCCACTCTGCAATGCGGGGACAATCTCCTGGACGGGGCCGCGCAGCGCACCCTCCTCGCCGTCACCTCCGCTCCCCTTTGCCGGCACATCGATCCGTGTCGGCGAATCGACGCCGAGCTGACGGATGGCTCGATGTGCCTGCTCCATCATCTGTTCTCGCTCCCCGGGGCCTGCGTCACGCGGTCCGGACACTACGACGAGTGGCTTCATACCGACGAGCGTAGCCCGCGACACCGACATGCTCATCACTCGAGGGCGACGACGACATCACCGAGTTCCTGCGTGATGAGCACCGTTGTGTGGTGCGCCTCGAGGACCGCCATCGTCTCCGGTGCCGGATGACCATATGTGTTGGGACCGACGCTGATAACGGCCGTATCACCAACGGTTTGTGCTAGCCATCCCGGGTCGGTCGTCGCCGCTCCGTGGTGAGGAACCAACATCACATCAGGCGCCAGAGGCGGCAGGTTCGCCTGTGCGACAGCTCCCGCGTCGCCGGGAAGCAGCAGAGTCCGATTAGAGGTTGCAACCCACAACACCACGGAGCCATCATTGTCGGTGGCATAGCGGCGCACCGGGTTGAGCACCTCGAGTGTGAGCTCCCCGATTCCTGCGCCATCTCCTGCAGCCACGTGCTGCACCGGAACGGCGAGCCTGCCGGCATCCGCGAGTGTCCCATCCAGCAGATCCCCGAGAACGGCATACTCCGGCACCCACAGCCGCCCCACCGGCATCCTGTCCAGCAAACCCTCGAATCCACCAACATGATCGGCATCACCGTGCGAAGCCACCAACAGATCGATATGGGTGATGCCGTGTCTTCGTAGTGCGTCCCTGAGCACCGATGGGTCCCTGCCCCCGTCCATCAGCACCACGGCGCCGCTGGGGTCACGCAGCAGCACCGCGTCGCCCTGACCGACATCCAGGAAGATCGCGGTCGGCACAGGCGGTGGTCCCGAAGGCATCACTGCTGCCACAGCTATTACGCCAACGACAGCCAGCGTCACCCATGGGACCCTGGCCAGCCAGCTAGCAATCGCCAGGACCGCCAGTCCCGCGGCAGCGGCAACTCCGAGCTGCGGCCACTCGCCCACCACCCTGGCAACTTGAAGGACGAGCCCGGCCGCCCATCCTGCGAGATGCAGAGCCGGCGTCCAGCCGGTGATGACCCCGATCCCCGCCCCTGCGGTCGCCGCGGTCACCAGCGGTGCCGCCACCAAATTCGCCAAAGGAGCAAGCAGCGGGACTGAGCCGAAATGGAGAAGGACGATCGGGGCAACCGCGATCTGAGCAGACATGGTGGCGGCGAGTAGTGCCCACACCATCCGGGGCTTGTGGTCGGACCACAGCCTCGCCCCGAGCAACACACCTGCTGTGGCTACTGCAGACAGCTGAAACCCGACGTCGTAGGCGAGATCTCCCGAAACAGCGAGGAGCAACGCAATCGCGCCGCCAAGTGCGGCCCAGGGGTCGATCACAAAGCCGACGGCGCGACCTCCCAGCACGAGCGAC
Organism: uncultured bacterium; assembly: GCA_963844835.1. Classification (GTDB taxonomy): domain Bacteria; phylum Actinomycetota; class Acidimicrobiia; order Spongiisociales; family UBA5794; genus JAAETI01. The sequence goes on along the minus strand of CAWJPT010000001.1, from coordinate 163,488 downwards.
GCCATCGTTGCCGCCCTGATCACCGACGACTCCCACCGCGTCGCCACGACGAAGATCGCGAGCACAAGGAGGCCCGTGGCTGCTCTCACCCTGTTGCCCGCTCCCAATGGACCGAGCACCAGCCACCAGGCGCCGAGCACGAGCGCAACATTGCTGCCGGAGACCGCAACGAAATGTGTCAGGCCTGCCCGACGCAGCGAGTCGGTGTCCGGTTCGGGGAGACCGGCAATATCGCCGATGAGGAAGCCCTGCAGGAGTGCCGCTTCGGCGGTATTGCCGAGCACCGCGATCTCTGACTGCACCCTCGTACGGAAGGCGTTGCCCGCCACCATGATTACCGATCCGGGACCGTGCTGTATTACCACCGCCTTGGTCGTGATCCGTCCTGCCACCGGATCGCCGCGTATCAGATCCGGATCGGGGCGAATCAAACCCCTCACCGACACCGTGTCGCCTGCGACTATCTCCCGGCTTTCCGTAATCACCGCGACGGCCGGGCCGTTCCAAACCTCGAGACCGCCAGTACTGGTTCCCCACCCGCTGGGATGAACCACGAACCGGTAGGAACCGCCGTACGGCGTGGCGTCGGATGCCGCTGTACCAACGAGCACACCGCGCCCGTGCGGCAAACCGGCAGTGAGTGTTGCCTCGCGGCGCTGTTCCGCGAGGGCTCCCGACATCATCCCGATCCCGATGACGACCACCAGCATGAGCGGACGTGATTTGGCGAACAAGACGCCGACCAGGCCCAAACCGACGAGGACACCACCGATGGCGACGATACCGGCAAGGCCTCCGAGCAGGGCACCCACCCACATCACAGCCGCAGCAGCGACGACAGGACGCCCTATCCCCTTCGGCCCGTTGAGCCGGCTCAGGGCAGCGCTACCGAGTCACGCAACGCCTCCAGCTTGGCTTCGCCGATACCGGGCACATCGAGCAGGTCCTCGACCGTGGTGAAGAGGCCGTTCTCTTCCCGGAACGCGAGTATCCGCTCGGCGAGCACCGGCCCTACGCCCGGCAGCTCCTCCATCTCGGTAGCGGTGGCGGTGTTTATGTGCACCTTTCCGTCGTCCGGAGTTGCCGTACTGTTGGCGACGTCATCGACCGCCGGGATGACCACCTGTTGACCATCTTGCAGCGGCGCCGCCAGATTCACCCGATCGAGAGCGGCCCGGCGCGTGGTGCCGCCGGCAGCGGCTATCGCATCGGCCAGCCTGGCGTCCTCGGCGACGATGACGAGCCCAGGAACCAACACCTCCCCTGAGACATGCACGGTGATCGTCGCCGGTGTCGATGCTCCGCTGCCGTTGGCGTTGAGCACGACCGGGGCAGGCTCGGGAGACGCACGGCCGTACCAGGCCCAGCCGAGCATTGCCGCCAGGGCGAGTATGGCAACGGCGATCAGGTTGCGGGCAGGCATGCAGTTCCACCACCGTTGTCGCCCCAGCGCAACTCAACAAATAGCAGGCACCGGAACAGGAGTGAAGGGGGTCAGATGTTGAGACCCGCCAAGATGGCGACCGCGGCGAGGAGATTGACGCCTGCGTGAGTGAAGATCGTCAACCCGATTCGATTCGTGTTGAGCGCCATGTAGCCGAGGACGAGGCCAATCACGAACAGGCCCGGGACCGCCAGGATCGCGTTGGGATCGATCAGGTGAATACCTGCGAACACGGCCGCCGAGATCACAACCGCTGCGTTTCGGGAGAAGTCTCGCCGCACCCGGGAGAGCAACACTCCTCGATAGAGCAGCTCCTCGGTGACCGGTGCCACTATGACAACGACCGCAAAGACCATGAGCTTGGCGGGAAGCGTGGCCGCCTCCCCCGCAATCTGGGTGACTCCCTGCTCAGGAGGATTCTCCAGATTGAGCAGTTTCAACAGCGGGAGCTGCACCACCAGGACGACCGCGATCTGCAGGCCAATCCCGTATACGAGCCCTTTGACATCCGATGCCTCGAATCGAAGGCCGAAATCGACGTCCCATGAGCCCGAGCCGCGCCGTCGAGACAGGTAGGCGAGGATGGACAGCGTCACCAGGGCCGAGCCGACGGAAGAGACTCCGAGCACGGCGACATCAGAGAGATCTTGGCTCCCATTGATCGCAAAAGCGAAGGACAGGGCAAATACGGACCCCAGCAGACCGCCGAGGAAAACCGCGATCGCGTCTGGGTACGTCCACACCGCCCCGGGGAGATATCGGTCGTTCACAGCGGCCTTCCTTGCGGAACGGAGGCGGCGACCTCACGAGCTTCGACTTCCAACCGGATGGCGCGATACGCCTCCCAATGCCCGAGCCGCTTCCACCGTCCCCGCAGATAGTCACCGCCATATTGGGTGAGATGGCGAAACGCCCCCAGTCTCCGCCACTGTTCGAGGTGCATCAGTTCGTGGACGATGAGCCGGCCGGAACCCTCAGGGTCGGTCCCAGTGCGGAAGCGCTCCATGATCGCGGGCTGCACATAGATGCCGAACGGCAGCGAGACTGCAGCAATTCCCTTCGCCCAGAACCGGCGGAACAGGGGTGAGGCGACCTTCACCTTCACCTGGGAAGCGTCAACCCGTGGCATGAGCCCGGCGAGGTCTCGGGGGTCGAAGCCCGTGGCGAGTAGCAGTTCGTCTGCTGGTGCTGATTCGTACATGAAACGTAGAGCGTACCTGTGTTTGCACGCCGTCGATCGCGGTGCATGGTCGCCCAATCAACAGGCGCCTACCATGGCGTCTCATTCGGCCCGAGGCAGAGATGGAATACCGACATCAAGACATCGAGAAGCGCTGGCAGCAGGCGTGGGAAAAAGAAGGCATCTACCGCAGCACGGTGGATTGGTCAAGACCGAAGTACTACGCGCTGACCATGCTCCCCTATCCATCCGGTGACCTTCACATGGGCCACTGGTATGCGATGACCCCTTCCGATGCCAGGGCCAGAGTGATGCGGATGAAGGGATACAACGTCCTGTTTCCCATCGGCTTCGATGCCTTTGGCCTTCCCGCTGAGAACGCGGCAGTCCAGCGCAACGTGCACCCCGCCAAGTGGACATACCAAAACATCGCCAGGATGCGTCAGCAGTTGCGCTCCATGGGCGCCATGTTCGACTGGGAGAGAGAGGCGGTCAGCTGCGACCCGGAGTACTACAAGTGGACAGAGTGGTTCTTCAAGCGCATGTTCGAGACCGGTATCGCATACCGCGGTGAGGCGATGGTCAATTGGTCGGACACGCTGCAGACGGTGCTGGCCAACGAACAGGTGATCGACGGCAAGGATGAGCGCACCGGGCAACCGGTCACCCAGAAGATGATGGAGCAGTGGTTCTTCGCATTGACCAGGTACGCAGACGAGTTGCTCGACTTCGACACGATCGATTGGCCGGATTCCATCCGGATGATGCAGACAAACTGGATCGGCCGCTCCGAAGGCGCAGAGGTGACATTCAAAACGGAGGCCGGCGACAACATCGTCGTCTTCACCACCCGCCCCGACACGCTCTGGGGAGCCACCTTCATGGTGCTGGCACCCGAGCACCCCCTGGTCGAGTCGCTGACGACCGACGAGCAACGCCAGCGTGTCGAGGAATACCGGAAGATGGCTGCAGCCCAGAGCGAGCTGGAGCGCATGGAAGAGAGTCGGGACAAGACCGGTGTCTTCACGGGCGGCTATGCCATCAACCCCGTCAACGAGGAGCGTATCCCGGTGTGGATCGCCGACTACGTCCTGGTCTCATACGGGACCGGCGCCATCATGGCGGTGCCTGCTCACGACGAGCGCGACTTCGAGTTTGCCCGCAAATTCGGTCTCGACATCGTCCCGGTGATCCGTCCCGAGGGACGGGAACCACTCGACGAGCCTTCGATGACAGAGGCGTACGTAGGCCCCGGGGTGATGGTCAACAGCGGTCCCATCGACGGGGTCGCGACCACCGAGGGCAAGGGCAGGGCCAACCCGTCGGTTGACGCCGCCATCGACTGGCTGGAGCAACATGACGCCGGCAAAGAGGCGATCAACTACCGGGTACGTGACTGGCTCATATCCCGGCAGCGGTACTGGGGCTCCCCGATTCCGATGATCCACAGACAGGACGGCACCATCGAGGCAGTCGAGGACCTGCCTGTGATCCTGCCCGAAGACGTGGAATTCTCAGGCCGCAGCCCACTCGCCGAGCTGCCCGACTTCGTCAACACGGTCGACTCCGACGGAAATCCGGCGCGTCGCGAGACCGACACGATGGACACCTTCATGTGCTCATCCTGGTATTGGTTCCGGTACCTGTCGCCTCATTTCGACACAGCGCCGTTCGATCCCGAGGAGGCGGCCTACTGGCTGCCGGTCGACGTCTACACGGGCGGTGCCGAGCACGCGGTGATGCATCTGCTGTATGCGAGGTTCTTCGTGAAGGCGATGCGGGACATGGGGGTCTTCGACGACACCGCTCGTGCGATGCAGGCACACGGCCGCAACCCGGAGGGTCAATTCGACGAGCCTTTCCTGATGCTGCGGAATCAAGGCCAGGTGCTGGGCGCAGAGCGGCACGGGGACCGGTTGGTCATCAATGGAACGTGGGACCAGGGTCGTCTGATCGCGTCTTCGATTGCCGTCGTCGAGGACGCAGCTGCCGATGCGGGAGCCGTCGTCGGAGAGCTGATGCGGCGAACCGAGAACCTGCTCCAAGTCTCCACCGATGGCGGCCTGGTCGGCGTTGAAGTGCCAGCAGGAGCAACGGTCGAGATTCCCTCGATCCCGGGCAGCAACGACGTCACCCAACTGAAGCATCACCTCGAGATCCAACGGATGTCGAAGTCGAAGGGCAACGTCGTCAATCCAGACGATCTTGTCGAACAATTCGGCGCAGACACAGTGCGGACGCACCTCATGTTCGCCTTCGAATGGCAGAAGGGCGGCCCGTGGGACAGCAGGGGCATCGCAGGATCGCGGCGCTTCATCGAGGATGTGTGGCGCATCGCGACCACCGACTATTTGCCGGGCGCGGTATCTGAGCGCAGCGACACCGACCTGATGAGGAAGGTACATCAAACCATCGCCAAGGTCGGCGACGACATGGTCGAGTTCAAGTGGAACACCGCCGTGGCGGCGCTGATGACCCTGCGCAACGCCATGCTCGACTCGCTGCGCACCGCAGACGTCTCCGCGACCGTGTGGACCGAGGCCGTGGAATCACTGCTGAAGCTGCTGGCCCCGATTGCGCCCCACGTCACCGAGGAGTTGTGGCATCACCTGGGCCATGACGAGTCGATCCACATGCAACCGTGGCCCGAGTTCGACCCCGATGTTGCCGCAGAGGACGTCGTAACCATGGTCGTCCAGGTGAACGGCAAGGTGCGGGATCGCATCGAGGTGTCGGCGTCTATCACCGAAGATGAGGCCCGCGCCGCAGCCCTCGCCGCCGAGAAAGTCCAGTCGTGGCTGGAGCAGGGCGAAGTTCGCAAAGTCATCACCCGCCCACCCAATCTGGTCAACATCGTCGTGGCCTAAGACCGGTTCTTGGCGTCCAAACAGGCAACATGTTGCCGGTTTGGACGCCAGAAGCTAGAGGATGATCGCTGCGAGGAGCGCCAGGAGCGGTGGCAATCCTTGCACCAGAGCGCCGCGGATCATGCGCCGATCCGAGATCAGGAGCACCAGGGCCGCCCCGATCATGAACAGTGCGGTGAAGATGAGCAGGTCATTGTGGTGACGGGTCACGATGTCGCTGCTCAGAGCCACACCAACGATCGCCCCGAGACCCAGGAACAGGTTGTAGAAGCCCTGGTTGTAGAGAGCCTTTGCCATCAACCCGGCCTGGGCGCTATCGGTGACCCCGAATAGCCGGTGCACGGCGGGGCGACGCCACATGAGGCTCTCCATCACGAAGAACCCGATGTGGAGCACCGCAGCGATTGTCATCAGAATGAGTGTCAGCATCGGCATGACCAGGACCCTAGCGCTCGGCATAGCTGCCGTTCCGCTCCCCAGATGCCTGCAATGAGCACGGCCACCTCGCGGGCCCCCACAAGAACGCGACCATCGCTAGGCTTTTCTACGGTTTGAATCGCAGAAGGGGTGCGACGAGGTGGGGAAGACAACTTCCAGCCGAACCAATGTTCAGCCATCTATCTCCCGCTCGTTGCTCCGCGCGTCCTCTAAAGGAGGCAATGTGAAACGAAAGCTATGGACCGTACTCTCGGTCTTCGCCATGGTGGCAGCGCTGCTACCACTCAGCGCCGCAGCGGCGTTAGCCGCTCCGGGCACACCGGTATTCATCAACGAGATCCACTACGACAACGCCGGAACCGATACCGGTGAGGCGGTCGAGGTCGCAGGTCCCGCCGGGACCGACCTGGCCGGGTGGAGCATCGTGCTCTACAACGGGAGCGGTGGCGCCCCCTACGACTCGACAACGCTCTCCGGCACACTCGCCGATAGTCTCCAACGGATTCGGATTCATCGGTCGTCAACTATCCGGCCAACGGCATCCAGAACGGCGCCCCGGATGGATTCGCGCTCGTCGATGCGTCCAACAACGTGGTCCAGTTCCTCTCGTATGAGGGCACTTTCACTGCGGTTGGCGGTCCAGCTGACGGCATTACAAGCACCGATATCGGGGTTTCAGAAACCTCGAGTACCCCGGTCGGTGACTCGCTCCAGCTGACCGGGACCGGGACCGAATACGAGGATTTCACCTGGGCCAGCCCCGAGCCGAGCACATTCGGTGCAGTCAACGCCGGACAAACCTTCAGCGGCAACGCCGCGGTGACCGTCTCCTGCGCCGACATCATCACTGATGTAGGCACAGGGTCGTCGTCAGCGGTTACCGCAAGTGATGCCGACGGGATCGTGACCGGTCTTTCGCTGACGGTCAACCCCGCCCCTGCTACCGGCAGCATTTCTCTCACGTCGATCACCCCCGCCACCACAATCGGTGGCTCGGCAACTGCCGACGTGACGGTGACGGCCGACGTGCCGGCACAGATTTACAGCGCCACCGTGACGGCAACAAACTCTGACGCGACACCGCAGACCGGCGACCTGTGACCTGACGGTGACGGTGAGCCCGACCACGGTGACCAGCATCTACGACATCCAGTACACCACCGACGCATCAGGCGCCTCGCCGCACGTTGGCGACTTCGTGCTCACCGAGGGTGTAGTCACTGCTGTGTTCGGCAGCGACGTCTTCATTCAGGACGGCACAGGCCCATGGAGCGGTCTGTACGTCTTCAATCTCCCCTCAACCCCATCCGTCGGTGACCAGGTCCAGGTTGTGGGCACGGTGAGCGAGTACTACGGCATGACCGAGATCACCGGCGGGACCGCCACCGTCATCGGCGCCGGCACGGTGCCGGACGCTGAGGTGCTCGCTACCGGTGATATCGGCCAGGAACAATGGGAGTCCGTGCTTGTCAGAGCCGAGAACGCCACGGTCGTGAACCCCGATCTGGGACATGGGGAATGGTCGATCGATGACGGCTCGGGGCCCATCGTGGTCGATGACCTCGGCAGTTACAGCTACGTGCCGGTGGCAGGCGACAACGTCAAGTTCCTGCAAGGCCCACTGAACTACTCGTTCAGTGCCTTCAAGATCGAGCCACGCGACAACGACGACCTGCTCGTCATCACGCCCGTCGGCACCATCCAGGGCTCGGTCAGCGACACAGACAATGGGCTGACGTTCGATTCGGCCTACGTCGGTGATTACGTGAACGTACAGGTGGTCGTCACCCAGAAGGTGCTCAGCCGCACTAGCTCAGGTTCGAATAGCTGGGGATTCTTCCTCCAGAACACCGCGGCCACGGCAGATGGCGATCCGAACTCCTCGGACGGCATCTACCTGTACACGGGCAGGTACGACGACATCTACAACCCCGCCGGTGGCTACTACTACCTCCAGGTTGGTGACGAGCTCATCATCCGGGCGCAGGTAAGCGAGTACTACCACCTGACCGAGCTGTCCGGCGCAAGCCTGGTGTCGGTCGTCAGGACCGGTGTCGACGTCGACACGGAGACCCCCGCATTCGTCGACGACCCGCCTGCCAGACCTCGATGACGCCAACCGCTACTGGGAGCGCCATGAGGGCATGCGTGCCGAGATCCCCTCCGGCAGCTTTGCACTGGCGGGACGAGACGTGTTCGCCAGCACGCTCGACGGTGAGGTGTGGGTGTCGGCACCCGACAGCCCGATCGCGTCGCTCATCGACTATGCCCGCAGGGCATTCCGCGACGAGCGCAACCTGGCCTCCGGGAGGCCCCCGGCAACGGCTACCGCATCGTGATGGGCAGCCTCGGCATCAAGGCGACCGCAGATGACAACACGGCGCTGATCGCACCGGTGCGAACCTTCGACACGCATCACGGCACCCGCCGTCGGTGGCGTGTACTTCTCGTTCTCGAAGTACCAGATCCAGGTTGGGTCGCAACTCGAGTTCGACCGCGGGTATCAACCCGGCGAACAACTACCCGCCGACAGACACCGGACGTGGCCGCAGGCAGTACAGCGTCACCACGTTCAACATGGAGAACCTGTACGACTACAGGAACGACCCATTCGATGGTTGTGACTTCACAACCGACACCGGTTGCCCCGGCGTCAGCCCGCCGTTCGATTACGTGCCGGTGAGTGATGCGGTCTACCAGGACGCGTCTCGGTGAGATCGCATCGCAGGTGGTCAACGACCTCAAGGCCCCTGATGTCGTACTGGCTCAGGAGCTCGAGGATCAGGACATCTGCACGGTCGATCGTTCGTGGGAGCTCGTCTGCGGCACCACCAACAATGCCGACGGCAAGCCGGACACGCTCCAGGAACTGACCACCAAGATCTATGCCCAGAGCGGCATCAAGTACGACACGGCGTATGACCGTGACGGCGCAGATGACCGCGGCATCGTCAACGGGTACATGTTCCGGATGGATCGTGTCGAGCTGCTGCCGGCCGATGCCGCGCGATCCGGTGCTCGGCGTCGACCCGACAGGTCGACTACCCGGGCGGGCCTGGCGTTCAATACGGACATCCAGAACCCGAAGTCGCTGAATGCGGTGCTACCGGGCTGGGTCGACACCTCGACGGGTGTAGACGGTGACAACGTCTTCACCAGGGCTCCCCTGGTCGGGCACTTCCGCATCTGGCAGGAGGCAGTCGGGCTCTGGCCCCTACACGGACGCCTATCTGATCGACAACCACTTCAGCAGCAGCCCGGACGCCCGCGTCGGTCAGCGGACCGAGCAGGCGAACTACAACGCCGCGATCGTTGCTGCGTTGCAGACGGTTGACCCGAACGTCGAAGGTGATTGTCGGCGGTGACCTCAACGTCTATCCCGACAGCGATCAGCTCGCCGGCCTGTACGGCGTGATGACCAACCTGTATTACACGCTGCTGGCGGCCAACCCGAATGCCGCATACAGCTATGTGTATCAGGGGCAGGCGCAGACGCTGGACCAGCTGTTCGTCACCGATTCGGTGCTGTCGGATCTCGTTGACATGCGCTCGGCGCACATCAACAGCGACTGGCCATCGGACTACGTGGGTGACGGTGCTCGCGGGACCAGCGATCATGATCCGCAGGTTGCCCGGGCGGAGTTCACTGACAACTTCACTCTCGACGCACTCGAGGCATTGGTCCAGTACTACGCCGACGCGGGAATGATCACCGGAAGGAACACGGAGAAGATCCTGCTCGATAGGTTGGATCGAGCCCAGCGTGCCATGGACCGCGGCAAGACCGTTGTCTACAAGGTTCAGCTGGCAGTGTTCATCCTCCAGGTGCGGGCGTTCACACCGAGATTCATCGATCGCGACGCGTACGACGTGCTCAAGTACGACACCCTCGTGCTATTGGACATCAGCTGAAACACGGTTGGGGCGGGCCTGCTGTAGGCCCGCCCCAATTCGCGTCAACTCCTTCAGACATCAGAGCCGCCAACCCTCGGCGACGCCTCACCGTCCGCCGGTCGGGTGAAGTAGTAGAACGGCCCCCATTCAACGGCCATCTTCCATCCATCCTCCTCGTAGCGCTTGATCATCTGGGAGCGTCTTGTTCCGAACGCGGTGACCCTGATGTTTTGCCACGGACGGCCCCGCGGGACGAAGAAGAGCTTGAGCGGTGCCGCACCCACGAGCTCATTACCCTTCATCCCCTCTTCGTCGAGAGCAGCGACTTCATTGAACGCGGTCATGCGTGTTCGAACTATCCAGTCACCATCCGGGCTTGTGGAAACGTCCGGCGAGGAGAATCGCTGCTGGGCCGCCTGCCGGCTCACCCCCAGCACATCACCGATCTCGGCCCAGCTCAAGCCGGCGTGACGACCCGTGCCCACCCAGCGATTCAGCGAGTATCCCGCCTCGTCGGAAACGACCTGTGCCGCGCGGATGAGGCGCTTGAAGTCGTCGACCGTTGCCTGATCGAGATCGGCATCTGCACTGTCCGTGTACCACTCCAAGACGAGATCCGAGACTCGAGCTCGGAGTCGCTGTTCGTCTGTTGGTTTCATCACTACTCCTGTCAATGGATTCTTGACGTTATGTCAAGACTACCTTGACAGGAGTAGTGACGTCAAGCAGGACTTGACATCATCAACCCGATCGAGAGGATCGGGTTCCGGCGGGGGTGCGGATGGGGTGCTCATGAAGGACACCTGCATCCGATACAACCCAGTGGAACGCCAAGCCGCTCAAGACCGCCAGGTGCGATGCTTCTGTCTCGCCAGCCAGACGCTCACCGGCGAGGCCGTGGCCGGCCGATTCCTCGACAGCCTCGAACGCATCACCAAGCTTGCGAACAACCCGGACCGTCCATCTACACCGTCCACAAGAACCGCATCGAGAAGCTCATCTCAGTGGCCAGTAGCCCGATCCTGCCGATCTACGATCTCGGTACTGGGGTCGGCTGGGAGCAGGGTCTCGAGGAGAGGTTCTTCGACGGTGGTGTCGTACGGCGCTCCGATGGTGGCAATGGTAGCGACGAGACGCATCTCATCAATGGGCGTGCACAGGTGTAGAGGGGGACGAGCAGGTTGGTGCCGCTAGGGAGCTCTGGGCGCCGCGGGAGATGGCTGACCCCCTCGTATCGGAATACTCGCCCGTAGAGGTCCGAGAGAGCCGGGTCGCGGGTCGCCGGGTCGTTCGGCGAGTTCGACCAACTACGACAACCCTGCGCGTTCAACTCACCGAGCGCACCGTGCCTGCTCTCGGCACCCAACGAAACCGGGGCGCTATCACCCGATGGCTTTTGGTCGGTGTGGTCAGGATCGGATGAGGCGAATCTGGCATCGGGGACCGGGGGCCTTGGCGAGACGAGCGTCGGCGGTGACCAGGTCACAATCAAGCGCTTCAGCAAGTCCTATATAGGCGGCATCGTAGGGAGTCACGTTGGCGCGTAACTCGTAGGCCCGTGGCATGAACGGCAATGTGGGATGTCTCATGATGGCAAGGTCACCGAGATCGGTGATCGCGTTTCGGAATCTTCGGACGGTCAGGTCACCGTTGAGCCACCGCCTACGCAGCACAGAAACAGTCTCAACGTCCACAAGGTCGGGTGCAGCCAGGTCACGCTCAGCCCGCAACACCGCCGCGCCGCGGCACCATCGGGCCCGTCATCACCTACGGCGTTGGCGACCATTGAGGCGTCAGCGACGATCACCGACTACTTCCGTTCTTCGGCCAAGTCAGCTACCGCCTGATCGAACCCAACCTTGCCGCCATGGTGTCGCTCGATTCTGTCGAGCACCTCGTCCAGGGTTGGCCGTTCTGCGAGCCGTTTTAGTTCGGTAGCTAGATACTGCTGGAGTGATTGCCCCTGGCTCTCGGCACGTCGCTGCAGCTGGGCATGCACCTCGGCGGGTAGATCTCTAACAAGTACGTTTGGCATGCTTTCATTATGCTATCAGAAAGACGCCCGATCAACACACATGCCGGCCACCGAAGACGAGCTGCCCCGGCGCGCTCCCATAGACCGAGAGCGCGGCTGGAACCCAAACAAATCAACGTCGAGTTGGTACGACACCGCAACGTTGAGTGGTCACGACACCAAGCGGAGACGTGCCATCTAGTGCGCTCGGCGGAATGGGAGATCTGGCGCATACTTGGTGATCGGGTGTGGCTGGGCGGCAGATACCGGAACTGGCACCGATCGATATCACCCCACGCGTGACTCGATTGCCGAAACTGTTCGTTGGTGGATCCTGAGCCGGTCCTCGGCCGTGAGCGTTCGCCAAGGGACTCACGGAATCGCCGATATCGATCACTCTCCGAAATGCGTGATAGCGCTCGGTATTTGCGGATCTGGGTGGTTGGGATCTTTCGAGAAGAGAAGGGGGATCGAGGCTGGTGCTCGCCGTCGCAGTTTCTGCGCTGCTAGCGAATCGGGGAGACTCGTGCAACGCTGGGGCTGTCCCAGGCGTGGATTGCGCCCATAGGACTATGCCCTGAGACTTTGGTGAGAGGGTTGCTGAGACTCTGATCAGAGGGTCGAAACCGACGATGCGCCCTGCGTGCACCTGAGACGCAGTCGCAAGCAAGGGTTCGGGGAAACAGACGTGGCGCACATCCGTAGGACCGATGCCGGCACCTGGCAGGCTCGCTACCGAGCACCCGACGGCCGGGAGCGAGCGCGCAACTTCGCTCGGAGGGTCGACGCCGAGACGTTCCTCGCCACCGTGGAGACCGACATGCTGCGCGGCGAGTGGACCGACCGCCGACGCCCCCGCATCACCTTCGGTGAGTGGAACACCACAGTCCAGGAGGCACGGGTCAACCTGGCCGCCTCGACCCGCGATAGCGATGGATCGGTCATCCGCAGCCTCATCCTGCCCACCTTCGAACACTCCGCCCTCGCCGCTATCGAGCCGCGCCATCTCCGAGCCTGGGTAGCCGACCTCGTCGCCGCCGGCTACTCCCCCTCCACCATCCGCCGCGCCTACACATTGCTCCAACTAGCCCTCGACCTGGCCGTGGAAGACGGCCGCCTTGCCCGAACACCATGTCGCCGCATCGCCCTCCCCCGCATCGAGCAATCAGAGAAACGCTTCCTCACCATCGAGGAAGTCGAACAGCTCGCCGCAACGATCAGGCCCCGATACCGGGCCCTCGTCCTGACCGGCGCCTACACCGGCCTCCGCCCTGGCGAACTGGCAGCCCTCCGCACCGATCGGCTCGACCTGCTCCGCCGCCAACTCCGCGTCGAGGAACCACTCAAGACCCCGGCCGCTCGCCGCACCGTCAGCTTCCCACCATTCCTCGCCGAAGAACTCGCCGCACACCTGGCGACCTACCCGGGTGAGAACGATGGTCCGCCCGGGCCCTGCGACTCACACCGTTCCGGCGGCGTATCTGGTACCCCGCAGTACACGACTCAGTCGGAGAACCGATGCGGCCACACGACCTGCGCCACACCCACGTCGCCCTGCTCATCGCCGCCGGCGAAGACCCCTACGTGATTTCCCGACGTCTCGGCCACGCCTCGATTCGCACTACCTACGACGTCTACGGACACCTCTTCGAAGGCCGCGACCCGGGAAGCGTCAGCCGCCCTCGAAGCCGCCCGCGCCCGATCTCTTGCGGACTCTCCGCGGACTCTGAGAAGAACGGGACCAATGTCACTCGAGCTCTAAACGAGAAGATCCCCCGCAAATACGGGGGATCTGGGTTGTGGAGCTGAGGGGATTTGAACCTGCTGCGGCCACAGTCCCCCACAACAAACCGGCCACCAATACACACCAAAACGTATCCCGCAGGCATCTTAAGAAGCCGCCCCGCTAACGGTCCACACCAAACACAAAGGAACCCGATCGAGAAGATCGGGTCCCGGTGGAGCTGAGGGGATTTGAACCCCTGACTTCTTGCATGCCATGCAAGCGCTCTGCCGAGCTGAGCTACAGCCCCAAGAGGAGAGCACAAATGCCCTCCGAGCGGGTTGTGATTCTATCAGGCTTCAGAGGCTGTGGGTTCGAACTCGATGACGGGCGCATCGGCCCACAGACGCTCCAGCTGGTAGTAGTTGCGCGTCTCCTGATCGAACACGTGCACCACCATGTCGCCGTAGTCGAGCAGGATCCACGTCGAATACTCCCGACCCTCTCGCCGCAGCGGCTTACGCCCAAGCTGCGCTACCAGCCTTGCCTCAGCCTCGTCGGCGAGAGTCCGGACGTGACGGTTCGACGTCCCCGAGGCGATCACAAACACATCGGTGACAACCAGCAGCTCCGAGATGTCCAGCACAACGACGTCCAGACCCTTCTTGTCATCGATAGCGGCGGCAGCAGCGAGTGCTGCTTCGATGGCTTCTTGCGTTGCGCTGATGGTTCGTTTCCTTCGGTCGTTCTCCGGTGGCCAACAATGATAGGGCTGTCGCAGGGCTCACCCGGCGTAGATCTGATTGTCCTCAACGTACCGCCAGACGGCCTCCCTGACCAAGAACCTGATGCTTCGACCCGCCGCTGCCTGACGGCGCAACATGGTCCCGCTCAACCTCACATCCGGGGTGTTGAGCCACACGAAGCTGCTTCCCACCAGCGCACGATCTACCTCCTCGGCCTCGATGCCCGGCCGAGGCACGACGACCACGGTTGCCCGCTTCAGGACCACGTCCGCCTTGTGCCACGTCGGGATGCCCCGCGCCGTGTCGGCCCCGACGATGAGGAACAGCTCCTCATCGTCAGGAAAACTCATCAGAGTGTCCGCCGTGTATGTCCAACCCTGACGCTGTATCTCGCGATCATCGGCGTCGAAATACGGGATGCCATCCAACGCCAGGACAGTCATGTTCCATCGATGCTCGGCGCTGCTCACCTGTCGCCCGGCCTTCTGCCACGGCGCCCCGGCAGGCAGGAAGGTGATGACGTCCAAGTGCAGATCCCGGTATGCAGCCTCACCTGCAAAGAGGTGCGCGAGATGAGGAGGATCGAATGTCCCGCCGAGAATGCCGCGTCGCACGGCCGCAGCTTAGGACGACTCGACCGCGACCAGGCGCAATGCCGGCTGAACCTCTGTCAGACAAACCAACCACTTGGCCGGATCCTGATAGACGTCGCCGACCCGAACTGAGAAGTGCAGTGCCGCAACCTCATGGTCCAAGCCACTGTGCCCGATGGTGTCGCCGGCCGACACCCACTCTCCAGAGCTCACCTCCATGTCGTCCAGGTAGGAGTACGAGGTACGGAGGTCACCGCCGTGATCTACAGTCACCGACCGCATCCCGGCGACAACTCCGGCGAAGGTCACCCTTCCCGACGCCGCAGCTTTGACCGGTGTGCCCACGTCGGTGGATAGGTCGATACCCCAGTGGCCCGCATAGCGACCGATTGGGGCAAAGGGACGAACCACCTCACCAGATGCCGGCCTAGCCAGCCCAACACAGGAACTGGCCGTCGGCGACGGCGCCAGCAGTGAGATGACCAGCCAGAGTACGAGCATCAGCGGTATCGAGCCACCAACCGCAGTTAGAACATATCGCTGATCAGATCGCCGGAGAAGGGGGCCGTCGGAACTAGGAGACGGCTTCGCCTGCGGGAGCGGCAGCTACCTCGACGGCCAGCCGACGGAGCTCATCGTTGCGGAATGGCTTGACCAGGGCTGCATCGGCGCCGCGATTTCGGGCTTCGACGTGCACGTCTTCATAACCGGAGAGGATCATGATCTTCACCTCGTCGCCGATCTCCGACGCGCGCAGAGCGTCCAGCACATCCCATCCGGTCATGTCCGGCAATCCGATGTCGAGCAAGACGAGATCCGGATGAAACGACGATGCGACCTCGATGGCCTCGGCACCGCTGCTTGCAGCGGCCATCTCGAAGCCTTCGGGTTTCAGGCACATCTCGATGAGACGGCGCAGAACGTCCGAATCGTCAACTATCAGGGCTCGTTGTGTTGACACAGAACTCCTCGACTACCAGCCAGGGCGTCCCCCTGGTGCTTACTCAGTCGGCCGCAATCGAGTCTCATTAAGGATTTGTCCAATCGCATTCTGCCGTCAACGCCGCAACTCCGGGTCTATTTGGCAGGCCCGCGACCTGACCGTGAAGACCGAATCCCCGCTGAGCACACCGGCCCGGCCGAAGAGCCGACCGGCCTGCCAATTGGACAAACCCAACTCCGGTCGATTCATCGCATATTGCCCATCGATCCACCTGGTGAACCCGTTGCCGACGAACGGTGAATCTACCGCGGCAAAGAATGCCCTCTGCTCGTCATCGTCTTCGGATACCAGGCTTGCCCCGAATTTGGGGCTCTGTTGGTTGAAGAGGTGCACCGCCGTTTCCTGGTCGGGAACGACCGTGAGGGTGACTTCGGGGCTGTCCTCCCATTCCCATTCCAGCCCGAGCATGTCGTCACCAATGAGCTCCGCCTGCGGCTCTGTGGTGTTGCCACCTGCTCGAGCGATCTCCACATCATGCAACCAGCTGTCGGGTATGTGCGCGTACGCAGACGCAGTGAAATGCAGTTTTGGATTCGTGCCACGAAGGTCCCCCGCTCGGGCGATCGCATCGAGAAACACCGGCACCAACTCGGCGGCGCGTGACTCCACGAGGCAGCAGGTGTTGAGCGTGTTGCATACCTTGCGATCGAGCGAGTTCACAACCGCGGCGTGGAAGCGATCGGTATCAGCGCTCTCACCGGCGACGATCCACGCTCCCCCGGTTCCGTGCAGGCTCACCGGGATTCCGGCCTGTCTGGCTACCGCACCCAATTGACCCACCGCGGCGCCGGAGCCGCGTGCCACTGCGAGAGCCAGCCTCGAGTCTGAGAAGAGCGCCCACCCGGCAGCCCGCTCCGGGCTATCTACCAGCGAGACGATCCCGTCGGGAAGACCTGATGCCTCGGTGGCAGGCGCGAGGGCGTGCTCAACAATGGCACGCGCAGTCCCGAGCGCGTCCGAACCGATCCGGAAGACGACGGCATTGCCGCTGCGCAATACTCCAGTGGCATCGGCGAAGACATTTGGCCTGCCTTCGAAGATGAACGCCACGATCCCGAGCCCCGACCGCACCAGATCGAGACTCCAGCCTTCGTGCGCGATCGTCTCGATCACCTGATCTCGGCTCGAGGTGGTGCGAGCCCACAGGCCGAGACCCTCGACCATGTCGGCACGCATCTTGTCCGACAGGATGAGCCGGGTGACGGAACGGCCTCGTTCGCGGGCGGCCGCGACATCGGCCTCATTCGCCACGGCAATGGGAGCAAACACGGCATCGTCGGCGAGACGGCGGGCGAACTCCTCGTAGAACGAAGTGACCTGATCGTCGGTGACGGCACCAAAGTCTTGGAAGGCAGCAGCTGCCGAATCGATGGCACGAGTCGCCACATGGTGTGCTGCGGCCGGCACGTGCAGCAAATCCCCCGTCGACTGCACGACGATGAGGTGATCTCCCTGCCGGAAGGCTTGCGCCAACTCAGGGGATACGAGGGTCACACGGTCGCCCCCGTATGGGATTTCCATTCCGGCTTCGAGGTTGGTCAATCGGTCCTTCATAACCCGTCACGCTAGCCGGTGCCCGAAACACTCGCAGCTCGGTACCATCGTGTGATGCAACCCGAGCATGAGTTCTACACACACGGCCACAGCCGCCCGGTAGTCGAGTCACACGCCACTCGTAGCGTCGCCGATTCGGCTCAGTTTCTCGTCCCTTACCTCAGCGGAAGTGTCGACCTACTCGACTTCGGATGTGGGCCCGGCTCGATCACAGTTGACCTCGCCGGCTATGTAGGCCCGAGCGGCACCGTGGTCGGCGTCGACCAGAACGACGAGGCCATCGCAGTAGCCCGCCATGACCACGGCGCACCAAACGTCTCCTACCTGCAGGCTTCGGTGTACGACCTGCCATACCCCGACGGCTACTTTGATGTCGCCTACGGCCATCAGGTGCTCCAGCACCTCGCCGATCCGGTGGCCGCCCTCACCGAGATCCATCGGGTCTTGAAGCCGGGTGGCATCGTGGCCATCCGCGATGCCGACTACGGGTCTATGACGCACTTTCCGCACTATCCGGAGCTGGACACGTGGCTCGACGTCTACCACCGGGTTGCCCGGTACAACGGCGGTGAGCCAGATGCGGGCCGTCGCCTCCCCGAATGGACGGCTGCCGCCGGGTTCACCGACATCGCCGCAACCGCATCGACCTGGTACTACACGACCGCCGAACAGCGCAGGGAATGGGCGGACCTGTGGTCGGAGCGCATCCAGGCTCCTCGATTTGCCGAGCGAGCCGAATCAGTAGACCCCACTGCCGACATGGCGATGCTCGCGGATGCATGGCTGCGTTGGGCCGACGAGCCTCACGGATGGTTTGCCTTCTTGCACGGCGAGTTGGTGGCCACCAGGCCGTAGTCGAATGACCCTCAGGTGAGCACAACGAGGTCATCGCGGTGGATTACCTCGCCACCCACCTCGGAGGTGTGTCGCCCGGCGACCTCACTGAGCATCGATGCCCCGATGCCTGCGAGGCCTTTGCCCACCAATGCGCCCTCAGGACCGATCACCTCTACCGCGTCGCCCACCGAGAAATCACCCTCGACATCGGTGACGCCGACCGCCAACAGCGAGCTACCTCGATCGATGAGGGCGTGCGCCGCTCCCGCGTCGACTCGGATCCGGCCCCATGAGGGCAAACCGAACGCGATCCACAGCTTGCGCGCGGAAAGCCGATTCTCCCTTGGCGCAATCCACGTGCCCACCTCGTCACCATCCACCGCTTTGGCTGCCGCCCGAACATCGTCTGCCGCCGCGATCACCGTCGGGATGCCCGACCACGCAGCCATGCGGGCCGCGGCGACCTTGGTGGTCACGCCACCCGACCCAAGCGACCCCGCCGATCCCTGGTTGCGATGCAGTTCGTCGAGGATGCTGTCGGTGTCACGCACCGCGGTGATCAACTGTGCCCCGAAGTCATGACGCGGATCGTTGTCGTAGAGACCCGGCGTGTCGGTGAGGATGATCAGCAAGCTGGCGTCGACGAGGTGTGAAACGATGGCGGCCAGTCGATCGTTGTCGCCAAACTTCAGCTCATCGACCACAACGGTGTCGTTTTCGTTGACGATCGGAACGATACCGAGGTTGAGCAGCCGCTCCAGCGCCTCCCGGGCGTGGAGGTACTGGCCGCGGCCGGCGACGACGTCCCGGGTGATCAACACTTGGCCGACAATCAATCCTCGCTCGCTGAACTCGCCGGAGTAGCTCTCCATCAGCTTGCCTTGGCCAACTGCGGCGGCAGCCTGGAGGCCGGGCACATCACCCGGTCGTTCCCGCAGACCCATGGTGGCAAGCCCGGCCGCCACAGCCCCGGAGGAGACCAGCACGGTCGGGTAACCCCGCTCCCACAGGCCTGCTACCTGGTCGACGGTCCCGGCTAATCGTGTGGGGTCGAGCCCGCCCTCAGGCGCAGTGAGGCTCGAAGATCCCACCTTGATCACTACCGGACGACCGGCTGCGGCCCTGGTTCTCACGCGTCTCCCTCATCCTGCTTTGGCTCGTAGACGAACACAATATCGCCGATCCTCACGTCATCACCGGCAACCGCCCCTGCAGCGGCGAGAGCAGTGTCGACGCCGAGCCTGCTGAGCCGTTTCGCCGCAAAGTCTGCGGCCGGCCCTGCGGTGAGGTCGTCGAGATTGACGGCTCGCTCTGCAGCCTTGCCGCTGACCACCCACTCATCGCCGATCCGCTCCACTTTGTAGGACGCCGGGAGCGGCCTGTGCAGCTCATAGCCTTCCCTGTCGGGCGTTTCCCTAACGACAGCGGTGACTGCGCTTCCGATGTCATAGAGCAGCTCGGCCACACCATCACCTGCGATCCCGGAGATGCGGTGGACGGCGACCCCGAGGTCGTCTGCGAGGGTGGTCCAGTCCTCTTCATCGACGCTGTCGATCTTGTTCAGGGCGACGATCCTCGTCCGCATGGCCAGTTCGGGAGAGTGCTTCTCCAATTCGTCGACCAAGATCCGATACTGGTCGGTGACAGGATCGGTCTGGAGCGGTGTCGGATCGAGCAGGATCACGAGCACACGGGCTCGCTCGACGTGGCGCAGGAATTCGTGGCCGAGGCCCTTGCCGTCTGCGGCTCCTTCGATCAGCCCGGGGATATCGGCGAGGACGAACTCGTAGTCGTCGATGGAAACCACACCGAGGTTGGGGATCAGGGTGGTGAACGGATAGTCGGCGATCTTCGGCTTTGCCTCGGATACTCGAGAGATGAGCGTCGACTTACCGGAGTTGGGATACCCGACCAGTGCGGCATCGGCAATCAGCTTGAGCTCGAGGACCACCGAGCGCTCCTCACCGTATTCACCTTGCTCGGCAAAGGTGGGAGCTTTGCGGTTGCGCGCCACGAGCGCGGCGTTGCCTCGCCCGGGACGGCCCCCGGCAGCGATCTTCACCTGCTGGCCCGGCTCGACGAGGTCGGCGAGCAGGGTGCCGTCGAGGTCGCGGACCAGAGTTCCGGGTGGCACGGGGAGAATGAGGTCTTCGCCGACTCTTCCGTGGCGAAGATCACCTTCACCGTGCGTGCCCGACTCGGCTTTCCAGTGAGGTTTGCGCGCATAACGCAGCAGGGTCGGGGTATCTGGATCTGCTGAGATGATCACAGAGCCACCCGCGCCGCCTGAGCCACCGATCGGCTTGCCGCGAGGTTTGCCCTTCTGACGCTGGAAGGAGGCGACACCTGCGCCACCCGAGCCACCCTTGACGTGGATGACTACCTGATCTACGAAGGAAGCCATGCGGCTTCAGGCTGTCGTTGTCGAGTCGCTGTGCGAGATGAGCCTGAACCGGAGATCCTCAACACGCTCCTAGGAGCCTGCGACGACGCTCACCTGGCGACGGCCCTTGCGAGTGCCGTACTCGACGACGCCGTCGATCTTGGCGAAGAGGGTGTCGTCGCCACCACGGCCGACGTTGAGCCCCGGATGGATCCTGGTGCCGCGCTGCCGAACGAGGATGGAGCCTGCGGTGACTGTCTGACCGTCGAAGACCTTTGGGCCGAGACGCTGTGCCGCTGAGTCGCGACCATTCCGGGTTGAGCCACCCGCCTTTGTCTTGGACATGAGCTACTTCTCCTCGCCTGCAGTCGCTTCTTCGTCCGCTGCTGCCTCGCTGGCCTTCTTCTTCTTGCCACCACCGGACATCGTTATCTTCTTCACCTTGATGGTGGTGTAGGTCTGGCGATGACCGGCGCTGCGGCGGTAGCCGGTCTTGTTCTTGTACTTGAAGACCTCGATCTTGTCGCCACGGTGCTCGCCCATGACCTCTGCGGTCACCTTGGCCTTCTCCAGCTTCTTGGCGTCGGAAATGACGGTGCCGTCATCCTTGACGATCAGCAGCGGCGTGAAGGTGATATCACCGGTCTGCTTGAGGCGCTCGATGTCGATGACATCGCCTTCGCTTACCTTCGATTGTTTTCCGCCGGCGCGGATGATCGCGTACATCATTTCCTCCGAGATCCCCGGACAGCTTATCGTCCCGGTACACACTCACGCCGCGAGCAAATCTGCTCTTCGGTGAGCGCCGACGCATGATAGTACAGGTTCGGCAATGCCGAAACCCGCTACCCCGCTATGTCGCTGTGACCCGGGAGAGGTGCACCTGAGGTCGCAGCCTCCTCGTAGAGGACCACGCCCCGACCATTGCAGTGGGGGCATACGTCGCTGAACGACTCGAGCAGCCCGGCGGAGACATTCTTGCGGGTCATCTCCACGAGCCCCAGGTTCGACACGTCGAAGACCTGAGTGCGCGTCTTGTCCTTGGCGAGGTGCTCACGAAGCCGCAGCAACACTGCGGCCCGGTTCTTGGGGATCTCCATGTCGATGAAGTCGATCACGATGATCCCACCGATGTCGCGCAGCCTCAGCTGGCGAGCGATCTCCTCGGCTGCTTCGAGGTTGTTCTGGAGGACGGTCTCTTCGAGATTCGACCTGCCGACGAAGCGGCCGGTGTTGACGTCGATCACCGTCAGCGCCTCGGTGCGATCGATGACGATGTGCCCCCCGGAGGGCAGCCACACCTTGCGGTCGAGCGCCTTGCGGAGTTGGTCCTCGACGTGGAATCGCTCGAACAGCGGAAGCTCGTCCTCATACAGCTTGACCTTGTCGAGCAGATCCGCCTCGGTACCTTCGAGGTAGGTCAACGCCTGCTCGTAGGTGGTGGGGTCGTCGACGAGCAAGCGGCGGAATTCGCCTGTGAA
Source organism: uncultured bacterium (assembly GCA_963844835.1). Lineage (GTDB taxonomy): Bacteria > Actinomycetota > Acidimicrobiia > Spongiisociales > UBA5794 > JAAETI01. Next base: position 141,331 of record CAWJPT010000001.1, on the reverse strand, counting down.
GTGCTCTCTGATGACCCTCAGGATCAGCGGCGGTTCCTCGTGAAGCAGCGCAGGCGCCTTGATCTCGCTGCTCTGCTCGATGTCCTCCCAGATCTCGAGCAGGCGCTTGATGTCGGCCTGGATGTCTTCCTTGGAAGCTCCTTCGGCGGCGGTGCGGACAATCACGCCCATGCCCTTCGGCCTCACCTCTCCGATCACGGACCGCAAGCGTCGCCGTTCCTCGTCCGGTAGCCGCCGCGAGATGCCGCGGACATCCGAATTCGGGGCGAGGACCAAATAGCGGCCCGCCAGGCTGATCTGATTGGTGAGCCGGGCACCCTTGTGACCGAGGGCATCCTTGACCACCTGCACCAGGACGGTGTCGCCGGGCTTCATGACCATTTCGATACGACGGGCCTTGCCCTCGATCTCGGCATCGTCATAGTTGACGTCGCCGGCATAGAGGACACCGTTCTTGCCCTCCCCGAAGTCGACGAACGCCGCCTCCATGCCCGGAAGCACGTTGCGGACCTTACCCAGATAGACGTTGCCCACCAGGGACTTCTGATCAGACCGTGCCACGTAATGCTCGACGAGGAGGGGACCTTCGAGCACGACGATCTGCGTCTGATGAGGGCTCGACCTGACCAGCATCTGTTTGCGCGCCGTGTTCGGCGGTGGCACGACCTCGAGGTGGGGGCGGGACTGTCGCTTCTCGCCGCTACGCGCCCGTGCGGAGGACCCGTTTCGGGTTGACGCTTTGCCGCGCCCGTTGTTCTTGCGCTTTGGCTGACTCCGCCGCTGCGAAGAGCCCTGAGTCTTCGGTTTTCTAGAGCCGGAGGGCGATTGCGCCTGCTCCTGCTGTTGGGGTTGTGGTTCCTCGACCGCTCCCCGGCGGACTACCCGCGCGGTCTTCCTGCGGAACAATGGCATTGATGATCTCCTTCAAACGCCCCATCGGGCGAGACACTGATGACGGCAAAGGTGCCGGAACGGGGAGTGTGCTCTCGATGAAGCTGGAAGATCTGTCAACAATCGAAGACAGGCTCGCCAGAGTGGCCATGAGGCTGACAACTGACGGGTCTATTAATGATCTTGGATGTGCGAAGCTGGCCCGCATCCCCTATCCCTGAATCGAGAACTCTCCCGCTGTGAAAGCGGTTCGGCGGGTCTGCAGGCTAGCAGAAAACCCGCGAAAACCGGCCGATTATTCGTACGCAGTATCGGCTCCGTGCGACTATCTCCTGAGCGTTTCCTCCCCCGCTTGCATCGAACCGGACACTGCTACGCTCAATATTCATGCACCGACGTTCAGATCAGGGCTGGCTCGAAGTCATCTCCGGCCCAATGTTTTCCGGGAAGAGTGAAGAGCTGATCAGACGGATTGTGCGCTATCAGCTCGCCAGAGTCCCATCTCAGACCTTCAAGCCGGAGTTGGACACCCGGTACGCCGACAGCCAGGTGGTTTCGCACAGCAACCTCTCCGTCGCCGCCCAACCCGTTTCCGACTCTGCTTCACTGCTGTCGGCAATCGAGGACAGAACAGTCGTAGTGGGAATCGATGAGGGTCAGTTCTTCGATATCGGCCTCGTCGAAGTGGCGACTCTGCTCGCAAAAGCCGGGAAGCAGGTGATCGTCGCCGGTCTCGATCTCGACTATCTCGGCAGGCCGTTCGAGCCGATCCCATCGCTGATGTTGCGTGCCGAGTACGTGACCAAGAGCCTCGCCGTGTGTCACCGCTGCGGCGGCCCGGGTTTGTTCACCCAGCGTGTCGTCGAATCCGACGAATTGGTCGTACTCGGAGCCACCGACGCCTATGAGGCTCGTTGCCGGCGCTGCTACGACCCCCACGAGGCCAGGCAGACCCGCCTCCAACTAGTCGAGGACTGACCCGGGCAGGCCACAGACCACGAAACCGAAGGTTTCGTAAATGGAGATCGCTAGCCCACCCAACAGCAGAACCGAAGGTTCTGCAATCGAAATCGTCAAGCCACAGACCACGAAACCGAAGGTTTCGTAAATGGAGATCGCTAGAGCCCACCCAACAGCAGAACCGAAGGTTCTGCAATCGAAATCGTCAAAGGCCACAGACCACGAAACCGAAGGTTTCGTGAATGGAGATCGCTAGATCTCCACGTCTACCGGAATCGGGGATCTCCGCATCCACACGGAGTGCGCCAATCCCAGGGCCATACTCATGGCGACGTACGCCGTACCTCCCGCGCTCAGGAACGGCAGCGGCAACCCGGTGACGGGCGTGATCCCCACCGTCATGCCGATGTTGACGAACGCCTGGAATACCAACATTGCGGCAACGCCGATGGCCAATAGCTGGCTGAACCGGTCGCGGCCGTTTGCGGCGGCCACCAACAGCCGCCATGCGATGATGGCGAAGAGCGCGATCACCACCGTGGCTCCGATGAAGCCGAGCTGCTCCCCGATCGCCGTGAATATGAAGTCGGACGACTGCTCGGGGACAAAAGACAGGTTGGTTTGAGTCCCCTGGAACAAGCCACGCCCGAACAGACCGCCAGCGCCGATGGCCACCTTGCTCTGCGCCAGGTTGTAGCCGGTGTTGGCGAGGTCGGAGCTGGCATCGAGGAATGCAGTGATCCGAGTGATCTGGTAGGTGTGGATGGCTCCCACCTCGAACAGGCTCACGGATCCGACGACGGTGGCGATAGTCAGGAAAGCGAGTTGGCGCCATGTCGTCCCCGCGGCGAAGACCATGACAACAGCAACGAAGGCAAAGACGAGCATGGTGCCGAGATCGGGCTGCCGGAAGATCAACGCGGCCGGTACTGCGACCAGCACCACGGCTCGAGCCACCTCGGACCAGTGCAGTGTCTTGTCTGCCGACATGGCCAGCACGTAGGCAAGTGACAACAGCACGGCTACCTTTGCGATCTCCGATGGCTGGAACTGAAAGCCCAGAATCGGGATCCACCGGGTCGCGCCCTTGACGGCCGGACCGAACAGCACGACGACAAGTGTGATCAGGCTGCCGATATAGGCGACTGGCGTGAGCATCTTGAGCGTGCGCGGCTCGATCAGCGACGTGGCGAAGAAGGCGATCACCCCGAGCACCATGAAGACCATCTGCCGCTGGACCAGCGAGCCGGGATTGAGGCCCTCAGCGAGAAGTCGGGGCGCTGAAGCGGAGTAGATCATGACGAGACCGAGCCCGCTCAAGGCTAGGTAGGCAATGATGAGCACGATGTCGGGACGGAGCGAGCGTTCCCGTTGTAGGAGGGTCACCGGCTCGGTGCGACGGGCGGTGAGCGTCATCAGTCGGCCTCCTGACCGGCCTGGACCGCGGTGACGTCTTGATCGAGCAGATACTGCAGGACCGGCTTGGCAGTCGGTGCGGCGATGCCGCCGCCGCTACCGCCCCGCTCCACGATGATCACAACGACGTACTCCGGATCGTCGATCGGAGCCACGCCGACGAACAACGCGGTCGTCACGGAGTCCTGCGTGACGTTGCCATTGTCATCGACCTGACGCTTGATGATCTCAGCAGTTCCTGTCTTGCCACCGACCTGAGTCATCGCAGGGCCGAAGTCTCGGAACGCAGAATGGGCCGTTCCCTCCGGGTTGTTGACCACCTGCTGCAGATCCTCACGCAAGGCGCGTACTGTCGCCGACGACAGTCCATCCATCCTCTTGGCGACGACAGGGATGAATCTCTTGACCAGCCGCCCATCCTCGGTTTGGATCTCGGAAACCACTCTCGGCTGGTAGACGAGACCACCGTTGACAAGAGCTGAGTACGCCGTGGCGATTTGCACCGGGGTCGCCAGCACCGAGCCCTGCCCGACCGCAGCTTGGAAAAGATCACCACCGAACCAAGGACTGGCGTACTCGAGACGGTCTTTCGAAAGCCGAGGATCGTGATCGGCTGCCCACCGCTCGAAGAGTTGGCGATCGGGGATGATACCGGTCTTCTCGAACGGCAGATCGATGCCGGTCTTGTCTCCGAATCCCGCGGCACGGGCCCAGTCCTGAAGCAAATTCTCCTTGTCGGTTTCCTTGTACTTGTTCCACAGCGAGAGTGTGATTTCCCAGAAGTACGTGTTGCATGATCGGCGTAGGGCCCGGTGGATGTCGGTGGGACCGTCGTCGGCACGAGTCCAGTTTTGGAAGACCTGCTGGCTCCCCTCGCCAAGCGCGGCCGCCGAGAGTTGGGCCGAGCACTCGATATCGTCCTCGACGGAATTGGCACCCTCGGGAGCGATGCCCTCCTCCATCGCCATCACGTATGTCAGCGCCTTGAACGTAGAAGCTGGGGCGTACTGGCCCTGGACTGCGAAGTTGGTGAGCGCTCCGTCTGGCAGCGCGTCGAACTCTTCCTTGTCGAAGTTGATGAACAGATCGGGATCGAAATTGGGAACCGAAGCCATCGCTCGGATCGCTCCGGTGTTGACTTCCTGAACCACTCCTACGGCGCGCACCGGGCATCCCTTGTCCTCGGTGCCGTCGTCGGCACTGCCCGGGTCGCAGCCTTCTGGCTTGTACTTCGTTCTGGCAAGATCCAACCCGTCGCGAAGCGCCTGCTCGAGCACTTGCTGGAGATCCACATCGATCTCCGTGACGAGCTTGTTGCCGGCCTGTGAGAACTCCTCGCCGAGGACCGACAGCACCGAGCGCTGTGCATCCACCTGGTACTTGATGGCACCTTCGGTGCCCTGGAGCTGCGAGTCGTATTGCTTCTCGAGTCCCGCCTTGCCGAGGATGTCGGTGGGCCTGGCGCCGTTTTCGATGTCGGTCTCGGAGGGACGTCCGATGTAGCCGATGACGCCGGAAGCCAGGTTCCCATAAGGGTAGATCCGCTTCGGTATCGGCTGCACAGTGACTCCGACGAAGTCTTCGCTGTGCTCAGCGAGATACACGGCGTCCCGCTCGCTGAGGTCACTGACCACCACGCGCCGATCGCCCCGTGTCGCGAGCATCGTTGACGATGGCGGAGACGTCGCCGGCGTCGAGGCCGCTGAATGCAGTCAGCAATGACACCAGTTCGGGCACAGCAGCCTCCGGAACGAGCGCACCATCTACGACCGCGGAGAGGCTGGCCACGGTACCGGCGAGCTGCCTCCCGGCACGGTCAACGATTTGGCCCCGAGCAGCCGGTGTGGCCACCAGCTTGACCTGCGATTCTTCGGCGACCTTGACGTAGTCGTCGGTTGCCACCACCTGGACCTGCCACAGCTGCAGGGTCAAAATGGCGAACATCGCGGTGAAGACAAGCCCGACGGCCCCCAGACGCCATCCGGACTTCACGCCGACCACCCGACACGCCGGCGGTCACCGATAAGGCGCGTGATGATGGGGAATGCCAAAGCGGCAATGAACAGGTTGTAGAAGGCAGGAACGACCATGTTCTTGATGACATCTGCACTCGTGAAAAAGCGTTCGCCGAACAGAGTACCGACAACCACGAACAATGCGTTGGCGAGAAGCGTCAGCCCAAAGACACCGACCGCAAGCATGACCGGGCCATCTTCGGCTCGATCCTTGAACCGGAACGCTACGTAGACGACGACCGTGTATGCCATTGCCCACAGCCCTAGCGGTTCGCCGCCGAGCAGATCGAGCAACATCCCCCCGGTGAAGCCGAGCAGAATCGCAGGTTCGGGATCGAGGTAGCGAGCACAGGCAAGCACGACGACGATGACGACTGCAGGCGAATACCCGAACGGGTTGACCCTGCCGTCCCCGAACACCGCCGTCTGCGCAACAACAGCGACAACGACGAGCACCAGGGAAATGGGAACGCTGCGTCCCATCAGCCCTCCGGCCCTGTCGTACTAGTCGTGCCACCCTCGTCGGCTGTAGACCCGTCACCGGATTCGTCGCCGGCCGGTGTCTGCTCGTCCTGTTGTTGTTGCTCCTCTTCGATGCTGACGGCGTTCGAGCGGGGAATAGCCGACGATCACCTTGACATAGTCGAGCCGCGAGAAGCTGACCGCAGGGGCAACGCCGGTGACCAGCCCGAACCCCGCATCATTGTAGGCAGTCTTGGTGATAGTGCCGACGGCGATCCCCGGAGGGAAGAGACTGCCGGACGTCACTACAACACTGCCTTCGTGGGCCGGCTCCTCGGCGTCGAAAATCCTGAGGAGGAGATCATTCTCGTTGTCGCCACGCACGATGCCGGTTTGGCTGGTCGATTGATCGACCACCGCAACTTCGACATTTGGGTCGAGGATCAGCCGCACTCGGGCACGGTGCTCGAGCACGAGATCGACTCGACCTACGAGGCCTTGCTCATCGATCGACCGCGTCGCCACGCGAGATCCCGTCGTCCGACCCCTTGTTGATGTATCTGAACGTGGTCGAATGAGCTGGAGCCCGACGACGCAATACGGGCGACTACCGTGGCCAAACCGCCCGGGTCCTCCAGATCGGTGATGTCCTTGAGGTGCTGGAGCTCGGCCTCGAGGCTGGGGACCCTGGTCGAGCTTCGCCTTCAAATCCTCGTTCTCCTGGCGGAGCGTCTCGTTCTCGGTGCGCAGACTGGCGATGTCGGAGAGCGCGTCGATGAACCCGACTACCGGGCGGGTCACTGCCGAGGCCGCATCCTGAAGTCGGGGCGAACAGCGTCTGGACCCCGTCGCGCATGGTGGTGCCGACTCCGGTGCCGTCGCTGCGCACGTCGAAGGTAGCGAGGAGGAACGAGACCACGAGGAGCACCGACCATGAGCGTGGTCGAGCGGTCGAATCGTTGGAACGACTGCATCAACCGGCCCGCTCTGCTGGGCCAGAGTCTGAGGGCAAGGTTCTACCGGCGCCCGCTGCTCGAGAGAACAACATGGAGCACCTCGAACTCCTCGAGACAGGCGCCCGAGCCCATCACAACCGACTGCAGCGGCTTGTCGGCTGTGACGATGGGCATCCCGGTCTCGTTGGCGAGTCGCTGATCAAGGCCACGCAGCAGAGCTCCTCCCCCGGTGAGGACGATGCCCCTGTCCATGATGTCTGCCGCCAATTCCGGCGGTGTCTTGTCGAGTGCGAACTTGACGCCGTCAACGACTTGCTGCACCGGCTCTTCGATGGCTTCACGTACTTCTGCGGCGCTGAGCACAACCGTCTTGGGCAGACCGCTGACCAGGTCACGGCCCCGAACCTCGGCAGAAGGCTCGTCCGGGAACGGGAAGGCCGACCCGATCGCCATCTTGAGTTGCTCGGCGGTTCGCTCACCGAGCATGAGGTTGTACTCCTTCTTGACCCAGGCCATGATCGCCTCATCGAGCTCGTCGCCGCCGATACGGGTGCTCTTGGAGACGACGATGCCGCCAAGAGAGATGACCGCGACCTCGGTGGTGCCGCCGCCGATGTCGACGACCATCGACCCGGACGGCTCGTGCACCGGAAGACCGACACCGATCGCCGCAGCCATCGGCTCCTCGATGGTGTACGCACGTCGCGCACCTGCGTGATAGGCGGCCTCTTCAACGGCATGACGCTCGACGGCGGTGATACCGGAAGGAACGCAGATCACGATCCGGGGACGGGCGGCGAAGCGGCGGTTGTGCACCTTGTGGATGAAGTAGCGCAGCATCTTCTCGGTGATATCGAAATCTGAGATGACTCCATGGCGCAACGGCCTGATCGCCTGGATGTGCGAAGGTGTGCGGCCGATCATGCGCTTGGCTTCCATACCGACCTCGAGGGGCCGATTGTCCCGTGTGTTGATGGCAACAACGGACGGCTCATTGAGAACGATGCCCATGCCGCGCACGAACACCAGCGTATTCGCGGTGCCGAGGTCAATCGCCATATCGCGGCCTGCGACAGAGAAGAGATTGTCAAGCATCATTGCTCACAATTGCAGGGGGTGTGTTCAGTTTACCCAGGCGCCACCGGGCATGGTCGCAATACAGCGACTCTGAGTGACCCTAACCGTATAGGTGGTTGTGCGCTACCCCAAATCGCCTGGTGGCTAATTACCGAAGAATATGGCGAGCTCCCGGTCTGCCGAGGCAACCGAGTCGGAGCCGTGGACGATGTTGTTGGTCATGATCAACCCATAGTCGCCGCGGATCGTGCCGGGAGGTGCCTCTGCCGGGTTGGTCGGCCCCATCAGCGTGCGGGCGACGCTGACTGCGGACTCACCGGACCACTCCATGGCCACAACGGGACCGCTGGTGATGAAGTCGACCAGCTCGCCGAAGAACGGCTTCTCCTCGTGCTCTGCGTAGTGGCGGCCCGCGATCTCCTCGTCCATCTGCAGCATCCGCATCCTCTCCAGCTTGAGACCCTTGCGCTCGAATCGGCGAGATGACCTCACCGACGATCGCCCGGCGCACACCATCGGGCTTCACCATGACATAAGTGTGCTCTACAGCCATTACCAATCCTCTATCGCGGTTTTTCCGGGTCGGGATGGTAGCCGTCTCACCCCTTGGGTGAACTCGAGTTCTCGCGTAGCGAGAACTCGCGAGGCTCGCTGACGATTGAGTTTGCCGGCAACGCCAGAACTCAGCCAGAAGAGCCCCTTGGGTGAGATTCTGAGTTCTCGAACGAGAACTCAGCGAAGGCGAACTCGCCGTAGACGAGACCACACAAGCAGCAGTTCACAAAGCGAACTGCAATGAACTCGCCGTAGGCGAGTTCGCCTACTCGCCTATCTCGGACTCGAATCGGCGGTGGACCGGCGAAGGGGCGTTCTCCAGGCCGAGCGCATGACGGGCCTCACCGATGACATACAGGGACCCTGCCACGACGACGCCCTCTTCCGGCTCCAGCCGCGGCAATTGCAGCTTCGATCGCGTCGGCAACCGGGGTCACCGTCGTTACGGGTACACCCGAGCGCCTCACCGCGGCCGCGGCCACCGATCGCCGCGTCAACACGCCATGTAGTCGTCGGCCTTGGTGGCAATCGACCCGGGACACCAGACCCACGCAGCGGCGCCACCAGCGACGCTACGTCGCGGTCGCCGCGGACGCCGACGACGAGGACCCATCTGTCTTCGGGGAATTCGCTGCTCGAAAGCGTATCGGCGAGACCCTTGAAGCCCTCCTCGTTGTGAGCGCCGTCGATGAGCACTGTCGGCGCCAGACCCGGCAACCTCGAGCCGGCCCGGGGACCGCACCATCGCAGCCGCCTCTCGAAGCGCATCGATGTTGAGCGCCCGCCCGAAGAACGCTTCTGCGGCCGACAACCGACGTAGCCAGGTGTGTTGTCTGATGCCTGCCGTGGATTCCGAGGATCACGATGCTCGGTACTCGGCGTAGATAGCCGCGGATAGTCACCACCCACCCCCGCTCGTCCCATTCGGCGGACACGACGTCGAATGATCGACACCGGCCCGGTACCAGGTCGAGTTGGTCTCGCTCAACGCTGGCGACGCACCGGCTCGAGCGCCTCGTCGCTGAGCGGCCCGCTCACCAGCGTGCCCCCTTCCTTGAGAATGGCGGCCTTCTCGGCAGCAATCTTCGCCTGCGTGTTACCGAGCACCGACATGTGATCCATCGCGATCCCGGTGATCACCGAGACATCGGCCTGCACCACGTTGGTGGCGTCCCAGCGACCTCCCATACCCACTTCGATGACGGCGACGTCGACTGCGTCGACGGAGAACGCCGACATCCCGACCGCAGCGGTGAGCTCGAAGTAGGTCGGGCTCTCCTCGATACTGCTCCTCCTGCATGAGGACGAATGGCGCGACGTCCTCGACCGCTCGCGCCAGGTGGGTCGGGCCGAAGGAAGCGCCGCCTTCGGAGTACCGGTCCTCGACACGATGCAGATGCGGCGAGGTGAAGGTTCCCGTGAACAGCCCGTGCGCACCGAGGATGTCAGAGATCATCCGAACGGTGGTCGTCTTCCCGTTGGTACCGGCCACATGGATGACCGGGTAGTCGCGGTGCGGATTACCCATCAGCTCGAGCAAGTGCTCGGATACGCTCCAAACCCGGCCGGATGCCGTCGCCGATGCGGCGATCGAGAAACGCCACTGCGGCCTCGTAGTCGCCCGGGTAGTCGTTGTTCACTGACTCAGCTCGACTAGCTGGGTACGCAGCTTCTCCAGCTGGGCACGGTATTCGACGACGCGTTCGCGCTCGGCGGCGACCACCTCAGCAGGCGCCCGCTCTGCGAAATTGGGGTTGGCGAGCTTCGCCTTCGGATCTCTCCAAGGACTTCTCCGTTTCTGCGATGGCCTTCTCGAGACGCGGCTTCTCGGCGGCCACGTCGACGAGACCGGCGAGCGGGACGAACACCTGCATCGATCCTGCGGTCATCCTGGTGTGACCCGCCACCGCTTCGGGACCGCCTTCGTAGGCTGGCAGCGACGTTGGCCATCGCCGAGAACTGGGTCTGCCACCATCCGGCAGCAACCCCGTCCGGATCGTCGACGAGCACAGGGATCTCCAGCTTTGGGGACACACCATGCTCGGCCCGGAATCGACGGATCGACGACGATCAGCTCCTGGAGCTCCGCCATCCCATCGGGGCCAGTGGCATCGGATGGCTCGGGCCATCGGCTTGCCGCGACCAGGCCGTCGCCGACCAGCTCCGACCACAGCTCTTCGGTGAGGTAAGGAATCACGGGGTGGAAGAGGGCGAGCAGATCGCGGATGACCACGCCCAGAGTCTGGCGGGTTTGCTCGGCGGTCTCCTCATCCTGCAGCAGCGTCTTGGCCATCTCGAGGTACCAGTCGAACACCTCCGCCCAGGCGAAGTTGTAGAGGAGGCCGATCCCATCCGAGAACCGATACTCATCGAGCAGTCGGTCGTACTGCGCCAACGTCTCATCGAGCCGGCTCAGGATCCAGGCGTCGACCGGCCCCGGGTCATCGGGATAACCGCCGTGCGCCGGAACCCCCCCCGTCTCGACGTGGCGCAGCGTGAAGCGCACCGCGTTCCACAGCTTGTTCCCGAAGCGGCGGGCCGCATCGATCCACTCCACGTTGAGCGGAATGTCGTGTCCCGGTGCCGCGGATTGCAGCAAGGCAAGGCGCAGCGCATCGGCGCCGTACTCGTCGGCGATGTCGAACGGATCGATGGTGTTGCCGGTGGACTTGGACATCTTGCGCCCGTCGGCGGCACGGACCAGACCGTGGATGACGATGTCCTCGAACGGCTCGGCAGCGGTGAAGTGAACACCCATCATGATCATCCTGGCGACCCAGAAGTAGATGATGTCGTATGCGGTCACCAGAACGTCGGTCGGGTAGTACCTCTCCAGATCGGCGGTGTCCTCGGGCCATCCCATCGTCGAGAACGGCCAGAGCTGCGAGGAGAACCAGGTGTCGAGCACGTCCTGTTCCTGGCGCACCTCGGCGTGACCGCATGCGGTACAGGCATCCGGTTTGGTCGGTGGTGACGATCACCTCACCGCATTCGTCGCAGTACCAGGCGGGAATGCGGTGTCCCCACCACAGCTGCCTGCTGATGCACCAGTCTCGGAGGTTCTCCATCCAACGGAAGTAGTTGTTCTCCCAGCGCTTTGGCACGAAGCGGGCTCGGTCCTGTTCGATGGGCTCTACCGATGGCCCGATCAGCGGACCGACTTTGACGAACCACTGCAGCGAGAGCATCGGCTCGACGACGGTCCCGCAGCGAGAGCAATGCCCGACCGAATGGTGGTGATCTTCGATCTTGACGATGAACCCCTGCTTGCTCAGCTCGTGACGGACCGCCTCCCTGGCTTCCAGCCGATCCTGCCCGAAGAATTCGCCACCCGCCTCGGTGATGTTGGCTTCCGTGTCGATGACCTTGATCGCCGGCAGGTCATGCCGCTGCGAGATCTCGAAGTCGAGAGGATCGTGCGCCGGCGTCACCTTGACGGCACCGGTACCGAACTCGAGGTCGACGCCCTCGTCGGCCACGATCGGGATCTCCCTGCCGACCAGCGGAAGTGTCACCGTCTTGCCGATCACATCCCGGTAGCGATCGTCGTCCGGATGGACGGCAACCGCGGTATCCCCCAGCATCGTCTCAGGGCGAGTGGTCGCAACCACGACCGATCCGCTGCCGTCGCTGAAGGGGTAGCGGATGTGGGTCAGCTCCCCGGCCTCCTCCTCGTGCTCTACCTCGATCTCGGAGAGAGCGGTGTGGCAGCGGGGACACCAGTTGATGATGCGCTCCCCGCGGTAGATGAGCCCCTCGTCGTAGAGATCCACGAACACCTTCTGCACCGCGTCGCTGAGCCCGTCGTCGAGGGTGAAGCGCTCCCGGCTCCAGTCTGTGGAGAAACCGAGACGACGGACCTGCTGCTTGATCCGGTCGCCGTGCTCGGCCTTCCATGCCCAGACACGCTCGATGAACCTCTCACGACCTAGGTCGTGACGGGTGAGCCCTTCCTTGGCAAGCTCACGCTCGACTACGTTCTGCGTGGCGATCCCGGCATGGTCACTACCGGGCAGCCAGAGAGCGGCGTACCCCTGCATCCGCTTGCGGCGGATGATCACGTCCTGGATCGACATGTTGAGCGCGTGGCCGATGTGAAGCACCCCGGTCACGTTCGGTGGCGGGATCACGATGGAGAATGGCTCGCCTCCGGGGTTGATCTCCGGCTTGAATACCCCGGCGTCCTCCCACACCTGATACCAGCGGGACTCGACAGCGTGTGGGTCGTAGGCAGCTTCCATCGCTCCTCAATCAGAATCGGGGACCATTGACGGGGATCGCGCATGATAACGCAGAGAACCCGGGGCGCTGGTCCCGGGTTCACTGCGATACTGCCTTCCCACCTCGCACCCCCCAAGCATTCCCCCTGCTTGCGAATTTCAAAGTGGTATGCACCTGGCCCGCCGTCTGCGGAGTAGGCCTTCCGACCTACACCTGCAACCTACCGCCACTCTCCGTAGCGATATAGACACAAAGCGTGGTTGCTCAACATGACTAGTTACACGATCGACAGCATGACGATCGCCGTCTGCGCGAGCGGATTAGATTCGGGTATACACACAAAGGAGACGCAATGGCGGTAAGGATCACGGCGACCACACTCATCCCGGGCAAGGGAGAACCCATCGTCGACGGGACCGTGATCCTCGAAGGTGGCAAGATCTCGTACGCCGGCTCAACGGCCGCTGCTCCCCCTGCCGCTCCCAACGATGAGATGTACACGGTGCCTGCGGTGATGCCGGGCATGTGGGAGGCGCATGGGCACTTCGTCGGATCAGCGATTCCCAATCTCGAGCACATGGCCACAGCACATTCGGGGACGCTCATGGCCCGGGCAACTGCCGATGCGGCCGCCACTCTCAACGCCGGGATCACCAGCGTCAGGGAGATGGGAGGGCTCGGCATCGCCATGAAGCCCGTCATCGACGAAGGGACGATCCCCGGCCCCACGATCTACCCGGCCGGCTCGATCCTCTCACCCACCGGCGGACATGCCGACATCCACGGTCTCCCACTCGACTTCGTGCTCGGCATGGCTGGGCGCGGGTTCATCTTCAGTGAGCTCGCCGATGGTGTTTCCGGCGTGCTCCGGGCGGTGCGCAAACAGCTCCGCATGGGTGCTTCCGTGGTCAAGATCTGTGCCTCTGGCGGGGTGATGAGCGAGATTGATCATCCGATCCATCAGCAGTTCTCCCACGAAGAGCTGGTCGCCATCGTTGAGGAAGCGAGCCGCGCCGAGCGTTACGTGGGCGCCCACTGTCACGGTGAGCCTGGGATAGTCGCTGCCCTGAAGGCAGGGGTGCAGACGATCGAGCACGGGTCCTATCTCACCGAGGAAAGCGCCGAGATGATGATCGACCAGGGTGCCATCCTCGTCCCGACCCGCTTCGTAGTCGCCGCCCTGCTGGGCATGGAAGCCACGCTCCCCGCATACGCCTACAAGAAAGGTGTCGCCATCGCCGATCGCCACGAGATGGCAATGAAGATCGCCGTTTCTGCCGGGGTCAAGATCGCCATGGGCACCGACATCTTCGTGAGCGGGCCGATGTATGGGCAGAACTCTCTCGAGGTGAAGTACCTGATCGACGCCGGCCTGACTCCGCTCGAGGCCATCGAGGCCGCTACCGCCACCGGGCCGCTCACCTTGGGACCGCAGGCACCCAGGTCGGGCCAGCTCGTGAGGACTACGACGCCGACGTGATCGCCTTCGACGTCAACCCGATCGACGACATCAGCGTCTGGGGTGATGCCGACCGCGTCACCCACATCTGGAAGGCGGGAAAGCTGGTCAAGGGCTGATTGAGCAAAGCTCAATCAGCATGGAGGCCTCCATTGCAACTCCCTCGGCAAATCGATCCAGGCACCAAGCAGCCAGATCGAGAAGCGCAATCAGCATGGAGACCGAACGACCAGAAACCTCTGCATCAGCATGGCCCTCACCTGCCTTCGCCTCGCTCGGCATGCCTCTCCTCAAGGGAGAGGAAACACCGCTCGTAGCGTTCACCGCTCCTGCGTCACCGGAACCTGGACCGCCACGCCGCCATCTGCATCCGCTCCCAAGCGGAGAGGAAACGACCCGGATCCTCCAGCGGAGGGTCTCCGGACGAGAGAGCGGAGAAGTGAACATCGCCGTAGTCGACCAGCTCGGTGTGTGCACGACCGGAGGATCAGCGGAATCTAGGCGGAGCGCTCTCTCGCCTCGGCGTTGCCGAGATCCTGGACGGGGATCAGGGTGGGATTGACCCGCTGTCTGACGACGTCTTCGTCGATCACGACACGGGCGATGTCGGTGCGGGAAGGCAGCTCATACATCGTGTCGAGGAGCACTTCCTCCATGATGGCCCGCAACCCACGTGCTCCGGTACCACGGGTGACGGCCTGCTCGGCGATCGCCTTGAGTGCGGCGTCTGTCACCACCAGCTCGACACCGTCCATCTCGAAGAACTTGATGTACTGGCGGGTCAGCGCGTTCTTGGGCTCCTGAAGCACCCTGACCAGAGCGGCGAGATCGAGATCCTCCACCGTGGTCACCACAGGCAAACGACCAATGAACTCCGGGATGAGACCGAATGCAATGAGATCCTCCGGCATCACCTCGGCGAAGATCTCGGTGTCTGACCGCTTGTCCAGTGACCGAACCTCGGCGCCGAACCCAACGGAATTCTTGCCGACGCGCTTGCGGATGACCTCTTCGAGGCCCGCAAAGGCGCCACCGCAGATGAACAGCATGTTGGTGGTGTCGATCTGCAGGAACTCCTGGTGCGGGTGCTTCCGGCCACCCTGCGGCGGCACGGAGGCAATAGTGCCTTCGAGGATCTTGAGCAGCGCCTGCTGGACACCCTCACCGGAAACGTCACGCGTTATCGACGGGTTCTCCGCCTTCCGGGCGATCTTGTCGATCTCGTCGAGGTAGATGATGCCGGTCTCGGCTCGCTTGATGTCGAAATCCGCCGCCTGGATCAACTTGAGCAGGATGTTCTCGACATCCTCACCGACGTAGCCGGCCTCGGTCAGCGCCGTGGCGTCTGCAATGGCAAAGGGAACATTGAGACGGCGTGCCAGCGTCTGGGCCAGCAGCGTCTTGCCAACACCGGTCGGGCCGACCATGAGGATGTTCGACTTCTGCAGCTCGACATCCTCGTCCTTGGCCTTCTGCCCGGCGCGAACCCGCTTGTAGTGGTTGTAGACGGCAACGGAGAGAACCCTCTTGGCCTTGTCCTGCCCGACGACGTAGCCGTCGAGGAACTCGAAGATCTCGTTCGGCTTGGGAAGCTCGGCGAAGCTCACCTCTTCGGTGTCGGCAAGCTCCTCCTCGATGATCTCGTTGCACAGCTCGACGCATTCGTCACAGATGTATACACCAGGACCGGCGATGAGCTTGCGGACCTGCTTCTGCGATTTGCCGCAGAAGCTGCATTTGAGGAGTTCGCCGCCTTCGTACTTCGCCAAGGTGTTGCTCTCTTCCCTACCCGTCGACTGCCTCTAGCGTACGCCGTGAGAGCACCTCGTCAACAACCCCGTAGTCCTTCGACTCGGCTGCGCTCATCCAGTAGTCCCGTTCCGTGTCGTCGGAGACCCGCTCGATGTCCTGGCCGGTGTGCTGCACGAGGATCTCGTTGATCTCCTCGCGGGTCTTGAGGATCTCGCGAGCGTGGATCTCGATGTCGGTGGCCTGGCCGGCCAAACCCGAGATGTGCGGCTGGTGGAGCATCACCCGGGAATGCGGCAATGCATAGCGCTTGCCGTGGGCCCCTCCGGCGAGAAGCACCGCTGCCGCCGAAGCCGCCAGACCCATGCAATAAGTGGCGACGTCGGCCTTGATGAACTGCATCGTGTCGTAGATGGCCATCAGCGCATAGGTGGACCCACCCGGCGAGTTGATGTAGATCGAAATGTCCTTGTCGGGATCCTCGCCCTCGAGGTGCAACAGCTGGGCCATGATCACGTTGGCGACACCGTCGTCGATGGGCGTACCGAGGAACACGATGCGGTCCTTGAGGAGGCGGCTGTAGATGTCGAAGGCACGCTCCCCACGAGGGTGTGTTCTCGACGACGGTCGGCACCAGATAGCTCATGGTTCTCCTAATCCTCTTCCGTTTCCGGTTCATCGTCCTCGGCCGCATCTTCGTCTGTATCGTCGACGACTTCAGGCGGCCTTAGGTCGATGTGCTCACCCTCATCGTCAATTGCCTCAGCTGAGTCAACGATTCGCTCGAGGGCCTTACGTCGCAGGATATCACCGGTGAGCACCTCAACCCGACCACTGGTGACCAATGACTGCTTGAGTGCTGCTGCATCCTGGTTGACGCCTTCTGCCATCGATGTCGATCGCCTCGTCCAATTCCTCGTCGGCCACTTCGATGCCCTCTATAGCAACGACGCTGTCGAGGAGGATCCTGGTTCGCAGCGTCCGCTCCGAACGGCCTCGCATCTCGTCGACGAACTGCTGTTCACTCTGGCCTGTGATCCGCAGATAATTGCCGAAGTCGAGACCCTGCTGCTCGAGCGTATGCGCAAGGTTGTGGAAGGCGGCATCCAACTCGGCATCGATGAGTGCTTCGGGCACCTCGAGGGCGAGCTCGCTCGAGATCTCGTCGAGCAACTCTGTCGCGGAAGACCCGGTCTGCCGAGTCGAGCTTCATGATCCTCAGGTTGGTCCTGATCCGCTCGGTGAGGTCGTCGACGGAATCGAACTCAGAGACATCAGAGACCCATTCGTCCGTGACCTCCGGCAGCTTCTTGGCCCGTACGCCCTTGACCAAGACCTTCAGTGTGGCTTCGCGGGGCTCCTCGCCTCCAAAACCGGGAGGGAGGGTGCCTGGGCCTTCACGAATGTCGCCGACCGAGCGATCCCCCGAGCAGATCATCAAGGCCGGGGATGAACGAACGTGACCCAACCTCGTAGAGGAGGTCGTCCGCGGCGGCTTCGGGAATATTCTCGCCGTCCACTGACGCGGAGATATTGATCATCACGAAGTCGCCCGTCATCGGCGGGGCGCTCAACGTCCTCGAGCTCGGCATATTGATCACGAAGCCGATCGATCTGCGAGTTGATCTCCTCATCAGTGACCACGGGAGAGTCGATTGTGATCTTGCGACCGCTGAAATCCGGTATGGCATCGAGCACCGGCCACAGAGTGACCTTGATATCGACATCGACCCCGCCGCCTTCGGCGTCACGGACTGCTTCAACTCGTGGTGCAGTTGCCGGCTCCAGCTCGGCCTCTTCGATTGCAGGGCCAACCAGCTCGGGCAGCGAGTCGTCGATCGCTTCGCTGCGGAGTGCCGCTTCACCAACCATGCGCTCGACGATCGATCGGGGAGCCTTACCGGGGCGGAAACCCTTGATCTTCATCGACTTGGAGAGTTTGCGAGCGGCCTTGTTCTTGGCCGATTCGAGCTCTCGCTCTTCGAGTCGAATCGTGAGGATCCGCTCAAACGGACCCGCCTCTTTGATGTCGGTTTGCACGGATGCTCCTCAGATGTTGATTGAGAGACGGCCGAGCCGGCACCATCGTTCCCGATAGCGCCGGCCACGGCTACTGGGGTGGCCGACGGGATTTGAACCCGCGACATCCTGGACCACAACCAGGTGCTCTGCCGACCTGAGCTACGGCCACCATGGAGCGGATTTCTCCGCTGCAGTTCCCGGCGACCCGGTTCACCGGATCGCCAAGCTGCCTCGTACCAGCAGAGCCGGTACTCGGCGCCCCCGGAAGGATTCGAACCCTCGACCAAGAGCTTAGAAGGCTCCTGCTCTGTCCCCTGAGCTACGGGGGCACACCGAGGACGCCGAAGGATAGCCTCGTGGCTATCGCCGGCGTCCACTCGAGCGGATGACGGGAGTCGAACCCGCGTAACCAGCTTGGAAGGCTGGGGCTCTACCACTGAGCTACATCCGCAGAATGCGGCCCTGAGATTACTCGGATTCAGACCCGTGTCGACCATGGTGACCCTCACTTGACTGCAGAGCTGCTCGCGACAGCACGTTGCTCACCATCGGCCAAAGCGGGGCAACGCACGGGCGGGTTCAGTCAGATGTCGGATATCGTGTCCCTATGCCTGCCGCGAGCGATTGTGAGCTGATCGGAAACGGTTTCTGGGGGCAACCGGTCAATGCGATCAGCTCACTCGCCTTCGTCGCTGTCGGGCTGATGCTGGTGCGACGCCGACCGCTGATCGGATTGCTCGCCTGCGGGACCGGGCTCGGGTCATTCCTATTTCATGGACCGATGCCGTCATGGGGACACTGGGCCCACGACGTGTCTCTGGCCGCCCTGTTGCTGGGATTGGCGCTGGAGCGGAGGACGACAGTTCTTCTGACAGCGATCGGCGTAGTCGGTCTCGGGTTTGCGCTGTTTCCGGGCCTGGCCAGGCCGGCCACCGGGTTCATCGCCGTCCTCACGGTGATCCTCTTGGTGCGCAATCGCACCACACCCACGATTCGCCTCACACCTGCCGCGCTCGTGCTGCTCGCCGGCGGCGTGGTCGATGCCTTGTCGCGAACCGGCGGGCCACTCTGCGACCCCGGGTCGATATTGCAGGGCCATGCGGTATGGCATCTGAGCGCGGCGCTGGCGCTGATGCTGTGGGCTCGAGCCACCCGGCCGTATCAGCCGAGCGTCGCCATGACGCCGAGCTCCCCGTCTACGTAGTCGATGCTTGCGGCAACGGCGGCAGCCAGGAGATCGCTTTCCGCCTTCTCGAGCAAGCTCCTCTCCTCGCCGCTTGCGGTGACCGTCAGAGACTCCACCGATGTTCGCATCGATGCTTTCGCTTCGGATTTCACCCTGCGCACGGACCCCAGCACGTGGCTTGCAAGATCGAGAACCCTGGGGTCTCCGGCGTGCCCGCCGATCTCGTCATGAGACGGCCATGGGGCTCGATGCACGGAGCCCACCTGCCACCAGCTCCACACTTCTTCGGTGACGAACGGGAGGAAGGGTGCAAACAGGCGCAAGTAGACACCAAGCGCTAGTTGCAAGGTGGCGTGTGCGGATGTGGCGCCCGGCACTTGTCCGTAGGCGCGGGACTTGACCAGCTCCAGATAGTCGTCGGTCCACGACCAGAACGACCGCTCGGTGACCTCGAGCGCCCTGGCGTAGTCGTAGTCCTCGAACGCCGCGGTGGCGTCCTCGACGGTGTCGACGAGGTGAGCAAGCAGCGATCGATCGACCGGCTCGTCGATGCGGTCCGGCCCGGCGAGGTCACCGAATCCGAGCACGAATCGGGACGCGTTGAGTAGCTTGATGGCGAGCCTACGGCCGATCTTCATAACGCCAACGTCGAGAGCGGTGTCCACGCCCGGTCTGGCGTTGCATGCCCAATAGCGGATCGCTTCTGCACCGTACTGCTCCACGAGCGGCATCGGCGTGACCACGTTGTCCTTTGACTTGGACATCTTCTTGCGATCCGGGTCCAGGATCCACCCGTTGATCGTTGCGGTATGCCAGGGCAGAGCCCCGTGCTCCTGGTGGGCACGGGTCACCGTGGCGAACAGCCAGGTCCGGATGATCTCAGGGCCCTGCGGGCGCAAGTCCATCGGGAACAATCGCGACCAGAGATCGGGGTCGTCGTCCCAATGTCCGGCGATCTGTGGCGTCAACGACGACGTTGCCCATGTGTCCATCACATCGGGGTCCGCGACGAAACCGCCTGGTTCGTTCCGCTGCGATTCGTCGTATCCCGGAGGAGTGTCGGTAGTTGGATCGACGGGAAGTTGATCGTCGTTCGGAACGATGCGGCTGGTCGTAGGCAACGGTGCCGTCCGCCTCCAGCGGGTACCAGAGAGGCATCGGGACTCCAAAGAACCGCTGCCTGGAAATGAGCCAGTCGCTGTTGAGGCCTTCCACCCAATGCCGGAAGCGCACTCCCATGAACTCCGGTACCCACCGCAGCTCGTCCCCTCGCCTCAGCAATTCGGCCCGTAACTCCTGGTCGATTCCGCCGTTGCGGATGTACCACTGGCGGCTGGAGACGATCTCGAGCGGCCGCTCCCCCTTCTCGTAATACTTGACCGCATGGGTGATGGGGCGAGGCTCGCCTTCCATCTCTCCCGCCTCGGCGAGTAGCTCGGCGATCTTCCGCCTCGCTTGCTTGGGATAGAGCTCGGCTATCAACTCGTATGCCGCGGCTCCAGCCTCCTCGAGCCACTCGGGGGTCTCGGTCTGGAATCTCCCATCGCGCTGGATGACCGTGCGGGTCGGCAGGTGCAGCTCCCTCCACCAAACCACGTCGGTGGTGTCGCCGAACGTGCAGACCATGGCGACGCCGGTTCCCTTTTCCGGTTCGGCGAGCTCGTGCCCGACTATCGGGACCGCCAGCCCGAACAGTGGCGTGGTCGCAGTTCGCCCCGAGCAGATGCTTGTACCTCTCGTCATCCGGGTGGGCGACGAGCGCGACACATGAGCAGAGCAATTCCGGACGGGTGGTGTCGACGAACAGCGGCGAACCATCGACCGAAAAAGCGATCTTGTGATACATCCCCTGGTCTTCACGGTCTTCGAGCTCGGCTTGCGCAACGGCCGACCTGAAGTCGACATCCCACAGGACCGGCGCCTCCCTGGCGTATGCCTCGCCCCGTTCCAGGTTGCGGAGGAAGGCGCGCTGGGAAGTCCGCTGGCTGTGGTCGTCGATCGTGGCGTATGTCTGGGCCCAATCGACGGATAGCCCGAGCACGCGCCAGAGGCGCTCGAAGACCTTCTCGTCCTCGCTGGTGAGCAGGTGGCAGAGCTCGACGAAGTTGCGGCGGCTGATGTGAACCGGCGGGTCGAAAGCAGTTGCGGGCGGGTCGAAATCCGGGTCGTAACGGAGCGAAGGGTCGCAGAGCACGCCGTAGTAGTTCTGCACCCGGCGCTCCGGTCGGCAGCCCGTTGTCGTCCCACCCCATCGGGTAGAACACTTCCTTGCCTGCCATGCGCCGGTAGCGGGCGTGTGCGTCGGTCTGCACATACCCGAAGACGGAGCCCATGTGAAGCGACCCGGACACCGTCGGGGGCGGGGTGTCAATCGAGTAGATCTCGGCGACGGGTCTTCGAACGATCGAAGCGATAGGTTCCGTCGTTCTCCCAAGTCTGGTCCCACTTGTGCTCGAGACCTTCGAGGCTCGGTTTGTTCGGGATATTCCATGCCATGGGAGGCGAGTCTATCGACGTCACCGAAGGCGCCTGACAATGCGGGCATCGGCTTCATAGACTCAACCTCATGGACTTTCTCTATCGCAACGCAGCCATCGCTGACGGTACCGGGCCAGACCTGGTTCTCGAACAGTCGATCTTGGTCCGAGACGATCACATCGCCTGGATCGGCCATGATGACGAAGCCGCAGCTCCAGCCGGCTCGACCCAGTTGTCGATGCCGGCGGGGCCACCCTGGTACCGGGGATGGTCGATGCACACAGCCACACGGTTCTACCGGGCGGGTCCCACTGGATCGCCCGCATCGACGACGACACCGACGAGCTACTGGCGGCCGCCGAGCACAACGGCGACATTGCCCACCGTGCCGGAACCCGCTGGTTCCGGGATGTCGGTTCCCCTCCGAGGGACGGCGCTGCTCTGGCGCTCAGGGTGCGGGACTCGTGGGCAGGGAGACACGATCGCCCGTATGTGCGGGCTGCGGGGACGTGGATTTCCAAGGCAGGCCTGTTGCCGTCCACGATCGACATCGAAGCCGCCGACCCCGACGAGTTGGTAGCCGCGGTGCATCAGCAGGCCCGCGACGGCGCCGATTTGATCAAGCTCTATCTGGACGGACCGGACCGAGACACGTCTCCGTGGACCGCCGGCGAGGTGGCGCGTGCGGTCGCGGCCGCCGAGGAACACGGTCTCGCCGTCACCGCCCACGCCACGGTATTGCCGGGGGCTCGTGCCGGTGTGGCCGGTGGAGTCCACTGCATCGAGCACGGGACCGCGCTCGACGGCGACCTCGTCCGCGGAGATGGCGCCGGCGCGGCACCTACCTGGTGCCAACGCTCGGTGTGATCGCCTCCTGGATGACCTTCTCCTCGACGACCACCATCGAACGGTTCGCCTCT
Organism: uncultured bacterium; assembly: GCA_963844835.1. Classification (GTDB taxonomy): domain Bacteria; phylum Actinomycetota; class Acidimicrobiia; order Spongiisociales; family UBA5794; genus JAAETI01. The sequence goes on along the minus strand of CAWJPT010000001.1, from coordinate 118,964 downwards.
GATGAGGGCAGGCAGCGCTGGCCGAGCGCAAAGAGCGGGCGTTCCACAGCGTCGGACTGGCGTCGGCAGGCGGGTGTCAAGATGGCGGCCGGCACCGATTTTGGGGGTGGTTCACTCCGGGCCAATCAGCTGGCCTGGGAGGTGGAGTGTCTGGTCGAGGCCGGGATGGAGCCGTGGCAGGCACTGGCCGCGGCCACCTGGGTCGGCGGTGACTTGCTGGGAGAGCCAACCGCGGGTCGAATCACCGTTGGCGGACCGGCGGATTTCTTCCTGGTTCACGGGAATCCGCTCGAGGACCCGTCGGCGCTGTGGCGGGTGTGGCGGGTCGGCTGAGGGCCGGAGCTACGGGGTCACTACGGGCAGACGAGTGTCGCAGCAGCTGCTTCGACAGCATCTCGGCCGCACCAGCGGCGTCGGTGAGCCATCTGCTCTGGAACGCGTCCGCCATCTCCCACCCGGCCCGGCGCAAGCGCCAGGTGTTGTTCGATGTGGGCCTCGGGCCCGTCAGGATGCACGTCCGTCTCGACCCCGATCGCATCTGGCTGCCTCCCCGACTGCCAGGTTCACGGACCATCCGGCAACCGGGTAGGAGGCAACGACGGGGACACCGTATGCCTCCAGCTCCTCGCTGGAGGTTCTGCGCCCATTCGGTTGCCGGACGCCCCACTCGTGGCACCGTGCGGAGGGTGGTCGGCGTAACGAAGGTAATCGGCAAGCAATCCTCCGGGGAGGCTCTCCTGGTCGACCGACGTGACCACCACCATCTCGCGTTTTGCCCTGGTGACGAGCACGTTGAACAGATTCGGGTCCTGCAGGAAGCTGAGCGAGCCCCCGTTTACATCTGTGTCGATTGTCAGTGACGCGATGATCACGTCACGTTCGCTGCCCTGGAAAGCATGGACGGTTCCGGCGCGTAGCCCGAGTCGTTCGATGTCCTCGGGCCCGTACGCCGCCAGGATTGCCTCCTCGATCGCATCCGCCTGGGCTCGGAATGGGCTGACCACGCCGATCGACGCTGATCCCGCATCGGCGTAGCGGGCGATCTGCCGCATGACCTCTCGACCTCGGCCAGATTGACGCCCTTCCGGTCTCTGGTGCCGTGCACTAGGACCGTTTCGATGGCGTCCTTTGACTCGTTGCGCGGGTGTTGTGTCATCAGACGGAGGTTTCCGCCGTAGAAGGCACGGTCGGAGAACTCGATGATGTGCGGAGCCGATCGGAAATGCTCATCGAGCCAGGTGACCTGGCTGGCCGATGCACCGACGTCGAAGAGGCTGTTGCGCCGCACGTCGAGCAACCGCGCCAACGCCGAATCGAGATGAGCAGCTTCCGCTGCCTGGCTGCATCGAGTCATCCGATACGAACGAGACGTGGCGAAGCTGTCTCGGGTCCCCCACGATCAGCGCCCGCTTGGCACGCGCCAGGGCGGGAGCAGCCCGCATCTGATCTATCTGCGATGCCTCGTCGAAGATGACGAGATCGAATGCGCCGGGGACAACCGGAAGGTGTCGTCGATCTCCGTCAGCGTTCCCAGCCAGAGAGGAAGAACATCGAGGAAAGTCCTCGGCCGCGAGCTCCTGGAGCAGCTGGCGTCGCCGTGCTCGCCCGCACGCAATGCGGAGGCAAGCGTCGCCACAGCGCGGGTCGATCGGCGCTGGCTGTTCTCACGCGATCGTCTCTCCGCCTCGATCAGTCTCCCGACGACTCTCGATGCTCGGAGTCGGCGCGCTCATAGCGCAGCCCAGGCGTCGCTGAGCGACAGACCACCCTCAGCCAGGCCCCGTCTCACGTCCCGCTCGGCGCGGGCGAGATCCATCCCGGCACTCGATGTCGTCCAGCGTCATGCTCGACTCGCATCGCACCAGATGGACGCAACTTCGGCCGCGGCTCTCGCTCTTGCCCAAGATCGCAGCACCGGGAATGCCCTCACGGGCACGTCGCACCAAGTTCTCCGCCTTATCGAGATCGAAACCCTCATCGAGTACGCCGGGAGTTTCGACGGCCGCAAGCCGCGCCACGGCCCGCCGGCGCAATCCATTGGTGAATGCAACCTCGCGTTCGAGTCAGCCTGGCGATCCATCCGATGATTCGGGCCAGCTCCTCGGCTGAGGAAGTCGACGATCTCCCTGAGATCGTCCTCTTTCCTGGACGACAGCGGGCGCGCCAGACCGTCTCCGAGCTCGGCGGCCACCGACTCCCGGTCGTCCCTGTTGCCGAAGCGCACGAACCGCGGGCCCGGGTATCCGATCGAGTAGGTCTGCGATCACGGAAGTCGCATATTGAGACTGGGTGGCGACGAGGACACTCTGACCCCTGGCGATCTGGTCGATAGCGACGGCGGCAACAAGATGGCTCTTGCCGGTCCCCGGCGGACCCGATACGACCGTGATCGGCTCCCGTCTCGTCCGTTCGAGACCTTCCCGCTGGGCCCTGTTCAGTGGGAGCGGAGAAGACACAACCACGCCTGTGTCATGCACCGATTCGGATCGTCGAGTCGGACCGATAGACCGACCAAAGAGCGGTTTCGGTCACCGGCTTGTGTGCCCAGGTCGCTAGCACGCCAGCGGAGTTCGGAGTCACCACGTCTCGACTGGTGTAGATCGCCGAACCGGCGACGACGCTGAGACCCGGCTGGCTCCGCATCTTGAGCGGGTTGATGCTGCCTCCCCGCAAGACGGCCCGTGGCAGGTCTGTCGCTGCGAGCGCACCCTCAACCCAACCTGCCAACCGTGGAAAGCGTTTGGCTACATCGTCCCCGTCCGTCGGAACCCCCTCACCGTAGGCATGGACCGACGCCTCGAGTTCGAGTCTCGTCTCCCAATCGAACAAGTCGTCCGGCATCTCCATGGTGCCCTCGTAGGACAGCTGGTACCACGTCAGGAAGTTCCGCAACTTGACCGGGACCGACAACAGCGGGAGGCAATATCGGTGCTCTCTTGCTCGGCTTCGACAGTTCCCGTCAGGAAAAGCCACCCCAGACGCAACAGATCCTCGGTAGGGCTCAGGGAATCGAGGCTGAGCAGGCGCTTCAACCGATCTGTCTTCTGCAACCGGGCGACAGTGCCGGCATCGGGGTCGTAGGGGTAGTTGGGGCTGCCACCTAGCCACACGAATTCCGACTCCCGGCTGACCACATCGGTGGCACGCCTACCCACCGGAGCGAGCGCGGCGAGATAGCTGAGTACTTCCTGTGCTTCGCGCTCACTCATACAGCTTCGCCAACCTGATTGACTGCTGGGTAGATCGGCCGATTCGACCTCAAGCTTCAGCGCGACGTTGTCTCGAACACTGCGGGGACTTCTCCCACCTCGTCGGGCTGGCCGGATTTGAACCTCTCAACCCCGCAACCAACCCACAACAAACACGCCCAACAACCAACACGAAACAGAACCCGGAGGCAAACAAGAAGCAACCAGCCTGCGGTAGCCGGGTTCGAGCCGACGATTCGGCTCGAACACTGCGGGGACTTCTCCCACCTCGTCGGGCTGGCCGGATTTGAACCGGCGACCCCCTGCTCCCAAAGCAGGTGCGCTACCAAACTGCGCTACAGCCCGTTGCGGCCACCATTGTTGCACGTTGGAGCGCTGTGCAGCCCGTGCGATTGCCCAAAACAGACTTACTGGTTGACATCTCAATACTTTCAGTATATTTTGAAAGTTATGAGAGTAGCCAAGCCTGGGAGTGTGGCAATGCCGGATGACGTGACCGAAGTCGAGTTGCAGTTTGCCGAAGAGATAGGACAATTCTTCGAAAGCGGCGGGCTGACGCGAATGGCCGGGAGAGTCTGGGCCGTCCTCCTCGTGACGGACAAGGCACACCTGTCGGCCAACGACCTCCAGCAGGTTCTCGGTGCCAGCGCCGGATCTATAAGCGGCGCCACCCGTTCGCTCCTCCAGCTGGGCTTGATTGAGCGTGTCAACGTTCGCGGCGAGCGTCGGGATTACTTCGCGCCACGCCGAGGGGCGATCGTCAACGTGTTGTGGCTGGGATTACAGCGGCTGATCGCCATCGAAGACTTGTTCACAGAAGCTCTCAACGAGTTTGACGACCGCGAGCACGCGGTCCCCTACCTCCAAGACGTCCATGACATATACCACTGGTACGCCCGTGAGATACCCAAGCTCCAGGAACGGTTTCTAGCCGACCAGAAGGCGGGGCGGGTGGCCACTTCTCCAAAGGAGAGGTGATCGCACATGATCATCGAGCTGAAAGACGTAACCAAGCGATACGGCACTGGCCCCGTCAGCGTGGCAGCCCTGCAGGACGTCGAGTTATTCGTCGCCCCGGGAGAGTTCGTCGTCGTCCTCGGCCCTTCCGGAAGCGGAAAGACGACACTGTTGAACATCGTCGGCGCCCTCGATACGGCAACCGAAGGACGGGTGCAGGTCAACGGGATCGATATCTCAGCAGCCTCACGCAAGGAGCTATTCGATTTCCGCCGGTCGTCGGTGAGCTTCATCTTCCAGTCGTTCAATCTGTTCCCCGGACTGACCGCGGAAGAGAATGTGCAATTCGGCGTCGACGCCGCAAGGTCCGACCGCGACCCACAAGCAGTGCTCGAGAGTGTCGGCCTCGGCGACATGCTGGATCGCTTCCCCCACGAGCTCTCCGGTGGTGAACAACAGCGTGTGGCCATCGCCCGCGCCCTCGCCACGGACAATCCCGTGATCCTGGCCGACGAACCGACCGGTGAGCTCGACTTCCATACCGGCATCCAGATCCTCGACCTGCTCCAGCAGCAGGCGGGTACCGGACGCGCCGTCCTCGTCGTGACCCACAACCGTGAGATCTCCCGAATCGCAGACCGGGTCGTCGAGTTGAGCAGCGGACGAATCGTCAGCGACGGCCCACCGCAAGGCGGCAAGGCCGACGTCGCCGACCTGCACTGGTAAGGAGGTCCTCATGAAGAACACCGCATTGATGTTGCGTTGGTCCTGGCGCGACCTCCGCGCCCACTGGGCCAAGGTCCTCGCCATCGCCCTGGTCATCGCCATTGGGACAGGTGCGTATGCGGGCCTGAGCAGCAACGCCAACTGGCGCCGCAACTCCTACGACACCAACTTCTCAGCGCTGGCCATGTACGACGTGCGAGTCAGCCTTCCTGCGGGCGTCTACACACCCACCGGATCGCTGGACGCAGTCCTCGACTCCCTCCCCCACAGCGGCTGGATCAGCGGCGCCGAGGAACGACTCGTTCTCCCCACTCAGGTCGACGCCGTCGGACCCGATGGTGAGATACTCGTGCGTGGACAGCTCATCGGAACCAATTTCGATGAGGGCGGCCCTAGCGTCGCCGGGTACCACGCATTCACGGGCCGAATGCTCGATCAATCCGACGCGGGGCAGCCGACCGTCATGCTCGATCGCCTGTTTGCGCAGAACTCCGACCTGGCAGACACCGGCTCGATCACGCTAGCCGGCGGTACCACGGTCGACTATGTCGCTCAGGCAACGACACCTGAATACTTCGCCGTGTCCCCAGAGGGTGAGGCTTTCCTCTCCGAGGCGAACTTTGCCGGCGTGCACACGACGCTGGAGACGGCTCAGGCACTCTCAGGTTCCGGCGATAGCGTGAATGACTTGGTCATCACTCTGCGAGAAGGCGCCGACCGCACAACCGTTGTGAACGAGATAGACAACGCGATGACCGATGCCGGGATCGGTGTTTCCGTCTCAACGCGCGATGACAATTCGGCCTACCTGGCACTGACCAACGACGTCGAAAACGATCAGAAGATGTTCAATGCGCTGGCACTGCTGCTCTTCATCGGGGCCGTGATCGCTGCCTACATCATGATCCACCGGCTCACCCAGCAGCAGCGACGCGAGATCGGGATAGCAATGGCGCTTGGCGCACCCCGCCGGCAGATTGCCATTCGGCCGCTCCTCGTCAGCGCCCAGATCGCACTGCTCGGTGTTGTGTTCGGCGTGGGTGTTGGGTGGTGGATCGCCCAGTCGATGAAGCCGATCCTCGAGGAAGTCGTCCCGCTGCCGGTGTGGGACACTTCGTTCCAGTTCGGCTTGTATGCCTGGGTGGCGCTGATCGGGTTCCTGGTCCCATTCCTGGCCACGCTGGTCCCGATCCGGCAAGCCATCGCCGTCCGTCCCATCGATGCCATTCGCCCGCTCTACCACAAGGCGGTGCCGGTAGGCAGACGTTCGCGCAAGGCACATTCACACGGCACGACGTTCACCCGCATGCCGTTTCACAACCTGCGGCGCTCGCCGTGGCGGTCAGCGTTCACAACGATCTCCATCGCTCTGGCAATCACGGTTGCGGTCGCCTTCCTCGGCCTCATCGACTCGATCTTCCGTACGGTCGACGTTGCAGAGAAGGAGGCGATCGGTGCCACGCCGGATCGTATGGTCGTCAGTCTCATGAGCTTCGAGCCGACCGACGCGACCAACGTGACCGCCATCGCCGCTGCAGACACCGTCGGAGCGGCCGAACCGACCCTGCGTCTCGCAGGTGATCTATCGGCGGGCGATACGAGCTTCCTGGCCATCGTCGAGATCATCGACTTCGATAGCGAGCTGTGGCATCCCTCGATCGTTGAGGGTGCCGTGACGGACGAGCCGGGCTTGGTGCTGGCCAAGGAGGCGGCTCGTGACCTCGGCGTCGCAGTGGGCGACACAGTCACGCTGCGCCATCCAAAGCGTACGGGCCCCGCCAGCTTCGCCTTTGTCGAGACCGAGTTCCCCGTCCTTGCCATCCATCCTTACCCGGTTAGGAACTTCACCTACCTCGATGCCTCACACGCCGACCTGATGGGGCTCGAGGGGATCACAAACGTAGTTCAGGTGGTTCCCGCGGCGGGCGTCGCCGATATCGACATCCAGAGGGAGCTGTTCTCCATCCCCGGTGTGGCGTCGGTTCAGGACGTTCAGTCGACGACAGAGAGCATCCGCACCCAGCTGGAGACATTCACAAGCGTCATCAACGCTTTCGTCGTCCCCGTGATCATCCTGACGATGCTTATCGCGTTCCTCACCGCCAGCATCAACCTCGATGCCCGCTCGCGGGAGCACGCAACGCTGTTTGCTTTCGGGGTCCGAGTGCGCACCGCACTGAGAATGGCGATAACGGAGAGTGTGATCATTGGCATCGTCGCGACCGTCCTGGGAGTGATCGGGGGAATCGGCGCACTCGAGTGGATGAACCGGGCGCTCTTCTCCTCGACGTTCCCCGACATCGGCTTCACGGTGACACTGCGAACGGCGACGGTAATCACCGCTGTCGTCCTCGGAGTGATGGCGGTAGCCGTCGCACCGATCTTCACCGCAAGGAGGATGCGTCGCATGGACCTCCCCGGCATGCTCCGTCTGGTCGAGTAGAGATTGCTCTGGCGTCGGAGATCGGACGATATTCCGGTTTCCGACGCCAGACGCGGGATTGCAGACGGTATGGGTTCGTAGCGTTGCTAACATCGCTCCGGGTCGCTAGCTCAATCAGGCAGAGCACCGGACTCTTAATCCGTAGGTTCAGGGTTCGATTCCCTGGCGACCCACCACATTCGCCTCCGCCGCACACGGACGGGTGGAGGCGACATTTCGCGGGCGTGGCGGAAATGGAAGACGCGCCAGGTTTAGGTCCTGGTGGGCAATGCCCGTGGGGGTTCGAGTCCCTTCGCCCGCACCACCTGATTCACCGGCTCGGCTCAGAGCGGCTCGGCCGGTTCAGCTCGGCCGCGCGCGGTCGGTAGGTTGGCGGCACCGGCGACGGAAACCACCGCACCCACAGCGATGAGCCATATCCCGTAGCCGACGCTGCCGGAGGCAAATGCGGAGTCGACCAACTCGATCTTGTTCCTGATGTCCTGAAAGTCAACGATCCAGACCAGCGTTGTCAGGACGATCGCACTCCAGACAACAACTCTGGCAAACCGGGAAGTCCGATTTCCACTCAGCAGCAGCCCTCCGACAATGCCCATTGCGACGCCTGCTGCGAACGTGAACATCCCGTCGCCATCCATGCCGGATTGGGTGATCGTGCCGAAAACTGTCGCGGCGGAGATCCACGGCAAGAATGACCCGGCGGCAATCAGACCACCACCCACGATGAGCCACCAGCCCGCTTTGTCGTCCACCAACTATCTCCTCGGAGTCTGCGCAAGCATAACTAGGACGACTCGAAGGGCACGAGGCCGGCTATCTCGGGGACGTCGAGCGTGGCGGGTCGAGATCGGGATAGACCAGACTGTGGACCTAATCGATCGGCCGGTCGAGCAACGTCGCCAGGATGTGCTCGTCGTCTCCTGCAAGCATGAGCCGGTACACCCAGCCCCAGTATTTCTGGTGCTCAACCCCGAAGCGTAGGGTCCTCTCCCATTCGCCTACATAGACAAGCGCAGCGTTGAGGAAGCTGGCGAGCGCGTTGTCCAACGAGTCGCCTTCTCCGTAAATGGGCGGACCGCCAATCAGGGAGATCCCAACCGCCGCGCGAGCCGGATCCCTCACAGGGAACATCTGAGCACGGAACGGAAACCGGGTCTCGAGTCGTTGTTCGAGCTCGGTACGACTCTCTACTTCGAAGGGATCCGGGTCTACCGGTGAGGCATCGCAATGAAACTCGACCGGTTGTTTGTGTGCCAGTACATCGAGCACTGCTCCAATGTCCGGCTGTGGCAACTGTGGCTTGACTGCTAGCAACGTCATTGCAATCGTCCTTGGTCCCGGCCGGCGCTTGCCGATCCGACCGCCGTACTGAATTCTGTCGGCGGCAGGGCAGGAATCATGAGGGAATCTGCTCCACCATGGATGGATTTGCCACAAAACGGGCCCCCCACCGCCACGTTCCCGTCTATGTCATCGATTCAGGCCGGAATCCACAGAATCGATCAAGAGACCGATAAGGCCCCGGCCGAAGGCAAACTCCCGACAGCTCACCGCCGCTCGGAGATCAGAGCAGCGAGCGCCCGCAGGGCACGAGCACGATGCGAGATAGCGTTCTTCTCAGCCGTGGGCATCTCGGCGAAGGTCTGATCGCCAACCAGGAATACGGGGTCGTAACCGAAACCGTTGGTCCCGCGGCGCTCCCGGGTGATCTCACCTTCCATGATGCCTTCGACAACGACCTCTTCGCCGGCCTCGTCGATCATCGCCATCACGGTACGAAAGCGTGCCGTCCGGTCGGTGACGTCCTCCATGTCTGCGAGCAACTTGGTGACGTTCCTCTCATATGAGCCATCTGCCCCCGCATAGCGAGCCGACCGGACCCCGGGGGCACCGTTGAGCGCATCGACCTCGAGACCGGTGTCATCCGCAATGACCGCGTAGCCGGTGTGAGCGCGTACCTCGCGGGCCTTGAGCAACGCGTTGCCTTCGAGCGTCGTCTCCGTCTCTGCGACATCCGGCCAATCGACGTCATCGATCAAGGTGAAGTCGAGCCCGGTCTCCTCCAGCACGTGTCGGATCTCAGCAATCTTGTGCGGATTCTTCGATGCGATGACAACGTGCCGCAATTGCATCAGGCTCGCACCGCTCGTTGCCGCTCCACCAACTCGGAGATCCCCTTTGCGGCCAGGTTCAGCATCTCGTCCAGCTCGGCTCTATTGAATGGGGCGCCCTCGGCAGTCCCCTGCACCTCGACGAATCCGCCGTCTCCGGTCATGACCACATTGCAGTCGGTGTCCGCGGCAACGTCCTCTGAGTACTCGAGGTCGAGCAGCACGTCGCCTTCTACGACACCAACCGACACTGCGGCAACGTGCCTGACCACCGGCGACTTCTCGATGACACCGGTCGACACGAGGTGATCGAAGGCGTCTGCCAGCGCCACCCACGCACCGGTTATCGATGCGGTGCGGGTCCCCCCGTCCGCCTGCAATACATCGCAGTCAACACGAGCCATGATCTCGCCCATCGCGGTCTCGTCAACGGCGGCTCGCAGCGACCTTCCAATGAGACGCTGGATCTCCTTGGTTCGCCCACCGCTGATCGCCTTGCGGGACACCCGCTCTCTGGTCGAGCCAGGCAACATCGAATATTCCGCGGTGACCCAGCCCTTGCCGGTGCCGCGCATCCACGGCGGCACGTCCTGCTCGATCGAAACCGTGCACAACACTCGGGTTCTTCCCATCTCGACCAGCACCGAGCCCGGAGTCATTTCCGTGAAGCCTCGATGCAGCTGCACTGGGCGCAGCTCATCTGCCTTGCGATGTTCTCTCATCTCAACCTCTCGTTATATCTCGTAGACATCACCCGGTGAGGCAAGCGCCACCGGCCCGCCGAAGGCACGGACGGCATCGTCACGTGATCTCCTGTGATCCAGTTCCGGCCGCAGGTGCGTCAGGAGCAGCTTCGTCGGCGCCCGCAGCTCGTGCGATCTCGCCAGCTTCGCTTGCGGTGAGATGATGTGCGAACTCGTGGTCACCGCGGGCACCGGGTATCGATGCCTCGGCCAAGACGACGTCTGCACCCTCGCAAAGACCGGGGAAGCCGCCACCCGGCCCAGTATCCGCCGAGTAGACGAGGGAGCGCCCTCCAGCTTCGAATCGGGTCGCCACAGTCGGTACCGAATGTGCAGTCACGGCAAATCGCAGCTCGAAATCGCCAACGATCACGTGGTTCTCAGCACCCACCTCGTGAAAGTCGAACGTATCGAACAGCACGTGACCTTCCCCCGCACCAAGGAACTCGGCGATTCGATCCGCAACACCAGGAGCGGCATACACCGGAAGCTGCTTGCGGTGGAACGGGCCGTAGGCGAGGGCGTGGTACAACGCCAGGAAGTCTGCACAGTGATCGGGATGGCGATGAGACAAGATCACCGCGTCGAGATCATCCGGTGACATCCGCCGCAGCAGCTCCCCCATGACACCAAACCCCGCATCGCACAGGATCTTCGTCCCAGCATGACTCACCAGATATCCCGACGCCGGGCGATCCGGTGCCGGGTAAGTCCCCGAGCTCCCCAACACATCTAGCTGCATTTCATCTGCTCCCGAAGAACACGATCATCCAAAACGTCGACACCACCAGGGAAGCCAGCAACGCCACCCAAACCGTGCGGCGCCAGAGCACCGCCGCCCCGATGGCGGCTATCAACCACACAACCATGAGCGTAATCAACCACCCTGACGAGATCACGGAGGCCGAGGCAACTATCAACACCCCGACCACGGAATACATGGCGACGCCCACCAATCCGTACATGGTCAGATGCTCGGACCTGCGACCGGTCACGGCACCTCCCGAAGCTCCACCTCGTCCACTCTCATGCCGCGGATACGGAAACCACGGAGCTCCGGATACCCGTCGGCCATGCCAACGATGAAGTACAGCCATGACGCGTCGAACGCACTGGCAATGTCCGTTGCCGAGGGGAACGCAGCGGACTCCGGATGCGAGTGGAATGACCCTCCGATCGACCAGCCGCGACCCTCAGCATTGCGGATCGCTCCGAAGTGTTCCCGCGGCGCAACCGTGAATCTCACTCGGGAGCGCTCGATATTGGTGGTTGCATACGCCATCCGCAGCTGACCGGAGCCGTCAACGGCGACCAACCCGCATGCCTCCTCAGGCAGACAGAACCGGGCGTGCATCAAGATCGCTTCACTGATCTGGGCCGGGATGTCGATCTGCTCGCTCATAGACGATCCCGCTCGATCGGCTGGGTCATGCAACGGCTGCCGCCCCGTCCCCGGCACAACTCACTGGCGTCAAGCTCCAGGACCTCGATTCCGGCGTCTCGCAATCTGCGGTTCGTCTCCTGGTTGCGTTCGTAGGCAATAACGACACCCGGCTCGATGGCGAGCGTGTTGTTGCCATCGTCCCACTGCTCCCGCAACTGACCGATCGCGTCGCCACCGGTGACGACAAACGTGACCTCGTCGAGACCGAGCGTCTCCCGAAGCGCCGCCTCGAGGCCCGGGCTCGGAGCCACGTCGAGCCCATCCGCGTCCGAGGTGATTATGTGAACGTCGACATGCTCGAGCAGACCGGGAAACACGTTGAACACCGATCGGTCCACCATCGTGAACACCGTATCGAGATGCATCACGGCTCGGGCCCGCCGCAGATGCACGACGATGATCTTCTCGACGGGCGACCCGATCAAGAGCCTGCGGGCGAGCAACTCGACTGCGGCGGGTGCCGTCCGCTCCCCGATCCCGATCATCAGCGTGTCCTCAGCGAGCACGAGCACATCGCCGCCCTCGATGCTGGCCGGAAAATGGTCGCCGGGATCAACGCCGTACCAGACAGGAAACTCTCGATCGGCAAAACGGGGATGGTGACGGTATATGGCCCTCATGTAGAGCGACTCACGCTCACGGGCGGGTGTCGCCAGCACATTGAGAATCAGCCCGTCGCTCACCCACGCTGCGTTGTCGCGCATGAAAAGCAGATTTGGCAGTGGCCTCAACACGTAGTGGAAACGATCGGCAACGAGATCTGCGAACAAGGGGTCGACGCCCCACTCGGGCAGCTCGCGCTCCAACAGCCCGCCGAGCAGCACATCGACTACCCGCTCACAATCGGCGTCGCGCAGACTGTCCCGCAGCCACTCTGACACACTTGCGCCGCAACGGGCCGGAGTGATTATGCCGTCGATGATCTCGCCGCGGATGCCTTCGATGTCGAGCACATCGCGCAGCAGGTCCTCGAAGTAGAGAACCTCGACGCCACGATCGGTCATCATGCGGGTGAAGCGATCGTGTTCTTCCTGGGCGCGCTCCAAGCCAGAGCAGGTCGTCAAAGAGCAAGGCGTCCTTGTTGTCGGGGGTTATCCGGGCGATCTCTATTCCGGGACGATGCACCAGCACCGTGCGGAGCTTTCCGATCTCACTGCCGATATGACCCATGGCAGCGGACTCTAGGAGCCTCGATCACCCGACGCGGCCGCACTCTCCCTCAGCGGGCACGAAAGAACCCGGAGCATCTTCGGCAATCTCGCACTGTGTCGAGAAGGCCGCTGCGATAGGACCAAATCGCAGATCTCCGGGTTCCGGTGGTCCGAGTTGGAGTCGCCACCAGGCCTCAGCGAGGCCAAAGCAGCTACTCACATGGGTAGCCGCTTAGCGCTCGGCCACCTCCAGGGTCCTGCTAAAACAGTCATTCATTGTTTGGACCACCTCCTCTCTCTGGTGAGAGCATTTTGCCACAGCTTCGGGATTTGTCGAGCGGATTAGCCAACGCCGGCCTCGCTCTCATGTCGTCACATACCTCATCGTGAGGGTATGCTCCGCCCCGCAAGACGGCACGTCTTGCTGTACGGGAGGTAATTACTAATGAATGCACTGAAGCGGTATCGCTTCGTCGTCGCTCTCATCGCATTCGCATTGCTCATCGCAGCATGCGGCGGTGGAGGAGACGACTCCGGGACGACGGCCGCCCCGGATACGACGCAAGCAACGACAACCACAGCCGCCGAGACGACAACGACGGCGATGGAAACCACGACAACGGCAGCGGAGACGACCACCACGGCAGCCGCCATGCCGGACAACGCCGATGGGGTGCTCAAGTTCGGCTACGTACTGCCGCAGACCGGCTCCCTCTCAGCCATCATCGATGCGCTGGTGAAGCCGATAGAGATGGCCGTGTCAGAAGAAGGCGAGCTCGGCTTCGACGTGACCCTGGTCCCCGGCGACTCGGGTACCGACCCGGCAATCGCATCGACCGCGGTCGACGGCCTGCTCAACGACGGTGTCGACGCCATCCTTGGCGCTGCCGCATCCACCGTGTCTCCTTGTCGATCGTTGACAAGGTCACCGGCTCAGCGAGTGCCGATGTGCTCCGGTTCCAACACGGCAGCGGCTCTTTCCAACGTCGACGACGGCGGCTACTACTTCCGCACTGCGCCGTCCGACTTGTTGCAGGGCCCGGCTCTCGCCGACCTGATCACCGGGGACGGCGCGTCCAGCGTTGCCATCGTCTATCGCAACGACGAGTACGGTGCAGGATTCAACGATTCGCTCGCCGCAGCGCTCGAGGCCAATGGGGTCACGGTCGCCGACCAGATCTCATACGACCCGAACGCCACGTCGTTCGATGCCGAGGCATCGCAGCTCGCCAGCGACGGTGTCGATGCGATCGCCATCATCGTGTTCGGTGAAGGCGCTCAGCTGCTCCAGGCCATGTCTCAAGCCGGTGTCGGACCCGCCGATATCCCGATCTATGTCGCCGACGGGTTCAAGGACACCGTGTCCGCAGCCGACGTCGATCCGAACAACCCGGCCGCCATCGAGGGCATCAGGGGTACCGCTCCTTCGGCCTGCCCCGCCCAATGGCGAGGCGACATTCCTCGACCGTCTCGAGGCATTCGCCCCTGGCACACCGACGATCTTCTCGGCCCAGTTCTACGACTGCACCGTGATCTTCTCTCTCGCGTCGGCCATCGCAGGCACCGACGATGCGACGGTGTGGGTCAATGAGGTGAATGGCGTCACGGAGGGTGGTACCAAGTGCTCCACCTTCGGCGAGTGCTACGACCTGGTGCAGGCAGGCGAAGACATCGACTATGACGGTGCCTCCGGACCGCTCGAGTTCACCGATGCTGGCGAACCTTCGACCGGCGTCTACGACGTATTCGAATACGACTCCGAAGGCAACCCGGTCACAATTGAGCCAGGTCGAGGTCTAGAAACACCACTACCAGTACGAACACGAAGGGGCCCGGCTCGACCGGGCCCCTTCTCATTTTGGATCCTGGTGTGGCTACTGGGCGCGCCCGAGCGTCCCCAGATACAGGTCGATGATCTTCGGGTCGTGTAGCAACTCATGTCCCGGACCCGTATAGGCGTTGGTTCCCTGGTCGAGAACGTAGCCACGGTCGCAAATCTGCAGACATCGCCTGGCGTTTTGCTCGACCATGACGATCGATACCCCGGTGTCGGCGATTTGCCTGATCCGATCGAAGATCATGTCCTGGTTTGCCGGAGACAACCCGGCCGAGGGCTCATCGAGCAGCAGAACAGACGGGCTCATCATCAAGGCCCGGCCCATTGCCAGCATCTGACGCTCACCACCAGACATGAATCCCGCCCGCTGGTGGCGACGCTCAGCGAGCAACGGGAACAGCTCGGAAATGGCGGCGAAGCGCTCGTGCCATAGTCCCGGGGCGAGGAACAGGCCCATCTTCAGGTTCTCTTCGACCGTCAACGTCTGGAAGACGTTCTGACGTTGTGGCACGTAGCCGACACCCTTCGAGACGAGGGTGTGGGCTGCGAGATTGGTGATGTCCTCTCCCCGGAGGGTCACCGAGCCCGCTACGAATAGACACGAGACCGAAGAGAGCCTTCACGAACGTCGATTTCCCGGCGCCATTCGGGCCGATGATCCCGACCAACTCCCCCTCAGATAGCGTCAGATTGCACCCGTTCAGGATGTCGACTCCCGGCAAGTAACCGGCGATGACATCGGTGGCTTCCACCAGGTACGAGGGAGCCTCGGCAGTCACGGCGCCTCCCCGTGATGGCGCCCGAGATAGGCGTCGATGACATCCTGGTTGGCCGCAATATGGGAAGGGGGCCCTTCTGCAATGAGGACACCCTGGGCGAGTACCACGACCCAGTCGCTGATTTCCTGCACGACGTCCATGTCGTGCTCGATGAAGACGACCGTCTTGCCTGCCTCGCGCAATCCTCTGATGTGATGGAGCAGTGATTGAGTCAAGGCCGGGTTCACCCCTGCCATCGGCTCATCGAGCATGATCAGCTCAGGATCCACCATCAAGGCCCTGGCCATCTCGAGCAGCTTTCTCTGACCACCCGACAGGCTCCCGGCGAACTCGTCCCGCATGTGCTCCAAGCCGAATCGCTCTAAGAGTTCATCGGCTTTGGCGATGTTGACTCGCTCGATACGGCGCCACGGTGTCAGCAGGCCGCCGAGCAGCGTCTCGCCACGCTGATCCGTCGCCGCCAGCAGAACGTTCTCGAGCACTGTGAGCCTGGCGAGGGACCGGGTCAGCTGGAATGTGCGCACCACACCACGACGAGCCACCCGATACGCCGGGATCCCGACCAACGGCCCGCCGTCGAGATGCCAGTGACCATCGTCGGCATGGTCGAATCCGGTGAGGAGATTGAAGAGCGTCGTCTTCCCTGCGCCGTTGGGGCCAATCAGCGAAGTGATGGTGTGGCGTTGGATCTCGAGCCTGCCCACGTCGACGGCCTGTAGACCTCCGAAGGCGCGGCTGATGTGCTCGACCACGAGAATCGGATCGGGCTTGGCTACGCCCGGCTCGGGTGCAACGCCGGCGAGGGGAGACTCATGTGTCACCAATGAGCATCTCCTCCTTGTTGCCGAAGATTCCCTGAGGTCGGAACGCCATCAGGGTCATCAAACCGAGTCCGACGAGCACCAGCTTCACTTGAGCGGCGTCGGTGGCGTCGAACCCCGCCCAGTCGAGATAGCCCCGGCCCTGGGCGCTCAGCATCAGGCTGTCGAAGAAGAAGAACAGGAACTGGAAGATGAGAGCACCGACCACGGGCCCCACGATCGTTCCCGCCCCGCCGACAATCACAATCACATAGAGGAAGAAAGTCACCTTCGGCTCAAATGAGTTCGGGGTCACGTTCTGCTGCTCAATGGCGAGCAGCACACCGGCCAAGGCACCAAAGGCGCCACCCACCATGAGAGCCTGCAGCTTGTACAAGAAGACGTTCTTACCGAGGCTCCGTGCTGCGTCCTCGTCCTCGCGGACCGCCCTGATGACGCGGCCCCACGGACTGCGGAGCAGCTTCCAGGTCAGCAGCAATCCCAGACCCACCAGCGACCACCCGACAAGCGTCACGAACAGCGCTCTTCCCTGAAAGACGAACTGGCCCCACCCGTATCGAGCTCCGGGGGAGAACGGGTTCAAAGCGAAGAAGTCGTTGGCAAATGACTGTATCCCGAACACGCCACCGGTCAGCGGCTCGGCAAACCCGGCCCTGGCCACGAGCCGCATGATCTCACCGATAGAGATCGTAACGATGGCGAGATAGTCCGCCCGGAGCCGCACCGTCGGGATACCGAGCAGCAGCCCGAGAAACGCCCCGGCGAGCACACCGATCACGATCCCGAGCCATATGGAGCCGCCGGACTCAACGGTGATCGCGGTCCCGTACGCTCCTGCCATCATGAACGCCACGTGGCCGAAGTTGAGTAAGCCCGTATAGCCGAATTGCAGATTGAGGCCGATCGCCGACAGCGCATAGGCCGCGCTCACAGGACCAAGCGCCGCCAGGAAGCCGTCGAAGAAGATGTCAACCCAGTTCATCAGCCGATCCGTTCCTTCGTCCCGAGAATTCCTTGCGGGCGAATCAGCAGCATCACAACGAGGAGGCCGAGCGCAACCGCGTTCTTCACATTCGGCATCAATCCAGAATGTGCTCATCTCCACGGTGACGCCAACGATAAAGGCGCCCACCATCGCCCCGAACGCAGTTCCAAGTCCGCCGAGCACAACGGCAGCGAATATCAGCAACAGCAGCTTGAAGCCCATGTCCCATTGCACGGTTTCGGAAGCCCCCAGGAGGATGCCGCCCAACCCGGCAAGACCGGCGCCGACTACCCAGGTGACCAGGATCACCCGCTCCACATCGATCCCGGACGACTCGGCCAGATCGCGATTGTCGGCGACCGCCCGCATCGCAGTTCCCGTCTTGGTGCGCAGCAGGAACAGGCCGACACCGATCAAGACCACGATGCTGAGCACGATGATGAATATGTTCTTGGGAACGGTCTGTATGCCGAAGATGTGGATCGGCTGCTGGATCGCAAAGTCGGCGTACGTCCGCGGCTCCCCACCGAACATGATATTGATGGCGTTGCGCACGGAGAACGAAAGCCCGATCGAGATCACCAGCATCGAGATGAGACCAACCCGGCGCCGCCGCAACGGCCGCCACAGCACCGTCTCGTTGAGCCATCCAAACGCTGCGGTCAGCAGTATCGCCGGGATCGCGGCGATGACCAGTGGCCAGCCGGGGCCGATCGTGGACAGATGGAAGAAGTAGGCGATGACCGCACCCATCGTGACCATCTCACCATGGGCGAAGTTGACGAGCCCGGTGACCCCGAAGATCAGCGACAGACCGATCGACGCCATGGCGATGATCGCTCCCAGCTTCAGCCCGATCACGAAGCAGCTCCAGCAGGCGGTCGAGCGTGCTGACGTTGCCGGTGACCAGTCCCGGACCGAGATTGAAGCGAGCGGTCTTGTTCTGATTGGCACGCACCGCTCAGATTGGGGAGCACAGATCGCTCCGGATCCGTGAGAGCAACTCCTTGCGGAAGCGTGTCGGTCTCCAGCCTGACCAGATAGGTTCCCGGCCCGGGGACTGGTACCTCCCAGTTCCCTTCTGCATCCGACTGGGCAGTGCCGACGACCACACCATCCAACTCGACTGTGATGGTGACCCCGGCAACAGGTTCTCGGACATCACCGTCGATCTTCTCGAGGGTGCCCTTGATCGTCTCCCCTTCAGCGTTCGCAGCAATTGGGATCACGACGATCGCCAGCGTCGCGACCAGCAGAATCAGCAGGGCTCGTGTCGTATTGCGCAAGGTGCCGGGAGTCTAGGACGGCATCCCTCGACCTGCGCAAATGAGTCTCGCCGGGACTGCGGGACGGCCTAATCGCGGGGCAACAACTCGGTCAAGACCACCCTGACCCGAACCAACGCCTCACCTAGTTCCTTCCAGAGAACATCGATTCCGTCTCCGTCCCCCGCCTTGGCGGCCATCTCCACCTCGTAGGCCGCCTGCCGCGCTTGCTCGGCGGTCATCTGGCCGCTTGCGCCCTTGAGGCGGTGCGCCACCCGGCTCAAGGCCTCCAAATCACCCGCGGCCAGGGCGGCATCGCCCTCGGCCTCCAGCTGCGACGACTCGTCGAGGAAGATATTGATGATCTCGGCGAGAAACTCTGGATCATCGCCGAACTGGGCCATCGCATCGGCCCGATTGAAAACGATCACGTCATCCTCCTCTGCTGTGTCGGGTGTTGTCGTGACGATCCGATCGCTATCTGCAAGTTGCTCGACGGCAACGAACAGCTCCTCCGGCCGGAACGGTTTGGAGACATATGCATCCATTCCCCCTGCAAGGCACCGAGCCTCGTCACCTGCCATTGCGTGGGCGGTGAGCGCAACGATGGGTATGTGCCCGCCGGTCCCCTCCTCTAGCGCACGAATCTCGGCAGTCGCAGCGAACCCGTCGAGCTCCGGCATCTGGATGTCCATGAGAATGATGTCGAATTCGCCGTCCCGGAATGCTTCCACTGCCCTGCGACCGTCGTCCACCACCGTTACATCGTGGCCTCGGCGAGCCAGCAGCCGGACCGCCAGCTTCTGATTGATCGGAGAGTCCTCAGCGAGCAACACCCGGAAGGATCGACGCCGCTCTCTCAACCAGTGCCGGGTGATCATCTCGTTACTATCGAGACCCTCGACGCACACCAGGCTCAGCGCCTCGGCGAGGCTCCCCGGAGCAAGAGGCTCGACCAGGTACGCCTTGAATCCGAGTTGCCGATAGCGGCTGGCGGTGCCCCGCTGCCCCACCGCCGCCAGTGCGATCGCCGGGATCCGCTCCATGATGCCGCTGCGGCTGAGCTCTTCGGCACTCGCTATCGATCGACCGCTCGCAGCAAGAACAACGGCGTCGAAGCCGGCATCATCCGTCCCGATGCGGGCGACAGCGTTCGCCACGTCCGGAACAACGCTCGCCGCCATTCCCGATCGGCCGATGGTCGTGGCGATCTGCAGGCCCCGCGTCTCGATGTCGGCGATCACGAGGACGTTGACGTTGTCGCCCTCGCGTGGCTCGATCGGGGTGATGGCATCCTCGTTCACGTGGCTGAGCCTGATCTCGAATGAAAACACGCTGCCTTCGCCAACGGTGCTGGTGGCGCTGAGCGTCCCGCCCATCATGTCGACGAGCTCTGAGGTGATAGCAAGGCCGAGCCCGGTACCCCCGTACTTGCGCGATGTGCTGGAGTCGGCCTGGGAGAACGCCTCGAATATGGCGTCGAGCCGCTCTTCGGGGATTCCGATACCGGTGTCCGCCACTGCAAACTTGACTCGGTAGTAGGGCTCTTCCTCCCTGACAGCGGACACGCTAACCGTCACCCCACCGACATGGGTGAACTTCACTGCGTTGCCGATGAGGTTGAACAGGATCTGACGCAGTCTGCCCGGATCGCCGAGGAATCCGTGCGGCAGCTCCGGGTCGATGTCCGCGCTCAAGTTGATGCCCTGCTCCCTGGCCCGCACCGACATGGTCCCGACGGTGTCGGCGACGGTGTCACGCAGGCTGAACGGTATGGATTCGAGTGCGAGGCGACCCGCCTCGATCTTGGCCAGGTCCAGGATGTCGTTGATGAGATCGAGCAGGGAGTTGGACGCCTGTGACACAGTCATCAGGTAATCACGCTGCTCGACGCTCAACTCGGTGAGAAGCGCCAGATCGGTCATCCCGAGGATGGCGTTCATCGGGGTTCGGATCTCATGGCTCATGTTGGCCAGGAACTGCGACTTGGCCAGGTTGGCGACCTCCGCAGCCTCCATGGCGGCTCGCAGCTCCTCAGCCGCCTTCTGGCGCTCGGTGATGTCACGTGACGCCACCTGATACTCCAGAGGCAGACCCGTATCGCTGTCGCGAACCAATCGGGCGGTCCCTTCCAACCACACGAAGTGCCCGTCGCGGTGCAGCATCCGGTACATTGCCTCTGAGGGAGTATCTCCTGTGGGCGTGAGGAACTTCCGATAAGCAGCAGCCTCTGCCGAGTGGACCAGCCCGGTTGTATCCATAGCGGCATACTCCTCCGGGCTATACCCGAGAATCGTCTGTACCGCGGGCGAGACATAGGTGATCCTGCCGTATGGGCCCCGTCGCTCGATGATGTCCGTCGAGCTCTCGGCAAGCAGGCGGAAACGCTCTTCACTCGACTTGAGCGCCTCCTCTGCGGCACGCCGTTCGTCGATCGGACGACACGTGATCACGTAGGCGTTGACCCGCGGATCCCCGATTCGGTTCGTGCCAACCGACTCGAAGTATCTCCACTCGCCATCCTTGTGCCGTACCCGATGCTGAATGGCCCGCGTTGTGGATCCGCCCGGGGTGTCGGAGGCTGCCTTGAAGATCTCGTCGATGTCGTCGGGATGCAGGAACTCGACCGCCTCGCGGCCAACGATCTCATCGATGGTCCACCCCAAGAGCCCCGCGATCGACGGGCTGGCAAAGCGGAAGACCCCTTTGCTGTCGAGAGTGACGATCAGATCGGAAGTGGCATCGAGGATCACATGCAGCCTGGTTCTGCTTCTCTCCAGTGCTCGCTCGAGCTGCGCGCGATCGGTGACGTCGGTGGCGACTCCGATGACACGCGTAGCGCAACCGTCGCCAGGTCCGCTGGAGCTGAGCGCCATCTGCCATTGCCTGCCGAATGCGGCGAGCACACCGGTCGGGCTACCACCTTCTCGGGCCTGGGTGTACATCTTGTCCCAACCCGGAATGGCCGAGAAATCGTCGACCTGCATACCGACCAAGCCACGATCATCGACTCCGAGATGGGCGAGATCACGCCCACCGGAAAACACGAACCGGCCCGCCGCGTCGATCATGAACAACACCATCGGCGCCTCGGCAATGGCGGCCTGTAGCGTGGCATCGGCGACCTCGGAGCCCAGGCTGTCGACAGTGGCGAAAGGAGCCATCAACCTGGCGGTTACATCGATCAGGGGCTGTGCAGCTTCGAGCGCGTCGCTCGCTACATTTCCGAGGACGAGGACACCGACCGTTTCTCCTCCATGGCTCAGGGGCACGCACAGTTGCTCATCGTCCCGTCCGCAGTGCCTGGGCATGCGGGAGGCGAGGATCCTGGCGATATCGGCACTCTCGCCTGTATCCCATGCCATTGCCTCGGTGGCATAGGGTCGGACGAGGAACTGATCAGCACGATTCGTCACCACTGCCCCGGCGTAGCCTCCAACGGCGCCGGTGATCAGCACGAGGTCATGGAGGACATCAGCAAACATGTGCTGGCGGTCGACTGCGTCGAGGGCGGAGGCCTGTGCCCTCGCCACGGCCTCCGAGACAGCAAGCCGCTGCTGCAACACGTGGGCCGACGCGTCCGATTCCGCGCCGGCTGTCTTATCGGTGACCGCCATTGCTTCTCTGTCGGCAAGTTCCGACAGAGATTGAGCCTTGCCGCACCGGATCGCCTGATTGCTATAGGCTTTTCGAGACCAACGCCTATCGGAGGAGCACCCGTGCAGCTCATCGAATGTGTCCCCAACTTCTCGGAGGGCCGCAACCCCGATGTGATCCACGCGATAACTGCCGAGATCGAGGCGGTCACGGGCATACGACTGCTCGACGTCGACCCGGGCTCTGACACCAATCGGACCGTCGTCACCTTCGTCGGTGCGCCTGACCCGGTAGCGGAAGCAGCGTTCCGAGCCATCGTCAAAGCTGCCGAGCTGATCGACATGAGGAATCACCGGGGGGCGCACCCCCGCATGGGCGCCACCGACGTATGTCCATTCGTCCCGATCGCCGGGGTGTCCATGGAACAGTGCGCTGAGCTCGCCAGACGCGTCGCGGTGAGGGTGGGCGAATATGGTATCCCGGTCTACCTCTACGAGCATGCTGCCACCGGAGGACGACGCTCCCTTGCCGATGTCCGCCACGGTGAATACGAGTCTCTTGCGAGCAGACCTGATCGACCCGACTTCGGCCCCGACCGCAATGACCAGACCGGCGCCACCGCCATCGGTGCTAGGGAGTTCCTCATTGCCTACAACGTGAATCTGAACACCACCGATCGCAAGCTCGCCCACGAGGTGGCGCAGTCGATCCGCGAATTGGGCACACCACGACGCGACGCCGGCGGCCGCATCCTCAGGGATGAACAAGGCAAGACCATCTTCGACCCCGGCCGGTTCCGCGAGTGCAAAGCGGTTGGTTGGTATCTAGAGGATTACGGGCGAGCTCAGGTTTCGATCAATCTGACCGACTACAAAGTGACCTCGCTGCATGACGTGTTCGAGGCGTGTGTCACCGAAGCTGAACAACGAGGGATGCGGGTGACGGGCAGCGAACTAGTCGGTCTCGTGCCCAAGGCGGCGCTGCTGGCGACCGGCGACCACTTCCTGCGCAAACAGGGTCACACGTCCGGTGTACCAGAGAAGGACCGCATCCGATCGGCGGTTGTCTCTCTAGGGCTGACGGAGCTCGGCCCATTCGATCCCGGGGAGAAGGTCATCGAGCATCGCGTGCGCCCGGACACGGAGGCCCTCACCGCTCTCTCCTCCCACGAGCTGCTCGACCAGATCTCGTCGGATTCGCCCGCCCCCGGTGGTGGCAGCGTTGCGGCACTGTGCGGGGCGCTGGCGGCTTCGCTGACCTCGATGGTGGCAGCACTCACTTTCAAGAAGAAGGGATGGGAGGGGAAACGCCCCGAGATGGAGAAATTGGGCCAATCGGCGCAGGCACTGTTGGATTGGTTCCGTGTCGCCATCGATCGTGACACCGATGCGTTCAACGCATTGATGACCGCAATCGGGCTTCCCGGATCCAACGCGGCGGAGAAGGAGCACCGGGACCGCGAGATGTCGGCCGCAGCGCTGACAGCCGCGACGGTCCCTCTCGAGGTACTCGAGCACGCGGTGACCGTGCTCCGGCTCACCGCCACAGCAGCACGGGAAGGCAATCCGAATTCGGTGTCCGATGCGGGAGTTGCTGCTGTCTGCGCCGAGGCCGCAGCGCGAGGAGCTCACTGAATGTGCGAATCAATCTTCCCAGCGTGAGAATCGAGGATCAGGGCGACATCTCGAGCCGACATGACCAAGCCATGGTTGAGGTCTCTGCACTCGTGGCTGAGGTGCGTGCTTCCGTAGACACCACGCTCGATAGCTGAGCTACTCGCGGCTCCAATCGGCCGCCTCGACCGTCGCAGCAAGCCCATCGAGCTCGGCGGCAGTCGGCTCCGATTCCCACACCTGAACTCCGGCCAAAAGATCGCGGTACTTCGCCTTTTGCCCCTTGCGGACCACTGCAACGATCGGCTTGTCCTCTGCCACCACATCCTGATAGCACTTCAAAATGGTGCGGTGTTTCGGCCTGTCGAGATCGAGCTGGAAGATGATACCGTGGGCCGCGTTCAGCTTCTCACACTCGTCGTCGACGAGGAGCGGGCAGACATCGTGCTCGGGGCCATGGCACATCAAGACAGGGTGACCGATCTTCTCCAAGAAGCTCCGATCGAAATCCCCATCAGCCGGAGTCACGTCGAGGATCACGCCCTCGAAGTGGTCCTTGTCGTCTTTCATCGGTCACCTCCTTGATCTCAGGCTATCGGCAGCCACCGAAAGGTGGGCAGGGCCGAAAGTCACCTATATGTCTGAATCTGCATCCGTCGCCGGGAGCAGCCGAATCGGCCCCTGCCGCTCCGGTTTGATCCCGCGGTATGGATCCGTAGAAGTCACGGATCGTGCTCATGTCTCGATCCAGATCGCCGCTCGGGTCGAGAGTGGGACCGAGACCGGCCGTCTTCTCATCCCCGTCTATGAATGCCAGGATGATGGGCACTCCGGCAGCCAGTGCGATGCGATAGAAACCGGACCGCCAATGGGTGACCGCGCTCCTCGTCCCCTCGGGCGTAATAGTCAGGGCGAGCTCATCCGACGCAGTGAACACGGCGGCGATCTGGTCGACGAGCCCGTGACCGGTGTCGCGGCGAACGGGGATGACGCCGAGCTTGCGCATCAGGGACCCGAACGGCCATCGCACCAGGGTGTGCTTACCGAGTACCCGGGCTCGAATCCGAAAGTGATGGGCAACGGCGAGAAATATGACGAAATCCCAGTTGGATGTGTGTGGGGCTGCGATCACGACGAACTTGCGCATGGTCGGCCGGGCACCGACAAATCGCCAACCCCGGGCTCTCATCAGTTTTGCCGCCAGCCATCCCATTCATGAATGGTGCCCGGGCCCAGCCGCAACGGCAAGGTGTTTGTCCCCGTGCTGCTGTTGACCACTACTCTGGAGACATGGCAACAATTAGATGGGGCATCCTCGGAACAGCTGACATTGCAATCAAACAGGTCATTCCTGCCATGTTGCAGGCGGAACGGTGTGAGGTCGTGGCCATCGCATCGCGAAATCAGCACCGGGCCGAGCAGGTGGCGGAAAGCCTCGGTATCCCGCGAGCTCACGGATCGTACGGGCAGCTGCTCAACGACGACGAGGTCGACGCGGTCTACATCCCCCTTCCCAATCACATGCACGCCGAATGGTCGATCGCGGCTGCCCGCGCCGGCAAACACGTCCTCTGTGAGAAACCGATCGCGTTGAGCTCAGCCGAGGCCGAGACGATGATCGCCGCGGCGCAGGAGAACGAGGTGATCCTGCGCGAGGCGTTCATGTACCAGTTCCATCCCACGTGGCAGCGAACGAAGGAACTCGTCGACAACGGAGAGATCGGAGAGATCGTCGCCATCGACAGCTGGTTCTCCTATTTCAACGACGATCCGAGCAACATCCGCAACGTCCTCGACTACGGGGGCGGCGCTCTGATGGACATCGGCTGTTACTGCATCCATCTGTCTCGCCTCATCTTCGGCGGCGAGCCCACCGCTATCAAAGCCGCGGTGAGACGTGATCCAGAGTTCGGCGTCGACATCGCAACCTCAGGAGTTCTCGAATTCGGCGACCGCATCGCCACCTTCGGATGCTCGACCCGAACCGAGCCTGATCAGCGCGTCGACATCTACGGCACGAGGGGACGGGTCCGAATCGAGATACCGTTCAACATCCCATTCGATCGACCGACGAGAGTCTTCGTCACGGCCGGTGGCGAGCCGCCGGTGGCCCCCGAGACGGTGACGCTCGACTTCCCAGCCGTCAACGAGTACACGCTCCAGGCGGAAGCGTTCGCTGCGGCCGTCATCGACGGCGCCGCGATGCCGGACACTGGCACCGCCGTCGCTCACAACATCAAGGTCATCGAGCGGGTGTTTGCGGCAACCGGTCCCTCCGGCTGGACTTGAAGCTCGATCGAGTGACCCGACTATGGCAGAGACCGTTGTATTGAGGGGGTGCCCCTGAGCCGCTCGGGTACGATCACGAGCAGGAGGAGGAGAGCTTGGCAGCAATTCTTGGATTTGGTGGATACGCACCTGAGCGAGTGATGACCAACGACGACTGGGCCGCGCTCATCGATACCTCCGATGAGTGGATCACTACCAGGACCGGCATCAAGGAACGGCGCTTCGCCGCAGACGATGAAGCGACCGCAGACCTTGCCGAAGCGGCAGCAGCGAGCGCAATCGAGGACGCCGGCCTCACGCCGAGCGACATCGATGAGATCATTGTCGCCACCGACACGCCGGAGGCGTACACGCCCGACACGGCATCGTTCTTGCAGCACCGCCTCGGATGCCGTGAGATACCCGCATACGATCTCGGCGGGAGTGGCTGCGCCGGTTTCGTGCAAGCACTCGATGTTGCCAGGGCGCGGATGCTGCTCGAACCGAAAAAGATCCTCGTTGTCGGGGTGGAGCTGATCTCGCGGTTGATGAGCTGGGAAGACAGATCGTTCTGCGTGCTCTTCGGCGACGCCGCAGGAGCAATGGTGCTTGGACCCGGTGGAGGGAAGGCGGAAATCCTCCACGTCGTTGCAGGCACCGATGGCTCACAAACGGACATCCTCACCCTGAAGACCGGAGGCACCAGACATCCGTTCAACGCAGAGTCACTTGCCAGCGGGGCTTACAACCATCTAGACATGGACGGCGGCCGCGTTTTCCGGGAGGCGGTCCGTCGCATGTCCGGTTCGGTGACAGACGTGCTCGAACACATCGGCTGCAGCATCGAAGAAGTGTCGCTGCTCATCCCCCACCAGGCGAACAAGCGGATCATCGATGCGGTGGGGCACAGGCTCGGTCTACCCGAGGAAGCCGTGTACGTGAACGTTCAGAGCTACGGCAACACCGGCTCCGCGACCGTCCCATACGCCATGTGGGAAGCGATCGCCGATGGCCGGGTCGAAGACGGGGCGCTGGTTGTGCTCACCGCATTTGGCGCTGGCTTCCACTGGGCGGCGGCCGCTCTCCGATTCAATTGAGCTCTACGACGACGCTCCCGCTTGTTGGCGCAGTTGACGCTTGATGCGAAAGACCATTGCTCCCATGCCACGCATACGGAGCGGCGAGACAACCTCATCGAGTCCCAAATCCACATAGAAATCGTCGGGCAGCTCCAGGATCTCTGTGGCGGTTGCACCCTGCAGGCCCTCGGCGAGAATCCCGGCAAAGCCACGGGTGGTGGGAGCTTCTGCGGGCGCGTCGAACCACAGCTTGACCACACCGTCTGCATCGACATCTGCACGTAGAAAGAGCGGCGACTGGCATTCCACGACCCGCTCGAAACGGCTGGAATCGGCCATGTCGGGCGGCAATTCGGGGAGGCGCCGGGAGTAGTCGAGCAACGCCTGCAGCTTCACGTTCTTTGGAACCGAGGCGAACAGACTGACTATCTGTGAGAGTTTCTCTGGTATTGGCATCGCTACCGACCATAGACCACCAAACACCCGTCTCATGGCGAAGAACGCCAGTCGATGCTGCAACTGCCGTCTAGATTTGAGGCGGTCGTTGACTATCAAGGAGAGGGATATGTCCGAAGTCGCCCCAGACCCGGATCCCAAATTTGCGGCCTACGCACACCCGGAGGTCCTGGTGAGCACGGGCTGGCTGGCCGATCACCTCAATGATGACGGGTTGGTTGTGGTCGAAAGCGACGAGGACATCCTGCTCTATGAGACCGGCCACATCCCTGGTGCGGTGAAAGTCGACTGGCACACCGAGCTCAACGACACACTGATCAGAGACTATGTCAGCTCGGACGCCTTCGCCGAGCTGATGTCATCGAAGGGCATCTCGCGAGATGACACAATCGTTGTATACGGCGACAACTCGAACTGGTGGGCTGCATACGCCATGTGGGTGTTCAAGCTGTTCGGCCACCCCGATGTGAGGTTGTTGGACGGCGGCAGGCAGAAATGGCTTGCCGAGTGGCGCGACATGACCACCCAGGTGGTGGAACGGCCCCGCACCAATTATCCCGTCGTCCCGAGAAACGACTCGACCATCCGCGCCCTGCTTCGGGAGACCCTCGAGCACGCTGAGGCAGGTCGACCCCTCGTCGACGTTCGCTCCCCCGAAGAATTCTCGGGTGAGCGCACCCACATGCCGGATTACCCGCAGGAGGGTGTGCTGCGCGGTGGGCACGTGCCGGGTGCGAAGAACGTGCCGTGGAAACGGGCCGCCAACAATGACGGCACGTTCAAGACGCGTGACGAGCTGGAGACCGTATACGAGGACGAGATCGGGTTGCACGCTGATGACGAGGTCATCACGTATTGCCGGATCGGTGAACGGTCCAGCCACACCTGGTTCGCACTCACCTACCTGCTCGGATTTGGCAACGTCCGCAACTACGACGGCTCCTGGACCGAGTGGGGTAACGTCGTCGGCTTACCCATCGAGAAGCCCTGAATCACCGCTAGACGTGATTTCGGAGCATCAACTCCTTCGGA
This sequence comes from uncultured bacterium, assembly GCA_963844835.1. Lineage (GTDB taxonomy): Bacteria > Actinomycetota > Acidimicrobiia > Spongiisociales > UBA5794 > JAAETI01. Next base: position 90,448 of record CAWJPT010000001.1, on the reverse strand, counting down.
TGTGGTCGAAGGTAAGACTGCCGAAGCAGGTAATCAATGCGGTAGCGCCGTGCCAGGTGACCGAACAATGTGATCGGGACAATGAGCGGGACGATTCCGCGCCGGTAGTCGTCGATTGCCGCACGAGCATCGTCTCGAGCCTGTCGATCACCTCTGCCCTTTAGGTAACCGAGCATGTGCTCGAGCACGTTTGCGTGGCGTCCCACGGTCGCTCTGGTGGCCATGCCGTTCATGAACATCCGCTGGTATTCGGCAGCGAAGGCCGGCCGTGGCTGAGCGGCGGCGTTCGCCACGAGCCGCCCGAGCCCCTGGTAGATGACTTCATCGTGCACCCGGAGCAATAGCTTCTCGGACGAGTGAAACTCAACGATTGAGCCAACCGTCCACTCGCCGGCGAAGACAGATCGGAGACGATCGAAGGCAAAGACTCTCTCGATGAAGTTCTCCCGCAACACTGGATCATTCAGTCGCCCCTCCTCTTCTACGGGAAGCCACGGGTAGCGACGAATCAGCTCCGCCGCGAAGATCCCGCGGCCCGTTGCGCTTGGTACACCGTTGTGGTCGTATACCTTCACCCGGTCCATACCGCACGAGGGCGACTTGCTCTTCAAGATGAATCCGCTGAGATTCTCCGCATCGACGATGCCCGCCCGCCGCGCCGCGTGTTGCTCCATCGCCGCAGTCCAATCGACTCCGTTCTTTGGATCAACAACCCGGAGGCGCTCGCCGTCTGCGAGAAGCCGCACCGCGGGCCTGGGCACGGTCATACCCGCCTCGATCTCCGGGCAGGTGGTCACATACTCGAAGAACTGTCCGAGGGTTTGGGTGAGATACCGCTGGTGGGCGTGCCCACCGTTGAAACGAACCTCGTCGCCCGCCAGACACGCACTCAATCCAATCCTGATCCGATCGGCGGCCGATTCAGTCATTGCGACAACCAAACCTCGACACGGGAAGCAACCGGCGCCGCCGACCTCGTGAGAAGCCGAACTGTGGCAACGCCCATCACGCTGGAGACGATCGTCGCCACAGGAGCGAACCCACCAATCTGGCCTCCGAGCACTACCGCGATCGTGATGGTCGTGCCCGCCATGATGCGTGACACGGCCACCCTCCATCCAATGATCCGCAAACGACCGGTGTCGGTCCGACTGCGGATTTGACCAACCGGCAGCGTGATGGCGACCGCTGCTCCGATCAGCAGTACCGACGCCGTCGCCGCGAGTCCGGGTGAGTCGAGGCTCTGACCGAGCCCACCGATGAGATATGGAACCAGAGCAGCACCACCGATCGCTCCCGCCACCAATATCGAGCTGGGGCGTGCGTTGTCATAGATCACAACAGCAACCATGAGCGCGGGGACCACCACTGTCGCCTTGCCGTTGGATCCGAGCACAGCGCCGAGTGCAACAAGCAGAGCGGTATCTATTCCACGCCTGGGTAGGCCTACGGTCCCCGAGGTAAGTCGTACGGCAAGGAGCATTCCGGCTCCCGCCAGCAACGACGGACGGGCCAACGCCGAGAAGACAGCTGCCGGAACCATCGCCACGGCTGCCGCCATGTTGTTATCGGGGTCGAGCTCGCGGGCGATGGCCCATGCGACGAACACTCCACCTCCTGCCAACAACCACGGGGTTGGCAGCGGCTCTCGCGCAACCAGGTTGTATATGCCGAAGACAACCGCAACAAGGCCAGAGACAACAACCGCAAGGACGTTCGAGAGATAGGCGAAATCAACGGGGCGCCCCAGGGGTGACATTGCGGAAAGGTTCGTCATACTCTTCATCTAGGCGGCTATTCGGTGCCGAACCAGGAGACAGATGATCGACCCGACAACACTCGCAGCACAACAACTCGGGCGAATGCGCGGCATGAATCGTTCCTACCACGAGCGATTCTTCTCCGACATTCGTTTCATCAGCATCACGCTCGTCGTGCTGTTCGTCATGGGAGCGTGGCAAGTGCCGATCGCTTTCCTGCTGATCCCGCCGCTGGCGATTCTCGGTGCCGCTCAGACCGCTTTCGATGCGTCATACCTCATTTTCTCCCGACACTATTCGACTGTGCTCGAGCAGCACCTCAACATGGTCGCTGGCGCCAAGGTGCTGGTCGCCCATGAGATGGAGAGTGCCTATCTCTTCCCTTTGAATGAGCGCAAGATCGTCACCTTCGGTCCAGGCTCTCGGCTCACATGGTTCGGTTTCATGACGCTGTTCTATACGGGATTCGGTGTCGCCGCGTTCGGCTTTGCCCTGAGTCTCGGCTGGCAGACGCTCGAGTCGGCGGGCGATGCGTGGATCGCGGCCTATCTCTCTGTCCTGGGGTCGCTGTTGCTATCTGCGCTGGCCGTTGGCTCGTGGTGGTTCGTCGGTGGTGCAGGAGAACGACGATTAGCAGCGATAACAGCCAACGTCTCGTTGCACGCCGGAGGTCGATCTTGATCCGACGTCGTCTGGTAACGATCCCGCGCACGTTCTTGCTCTGGATGGTGCTGACGGTGACCTTTCCGCTCCTGGTGCTCATCGCAGCCTCTGTCGACCTGAGTCGGAGGATCGTCCTTGGCAAGCCGTGGATCGCCACCAGGCTGCTCGTCATGGGTTGGGTCTACCTGACTGCCGAGATCGGAGTGATCGTCGTCGCCGCGGCACACTGGCCACTGTCTTTCCTATTCCCGGGCCGGGCCGCAGCAATGAGATGCGAGTGGAGCTACTCGCTCCAAACCTGGTGGGTCAACACGATCATGGCCGCCATGAAGCGCGTCTTCAGGCTCGAGTTCGTCGTGAGCGGGTCCGAAGTGGTGCCGCCGGGGCCGATCATCGTGCTGTTTCGCCACGTCAGCATCATGGACAACCTTCTCCCACACGTCTTCGTATCCCAGCCATATCGGATCCGCCTTCGCTGGGTGCTGAAGAAGGAGCTCCTCAGCGACCCGGCACTGGACATTGGCGGAAATCGGATGCCCAACTACTTCGTCGACCGGGACGCGGAGAACTCGGAGACCGAGCGTGCCAACATCGCCACCCTCGCTGCGGGACTCCGCCCGAGCGAAGGGATCCTGCTATTCCCCGAAGGCACCAGGTTCAGCGCTGGCAAGCGGCAGCGTCGCATGGCTGAGCTCGCAGACTCCGACCCGGAACTGCATGCCTTGCTCGCCGACCGACATAACGTGCTTCCGCCCCGCACGGGCGGTGTATTGGCACTGCTCGACACCGGAATGGATGTCGTCGTTGCCGCCCACACCGGCTTCGAGGAGCTGCGCGGTATCAAGGAGATCTGGGCCCGGGCACCAGTTGGCCGGACGATCACCATTTCCTTTCGGCGTTATCCAGCCAGCGAGATCCCTGGTGGGATCGAGGCCAGAAAGCATTGGCTCTATGAAGCATGGGCCTGGGTGGCAGACGAGGTCGAACCGCCATCCGGACACGGGCGCCTGGGCTGATGCCGCGGTAGCCTGGAGCACCAAGCAACCTGACCCGAGGTGACCAACGTGCGTGCTCCACTCGATCCGCCCGATGTACTGCTACTCGGCCCGGGACCGTCCAACCCGGATCCCGTGGTCAGCGAGGCAATGGCCGCTCCACTCGTCGGGCATCTCGATCCATACTTTCTGACCGTCATGGAAGAGACGATGTCGGACCTGCGGACGCTGTTCCGCACCTCCAATCACCACACGATCCCGATCTCGTCGACAGGCACCGGCGGCCTCGAGACGATCATGTTCAATCTCGTAGAACCGGGCGATGAGGTAGTCGTCGGAGTCATCGGCCACTTCGGTCAGCGGCTCTGTGAGCTTGCCGAAACAGCTGGAGCGATCGTTCGCGCCGTCGAGGTTCCCTGGGGTGATGTCATCGATCCCGGTCAAATCGCCGCCGAGCTCGACAGCCGGCCCGCCAAACGTGGTGGCATCTGGTGCACGCGGAGACTTCGACCGGCGCCGCCCAACCTCTCGCCGAGATCGGGCGGATTGTCCGCGATCACGACTCACTACTGATGGTCGATGCGGTCACTTCGCTCGGCGGCATGGAACGTCGACGTCGACGGATGGATGATCGACGCCGCCGGCATCGTGCAGCCAGAAGTGCATCGGCGCTCCTCCCGGCTCGGGGCCGATCACCGTTGGACCGCGTGCCATCGACGTCGATCAAGCACCGGACCGCACCCGTGGCCAGCTGGTATTTCGACCTCGAACCGGCTCTTCCGCTACTGGGGCGAGGAAGGGAGCACCCGGGCGCGAGCGTTCCACCACACCGCCCCGGTGGCCAACATCTACGGATTCCGGGAGGCGCTCCGGCTCATCCACGAAGAGGGTATCGACGACCCGGTTCCGGCGCCACCAGGACGCCCACGAGACGTTCGTGAACTGGCTCGACACGCTCGGTCTCGATCTGTTCACCCCCCCGGAAAACCGGCTGCCCATGCTCAACGTCGTCTACATCCCTGAGGGTGTGGACGATGCCGGCTGTGCGCACGGGATGCGGGAGCGCGGCATTGAGATCGGCGGCGCGTTTGGCCCGCTCGCCGGGAAGGCGTGGCGAATCGGCCTGATGGGCGCAAACGCCACTCCGGCCGTCGTCCACCGGCTTCGTCGACAACCTCGAGCGAGGTTCTGGACCGCGGCGCCGCTACACGGGCCGCAGCGTCGGGTATTCCAGGTCCCAGATCTCGTAGTCGAGCGCGGCGTCGATCTCTTCGCATGTCATGCCGAGCCCGACCCCGCTCTCGCACGCTTCGATAGCAACGGCTCTGGCTATCATCCGGCTGATCGGCTCGCAGGTCTGCCAGCGGTGGATACAGCACGCCCTGCGCCAGGTCCGCCTCGGCAACCAGGCCCGCCAGACGCGTTGGCGGCCGCGGCAAACATCCCATCTGTCACCTTCCGGGCCCCGGTGACGATTGCCCCGAGCCCGACGCCGGGGAACACGTAAACGTTGTTGCCCTGGGAAACGTGCAGGGTCTTGCCTTGCGCACCACCGCAGGGAACGGGCTCCCGGTCGCCATCAGCGCACGACCGTTCGGTCCATGCGAAGACATCCTCGGGGATCGCCTCCGACTTCGCCGTGGGGTTCGACAACGCCATCACGACGGGCCGTCCACGTGCGCAGCCATGGTGCGGATGACCGACTCGGAGAAGATGCCCGGCTGACCGGTCGTCCCGATGAGGACCGTCGGGCTTGACCTTCTCGAGCACCTTCTCGCAGTCCCGATCCGCCGTCGAGGCCGACGGACCAGCCAGCTCTGCGGGCCAGGCCAGGTCACACTTGTGCTCATCCATCTCGCCACGGTCCAGGGTCAACCAGACCACGGGTGTCGATGCATTGTCATCGGCTCGATAGAGGTCGTCGCCCCAAACCCCTGCCGCTTCCATCTCGTGCCTGCAGGTGACGGGCGATCCCGACGCCGGCAGCTCCTGCCCCAACCAGCATCACCCGCTGGTCCGCCAGCTTGGTTCCGGTCGCGCGGCAAGCAGCCAGGATCCCGGCGACGATCACCGCAGCCGTTCCCTGGATGTCGTCGTTGAAGCTCGGCAACACCTCCCGATAGCGATCGAGGAGGGTGAACGCGTTGACCTTCTTGAAGTCCTCCCACTGGAGCAACGCCTTGGGCCAGCGTCGGGAAACCGCGTCGACAAACTCGTCGACGAGCTCGTAGTACTCGTCGCCGCGAAGGCGGGGATGACGCCACCCGGCGTACAGATCGTCGTTGAGCAGACGCTCGTTGTCGGTGCCGACGTCGAGGCTGATCGGCAGGGTATACGCCGGGTGGATCCCGGCACCGAGCGTGTAGAGCGCAAGCTTGCCGATTGGGATGACCATCCCGCCGACACCCTGGTCACCCGAGCCCGAGGATGCGCTCGTTGTCGGTGACGACGATCAGCTTCACTTCGTCGTTGCGAGCATGGCCGAGGACCTCGAAGATCCGACCCTTGTGGTCGGGCGTGATCCACAAGCCCGCGGCCCCTGCGGAAGAGGTGGCTGTATCCCATGGCGGCGGTGCCCACCGTCGGGGTGTAGACGATCGGCAGCAGCTCTTCGACATGGCCGGCAAGCACCTGATAGAACAGAGTCTCGTTCCGGTCCATCAAACCGGTCATCGACACGTACTTCTCGAGAGGATTGTCCCCCCGGTCCTGGAGATGCTCGTAGGCACGCAGTACCTGATGGGCATGCTCCGTCGGCTGATACGGCAGCATTCCGTCCAGCTCGAACAGCTCTCGCTCCTCCTTGGTGAACGCAGTGCCCTTGTTCAGAAGCGGATCGGAGAGAATGCCCGAACCGCGCTTCCACACATTCGCCATGATCCACTCGCCGTCATCCGTGCGCTCGATGCGGTACTTCATACAATCCTCCGGTGCCGCGACGCTAGGAGCGTGCTGAATGGTTGATCACCACAGTCCTGCTCTCAGCGTGCGTCAGACTCGACATATCGCTAGGGCCATATGTCACCGCGTCATCTGCGATCATGGCCGCATGGAAATCGGCGATTCAGGACACCTACGCGCGACGAGTTCGCCCACTGCTTGGCTGCGGAAGGCTCAACGAGCATGGCCATCGGCATCAAGACATTCTCCGATGGCGAGTTCGCCGTCACCACCCATCGATCGGACGCGATGTACACCGGAGCAGGTGAATCCGCATATGGGGGGCTCATCGCCAGCGTCATCGATTGCCACTCGGCGGGTGCGGCGGCCATCTTCTGGATGCAGGCGCACGGCCTGACCGTCGGCGATGATCCGACACCGCGATTCGTCACGGCGCGGCTCGAGATCGACTACGTGGCCCCTACCCCGCTACGCGCCATGCGGATGGTCGGCTCTGCCGTTGAGATCGGGGATCGCAAGGTCATCGTCACAAGCGACCTTTCCGTCGACGGCAACGTGACCGCCCGCGGTCGGGGTGTGATGGTTCGCACGTAGACACGTGCTGAAGGTGGCTAGCTCACTCGGGTGGCTCGGCGACGCCGGGGCCTCCGGAAGTGAGCAGCTCCACGGTTGCCAATGCCTCATCGAGCACGCCCCTTCCCAGTTCACGCTCGATCTCAATGTGCAGTGCCCCGTTGAGGAACTCAGCCACTGACGCTGTGGTGCAGTTGGGGTCGTGCCCCGGGTCCCACCAATCCTTGAAGGTGACACGGTTGCCTGAGAACTCGAGCTCGACGGTGTGGTAATTCTCCGGCCTTCGTCCAGTGTGTCCTCGGTACCATCAGTCGATCTCGAATTCGACCTGTATGGAGATGACCACCGCCAGCTCACCTGTCTCGATCGGTGCCATGGCCGCGGCCTCAACGGCCATCGCCCGCATCGGCACTCGAGGCCCACCCAGATGCTGCTGTTCAGACATCGAGACGACATCTCCGACCGCCACACCCGCAAGACTCGCCAATTGCCTCGCCTTTTCGCTTGCATCCTGCCAGGCGCGGCTTCTCGCCTCCATCTCCAGTGCAGCGGGATCCTTGTGACCGAACCGCAGACTCTGAATCACGACATGATCGGAGCCGGCTGCGGCGGCCGCGTCGATGATCTCCCCGAGTTGCTCCATGTCCTCGATCTCGACCCGAACCATGTTGGCGACCCGGAAGCCGCGCAACCGCCGTTCTCCACGATGGTCGTACTCGGGACTGATCGTGTACGACGTCGTGCTCAGCCTCGCATCGGCGACCCCGCTCTGCCGTAGTGACGTCAGCACGTCGTCCATAGCCCGAGAAGCCGTTCGCCTTGCCTCGGCAACCGCCAGCGCCATCACTTCGACACCGATGTCGATGACGGCGAGATCAGGCGGTGCGGCCGCGGTACCAGTTCCCGACACCGAGATCGTCTGGTTCATGATTCTCCAATCAGACTGAACGAGATGGAGCGTACAACCGCTGCGTCCGAGTGAGTACCGTGCACATGTGGAACACCCATACCGACCGCTGTGGATCACGCTCGGCCTGCTTGCCGTCTTCGTCATCGCAGCGGTCGTAGTCGGCAGCAACGGTTGGGGCACCCCCGCCGCCAACGAGCAGGCGATCGGAGAGGTGTCCCGTTGGTGCGAGCGGGTCAGCGGGGGTTTCCTGCGGGAGCCCATCAACACGTTGGGTAATCTCGGCTTCGTTGTCGCCGGTCTTGCGATGTTCTGGGTTCTCGGTCGTGATCAGGTCACCCACCGAGAAGTCACCAACTCGATGATCGGGCTCAATACGATCTCGATCTTGTACGCCGCTGCCACGGTATTCCTCGGGCCCGGCTCGATGGTGATGCACGGCACACACACATTCTTCGGGGCATGGCTCGACAACGTGTCGATGGTTGGCTACATCACCATTCCCTGGCTGCTCAATATCTCGGTAATGGCCCGATGGCGGGATCGCAGGCTCGTTACCGTCTACACGGTCATCGTCGTCGCCTACGCCGCCGGATACTGGCTGATCGCCCCCGATCTCGGCATCGGATTCGAGCTCTTCAAGGTGTCGATTCCGCTGTGGCTGATCTCAGAGTTCGTCTATCGGTTCTGGTCGCCTACGACGAGATGGGCTTCCGGGTTTCTGGGTTTCGTGGTTGCCGCGGCGTTCGGGATCACCCCGGTCGACATGGTCAACAACATCGGGCAGTACTGGTGGTGGCCTTTGTTCTGGCTCCCCGGGCTGGTCGCAACCCATGCGCCGCAGGCGCGCCGCACCTACATACCCTGGTTCGTCTCCGGAGCAGGCTCGTTCTTGCTTGCCTATGCCATCTGGCAGACCGGGCAGGCGGGGCACTCGTGGTGTCATCCCGACTCGGTGATCCAGGGACACGCCATCTGGCACCTCCTGAGCGCGGTCGCCACATGGAGCTTCTTCAAGTTTCTGCGTACCGAGCGCAGACTGCGATCACCGCACGACGCAATTCCTGAGTTGATGCGAGAGGACTAGGACGACACGCCGGGGACGACGCTACCGACCCGTGGACAGCGACCCGTCGATGATGCCCGCAGTCACCGTGTCGGCCGCGTCTCTGAGCTCAGGAGAGAGGTCGAAGCCGGGGTTGTACTCGATGACGATGCCGCCGTTGGCGAGTGTGAGGGTATATGTCTCGCCACCGAGGACTCCCTGGTCGAGACCGCTGATGATCTGCCGCAACGCCACCTCCCAGTGATACACCTGAGAAGCGACCACCAGGTTCGGAGCGAGCTCTGTCTGGTTGGATTGGTTACCGAACCACAGCGCCCCGTTGTCCACGGCAACTCCTACGGCACCCACCACCATCTGGGCGCTCCCGGTCAGCACATCAGCTCCCGCCGCCACGTCCGCAGACGCAGCCTCTGCAGCGAGACCGAGATCGCTGAATGAGCCGATGTAGTTGGTGCGAACTGCGACGTTTGCGTCTGTTGCACTCACCCCTGCGGTGAAGCCGTTGATGTAGAGGGCTGCGTCTCCGACTTCGAGAGGTCCCACGATTCCGATCACTTTGCTCTCGGTGAGTCTTGCGGCAATGGTTCCCATCACGTACCCGCCTTGATCTGCCGCCACCTCATACGCCGACACGTTGGGAAGATCGAACGTGTCGGCGGCGGTGCCCCAGGCGAATGCGACGTTCGGAAACTCAGGCGCGATCGCGGCAAGCGACGGCCCATACTGCGATCCGTGTGCGATCACGAGGTCGTAGCCCGCCGCCGCGTAGCTTCGGATGGCTGCCTCGGCGTCCTCGGTCACGAACAAACCGTCCGAGATATCGATACCGACATCACCGCGTTCGCCTGCGATGACCGCAGCTGCGTCGACGATGCTCTGGGTGAAAGCCAGGTCGTCTGCCGCACTCGGGGCGACGATCCCGATTCGGAAGGCCGCGTTGCCTCCCGACGGCACGGCATATCCGACCTCGAACTCCACGCGGCGTTCGAGCCCGGCCACGGATTCTGATCCCGTTGATCCGGTTTCACCCCGAGCATCGACGGCAAGACGCTCCTCGGGGACACCCTGCCCCATCAGGTAGTCGCGCACCTCTTGGGCACGTTGCAGGCTGATCCGCTGGTTCTCCTCCGTGGTCCCTGCTGCGTCGGTGTATCCGACTACGGTCACAATCGGGCCGTCGTAGGCGAGGATTATCTCGGCGGCGCTGTCGAGGATTCGCTCCTGCAAGGCGTTGAGGGTGATCTGCCCGCTCTGGAAGATGAGCGGAGTCACCGCGGTCACTCGATTCAATTCTGTGGCGAGGGCGGCAGCTCGGTCGGCGGCCTCGGTCATGTCAACGACCTGCATGATCCCGTCCACTGTCTTCACCGCGGCGATCAGCTCTGCGGACCCTGCCTCCGGAGTGACACCGGTGAGCGTGGCTACCCCTCTGGAAACCGAAACGTTCACTCGATCGAACCCGGCTGCAGAGATCGCCGCGATTGCCGCAGTGCGGAGATCATCGTCCAGCACCGCTACCGCAAGCCCCCCGGCGTCGACCGATGCTGCACCGGCAAGGGCCTGCGCCGCGCCGATTACGGCCTTTCGATCGGCTTCTGAATCGACCGAGCCGCTGAGAAAGATGGTGCCCGACCTCTCCTCGACGGTGACGCCGGTGAGACCCATCCCGGTGAGGACAGCCCGTATCTGTGCGGCCGCAGAGCTCTGTTCGCCCAAGCCGGCAAGCGTGGTCGTAGTGGTGGATGTGGTCGTTGACGACTCCGAGTCTCTGTCGGCGAAGAACAGGAACCAGGTGGCGAGCACCACTGCCACCACCGCTACCAGAATGGCCACGAGAGGAAACAGCAGCCGGCGCCTGCGCGGCGGATGGTGTGGCCTCATCTTCTCGAGGTCGCGCATAGCGTCGTGCGCCGCTTGCCGGCGTTCGGCGCGGATTTCGGCGACCGCATCGGGCTCGATCGCTACCGGGGCGGGCCTCGCCGCGGGTTGTTGCTTGCGGGCTCTTGTTGCGGCCAGGTCGTCCTCCCGGGAACGATATGGCGTCTTCTCCGGGAGCAGCAGATCCGGGTCGATTTCCTCGGGCTCATCCGGCGACGGCACCGCGGGCTCAGCGGACATGGAACCTGTTTGCGGCATGGCGCCAACGGACCGTTGCTCGGCATGGGGCCGGGGCGGCGGCATGCCAGATGCGTCTGATTCTTCACGTCGTGCCGCTTCCTCTGCGGCGGGAGGCGGTGCAACGTTGCTTGGCGGTGAAGGTGGCGGCGGGGGCTGGGAGGGAGCTACGGCCGTTTGCGCATCCGGGCTCAGGATCCGCGATCTCAATTGCTCGCCCACAGAGTGAGGTTGCGGATGATCACCGGCCGGGAGTTCGGCATTGGGGGCAATCACGGGAGGGACCATCAACGGATGGTCGACCTCGGAACTGACCTTCGTCTTGAGATTGGCCAGCTCTTCCCTGTTTGCCGTGAGTTCGTCGAGCAGCCCGTTGCGAACTTGCTCGTCCTTCGTATCGCGCAACAGATCCCACAACTCGTGCTGACGCTCGGTCAGCGCGACCAATCGGGCGATATCGTCATCGCCGGCACGGCTATCGACTGGCTCGTCCGCCAATCTGCAACCCCTTCACTGTGGTCAAAGGACCTGTTGTACATATCGACCGTCGGCCGACTTTTCTGAAATCAGCAAGGGCCTCGGGTCCACGGTAGCGTCACGCGTTCCACCTCGATCAGTCAAGACGAGACACCCTCTGGCTGGGATCACGTCTCCGCTATCGTCATCCTCGTTTGCAGGAAGGACTCGAAAGTGACATCGGACGAAGCCGTTACTCAGGTGACCGAAGCCTTCATAGGCAACATGACTATCGAGCAGCGTGACCCGTGGGAGTTCTTTGATTGGTCTTACAACACCTGGGGCTTCCGCCAGGTCCAGGCATTGCAGGCCGGGCTGCGAGACGTGCTCCTTCAGGAGAACCCGAACCCGAACCATCTCGAGCAAGCCGTGAGGCTCACCAAGGTCATCTTCGCCACCACCGGAGTCCCGTTCAACGAGAGCGCTCACGGTTTGGGTCAGGCGAGCGCCGAAGTCTTCCGAAGCGCAGTCCGCGCAATCGTCTAGCTGAGTCGCGGCCGATCGGGTGAGGCTCTCGCGCTTGGTGGTGACCGAGATACCGCGGAGCCACCTTCGTCACTCGACCTGAGGGAATGCCGTAGAGTCGGGATTGGTTGAATGTATAGACGCCAACTAAGGATCTCGTCCATGAGCAGCCCAATCATCAAAACCGAGGAGCTCGGCTTCCCGTGGGTCGGACTGGACCCATTCCTAATGACAGTCCATCACATCGACCATTACCCGGCAGGCAATGATCGGCTGGGTCCTGTCGAGACCCTGGATGGGCGACGCATCGGCTCCGACTTCTCCTATCTGAACGGCTGGTCGATGTACCACGGCGATCTTGTCCCAGGCTTCCCGCAGCACCCGCATCGTGGCTTTGAAACCGTGACCGTTGTCAAGAAGTGGCTATGTGGATCACTCCGACTCGCTGGGGGCGACGGCCAGATACGGCGGCGGGGACGTGCAATGGCTGACCACCGGATCGGGCATCCAGCACTCCGAGATGTTCCCATCTCATCGACCGAGAACGGGCACAATCCCCTCGAGCTGTTTCCAGATCTGGCTCAACCTCCCGCCCGAGTCGAAGATGGTGCCCGCCTACTTCTCGATGCTGTGGAGCGAGGACATCCCGACCGATCGCAGGCGCCCCCGGCGTCAGCCGTCGACGTGATGGCAGGTGAGATCGACGGGATCCGGCCACCCGCTCCTCCCCCCGATTCGTGGGCATCCCGGCTCGACTCGCACCTCGGCATTTGGCTGATCCGGCTCGATCCTGGCGCCGCATGGGACCTTCCGAAGGCGCCGGCTAGGGTCAACCGGATGCTGCACTGCATTGCGGGCGACGACGTCCGGATCGCAGGAACCGTCGTCAGCCGACGGTATCGGCGTCCAGGTACGCCCAGACGTCAACGGTTGCTCTCGAGAACCAGGGCGCCCCCGCCGAATTCCTGCTCCTCCAGGGCACTCCGATCGGTGCCCCCGTCTTCCAGATGGGACCGTTCGTTATGAACACACCCGAAGAGCTGCGACAGGCGTTCGACGACTACAACAGGACCGGCTTCGGTGGCTGGCCATGGTCGACTCGTAGCCCGGTCCATGCCCGCACCGAGGGTCGTTTCGCTCTGCACGCCGACGGCAATATCGAGCACCGGGAAATGCAGCCGGCGGACTGGACAATTCTCCGGTGAGGGGATATGGGCGCTACCGAACGCGCTCGAACTGCAATCCCCGATGGATCCCGCGGCTGACAGGCCGGGGGTGAGGAACGCACGCGAGACGGGCCGGCGCCCATCTCGGATGCCGGAAACGGAGCTACCGAATCCGTCCCGGGGCGCCCAGAATCAGCGGTCACTGCACCCGCAACTCCGCCTGCGACGCAACCGACGATCGCTCCGCTGCCCTCTGATCCCGATGAGCCAGGCAACTACGACGACGATCAGGGCAACCACGATGCCGAGCGCGGCACCCAACACTGCGATTGCGGTGAGATTGTTCTCTACCGTGTAGATGTCTGTCGTGTCACCTGACGAACGCGCGAATACGTCCATTTGAACGATTGTCTTCTAACAGGCATGGCCCCACTAGGCGCCACGGTCTCCCAGGTGTCACCCCAGAGTCCCGATTTCGGGGACCAAACGGCCCTCCGCCAGAAACGGGCTCACCCTCCCGGGAGGTAGGAGGGTGAGCACCGCGGGGGAGGGCGCGGTTGAGGTCTAGCTGTGGCCGTTGCCGTGGCCCTGGCCGCCGCCGTCCAGGACGGCCTCCTGCTCTGCGGTGATCTGGCGGTTGTTGCCCGACCCGCGCGTGTTGTCGACACTTGCGAACCAGTAGCCGCCACCGATGCTGAGCGCCACCAACAGCAACACGCCCGCCCAGGCGAGGCCCCGCCGCGCGGCGTTGCTGAGGAGGCCCTGTTGGGTATTCCGCTCACCACGCGGTACGACCGTGCAACACCTCTCCGGTTCAACAGCATGTGGACAATGGTGAGGATGCCCATGGCAATACTCGACCAGACGTGGAGACTCAGCCAGGTGGCTCGGGTGGCCCCGAGCAACGTCTCAGAACTGCTCCCGGCACCATGGCCGATCCAGAAGTACGGAATCAGCGCAGTCAGCGCGGCCCACGTCCAGCCGATCGGCATCGTCGAGGAGATGATCGAACGAACGAGCAGACGGCGCCGGGGCCAGTTGCTCTCTTTGCTCTCGCTATTTGCCATGGCAGCTCCTTGCAGTTTCTTGTGCAATGTGCCACAGCAATATGTAGCTTCGGTGAAGGTGCGATCGTGATTCAGTGTCTTCTGGCAGGGACCTCCGAAGTGACATGATCTCGTGACATCGGCTTTGCTGGTTGATATCTTCGGAGATGTACTCGAGGAGGTACGTATGTCCAAGAAGATCCTGATGCTGGTCGGCGACTTCGTTGAAGACTACGAAGTCATGGTTCCTTTCCAGGCACTGCTGGCGGTGGGTCACGAGGTACACGCGGTGTGCCCGGGCAAGGCTGCAGGCGATTCAGTGCGCACTGCCATCCACGATTTCGAGGGGGACCAAACCTACAGCGAGAAACCTGGGCACAACTTTGCCCTCAATGCCACGTTTGATGAGGTGAATGAGAGCGACTACGACGCCCTCGTCATCCCGGGCGGCCGTGCTCCCGAGTACATCCGCCTCACCCCGCGGGTACTGGAGATCACGCGGCACTTCGCAGACACGAACAAGCCGATCGCGGCGATCTGCCATGGGCCACAGGTTCTCGCCGCCGCCGGCGTGCTCGGTGGCAGAGAGTGCGCCTCCTACCCGGCCGTGGGCCCCACGGTTACTGGTGCCGGTGGCGACTATCAGGACATTCCCGTCGACCAGGCCCACACCGAGGGCAACCTCGTCACCGCTCCGGCATGGCCCGCACACCCGGCATGGATCGCACAGTTCCTGGAGCTGCTCGGCACGAAGATCATGACCTGACGGTCTGAGGGAGCGGCTCAGGCCTCGTCAGTGGATCTCCAGATGCCGCAGGCGCAGGATCATGTGGGCGAGCAAGCCTGCTCCGAAGGCAATAGGTAGAACGCCGAGCCCCAGGAGAACGTCGACCTGTACGGCGACGAGACTCCAGGCTACCTCGGTGATCGCCAGTGTCGACGCGCCCGCGACTATGGACCCACCGGCTACCAACACAGTTGTGCGAGGACGCCGTTGCAGCGATGCCACGAACATCGCCCCCGCACCGATAGCAAGCAAGTAGATGCCGATCTCCATGACGCCGTCAATGGTTGCTGAATGGACGGGATACGACCAGTCGCCGATCCGGGGCAAGGTTGATGCCGCACCGGCAGCCCCGACTGCCCCCAACAGCCCCACGTAGCGGAAACTCGCGGCGATGATCTCCCTCGGGTGGCGTGTCAAATGCCATCCGGCGAGAGCCGACCCGGCCGATACCAGCAGAAGGCACTGTCGATGACTCGCCGGAAATTCAGGGAATGCAGTGCCCGCCAACACCGTCGCCAACGTGATGGCGAACATACCCCCAGCGGCAGGCAACGCCGTCACTTCGCCTCTGGTGAGCCGCCACCAGATGGCCAAAGGGATGCCGCGAAGTTGACGAGCCATCATCCGCCATCTCGAATAATCCCGAGACATCGCCTCCCAGTCGGCCGCCTGCTCTGTGAGCATGGCGTCACGGGCCACAGGCTCCATGCCCCATGTCACGAGACGATCGATCACGAATACGAGTCGTTCCACCCGCGATCCCCGCCTGACGCAACCAAGCTTCATCGTTGCGATTCCACCGCTCGCGGGTCTCCTGGGTCGAGTGACATTGCCTCCCAGTCGGAGGTCTGCTCGGCGACCATATGCATCCGCGTGTCGGGATCCAGCCCCCAGGTGAGTAGACGATCGACCGCCAATAGGAATCGACCTGTGAGCGTGCCTCGGATGCCGCAGTCGGGAGACGTCATCCGTCGCCCCCGGACAGGTGCGATTCATGACTTTCTCGCCCGCCGCGTTTCGTCGCGACCTTCCACACGCGTCTGCTCGATGACATGACATCGACCCCCGTCGAGACAGAGTCAGAAATTAGCAGACATGCACGAAACGGCAGATTCGATGACCGAGCAATGGCTAGTACCGCGCGACGACCAGGGTGAGAGCACGATGCAGCTTCGCAACGCGTCCAGCCTATGAGAGGCTGCCCTCGCTCAGTGGCTAACGCGGCCCATCAGCCTCGCCTGTGCCAGGACGTGTCCCTCGAGAGCGCCAAGCACCTGTTGCTTGCTGGAACCAGCGGCGAGCTCGAGATTCGTGTTGAGGGCGTACACGGTGAAGTTGTATCGGTGGGTCCCACTCGGCGGACACGGACCGCCATACCCGGTTCTCCCCCATGAGTTGTTGCCACCCGTGCCGAGGCTGCCCACGGCCTCCGGAATTGTCTCTCGAGGCTCGATGTCGAATGCCACCCAGTGATCCCAGACCCCGCCGGGAGCGTCGGGGTCGTCCATCACAAGGCTGAGAGAAACAGCATCGGCGGGGATACCGGCAATGCTGAGAGGTGGCGAAATGTCGTTCCCCTTGCATGTGTAGCGATCGGGGATGGTGCCTGAATCGACGAATGCGGATGAGGTCAGTTCCATTCCGTTCTCCTCACTGGTTCCTGTCGTTGTTGACCCGGGGTCGACTGTGCCCCTGTCGGAGCACGCTGCAAACAGGAGCACAACTACTGCTGCCGCAATCTTTGCCTTCACGAGCGCTCCCGTTCTCGACGTGGCCATCGTCGCAAGCATGCGCTTGCGCCTCAAGAGTCGATATCAAACCGGCTCAGAATTCCCAGGCTTCTTCACCCTCGGTGGCCTGACGGCCGCAGGTTGGGCAGTACCAACGCACCTCGAGTGGGGTACCACACAACCCATGGCGCGGCACTTCGGCGTCAGCACTGTGCTCGCCACCCCAGGCGGTGAGCATCCGAATGGCACCGGCAAGATCCTTACCCGCCGCAGTGAGGGCGTACTCGTAGCGGAGTGGGCGCTCGCTATACGCAGTGGCGACCACCAGCCCATCAGCCTCCAGTGCCTTGAGTCGCGACGACAGGGTATTGGGCGCAATACCCACGACGGTGTCCTGCAGGTCTCCAAATCGACCGGCGCCATCGAGCAGCGCTTCAATGATGAGCAGCGTCCAGCGGTCGCCAACCTTCGAGAGCGCGATGTGGAGTGGTGATTCGGTCATCGAGAGCACGGTAGTTCCCTATGTCGCCATTGGCCTGAATCTAGTCTAGACTTGCAACTTGCAAGTAACTATGGAGGGACAATGTTCGCAGAGTTGGAGGAGTCCATCAGAGGTCTCGCGACCACCATCGGATCTGCGGTGGTGGGGGTCGGCCGGCACCACCATGTCGGATCGGGCATCGTCGTCGGTGAGGGCACAGTGCTCACCAACGCCCACAACATCCACAGTCGTGAGACGACTATCACCTTCGCAGATGGCCGGGTCGCGACCGGCGAGGTGACCGGGTTCGACGTCGATGGTGACATCGCCACCATTGCGGTCGATACGGGTGACGTAGCGCCAGTTGAATGGAGCCAGAAACAGGTCGACTACGGCACACCCGTTGCGGCGCTGAGCAACCCGGGTGGTCGTGGATTACGGGTCACGGTCGGCTATGTGTCGGGTCTGGGACGCAGCTTCCGCGGCCCGCGCGGGCGGAGAATCCGGGGCTCGATCGAGCACACATCCCCACTGCTACCCGGTTCATCGGGTGGACCACTCGTCGATTCCGACGGCAAGTTGCTCGGCATCAACACGAACCGACTCGGCGAGGGCTTCTACCTCGCCATTGCGGCCACCCAGGAGCTTCGAGACAAGGTGGATCAGCTCGCCAGAGGTGACAACCCGAAACGCCGCTACATCGGTGTTTCCGTTGTCCCAAACCAGGTGGCCCTCAAGATGCGCCGGGCCGTCGGCCTGCCAGATCAAACAGGTGTGCTCGTAAGAGGAGTCGCCGAAGACGGGCCCGCTGCCCGAGCGGGCGTCAACGAGGGCGACATGATCACGAGCGTGGCCGGCATCAACATTGACGACGTAGACGATCTCCACGATGCCCTGCAGTCCGTGGTCCTCGGTCAGCCGTTCTCGGTAGTAGTCATGAGAGGCAGTGACACGGTTGAGCTCGAGGTAACAGTGCCCGGAGACGACTGACCCCGATCACCGGATGCGGAGTGCGAGCCGGTCTCGAGGGCGTGCCACCCTCAGCGCCCGTTCTGGCTGAAATGCATGTAGTCCTTGAGGCTGTGCCAGTCGCCGCCCCAGCCCCAGCCGATATCGGCGAACGCCGCAACGACGACGTCGCCCTCGGTGGATCATCCCGGGCAACTCCTGGTCGCGGTCGAGGTAGCTCATCGCCAGCTCGGGAATGATCAGCTCACCCTTCTCGTACGGATTGTGGAAGGGGTTGATGTCGACCGCGAGCCCGTAGGCGTGCATGGACCAGTTGTCGGTGCCCACCGCCGGCCTGCATCCGAACGAGCCGGTGTTGTTGCCGTCACCGGTTGGCGGGGCGTCGAGCTCTTCCTGGGTGGTGACCTTCATCCCTTCGATCGGGAAACGGGCGGCATGCAGCTTCTCGAAGACACCGACGATGTCATCGGCGACCGAGGCGTTGACGATGGTCTCTCCGGTGTGGAACTTCCCGTCGAATCCGTAGAAAGAGACGTTGATGTAGGCGAGCTCGTCGCGAGTGACCGGGCAGTCCTCCGTCCAGGTCGATCGGGCGATGACGTCGTCGGGGACCGGTTCGATGGTCGCTACGAACTCGTCGTCGGGTGGCGGCGGCAACAGGTCGATCGTCTCCAGTTGCCGATCCTGCAATTCGGGTGGAGTCGGCTGGGCGATGCCGTTCTCCCCGTCGGGACCGAGCGGTAGCACTCTGGTGCCGAGCCATTCCGGGCGGGCGAAAGGGGACGCCGTTGTCGTGGTTGCCGGCAGCGTTGTCGTCGTGCTCGTTGTCGTCGCGGCCCCGGCGGAGGTTGTGGTGACAGCACTTGTCGCCTGCGGGGAGGTTGTGGTTGGGGATGCACCGGCAGTGGCGCACCCGGCCAGAAGCAGCACCGCCATCACTGTCAGTCGTTTCACGGGTGGAATCGTACCGGAGGGATCGGAATAGGGATCAGGCGTAGAACGCGACACGTGGCACACGGTTCCCTTGGCCACGGGCGACCACTCGCTACAGAGCGGTCAAGTTGGGATAGACGAGGACAAGGATGGTGACCGGGATCAGCAATGACGTGGAGACGAGAGCCCAGGCCGCGATGCTCCGTGGGGTGCGGGCATGCTCTATTGGAATCGCCTCCAAAGGGCTACTGTCACTGCGGATCCGTGCCGCCGCCAGCAACAGTGCGCCGGTGATGATCACCCCGAGCATGGCAAGCAGCACCAGGAGGACTATGCCCCAGGCGTAGGCATCGTGACGGGCGCGCAGCCCACCCGTCTCCCGAGCAGCTGCCAGCGCGACGGCAACGGCCACCGAGCCATTCCACAGGCCGTGGGCAGTGAGCGCAACCCAATAGGACAGCCAGAATCGTCGCCACCGATCCGCTCTCCCACTGCGCAGTTGGAAGAACCCCCAGGTAACCAATCCGGTACCGAAGCCGTGCAGACCGGCTCCGAGCATTCTGAGCACGGCAACCGGCAGCCATCCTTCGAGTGACCCGAAGAACCAGCCGCTCGAATAGAGCACGTTCTCCACCATGGCAAAGCCGGTGCCTGCGGCAACGCCGAATACGAACGCGTCCCGGGTGGTGCGTGGCCTGCTCACCAGCGCCGCCAATGGCTTTGTGGTCTCTTCGGCAAGGGGTGCCACCACGGCCAGCTCGACGATCATGGTCAATGCCCATCCCGAGCTGAGGACGGCAAACAGATCGGGATCGGCCCGCAGCCGCTCCCATAGTTGCCTGGCGGGGCCAACCAAGGGGGCCACCAGGTTGTAGCCGATCGCAACGAAGAGACCATGGAGCACTACGACGACCGCCGGAACGACAGTCGCGCCGAGGACCATCGAGAGCAGCGGCGATCGGCCTTCCCTAGTGGGGTCGGCTATCGCCCGCACCGTCAGGAAGACGGTGAGCGGAGCCCCGACGGCAATGATGAGGAGTAGACCGAGCTCCCGCTCGTCCCACGCCAGGGTCGTCACTGTTGCGGCGACTGTGAGGGAGCCGAGCAGAACCGGGGCGGCGAAGCGTCTCATTCCCAATCCTCCAGAATCTCGGCGATGTGAGCGAGACCACGCCCGATCGCCTGACGGCGGCGCTCGATTACCGAGCCCGCCGCGATGAATAGGACTGCCGCGATCGCTCCAACCACCAACCAGGTCCCCCCGGTGAGGCCTTCGCTGAGCCCGTGGAGCGCCGGTAGGGCGACCGACAGGATGATGGCAGCGACCATCGCCCCCACTCCGAGGAGAGCCCGGCGCCGGACCTCAGAGAGTGCGCCCCAGCCGAATAGCAGCGCCCCTTCGGCGAACAGAACCAACCCAAACCACAGTGATTCGAACATGTCGGCGACCGCCAGCACCGGTGGTGCCAGCATCAACACCCATTCCAAATGGTGCAGCCCCCGCGGGACCGGTTGATCGACCAGGTCCCTTCGGTGGCGCTCCAGCTCGATGGTGGCGAGCAGGATGGCGCTCGAGATGACGACGGCGGCATGCAAGGTCAGTTCCATCCTGCCGTTGACGAGGATCATGAGGGCAGCCAGCCACACCACCATGGAAGCTTCGACTGCCAAGAGCTCGTGACTCAGCAGCCCATAGGCTGCAAGCGCCGACCCGGCGACAACGAGCAGCGTCCCCATTTCGACACCGAGCGGTTCGAAGAGCACCGCGGCTCCCGCAAGGCTCACGGCGGGCAACCCGGCGGCCAACCCCGCCAGCTCGGTGCGCCATGTGGTGTCGGCTCGAGCGAGCAGACCGGCAGCGACGGCCAGGACCAATCCGACGTTGGCAACGACCAACATGACGGCGAAGACGGCACCTCCTCGCACATTCTCGGCTCCGATGGCAAGCGCCGCTGAGCCGAGCCAGGCGACGATCGCGACCGATCGCAGTCTCCACTCCGGAGGCACGCTCACCGCATTGACCGCCAGGTAGCAGCCAAAGCCAAGAGCGACTCCAGAGAGAACCCACAGCTCCTCCCAGCCCATCGTGGTTTCGATTGACTTGGCCACAATGGACATCGTGGCCAGAACCGTCAGGCCGTGCGTCGGGAGGATCCATAGAGTTTCCCTACCGCGACCCTGCCGCGTGAGGATGCTGGCAACCGCCGCCAACACGCCCGCCAGCACCACGGTCACCATGACGTACTCCCATCGGGTCCACCCCAGCCACTGCGGAACCGTCGCATAGGCCCCGGCGGCGAGCATTGCCGACCCGGCAACGAGCATCCGGCCCTTGCGGATAGTGCCTGTGGCCCCGGCGACTACGGCGTCGAAGCCGAACACGGCGGCGGCTACCCCCGCCGCCGCCGAGGCGTCCGCTGCGACACAGCGGTGCCGATGACGGCAAGCCCGGCCACCTGCCCTGCGACCAGCACCGGGAGCATCCAGAGACGAACCCGCACGGGCAGCTCGCGGGTGACCAGACCCACAGCGGCGAGCGTTGTGAGCACGATGCCGGCAGCCGCGGTGAAGACGATGACCTCGACGGCGTCCCACTCCTGCCAAATAGCGAAGAGCGCATAGCCGGCCGCCAGGAACGAGATGGAACCGGCCACCGCGGTGTGTCTGCGCAGAAGCGTGCCGATGACACCGATAGCGCCCGCCTCGAGCAGGGCGAGCACGGTTGCCAGCGCAAAGGGGGTGCCACCTGAGAGGTCGGTCGCCCCGGCGAGGTATGAAGCAACCACGAGACCGTGGCCGAGAACATGCAGGGGAAGGGCCCAGACCCGGGCTCGCTGTGTCCAGGATGTGGCGACTGTGAAGACAACCGCTGCGGCAACGACGGTGCCAGCGCTGATCGCCGCGATCGCGGCCAGCTCGGAAGCGGACCAATCGAGCCACACCCCGGTTAGTGCGAAGGTCGCCGCAGCGCCAAGCGTCGTGACCGCCCGAAGTGGAACCGCAATCGCTTTGCTCCGATTGCCGTCGGCGAAGAGCCCGGTGACCAGCGAGGCGGTCAGGGTCGCCGCCGGCGCCCAGTACCCCCCGGAGACCAGCCCGGCCGCAACCAGAGCGACTCCCGAGACACCCAGCCAAGGGGCCTCCCTCCGGATGATGTAGATGGCAGCCAGCAAGAGAGCACATCCGACGAGGGCGAGGTCGAGCACGCCTGCCGGCCTGCTGTAGATCATGGCCAGAGCTGCAACGCCGAGCCCGGAAACGACCAGGCCCGGGGCGGGGTCGTCGAGCAACCGCCAGCTGCTCTTGCCGGGGAGCACGGCTGAAAACGCAACGAACACAGCCGCAAGCGGCAGCCACACGAGTGGCTGTTGGAATGGGTGCGCCCACTGGTTGTCATACAGGACTGAGGCATATGCGATAGCGCAGGAGGCAGCCATCGGAATCACCACTCCGCCGGCGCGAGTCGCTACGCCGAGCGCACCGTAGGCAACGGCTGTGGAGACTCCCAGCCAGGCGATCCAGCCACCATTGGCGATCGCCAACGCCAGTGCGGCCGGGAGTAGCACCATCCCCAGATACACAGGCGGGACCGACCAGGCCGACCTCAGCCCACTCTTCGGGGAAGAGTCACCCAGTTCGTGTGTCGGGTCGTTTCGACGGAACAGGGTGAGCACGGCCGGGACTAGCACTAGCAATACCGCCAGCACGTGAAGAACCAGATACAGGTCCGCCCCGGTGATACCTCCCCGGTATGCCGCCAGCAACGACCAGGCCACGACAAGCATCCATGAAACCAGTGTCACGTACGGCCTTCTTGCGCGAAAGGACAGCACAGCCGTGACCACCGCAGCCGACATCGTGGTCACTAGCAGCGCCATGGTTGACGGAGCACTCACCGCCACGGACCCAAGCGCGGCGGCGAATGCGAAAAGTGTGGAGATACGTCGAGCACGATCGAGTCGCTGAATCGCCCCTATCAGGTAGATCAATGACAGAGCAGCGAGCACTGGGCCGAATCGGGCCCGCTCGACGGCGATGAGAGGCACATGCCATCCGACGAGAATGGTCAGCGGTGCCAGCGTGACCGCGGCCACGAGAGTAGGCAACGACCGCACGACCTCCCCGGCAGGGCCGGCAACGCGCGCCAGTCTGGAGAAGACGCTGTCCCTGTTCACCTCAATGGTGATTGCCTCCACGATATGGGCGATCGCCAGGACACCGAGACCGAGGATCGCGGTCTCCTCGAACCATAGGGACCTGACCGCAGCCGCGATCACCAGGGCATGGCCCGCCATCCCGGAGAGAAGCCGGTCGCCGGAGCGCAGCAACGAAACCGCCAGCAGGGCGCCCCCGGCCGTCGCCAGCACAGAGGTGTCGATCCACGCGGTCTCCCAGGCGCCCGTGCCGAAGTACTCACGGAGTGCCAGCATGGCGGCCGCACCGGTGAGGCCGGTGACGGCTGCGCCCCGAGCCGGTGCGGGAATGTCGGCGACACCGGCGAGCAGGGCTAACGCCAGCAAGAAGGCACTGAGCTCATACGGGGCGAACCCGGCGCCGTCGTATTGCCGCCAGATCTCGATACCGAGCGCACCGGCACCGGCCAACACCACTGGAACCGAAGCAAACGAGCGCAGGTCGGCGAATCCTTTGGGCAGCAGTCTGCTCGACACAAAGACGACGCCGGCGCCGACCAGTACGAATGGCGTGGTATCGGGCCACCCCAAACGAGCCGCTCCTGCTCCCACCATGACCAGCAGCGGTGCCCAGAGGGCGAGCAGACGCTGCGGACCGGGCTCGGGGTTCGGTACGAACCGAGCGACATTCTCGGCGACTGCCGGCATCGCCGAGCGGATCACGGCAAGGCCACCGATCGTTCCCCAGGCGGCAACGGTGGCACCCGGTTCCAGCAGGGCCAGGGCGGCACCGATCGCCAGAGCCGTACGCACGATCCAGACTGCGGCAATGCGCGGACCGGCGACGAAGTGGTCGATGAAGGCAACGGCGATGGCGTAGCCGATCAGACCGGCTCCGAGCCAGGCCGGGCTCACGCCAAAGCCCGCGGTGAGCAGCCACGACGCCGCCAGGGAGAGGTATGCGGCAACGTGGAGCACGAGCGCAGTGTCTCGCCGCACCCGACGCCCGAGGCTCTCCCAGGCAAATCGGGCGTTGGATGCGATGGCGAATACGACAGCGGCAATCGAGGTGGCGAAAACGTTTGGCCAGGCGAGATCTGCCAGGTCGGGTTCGACGACGCCACGGCTGAGCGCATCGTTGTAGGAGAAGACCAGCGACAGGGTGAGAACAAAAGGCGTGAACAGAACGCCGGCGCGCACCGTCGGAACTGAGAGGACCCGTCCCATGCTCGTGTTCCGGAACCTCGAGGCGACCCCAAGGGTCAACCCGATCCCGGCCAGTACCGTGATCAGCT
Organism: uncultured bacterium; assembly: GCA_963844835.1. GTDB lineage: Bacteria > Actinomycetota > Acidimicrobiia > Spongiisociales > UBA5794 > JAAETI01. Next base: position 65,947 of record CAWJPT010000001.1, on the reverse strand, counting down.
GAGGTGCCGAGATGCCGTCTGCGCTAAAGGCGTCTAGGCGCGGGGTGACACCATTGCGGAGTAGGGAGAGGCCGTCCTCGAGATAGAGGGCGAAGGCGCCGAGGCTGACCCAGAGCATGGTGCCCACCAGGTAGCCGTAGATGGCGCGTCTGCGGGCGAGCACGTAGTAGATGGCGGTGGTGATCAGACCGGCTGCGGCGTATCCAGCCCAACGGCTCGGGCCTTCGAGGTCCGGCACACACCAGGGGCGGTAGCTGGTGGTGCACCCGTCCCGGAACGATGCCGAGAGCATGATCGGCACGAGGATGACGCCGATCAGCTCGATGGCGGTGGAGGTCTGCGGGATCCCACTGCGGTGCCGCAACAACCAGGCCAAGCCGAAAAAGAACAGGACCACCCCGACTTCGACCACGGGTCTCAGCTCTTTGTGGCTGTCATCGATCGCCTGCCCGAAGTACCCGAAGGCGAAGAAGACATAGATGACGACGATCGACAGCAGCACCCCCAGGTAGGTGAGCGTGTGGGCAGCGAAGTCTGCGCTGAAGGTTCCCCACAGTTTCTTGGATCGCATCCTGGCGAAACGAGCCCAGATCTCTGCCCGTGAGGGGCGCGGCGGGGAGATGCGTGTGGGCGTCGGCCGCGTCCCCGGTGGTCGAGTCGGTGCGGAGGTGGGTGGCGTCGAAGTTGCCGGCGGTGGAGTTGGTGCAGTCCGGGGTGGGGCCACGGATGCAACGGGACGGGCCTGCGGCACAAATGCAGGATGCGGGGCCGGAGCTGGTGGTGCCTGCTTCGCCAGAGAAGGAGCCTGCTCCGGTTGTGGTTGCGGTTTCTTCAGCTGTGTCAGCCGATACCGGTACAAGGTACGGGCAAGGTCGATGCTGAGAAACCCCGCCAGGTGCGCGTCCTCCAGGAAGCACACAACCGGGTCTCGGGTCCCCTCTCGCCCTGGTGACTCTGGAGTATCCATGATCTCAACGTATGAGCTGGGACTGCTCTCGCCCATGGGGGATTCACCCCCTAAGGGCTTGGGGACACCGGGGGCATGGGGGTTACCCCCATGGTGAACGAGTCACCAGACCCGTACGTTGGGCGTTGTGAGCCCCGGTTCCTAACGCGAGACCGGAATGTGCTCAGGCGAGGGCAACTTCGACGAAGGTATCGAAGAAGGCGACACCACCGCCCCAGTCGGTGTCGGCGGCGCTCGTCAGCATGTTGGCGGTCGCCGGTGCATCGGCGTCACCAGCCCACCATCCGAACGGAATGGCCACGACCCCCGGGCGAACCCGTTCCGAGATCGTCGCAGGCAAGGTCACGGCGGACCGGTCATTCCACACGCGCACCGGCGCCCCCTCGGCGATCCCTCTGGCCGCGGCATCGCCAGCACCGATCTCGAGGAACGGGCCCGACTCCCGATCGCCGTGACCCGGGAGATGCGAGTAGGAAGTGTTGAGGAAACGCGTGTGCGTCTTCGGGGTGAGCAACTGCAGCCGTCCGTTTGCCTCCGCGACATGCGCCGGCGCCCGGTATTCCGGCAAAGCATCGTCGAGGTCGTCGTTCACCAGCAATGCCCGCCCCGAGGGTGTTGGAAAACCGCCCTCACGGTACGGGAGTAGTTCTTCGGGGAGATCCAGCCGAACAAACCCCGTCTTGCGAAGCTCGTCGAGGTCGAGACCGATGATCGCCGAGCGCAGCAGGCTCTCGTCATCCTCGTAGAGCTCGGGCTCCATGAAGCCCATCGCCCGGGACAGCCGCCGCCACAGCTCGGTGTTCGGCACCGCCTCACCCCGGGGATCGATCGCAGGCTCGTTCCACCCCACATAGAGATGACCCCAAGACGGCACGACATCGAGGTGCTCGAGTTGAGTCGTCGCCGGGAAGATAACGTCGGCGTAGCGTGCCGTATCGGTCAAGAACTGCTCGGAAACCACAGTGAACAGGTCGTCACGCGCCATGCCCTCCCGGATCCTGGCCGCATCCGGCACCGTCACGAGCGGGTTCCCGTTCCAGATGAACAGCGCCTTGACCGGCGGTTCGAGCGTATCGTCGGTCAAAGTGGCACCGAGGTGATTCATATTGATTCCCCGCCGCTCCGGGACGGGGAAGCTCACGTTGTCGAACACCGTGTCGTCCACGTTGACGTCGCTCCAGGTGCCGACGCTGCGCGCCATCCCTCCTCCCCGGTGCCGCCATGACCCGGTGATCGTCGGCAGCAGGGCAAGGGTGCGGAAGAAGGTGGCTCCGTTCTCATGGTGCTCGGCACCGATCAGGGTGCGGATGAAGGCGGGCGTGGCCGTGCCGTACGCCATGGCGAAACGCTCGATCTCGACCGCATCGACACCGCACACGCCGGCGGCGCGTTCCGGTGTCCACCCGGCAGCGTGAGCGGCCAGCTGATCGAAGCCTTCCGTGTATCGGTCGATGTAGTCGTGATCGACGAGATCGTCCCGAATGAGCACGTTCATCATCGCCAACATCAGCGCCGTGTCGGTACCGGGGAGCGGCTGGATGAACCAATCGGCCGCCGCTGCAGTGATGGTTCGCACGGGATCTATCACGGCGACGGTTGCCCCGTTATCACGGGCCTCCTCGACAAACGGCCACAGGTGTCGATTGGTGAGCCGGGTATTCGTTCCCCATAGGATCACGAGCTCGGCGAAGCGGAGATCGGTGGGGTCGCTGGCTCGCCCGGTGCCGAGCGTCGCTTTCACGCCCGCCGATGCGGTGGCCCCGCACAGCGAGCCCGTCTGGCGCGTGGCGCCGATCCTGGCGAAGAACCTGCGGTCGAGCGCGCTCATCTGGATGAGGCCTTGCGTGCCTGCCGATCCCCACGGCAGCACTGCCTCGCCACCCCACTCGGCGATGATCGATCCGAGGCGGTCGGCAACGACCGCGCAGAGCCTCGTCCCAGCCGACTTCAGTGAATTCTCCGCTCCCCTTCGGTCCCGATCGCATCATCGGACGGAGCAACCGGTCGGGTGAGTAGACGCGGTCGAGGAACCTGTTCACCTTGGGGCAAAGCTCACCACGCGAGTAGGGATGGTCGGGGTTGCCGCGCAGCTTCACCGCCACCCCGTCCTCCACGGTGGCGACCCAGCCGCAGCTGTCGGGGCAGTCGTGATGGCACGTGCCGAGCACTCGCAGGGACTCCGCCGATGACGTCATAGGCGAGGATTCTACGGATCGCGTCGCTTCTGCTGATGACGTTCCCCTACTGACGCACGGGTTCCCTTAGCATTGCCGCCATGACCACCATCACCTTCCTCGGCGGAGCAGACACGGTCACCGGATCCCGGTTCCTGGTGCAATCGAACGGCCGGAGCACGCTGATCGACTGCGGCATGTTCCAGGGCTCCAGCAAGATCAAGCAGCTCAACTGGCAGGACCCCTTCGCTGACTGTCGGGCTACCCGAGAGCGTGCTGCTGACCCACGCCCACATCGATCACACCGGATATCTCCCTCGCCTCGTCGGCACCCATCGGTATCGAGGCCCGGTACTTGCCACAGCCGCGACGGTTGATCTGCTGTCGGTGATGCTGCCCGACTCGGGGCGGATCCAGGAAGAGGATGCCGCCTTCGCCAACAAGAAGGGGTACAGCCGTCACAAGCCCGCTCTGCCGCTGTACACGGAGGCGGATGCCCGCGAAGCCCAGAAGCTGATGCATGGCGTCGACTACCACGATTGGCTCGACGTTCCGGTGGGCCGGGCCCGCTTCTCCTTCGCAGGCCACATCCTCGGGTCGTCACACATCACCCTCGAGACCGACGACCACCGAATCACCTTCTCTGGTGATGTGGGCCGCTGGGACATCCCGGTGTTGAAGGACCCTGAGCCACCCCAGGACGCCGATCTACTGCTCATCGAATCCACATACGGTGGCCGGTCGCATCGAGATCCTTCAGCGGACGCCAACGAGATGATGGCGCGGGTGTTCGACAAGATCACCCGCACGGATGGGGTGCTGGTGATCCCGGCATTCTCGATCGGCAGGACCCAGGAGATCCTCTATCGGATCAGGGAACTGGAGGAATCGGGACGGATCCCGTCGATTCCCGTGTTCCTCGATAGCCCTCTCGCCATCGACGCCACCGAGATGTACGCCCGCCATCGGGAAGAGCACGACATGGAGATGAGGGCGCTGGAACAAGCGGGCTCGAGCCCGTTGCGACCCCGCCAGTTGAAGTTCACTCACACGGTGGAGGACTCGAAACGGCTCAATACTCTGCGGGGACCGATGGTGATAATCGCGGCCTCGGGAATGGCAACTGCCGGTCGGGTGCCGCACCATCTCAAGCGTCGCCTCCCCTACCCGGAGAACGTGGTCGCGTTTGTGGGCTATCAAGCCGAAGGGACGCCGGGCCGGCGCCTGCTCGACGGCGCCAACACCATCCGTATCCACGGAATCGATGTCGAGGTGCGCGCCGAGGTGACCCGTCTAGAGGCCTACAGCGCCCATGCGGACGAGGACGAGCTCGTACGCTGGGTGGCCGAGGCGAAGCCGAAGCAGGTGGTGCTGATTCACGGCGAGGACGAAGCCAGGGCTGCTCTGGCCGAGCGGTTCCGGGCTGAGTTCGGTCTCGAGGCCCATCTCCCCAAACGCGGCGACGTGCTCGACGTGTAGCCGGAAAACATCGGGGCGGGCCTCATTCGCGTGAGGGTGGGCCCGGGACGAGCCGTCCTTCCATGCCGCCTGCAACGGTGATCACCTCTCCCGAGAGGTGACCGGAGAGCTCATCCGAGGCGAGCACGACCACCTGGGCGGCGACATCTTCCGGCCGTCCCAGCTTCTTGAGCGACATGGTGGCGGTCACCCGCTCGAAGTGATCCTCGCTCAGACCGCGGGCCGCCACCGCGGGGGTCATCGTCCACCCGGGAGCGACCACGTTGACCCGCACCCCCGGGCCGATCCTGGCGGCTTCGTTCTTGGCGCTGAGCAGGAGCCCACTGAGGATGGCGCCCTTGGCGGCGGCGTAATCGGCATGACCTGCCTCGCCGTAGCTGCCGGCGGTGGAAGCGATCATCACCAGCGATCCCTGACCCGTTTTGGCCGCATGCTCCAGGAAGCCCCGTGCGGTGAGGAATGTGGACGTGAGATTTGCCGCCAGTGTCTCATTCCATCTCTCCAGCGGCAGACTCCAGATGGGTTGGTCCTGGCTCGGGTAGCGGCCCGCGTTGGCGACGCAGACATCGAGTCGACCGAGCCCCGCAACCGCCTTCGGAATGAGAGTGTCCGCCTCGGCTTCATCACGAAGGTCGGCATGGATGGCGATGCCATGCACCTCGTCGGCAAGCGTCTCGGCCGCCACCTGCGACGAGTTGTAGTGGATGGCGACAACCGCTCCTTCCTCCGCAAAGCGGCGCACGATGGCAGTGCCGATACCGCCCGCTCCCCCGGTCACCAGCACACCCTTGCCTTCGAGACCCGTATACATGCCCGCTCCTGATTTGGTTGCCGCGGGACGTACGGTACCGGGTGTGGGTCAGGCAGGCACCCACCACGCTCCTGCGGCCACCCAAACAAGCGCTGCGTTTATCCCAAAGCCAACCACGAGTTGCGGGTCGAAGTAGACCCCAAGCACCACCACGGAGATCAAGGCAGCGGTGATCACGGCCGGTTGCCACCAACCGGATGGGATCGCCACGCCGGCCGTTGCCAGTGCTGCGATGGTGAACGCGGTGATGGTCAGGATGATGAGTACCCAGCCAAGGGTGCGAGCGTTGGCGCCGCCGAGCCACGATCGAGTCATGTCGAAAGGCCACGATGTGTCACTCGAGCTCGCCGGTTGCGGCACTGCAAAGAGCAGGTGGACCGCACCGTGAGCGAACAGCAGTCCGGCAAGGAGCCACTTGCCTGCAGCCATGTCCCTGGCGAGCATCCACCAGATCACTCCGCCCGCTGCCGTCATTGCCACCAGCCACGGCAGCACACCGCTGATTGTCTTCATAACCGACGGTCTCCTTTGTCGAAGCCGTAGCTCTCCACAACGGAACGGAGAGTGCGGCGAAACGTACTGTCTTTCCAATCACCAAATCGGGACGAGATCTCTTGCGACGTCCCCTCCCAGTTGCCAGCCGACGCCTCATTGCCGAGTAGGGAGAAACCGATCGTGAAGGCCAACAACGACTGATAGAGCTCGACGGCATCCTCGAGATCGAAGCCCTCGCTGACGAGAAAATCGAGACCCGATGGGGTGCCGCTATCGGTGCGGCGTGCGGCAATCGGCAGCATGTTCGGATGTGCCGCCAGCACTCGCCGATACTCGAGGAATATTGCCGCCAGTAACTCGGCGGGGTTGTCTGGGTGCGACTCCTCGATCCTCACCTCGGACCGCATCCGCTCGAGGGTCAGGTCCAGCAGTGCTTCCTTGTTGGGGACGTGCCGGTAGAGCGCCATCGCCTCGACACCGAGCGCAGCCCCGAGCCTCCGCATCGACAAGGCCTCGAGCCCTTCTTCGTCAACGATCTGCAGCGCGGTATCGACGATCTGCTCTCTGGTGAGCGGGTTGCGTCTCCGAGGGGTCATGCCACCACCTGCAATCGAGCCGCGGGCTGCTGCGAGGAGCCGACGACGGCGAGCGTCAGCACGGGCAACATCGCCAAGAGTGAGCCCCAGCAGATGGCAAGTGCGAGGTTCGGGTCGCTCACCCCCGGAACGTATCCGGTGATGGCGATCTGGATCCCAAACACATAGAGCGCCACACCTAGGGCGATGAGCCCCCGCCAGGACCTCGACAGGAAGGGACTTACCCAGCCGGGCATGGGTCGGCTCCACCATGCCGGTGGACGTTCGATGCGCCTGGCGATCGCCCAGCCGAACAGCAGGAACACGAGCATGCCGATGCCGCCGCCGACCGTGAACATGAGGAGTCCGATGAGCAGGAATCCCCTGCTTGCGTTGGGCACATGCATGAAGCGGGTAGACCAGATGATCATCACCGTCCCAACCAGCATGGCGAGGATGCCGGTGACGAGGAAGTTGGGAACGACGGTGAACGCCTCCTCCGTGCCGCTCTCCCACATCTGCTGATCGGGCCCGATCGCCTGGATGACCAGCGATGGTGTTGCCTTGTTGCCCTGCAGGATCTCGAAGAACCCGTGGTCGAGACCGGATATACCGACGCAGATCCCGGCCGCGCCCGCCACCCGTCGTGCTCCCTGCGAGATTGTCGAATGTGTGCTCATGTTGCCACCTTGTTTACATCGTAAACTACAGTGTAAACATAACTCGTTGCGAGCCGAGCTGCAAGACACTTCTTGCCCCTTTTTTCCCGGGGCTCTCATGGGTTTCTTACACCTGTCTCAACACCCTCTAACCAGACGACAGCATCCTGAAGAAGGACAAGAAGGTGAAACATGACAACGACCCTTCCAGCAAGAGAATCCACGCAGACAACTGCTCCTCCAAATGTGCTCGCGGTAGCCGTCGATGACCTCCTCCGCGGGCAGGAGCTGTTGCTTGCCGCCACTCGACTCGGCAAGCGAGGCTCGGTCGACCTGACCGACGCTGCGCTCGTCGCGGTGAACAAGCACGGCAAGCCGAAGCTCATCCAGACACGCGAGCTCGGCCCCGCACAGGGAGCAATGCTCGGTGCATGGTGGGGCAGCCTCATCGGCATCTTCGTCTACGGGCTCATCGGCTGGGTGATCGGCGCTGCCCTCGGTGCCGGCATCGGCTGGGTGCGATCGCGCTATCGAGACGTCGGCGTCCCGGACGATTGGATGCGCGCCCTGACCGCTCGCCTCTATCCCGGCGAGGTAGCCGCAGTGTTCGAGATGCGCAACATCTACCCGACTCATCTGCTCCGCGAGCTCCGCCGCTTCAACGGCAGGCTTCTCGCAGCGACCATCGAGGACACCGACCAAATCGAAATCGAGGACGCCCTGGCGTACATCGTCTGATCCGAAAGAGAAGCTCTCCTCCTGGGCCGCCGTCAGTTCGCTGACGGCGGCCTTCCCGCGAAGATCCCACGTCGCAGCCGTCGTAGATGAGAGGCGCGGTCCGGAAAGCGAATCGGATTGTTTCTCCGGGCAATCACCACGATCAGTGTCGGAAGCGCAATCGCAGCCGTCACCCAGAACGCGACCGCCGGCACCGTGGCAATGATGCGGTCCCCGACCATTTCGCTGGCCGTAGTGACCACTATTGCGATGCCGAGGATGATGAGTGCGGCTCCCCCGCCATTGAGTGGTCGCCAGCTCCGACCGTCGAGACGTCGGGTCGCGAAGTAGCCGAAGCTCAGGCTCCCGACCAACATCACTGCGATCCAGACGATGCCTCGGGCGCGTATTGGGATCCGTCCGTTGTCCCAGCCCAGTATCAATGCGTCAACGGCAACGACAGCGATCATGGCTGTCACCATCGACAGCAACCACGTCAGCCAGAGAGGCGGCACCCAGCCGGGCCGTCGTGCGCCCGGTCGTAGCGCGAGTTCGGCTGCAAGCTGATACGGCGCCCCGAATTCCTCGACGGGGTCCGCACCCGTTTCGGTGAGATGGCTATCGATCTCGGCAATGAACTCACCGGCGCGGCGGCCTTCGACACCCTCCATCTGGAGAGCTCGGGCGAGTTGGGCGAGATATGTCCAATTGGTTTGATTCATGGCAGTTTCCTATCGATTGCCGCCAACGAATGAGCAACAGCGGCGGTGAAATCAGCCCAGGCAGGAGCGGCTTCGCTGAGCGCGGATCCGCCGGTGTCGGTGATGCGGTAGTACTTGCGGTCGGGACCCTGATCGCTGGCTTGCCAATAGGTGGCCACCAGCCCGTCCCGCTCGAGCCGGCTCAACAGCGGGTACAGAGTTCCCCCTTTGATCTCCCCGAACCCGTTGGCCTCGAGTCCTCTGGCCAGTTCGTACCCATAGGCGTCACCCCGAGACAGTCGAGCGAGCACACAGAGATCGAGCACGCCCTTGAGCCATTGGCCTCGGCGCTGTTCGGTTGTGGTGACCGATGGGTTCTTCTTCACTATATAGCTATTCTACCTACTGCTAGATAGCTTGTCTACGTAGTGCCGCCTCGCCACTCGAGTGTGATCAGCGAGGGATGGTGGTGCGCTTGAACTCGTTGAGATCGGTCCAGCCGAGCAGGTCGAGAACCCGGGCGAGATCGTCGACATCGCCGCGACTCATGAACCGAACGAAGGTGGCAGTGTCGTTGAGGATGAACGTCGGGACGCCGAACACCTCCCAGCCGGCAACAGCCTCCATGTGCTCGGCGGCGAGGGTCTTCATCGGGGATCCGGTGGCAACGACCTCGGCCACTGCAGCAACGTCCGCCCCTGCGCCTGCGACCGCGTCCTGGATGACGGTCTCGTCGTTGATGTCGAGCCCATGGTCGTGCCGTGCGGCGAAGAGAGCCCGGTGGACGGCCGGAAAGTGCTTTGCGAAGTTGTCCCGAACCGCGATGCCCCACTGCAGGGCGAGCACCCCCGACTTACCATCGGGATCGTCCCAAACATCCGGTTCGTTCTCTGCGGTGTGCGCCTGCGCTAGAGAGAAGGCGATGAACCGGGGCTGCCAGGGCCGACCGTCGGCGAGCCCGTTGAGCACCGCCTCATTGGCGTTGCGGGCAAACGGGCACAGATAATCGAAGGTGATTCCATATTCCATAACCACCATGTGTACCAGGTCTCTAGGTGGCGGATGACGGCTCGGCCTCGGCGCGAGTCACCGGACAGGTCTCATTGCCCGCTCTGGCTGAAATGCATCCAGTCTTTGAGGCTGTTCCAGTTGCCTCCCCAACCCCAGCCGATGTCGGCAAATGCCTTGGTGACGACGTCACCGTCGAAGATCATCCCCGGCAAGGCCTGATCCCGATTGGCGTACGAGGTGGCGAGCTCAGGGATGATGGTGTCGCCCTTCACGTACGGGTTCTGGAACGGGTTGACGTCGACAGCAAGACCGTAGGCATGTTGCGACCAGTAATCCGAGCCGACCGTGGGACGGCACACAAACGCCCCGGTGACGTTGCCGTCACCCGTCGGCGGAAGGTCGAGCTCTTCCTTGGTGGTTATCCGCATCTGCTCTATCGGGTACCTGGCGTCGTATAGCTTCCGGAAAACACCGACGATGTCGTCTGCGACAGCAGCGTTCACAAGCAGCTCACCCGTGTGGAACTCGTGATCGAAGCCGTAGTGCGAAACAGTTACGTAGGCGAGGTCGTCACGGGTCACCGGGCAGCCCTCCACCCATGTGGATCTGGCGAGCACATCATCGGGGACCGGCTCGACGCTGGAGTGGAACTGGCCGTCGGTCGGCGGCGGCAGATAGTCGATCGTCTCGAACTGCCGATCCTGGAGCTCGGGCGGTGTCGGTTGAGCAAGGGCGGTCTTGCCGTCGGGCCCCAGCGGCAACGGTCTCGTCCCCAGCCACGCAGGTCGGGCATACGGTGATTCCGTGGTGGTAGTGACCGCCACGGTGGTAGATGTGGTCGGCGGTGGCTCGGTGGTATGTCGTTGTCGACGTTGTCGGTCTCGTGGGTGCAGCCGTCGTCGACGGTACCAGCGTGGTGGCGGTGTCGGCGCTTGCTGCCCCACAGGCGGCGATCAAGAGCCCGGATACAACAACGAGAGCGATTCTGGACGTCACCAAATGAAGCGTACTGACGCCATCGAGATACTGTTACGCCCCGGCAGCAGGCCATGATTTCGCGCTTTGATGATCCCCGTTGATTGTTGACCATCTTTAACTACCGTACTTGTCGACCTGTGGATGAAAGTGGCATAATGCCCCGCATGGTGGGATGTGCCAATCGTGCTTGGCCCCGGGGACTCCTATTGGTGACCGGCTTGCTGTTGCTGACCGCTTGCTCGGGAGGCTCGACGGAGAGCCCTACAACCGTGACCACTTCCCCGGCACCGGCATCGACCACAACGACGGCCGCGGTGACCACAGAAGCTCCCCCTTCGACAACCACGACCAGAGCCGGAGACTACGACAACGACGACGGTCGATCCTCTGGCAAGGCCCGAGGTGCTGGTCTCCAACTTCGATCGGGCTTCGGTCGATGACTTCGACACAACCGGGGACGACCTCTACCGCATCGCCCTAGAGCTGAGATGACCTCTTACAACTACTTCGAGGGAAACCCGGCAGACTCGGTCGACGAGATGCTCGACCTGATGTTTACTCGCGGACTACCCCTACCGGGACATTCAGGCTGCAGTACTTCGGCGAACTCGGTGACAACGACTGGCACTACGTCGATCCGGGCATCGAAACCGTTGCGATCGATGTGATCGTCGTCTCGGGAGATCACGGCAGTTCGTGCGGAGCGCCACACGACGCGGCGAGCAGCTAGATCGCCGACATCGAACGGAACAGTGGTCAAGACTTACCCGGGATGGGACCTCGATGCGAGTGAGTACACGATCGAAACGAGGCGCGGACGGTCGGTGGCGATGGGTCAGTACGTGGGAATGCTTCACCCGATATCCTGAACGAGGACTCTGACATGATGGTTCGCGTCGAATGGACAGGGCCGATGACGATGACGGTCCGAATCAGTCGTCGCTGCGCTAGCTCGTGATTGTCGCAATGACTGCACGTGATGCAGCGCCTGGCAAGGCGGCCCAGCGGCAGCGAGTCCGACCACGGGTCAAACATCGTTCAGGGAGCGGCGTTGGAAGCCTCGATCGACGTGGAGCTGTTCGCCGAACTGGGACCATCACATGACGTGGTGTCCGGCGAGAGTCGATGCTGGTATCCGCAAGCCTGGGCCGATGACGTTGCCGCCAATGGCACCGACAGTGCCTACTACCCGATCGTGGGAGACGTCGCCGATGATCCCGAGTGGTTCTCGGTCGAGGTGCCCGACGTGGGCGGCTACTCGTGTCTTCAGCACGTCTATCACGGCTTCGACACGTGCACGGACGACTCGCTGATCGGAGTGCGTTCCATCGACGCCATCTGGGACGCTAGACACGGGACCATCGGCTCCTACGGCTCCATCGGCATCCACGAGTACTCGGAGCGATACTGCGTCGAGATCGTCGACATCGATGGGTGGCGACAGATCATCAACGCAGGCGACTATCTCCCCACGCCGGTCCGCGCCACCTATCCGCAGTTCCGCACCCTCGTTGGTCTCGAGAACCTGGTCTGGTACGAGGTCACCGAAGGTGAGAACCGGTATGTCGACGGTTTCTACGTCGAGCTGCCCACGCCCGGCATCACCTACAACGTCAACGTCGATATCTGGCTCGAGGAGCTGGCCATCGACATCGACGGCGACGGCGTCTGGGACCACACCGTCACCTGCTCGACCGGCAGCGCCGACTCTCTCACCGAGTGCGGCGGAGCCCTCGACGATCCGTTGTTCGAGTTTGCCTACGACGACCGGGCATTCCACCGGTTCACCATCGAGAGTCGCTGGGCCGGGACTGCAGTTGACGACCACGGCATCGTCCATATCCTCGACCCGAACTACCTCGCCGTTCAACACACCTTCGACTGGGAGACAGTCGAGGTACGTAGCTCGCTCGATAACTGAGAGACGGCCGCCGTTAGCGCACGCCTGTGCCCTGTGGCGGCGGACTGTCTACCGGACCGGTGGGCATCTCCACCTCCTCCCCGCCGATGTCGAGCCGGAACGGTGGATACTCGTCCCTCATCAGCGTCGCATATGCCGCCACCCGGAATGCCCAACGGTTCATGCCCATTATCAGGTCGTAAAGACCCCGGGGATACTTGCCCGTGAACAGCAGCGCCAGCGCAGCGATGAACACGAGCAGACCGATGAGGCCGCCACCCAGCCGAAGCACACCTTGGCCGTCGCCGAAGCCCGTCGTCCACCAGACGAGACCGCTGGTGAACAGACCGACCACGATGTAATGGGGAATGGCGAGCAGCCACCACTTCACCAAGACCAGCCCTTGCGACAAGTGCTCGGGATAGGCAACGTTGAGCCGGGCCGGGTAGTCGACGTCCTCCAGCGTGAATGGCGGGTACTGGTCGGTGCCAAGCGCGCTGTAGCTGTAGAAACTGACTCGCCAGCTCCACCGCAACACCCCGACGTTGAAATCGAAGATGCCTCGCGGGTAGCGCCCCGTGAACAAGATGCTGAAGAACGCAACGATCGTCAGCACGACGAATGCCGCCCAGAGGAACGCAAGGATGATGAAGTGCGGAATCAGGAGCAGCCACTTCACCAACCACAGCCATCGGCTCAGCGGGGCATCGAGCCTCCCCTCGAGGCTCAACGGGTATGCGCCCGCGGGAGCCACAGCCCCAGCCGGTGCCGCGGCGGAAACCTCGGCAGCAGTAGGTTCGGCCCGCTGCGAGCGGGTCGCCCACACCAAGAGCGCGGCGGCGCCGATGCCGAAGAACAGACCGAGGATCAGCATGCCGATGCCGACGGCGAGCAGTATCCCGATGCGGGCACCCGCGGTGACCGCAACGTTCACTCCGGCGCTGGCATCGGCGTTCATCACGACGACGTCCCACTCCCCCTTCACAACATCCCACGTAACGGTCTGGGTCCCCGTGCCTTCGCTAGATGCCACCCAGAAACTCTGATCACCGGGAGGCGTTGCCGGTGCCCCTCCGCTGAAGGAGCGGTATCCGATGTCACGGACAGCCCCGAGCCGGGTCACCTGGTCGCGGGCGACATCGCCCAGATAGCTTGCGACGTCGGCTGCAGGCCCGATACCGATGAACACCGCCTGGTTGCCCGTGACGTCGAACTTCACATCGGCAAGGTCACCCGGCCACCAATCGCCTGGCCTTGACGCGATATCGACTCCGGCTGTGGTGAGTGCGTATCCCTGGGTACTCAGATCGTACGTCGGGCTCTCCACAAATCCATTTGCGTCGCGCTGGGTCGTGTGTGCCCAGATCAACGCACCTCCTCCAACGAGCAGTCCTGCTGCAATCAATCCGATGATCACCGCAACCAGCGCGCCGACGATCTTGCCTGCCTTCATGACTCACTCCTCACCCGGGTGTCTTCCATCCCGATAGTGCATCCGGTGCACGAGGTTTTGTAGGTGAGAAAAGTCCCAAATCTGACCGAGACTCCCGTTGCATTCGCGATCAAATGGTCACCAGCCCACTATGCGTGGTCGGCCGACTCCAATACGAAGACATCGAACTGCCGTCCCCCGGCGCGACCACGGTAGGCATCGAATGAGGAGGATGTGATGCCGTTGCCGGTGGCAAAGACTCGCTCGTACTCCGTGGCGTGGGCGGGACGAGCAACCACCGGCACGGTCCGGTCCCGGTAGGTGACGGTCGCCCGTGGGTTGGCGCGCAGGTTGTACACCCAGCCGGGCTGTTTCAACCGGCCGAAATTGCTACCGATGACGGCGAGATCATCACCGCTTGGGATCGCCACCAGCGGTGTAGTCCGTTCCTCACCGCTCCTGGCACCGATGGTCGTGAGCATGATGAGCGGCACCCCGGCGATGGCGGCCGATACCGTGTACTTGCCGCGCGACATGCGATACACCGCAGCGTCGACCCGGTTGATCGTCTTGGACATGACCCAAGACCCCAGGCGGGTTCCCGTGATCCGGAGGATGCCGGACTGCAGCGGGCTCATCCGAGGCCCCACGTAGCCGATTGCATGCTGCAGTCCGATTGCACCCACTCCTTGCGTGTCACGATCGCATGAAGCGTACCCCCTCGAGATGACCGATCGGCGTATCGCTAATTGATGTCGAGATGCCTCAAGCGCAAGACCATGTGCACGAAGAATGCTGCCCCAAAGGAGTAAAGGAGGCCCATGGCCATGAGGAACAGATCAGTCGCTGAAATGAGGATGCCCCATGCCAATTCGGATGCTGCCAGCATGACACTGCCACCGACAACGAGCACACCTGCTCTGAGAACTGCGCGGCGGCGGTTCTTCAACAGCGATGCTACGAACACACCCAGGAACCCGATACTGACCATCAGAATCGCTGCCTTGATGACATAGTGGATGGCCGGCACCGAATGCATGGCTATGTCATAGCTTCGGTCATTGAGTGTCGGCAGGGTCAGGGACGTGGCAACCCCGCCGATGCCGACCAGCAGGCTGGCAATTCGAAATTGAGCCGCTACCAGAGACCTCGGGCGCAGGATGAGGCGGTGAGCCGCAACAGCAAGGCCCCCGCCGAGAACAAACAGGCTCAACCTGTGATCGGGCGGGTATTCCGATGTCGCCGTCACGGCGATCAATGAGAGCGCCGCGACAAACGCGATAGCGATGGCCACCGGCAAGGCCGTGATATCACTTCCAGAGATCCGCCACCAGAGAGCGGAAGGCAGGCCTCGCATCAACCGAAACAGCACCTTCCCACTGCTCGACTGCGATGCGTCGTACGCCATTGAATCCCAGTCGGCGACCTGTTCAGCAAGTAGCTCGCGTCTGGCCACAGGCTCCATCCCCCATGTGACCAGACGGTCGGTACATAACGCCACGCGCAGTGCCCATGGCCGGTACTCTCGAGCACAACCGATCACCGTCATAGTGCCTCCCCTGATCGCTGATGGCCGCCCGCAGCCTCAAACATCCACTCAACGCGGCATCCCCCGTTCCGGTCCACACGCCGTATTGTATGTTTCTTGCTAAATCAGATGCTCGATCATATGGACTTCCTGGGATCAGGCAAGAAACGGATGACCTCGCTGCCGCCGAGCCCGCAGTCATCGGTGGGCTCGAGAAAGCCTTTTCCCACCAAATGAACTTCGGTCTGGTCGTCGGGACTCTCTGCCGGAAGCCGGCCCCGGTGGAGCACGACCCAACAAAACGAGTCACGTCGCAAGTTATCGACCGTGGTCGAGTTCTCCCGGCTCTCCAGGAGCAGCGTACCGTCGGGTAGCGGCTTCCATGCCAGCGAGGCGAGGTGCATTGTGGCGTCAGGATTCCTGGTGGCGAAGATGGCGGCCGGCGGTGAAGAGTCGCTGCGGCCCACTGTCGAGTCGGGTTGATCCATGCTTCCAACGTAGCCGCCGACCGTTTGCGCAGTGTTTGTGCGATCAAGCGCATCGATACAGTTTGTTCCACTCCCCGGCCGCTGCGCGGTACTCTCGCTCGAGATGGATGATGCTCTCTCCCCAGGACTCTCGATACGGACACTCGGCGAAGTCTCGCTCTGGCGCGATGGCAGAGAATCTCCGAGCTCCGCTCCACCAAGGCGATCGCCCTCCTCATCTATCTGGCCGAGACCGGCCATCTGCATCGCCGCTCGGAGTTGGCAGGCTTGCTGTGGACCGACCGTGACGAAGCGTCGGCCCGCAACAATTTGAGACAGACGCTGACGGCGCTGCGCAAGGTTGTGCCGGATCATCTCCTCGTCGACGGCGACCAGGTAGGGATCACCGGGCCATACACCATCGATACGAAGCCGATCCGGCCGGAGGGCTACCGGGGGGATTTCCTTGCCGGGCTCGACGTGCCCGATGCGCAACTGTTCGAAGAGTGGGCGCAGCGCGTCCGCTCAGCGCATGCGATGGTGGCAATCTCGGTGTTTGAGACTGCGGCGAATCGGGCGCTGGAAGAGGGCGATATCGCTGCCGGGCTGATCTTTGGTCACCGCATCCTCGACCTCGAACCGTGGAACGAGATCGGTCATCGGCTCGTTATGCGGCTACTGGCAGCAGACGATCGAGTCCCGGAGGCGATAGACCAGTACGACCGGTGTGCCGGCATCCTCCGTGACGAGCTCGGTGTCGAGCCCTCCGCCGAGACGCAGGCACTGCTGCGCAGAGATCGAAGCGGCGGCCCCACCGGCGAGACCGAGACCCCACGACCACGACTCTCCCGGTCCCCCCCACACTACTTTTCGGCCGGGAGTCGGAGCTGGACGAGCTCACCGACGCCCTCGGCGACGGCAGCACCCGGCTGTCTCGATCGTCGGGCCGGGTGGTATCGGCAAAACAAGGCTGGCCGCGGCGGTGGCGGACCGGATCCGTGACTCGTGGGGCATCGAGATGTGACCGTGGTGGCACTGGAGGGCACCACCGACCCGGACCGCGTCGCTCATGAGCTGGCCGCGGCGTGCGGGATGATCCTGGTGACCGATCGTGACCCGGTGGGTCAGATCGCGGAGCGGCTCGCCGGGCGGGAGATGTTGATCGTCATCGACAACGCCGAGCAGGTGGCGGAAGCGGTGGCGGACGCCGCCTCGGCGCTGCTGTCGGCCTGCCCGCGTATCCGGCTGCTGGTGACGAGCCGGGTCGTGCTGAACGTGACGAGCGAGGAAGTGTTCCTGCTGGGCGGCCTCGCCGTCGACTGCGCCGATCCGGACAGCGGCCTCCCCGGCAGTCGAGCTGTTCGTCGATCGAGCCCGCCGGGTGATCGCGATCATTCGCACCTGACGCCACGGTCGACTGAGATCTGCCACATGGTTGGCGGCATGCCGCTGGCGATAGAGCTGGCGGCGCGCCTCGTCGCCGAGCCACAACACCGCAGAGATCCGGGATGCGTTGCGGGAGAGCATCGAGATCCTTGCCACGGATCTGCGAGATGTGCCCGATCGGCAACGAAGCATGGCTTCGGTGCTGGAGCATTCGTGGGCTCGCCTCGACGACAACGACCGGCAGCTGATGGCCCGACTGAGCGTGTTTCGCGGCGGATTCGACCGGGCTGCGGCCATGGCCGTCGCCGGAGCAAGCCCGGCGGCACTGCAACGGTTGGTGGGCCGTACGTTGCTGTCGCGGCGGGCAGACGGCAGATTCGAGATCCACGAGTTGATCCGTCAGTTTGCGGCCGGGAAGCTGAGCCAGGAAGCCCGGGGACCGGAAGAAGGCATTGCGGAGACCATGCCCGACACTTCCTGTCCGTACTGGTCGATGCGGAGAGCTGCGCTCACAGGAGCCAATGCCCGAGAGACAACCGAACGGCTCATCGCCGACATCGACAACATCGACGCGGCATGGCTGCACTCCGTGGCGCTCGGTGACCACCGGTGGCTGGTACGCGCCGCCAATGGCCTGTACCGGCTGTGCCAATCCGCGGGGAGAATGGCGGCAGGGGTCGATCTGTTCGAGTGGGCCGCCGACGCCACCGACCCGGTGCTGGCCGCACAGGCTGTCGGCGTATCAGCTGGCATTGGCATGGCATGAGACCCCTATCGACATCTGTGAGCAGCCGCTATCAACGCGGTATGGCGCGGGTGCCGGGCGATACGATCGAGGAACGCCGCTCCCGGGTGATGCTGGCATCCGGGTTCGGTCAGGCACTGGCGGAGCAGGCAGGTGACATTGATCGATCCCGGGAGATCTTCGTCGATGCCCTGCACCTGCTCGACGGTCTCGACGACCCGGATCTGGAGGCGTTCGTCCGGGTAGCTGCTGCAAAGACCGAGACGACGAGCGGTCGATTCGACGCCGCCCTCGCTCTGCTCGACCCCGCCGCAGAGAGGTTCCGCCAGACAGGGAACATGGCGGGGGCGGCCGAGGCGGCAAGCCGGATGGCGATGGCGTATGCCGAGCAGTACCGGGTGGGCCCTGCGCTCGAATGGGACGTCGAGGCTCTCGAGGCGTTCGACGCCCTCGGCAACCATTCCCGGGCGGCGCACAGTGCCGGCAATGTCGGAGCCTCCTATGTGCTGGTAGGTGATTGGTCCAAAGCCGAGTCGCATACGCTGCAAGCCCTGGCGATGGCCCACAACCTCGGAGACTCGGTGCAGCTCCCATATCTCGAGTGCCAACTCGCCGAAGTGAAGGCCGGCGCGGGTGACCGTGCCACCGCAGAGGAGCTGTTCACTTCGGGCATCGCCGGGATCAGGAGGTATGGGTTCTCGCTGGGTCTGCGTCTCAAGCTGCCCGAGTGGGGTCGGTTTCTGGTCGAGAGCGGGAAGCATATACAGGCACAGGCCGCGCTGGACGAGGGCCACAGTGTTTGGGAGAGCATCGGCGGGGAGCACTTCTTGACCACGGTCGAGGCGACGAGGGCGCGGGCGATACTCGGCCAGGGACACGAAGATCAGGCAGAGCGAGTGGCACGGCGTGTGTGGCGCAATATCGAACAGGTCGAGGCGAGTGGTCTGCCCTACCCCATCGAATCGATGGTCGACTGCCTCTACGTTTTCGAAGCCCTGGGTGAGGAACGACTAGCAGCCGACGTGGTCGAGCTTGCCGGGGTGACCATCCGCAGAGTGCTGTCTGAGATCGCCGATCCCCACCTGAGGGAGACATTCCTGAGCCTCCCGGATTGCCTGGTGGTGTTGAACCGAGCCTGCTGAGCAGCGACCGGATGCACAAACGATGCACAAACGCTCGCCGGGCATCGTGATCGCATGACTCCGTAGCACGGGGCATCCAATCACAAGGAGGATTCGAGAAGTTGAATTCCAAGAACAACGAGAGTCGACGCGGGCGCGCCTCGGCACGTCGCGGAGCTCTGGTCTTGACGATGGCGCTCTTGATGATCATGTCCCTCGTGGGCACAGCAGCCGCCGCGGTTGTCGAGGTCATCAGCCAAACTGCTGCACAGACCAACAACGCACCGGATGCGTTCATGCAGACCTTCACTCCGACTCAATCCGGTTTCATCACCGAGGTGGCCATCGGAAAGACCTACGACTCCGGCAACGCCGGTTCCGTGGTGATCTACGACGGCGCCGGCCCCGGCACGGTGCTCGGATCGCAGCCGGTCACGTGGAATGGATCTGACTTCACCCTCCAGACGGTGGCGCTGGACACACCGATAGCGGTGACGGCGGGCTCGACGTACACGCTCTATCCGACCGGTGTTCAGACGAGCAGCGCATACTCGACGACCGGCGCCGATCCTTACCCGGGAGGCGAGCTCTGGCGGTTCAACGCCTCCGAATGGGAGAGCTGGAACGATTGCGCAGCCGCCGTACGATGCGTGGCCGGCAACTTCGACCTGACATTCTCGGTGACCATCGAGAGCGGACCTGACAGCGATGGCGATGGTGTCCCCGACCTCGTCGACGCCTACCCGAACGACCCGACCCGCGCCGTGGACTGCCCCGTCGGCTACTACGGGGCGTTCGACTGCACCCCGGCTGCGCCGGGCACCTATGTGGCGACGTCAGGGCAGCTGACGGCAACGCCTTGCCCGGTAGGGACATTCAGCGACACCGCAGGATCAGTGTCATGCACCCCGGCCCCACCAGGAACCTACGTCGACTTCGAAGGCGCCGTCCAGGCGACACCGTGCCCGCTCGGGACCTACAGCGATGTGGCGGGCTCCGTCTCGTGCACCCTGGCCCCAATCGGCTACTACGTCGATTTCACCGGGGCGGTTGCGGCCACGCAATGCCCGGCCGACACCACCACCAACGGAATCGGGTCTGCCTCGCCGTCGGACTGCGTACCCGTCGACACCGACAGCGACGGTGTGCCCGACACGGTCGACCTCTGTCCGGCCACGGCGCTCCCTGAGACACCTCCGGTTGGCTGGAAGCAGAATCACTACATCGCAGACGAAACCGGCAACTTTGTCGACCCGAACGGCAGGCAGGCAGGCGTCACCATCGTCGACACTGCCGGCTGCTCGGGAGCCCAGATCATCGACGCGGCCGGGCTCGGCAACGGCCACATCCGCTTCGGGATCACGAAATCGGCCCTGGAAGGTTGGATTGCCTCACTTGGCTAGCCGACCGTCAGATCAATGAACATCGAGTGGGGAGGGCCCGGCAACGGCCCCTCCCCACTTCTGTTCCCGGTACTCCCATCCCACCGATCGGGGCGGGACGATAACCTCAATGACTATGGACCTGCCTGTGAACCCGCCGATCAAGCCGATGCTCGCCAAACCGGTGGCGAAGCTCCCCCTCGGTGACGTGTCATACGAGATGAAGTGGGACGGCTTTCGCTGCATCGTGTTTCGTGACGGGGACGAGATCGTGCTCGGCTCCCGCAACGAGAAGCCACTCAATCGCTACTTCCCGGAGATGGAGCCGGTGCTGCGGGATAGCCTGCCGGACCGGTGTGTCGTGGATGGAGAGCTGTTCGTCAGCGTCGATGGACGGCTCGACTTCGATGCGCTCGGCCAGCGGATCCATCCCGCCGAGTCCCGGGTGAACATGCTGGCTGCAGAGACCCCGGCCGGGTTCGTGGCGTTCGATCTGCTCGCCCTCGGCGACGAAGCGTATGTGGACCGCCCGTTCGGGGAGCGGCGGGCGGCACTCGAAGGAATCGCCACCGGGTTCCGGCCGCCGGTGCATCTAGCCCCCGCTACCGGCGACCCGGAACTGGCGATGCAGTGGTTCAATACCACAGAGGGTGCCGGGCTGGACGGGCTCATCATCAAGCCTCGTGGCGATCGCTATGTCTTCGACAAGCGTGTCCAGTTCAAGCTCAAGCACGTCCGCACCGCCGATTGTGTCGTTGCCGGCTACCGGATCCACAAGTCGGGGGACGGGATCGGTTCGCTGATCCTCGGGTTGTATGCACCCGACGGCCAGCTGTGGCATGTCGGCGTCGCCGCCAGCTTCACCGCAAAGAAGCGCAAGGAGCTGGTCGCCGAGATGGAGCCTCTCGTCCTCGAAGACATCACCGGGCATCCCTGGGCGGGCTGGATGGACGCCGAGGCAAACGCCGACGGCTCCATGCCGGGCGCGCCCAATCGTTGGAGCGGCGCATCGGGCCGTGACCATTCGTGGATCCCGGTCCGTCCGGAGCGAGTGGTCGAGGTGCAGTACACGTGGACGACGGCGGGCCGGTTCCGCGGCACCACCAAGATGCTGCGCTGGCGTCCCGACCGCGAACCGGAGTCATGCAGCACCGATCAATTGGCTGAGCCAGATCCGGTCCCCGACGACTCTCCCGTGCGCACCATCGTCGGTTGACGAGGCTCGAGGTGCCGGCAGAGTCGAGACGTCTCAGCGGCGTTGCTCCACCAGGGCTCGTACCGCAGGGCCGGATTCGAGGGCGACGGCATCTCTGGCCAGAGCCGCGGACTCAGAGTACGACCAGCGGCGGATCTCATCCTTGACCCTGGGGACCGCATATGGGGCGACACTCAGCTCACCGACACCGAGGCCGATGAGGATCGGCACTGCGGTGAGGTCGGCTGCGATCTCACCGCACACCGCCACCCTGCAGCCACCACTGCCGACAACAACGCTCTGAATCAGCCGGAGCACACCGGGGTCGAGCGTATCGGCAAGGTGAGCCACCGTCTGGTTGCCACGTTCGGCCGCCAGGGCGTATTGGGTCAGGTCGTTCGTACCGATGCTGAGCAGGTCGACGCGCGATGCGAAGGCTGCAGCGTTGGTGGCGACGGCCGGCACTTCCACCATCATCCCCACCTCGAGATCGGGGGGACGGCCCCCCTGCTCGTCGCAGACCTGATCGAGCATCTCCAGTGCCTGGTCGAGCTCGGCTACTGCAGTGACCATGGGAAATAGGACTGAGACGGGGTGATCCTTGGCGACCCTGATCGCGGCGGTGAGCTGGTCGCGGAGCAACTCCGGGTAGCCCAGACCTACACGGATACCGCGGAGGCCGAGAAAAGGATTGGCTTCATGCGGCAAGGCCAGGTATTCGATGGACTTGTCGCCGCCGACGTCGAGGGTGCGGATGGTGAGCTGGCGTCCCTCCAACCCGACTGCGATGGCCCGATAATCGTCTTCCTGTTCGGCAATCGTGGGTGGCTTGCTCCGGTCGAGGAACAGGAACTCGGTGCGTAACACGCCAACCGAGTCTGCTCCCGCAGCGACGGCGAGCGGGGCGTCTCCGATCGCACCGATGTTTGCGGCGACTTCTACGACACGCCCGTCACGGGTGACCGCAGGTTGCTGAGCGCGCCTCAGCGCGGCCGTCTCCGCATCGGCCATTTCGTCGGCCCTAGCTTGGTAGGTGCGCACAGTCCCGGCACTTGGTTCCACCAGCAGAGTGCCGTCGGAGCCATCGATGATGAGATTCGTGCCGTCGGGAAGATCCAACACATCCTGTCCTGCGCCAACCACCGCGGGAACGGCGAGAGCCCTGGCCAGAATGGCGGTGTGTGACGTTGGTGACCCTGCCGCGGTGACAATTCCGTCGACCACGTCGGTGTCGAGAAGGGCGATCTCGTTGGGAGTGAGGTCGCTTGCCACCAGGATTCCCGGCTGCGAGATGATCTGGTGCTCAACGCCGAGCAGACGCTGCAGCACCTGGTTGCGGACGGAACGGACGTCTGTGGCTCTGGCATTCAGATATGTGTTGTCACTTTCGGCCCATTCCTCCTCGACGTGCCTCAAAACAGCGTCCCAAGCTGCTCCCCCACCGGCGCCGTGACCGATGCGATCCCGGACATCGGCCAGGATCTCGGTGTCGGTGAGCAGCAGCAGGTGGGCGTCGAAGATGGCGGCGTTCTGGTCGTCGCCTCTGCGGCGCATCCGGTCCCTGGTCATGGTGATGTCTTCTGTGACCGTGGTGATTGCCGCCTGCAGCGATCGCCACTCTTGGTCGGGAGTGGCGGCAGTGGTTGCGGGAACGGCGATGTCACCGGTCCCGATGCTCCATTTCGGCCCGATCCCGATCCCCGGTGAAGCGGGTAGCGGGCCTGAAGGGGTGGCGACCGTCGTCGTCGCGACCGCGGTCTTGTCCCCAAAGCCGTTCTCGGCAAGTGCCACGATCGCGTCGATGGCTTCCTTGGCTTGGGCACCGGAAGCCGCCACCTCGAGCTCGATGGCCCTGTCGGGCGGCCAGGGCGGCGACCCGGCTCAGGCTCGTCGCAGGCACGTCACCGGTACCGGTGGTGAGGTTGCGGAGACGAACCGTGGCGTCGAAGCGGCCGGCCGTGGCGACGAGGCGCGCCGCCGGGCGGGCGTGCAACCCGTGCTCGGGGGTTACGGTGAAGGTGGCTTGCTCCTCCCCCACCGGGATCGGGCTGATCTCGTCGGGAGTAGCGGCAGTGCCGAGTTGGGCCTCCTTGCCGGCGAGCCCGGCGGTTGCTTCGGCGATGATGGTCTCGGGTGTCGCTCCTGCGGCCGCCTGCACGACTGCGGCGACCAGGCCTTCGACCAGCGGAGCTGCAGTGAGGTGGACACGCTCTCGGAGATCGGCATCGAGCAGCTCGAGCGCCAGCTCGCTGCTGAGCACGGCACTCCCCAGATCCATCAGCACGACGACTCCGTCACCATCGTCGACCTGCTCGATCGCTGCTTGCACCGCGACGGCATCTGTGCCGAACGCACCATCGGCGACACCGGCGGCGACGGCCACCGCCACGGTCCGGCCGGGAACCATTTCGAGAGCGAGGTCGACCGCGGCTTCGGCCAGGGCACGACTGTGGCTGACGACGACCAGACCGACCATCATGCCAGCGTCGCTACGGCCGCGGTGAACAGCATCGCGGTGGAGGTGGCGCCCGGGTCCTGGTGGCCGATGCTGCGCTCGCCCAGGTAGCTGGCCCGCCCCTTCCTTGCCAGCATCGGGATGGTGGAGTCACGCCCTCGCTCGGCGGCGGCGGCGGCCTTACCGAGAGCCGCGGCGAGATCATCGCCGGCGGCAACGGCTTCTGTGTAGGCGGCGGTGGCGGGAGCCATGGCGTCGAACATGGTCTTGTCGCCCGCTTCCGGCTTGCCCCTGGCAACCACACCGCCGAGCCCGGCGACCAGCGCGTCTCCGAGTCCTGCCGGGGTCAACTCTGCGGCATCGCCCGCGGCAGCCGCGAAGCGGAGGAAGTAGGTGCCGTATAGCGGGCCTGCCGCCCCGCCTACGGTGGAGACGAGGGTCATCCCGACCTTCTTGAACAAGTCGGCGATTCCGGAGAATTGCTCGGCGTCGAGCGCCGCCACAACCGCCTGCATCCCCCGGGCCATGTTGATGCCGTGGTCGGCGTCGCCGATGTCGGAGTCGAGCCTGGTGAGGTAGTCCTTGTTCTCGACAACCAGCCTGGCGAACTCGCGTAGCCACGCCTCGAGTTGGGAGAGCGTGACGGTCTGGTCGGGCATGGTCACACTCCCCAACGCATACCGGGAGTGTTGACCGGTGCATCCCACAGCGCGGTGAGCTCGTCGTCGAGTTTGAGCAGGGTCACCGAGCAGCCCGCCATCTCGAGTGAGGTGATGTACGGACCGACCAGGGAACGGCCGATCTCGATGCCGCGGGCTTCGAGCAGCCTGGCGATCTCCCCGTACATCAGGTACAGCTCGATGAGTGGGGTGCCACCCATGCCGTTGACGAAGGCGAGCACCCGGTCTCCCCTGTGCAGGGGGAAGTCTTCGACGACGGGATCGAGGATGCGCTCTGCAATCTCTGCGGCGGTGCCGAGCGGCTCGCGGTAACGGCCGGGCTCGCCGTGGATGCCGATGCCGATCTCCATCTCGTCATCACCGAGGTCGAACGTCGGGGTGCCTGCGGCGGGGACGATGCAGGAGGTGAGCGCCATCCCCATGGAGCGCCCGTTGCCGTTGACCTTCTCGCCGAGGGTGACCAGCTCGTCCAGGCTGCGGCCCTGCTCGGCGGCGGCACCGACGATCTTCTCCAGCAGCACGGTGACCCCGACACCACGCCGCCCCGCTGTGTACAGGGAGTCCTCGACGGCGACATCGTCGTTGGTGATCACGGACTTGACCTCGATGCCTTCTGCTGCGGCCAGCTCGGCGGCCATCTCGAAGTTCATGATGTCGCCCGTGTAGTTCTTGACGATATGAAGTACTCCCCGACCGCTGTCGACCCGTTGGGTGGCCGCCAGCATCTGATCGGGGGTGGGTGAGGTGAACACGGCCCCTGCACAGGCGGCATCGAGCATGCCCATGCCGACGTATCCGCCGTGCATCGGCTCGTGTCCGGAGCCGCCCCCGGAGATGACACCGACCTTGCCGGCAACGGGAGCGTCACCCCGGTAGACGATACGTAGCTCGTGGTCGATATCGAGCTCGGGGTGGGCGAGCGCCATCCCGACCAGCGCCTCGTCGACAACCGCATCTGGAGCATTGATGAGTTTCTTCACGTCGTTCGACTCCTGATCCTCGTCGGCGCCTTCATCAGCGATGGCTGTACCTCTGAAGATAATGGTCCAGAGCTGCACTGGAACCGGCACGCTCCACTAGCTTGAGCGTATGACTACATCCGACACCGATCTCGAGCTGATCCGCCGGGCTATTGCGCTGGCGGCATCCGCCCGCAGCAGGGGCAACCATCCCTTTGGGGCCCTACTCACCAACGAACGAGGCGACGTGATCGCCGAGGCGGAGAACACGGTGGTGACCGACCACGACATCACCGGTCACGCCGAAACGAACCTGGTGCGCATGGCCTGGGGTCGGTTCCCGGAGGAGGTGCTGGCGCAATCATCCTTGTACACGAGCACCGAGCCGTGTGCGATGTGCTCGGGAGCCATCTACTGGGCCGGGATCCCGCGCGTTGTCTACGGCCTGCCGGAAACGGCGCTCGCCGCCATGACCGGGGACGATCCCAGCAATCCCACCCTGGTGCTGTCGGCACGCATCGTGCTGAACTCGGGCACGCGGGCGGTTGAGGTCGTTGGCCCGCTTCTCGTCGATGAGGCGGCCGCGGTGCACGCCGGATTCTGGCATCCCGGAGCCTGAGAACAACTCCAGCGACGAAGGTCACACGTCGGTATGAAAGTCGATCAGGATCGGTGCGCCCATCCGGCGTGCCTGCTCCAGCGACACGATCTGCCTGCCGAACGGTGCGATCGCCAGCCCCGCCATCTTGAAGCTCGCCACCCCGAGCGGGAACCCGACCACGGTGATCATCATCACCAAACCGACGAATACGTGGGCGAGGGCGAGCCAGAGCCCACCGAAGATCAGCCAAATGACGTTCCCCAAGGTGGACAGCCCGACACTGCGGTCGGGTCGGTCGACGACGACACGCCCGAACGGCCACAGCGCATAGCCGGCCAGCTTGAACGATTGCACACCGAACGGGATGGTGATGATGAGCACGACGTTGACAAGACCTGCCATCACATAGGCCACTGCCAGCCAGAAGCCTCCGAGCACCAGCCAGAGAATGTTGCCCAAGGTCCGCATAGGCTCCCCTCTCGATCACCTTCCGACGACGATAGCCGTGACCGTCGCCTTGCCTCTGATGCAGAACGGCCGGCCGGGGTCCTCCCGGCTCAGTCCCCCAGGGCCCGGTGCAGGAACGCAGCCATTTGGCCCCGGGTTACCGGAGCTGCAGGGCAGAACCGATCGTTGACGGGAGGATTGCACCCTCTAGTGACACCGGCAGTTGCCAGCTTGTCGATGGCGCTCTCGAAGACGGAGCCGTTGTCGTCGCCGAACAAGTCGCCACCGCCGTCGTCGGTGTACCCGAGCGCCCGCACCAGGAAGGCCGCCATCTGCCCACGGGTCACCGATTCGTTGGGGCAGAACCGATCGTTGACCGGAGGATTACACCCCTTGGTGATCCCGGCTGCCGCCAGCTTCTCGATGTCACCTTGGAAGATCGATACGTCGTCATCGACAAACGGGTCGTCGAGGCGGGAGGAGAGACCGAGCGCCCGCACCAGGAAGGCCGCCATCTGCCCGCGAGTCACGACGTCGTCGGGGCAAAACATGTCACCGGCGGCGTTGCAGCCGGTTGTTATCCCGGAGTCGGCGAGCCATAGGATGTCGCCGGCAAACACCGACTCCGCTGAGTCATAGAACTGGGGTCTGACACCTACCTGAAAGATGCCGCCCTGCGTGGTGCGGATCTCGAGGATTGCCATCTCGCCTGCGGAGTACGTGTAGAGATCGACGGACCGGCCGGCGACACAGTCGTCGTCGGCATCGCTCTGACAGGCTTCGAGCTTGTCATATCCCAGGTATACCGGCAGCGTATCTATGTCGTAGGGGCCGAGCATGGACATAGGCAGCATCAATCGCACCCGAGAAGCGCCTGATGCCCGCAGGTCGGGGATAGCCAAGAATCTGTAGTCAGCAACGGTGTTGCCGTCTGCGTTGTCTTGATAGACCGCGACGCGATCAAGGGTCATGAGCTCCTCTCGGCTCATCAGAACGCCCGGCCAGGCGGGCTCGGGCGACACGTAAATGGAGGAATCGCCGGACGTGGCGTAGCGGGACTCGCCCGGCGTCAGCTCGATGTCGATGCCCGAGATGATCTTCCCCGATTCGATCCGGAGCGACTCGCCCTCTTGGTATGAAGCGGCAAAGCCTCTCGGGTTGGTTCCGTAGTACACGGGCAGGTACGTATCTCGCTGCTCCATTGACCTGGTGAGGAGGCGGTACTCGCCGGGTGGCGCCGGGACGAGGTACAGCCCCGGATCAGGCCCGAGTATGCCGCGGGGTCTGTGAAACCCGGATATACCTCACCGGCGTCATTGACCAGAAACACGCTTTCGTGGAGATCGTCGTTGGCGGCGCCGGACGAAATGTGGCCCGTGACTGCCCCGAGCTCATCGTGGGAGCCGGGAGCAGCCGGAAGAGTGATGTCGGCGTAGACCACGCCGCCGGGGATCACCTCGATTGCGGTGGCTGTGGACTGGTCCTGACCCCCGCCGTAATACCACGGCGAGAGGTAGGGATAATCGGGCAGACCATGACAGTTGTAGGCATACACATGGGTGATAGCCGTCCCGACATTGAACTCGTAACCACCGTCCGGCTCGATATCCATTGCATAGCTACCGGTAGTGACGCATGCGCCCAAGGCAGGCTGGCCGCTTTCGTCGTACACGTGGCCCCGAACCGTGCCGGGTTCGGGATCATCCGCCGACGCGGAGGCGGGAACGGCGAGCAGTAAAACGAGTGCGATGAATAGTGTTCTGATCCTGGCCATGGCGTACCCCCTGACTGCTGCTCGACTCGGACTCTATGGACGGAATACCTGACGGCGCAAAACGGCATGGCGAATGACAGGCATAGTGGTCACAGTTTCTGGCTGCGGATGAGAACGGCTGACCGGGGTCCGAGATACGCGATACTCCTGGCGTGAACCGCGAAGAACGCATCGAGAAGGCGCGGCAGATGGCAAGGGCCGGTGCCCCACCGCATGAAGACCAAATCCGCAAGCGAGCCGGCCGGCTCGTACAGCGACTGTCACAAGTGGGTGCGTCGCAGGCACAGCGTCATGTTGCCGCTGCCGAGCAGTCCGGTGATGCCGTGCGTCTGGCGCCCAACGAGTCACCACAGCAGTGGGAAAAGGCCGTGGAACTTGCCCGTCTGGTGACGATCGCACGGGCAAAGCGCCGGGACACGATCACCTACGGTGAGCTGCAGTGGGCCATCTACGACGAGATGCGGATGCTGGTCGACGGCGCGGATTCTTCCGATCTAGCCAAAGCCATCGACCAGAAGTCGGACGGCGTCTTGTTGTCGTCGATCATCGTCAATGAGGACGACGACCAGTTCCTCCCGTATGCCAGCAGCATGGGCTTCGACGAGCCGGTCGACACGCTGCAACGCCAGGTGTACGAGCAGTTCCGTTAGGCGCTCACGACCCGAGGGCACGGTGGAGGAAGGCCGCCATCTGCGCCCTGGTGACCGGGTTGTTGGGCAATGCATGTCATTGGTAGGCGGGTTACAGGCGCGCCCCTCCCACGTCGACTGCGGCCCCGATGAAGCTACCCCTCACATGGT
Organism: uncultured bacterium; assembly: GCA_963844835.1. Lineage (GTDB taxonomy): Bacteria > Actinomycetota > Acidimicrobiia > Spongiisociales > UBA5794 > JAAETI01. The sequence goes on along the minus strand of CAWJPT010000001.1, from coordinate 36,508 downwards.
GGAGGGCTTCTCCTGCCTGCCATCGCTGGCGAGGGCAGCCCGCCGCAGCCGGTCACATCACCTGTCTCGTAGCAAGTATCTCGAGATAGTGAGGGTTGTACATGAGCCCGAGGATGTTGCCGAACGGGTCGACCACCGCTGCGGTGACAAACCCGTGGCCCCGATCCTGGATCGGCTCGAGAATCGTGGCGCCGACGGCGACGGCGCGCTCTACCTGTGCTGCGACGTCGTCGACGTGCCAGTAGGCGATGACACCCGCCCGGCCGGCACCGCTCTCGACTCCGGGTACGTACCGGCTGTCGATGATCCCGAGCTCGTGCTGGTAGTCGCCGAGACGGAACTCGACGTAACCGGGTCGCTCGAAGTAGGGCTCGATGCCAAGGAACTCGGTGTACCAATGCCGCGCCGCCTCGTGGTCGGCGGCGAAGTAGCTGATAGTGGCGAGCCCCCGTAGCGTTGATGGTGTGGCCATGACATTCCTTTCCGGTGGCCCCGGCGTCTCTCCCGGGGTTCTCAATGGAAACCCTACGAAACATTCATGCCAGGTTCTGACCGGAATATCGAATAATGTGGGAACGTGGCAGAGACAATCGACAGAGTGCTCCGGCTCCTCGGTCTGATGCAGACACGCCGTTCCTGGTCGGGCGAAGAGCTCATGGACCGTCTCGAGGTGAGCGAGCGGACGCTACGGCGCGACATCGATCGCTTCCGCGAGCTCGGCTACGCCGTCGTGGCAGCCGCCGCGGTCTCCACGGCGGCTACCGGCTCGAGGGTGGATCGGTGTTGCCACCGCTGCTACTCGACGACGAGGAGGCGGCGGCGATCGCCATCGGTCTGGTGACGGCCGCCGGCGGGACGATCGCCGGTATCGAGGAAGTATCGCTGCGGGCCCTCACCAAGCTCGAGCAGATGCTGCCGCCCCGACTCCGGTCGCAAGTGACCACGATGCGTCAAGCGATGGTGGCCCAACCACAGCCGTGGGTGACGGTGGATGCGTCGGTTCTCGCCACCCTCGCCGGCGCCACCCGGAACCGGGAACGGGTTCGCTTCACCTATCGCGGCTCGGGGTGCGGAGCCGGGTGATCGTCACGTCGAGCCGCACCGGCTCCTTGCTCTCTACCACCGCTGGTATCTGCTTGGGTTTGACCTCGACCGATCCGATTGGCGGACGTTCCGGCTGGACCGGATCACCGGGCCCCGTTCCACCCGACTCGGCTTCGAGACACGACCGATTCCCGGTGGGGACGCGGTGCGGTTTGTCGAGGAGTCGATGCCGGCCCGCTACACCGCCCGGGTGACTCTCGATGCCCCCGCCGGCTATGTGACCCGACGGATGCCACCGGGCGACAACACCGTCGAACCCATCGATGACGAACATTGCCATCTGGTTATGCGCGGAGACTCGCTCGACTGGATGGCGATGAGCATCCTCTGGTTTGGTGTCGGCTTCGTGGTCGACGGGCCACCCGGACTGGCCGAGCAGCTGCAAGCCACCGCAGCCCGGATCCACACCGCACTGGCATAGCGTTCGGGATGGTGTGGCCGACGGTTGCCAAGCCCCTATCCCCCCGATCGCGGCGAGTCAATCCCCCAAGCGCTCGGTGGAGGAACGCCGCCATCTGAGCTCGGGTCACCGGATCGTTGGGACAGAACATGTCGTTGGTCGGCGGGTTGCAGCCCTTGGTGATCCCGGCCGCGGCTAGCTTGGCGATGTCGCTTTCGAACACCGACCCGTCGTCGTCGACGAACGGATTGCCCTCCCCGTCGTCGGTAAACCCGAACGCCCGCACCAGAAACGCCGCCATCTGACCCCTGGTCACTACCGCGCCCGGGCAGAACATGTCGTTGGCCGGCGGGTTGCAGCCCTTGGTGATCCCGGTGTTGCCCAGCCACTGGATGTCGTCGGCGAACACCGACCCGGACATGTCGGTGAATGTGACCGGTGGGCCCTGCATGATCTTGTCGACGAGCGCCCGATGCAGGAACGCCGCCATCTGACCCCTCGTCACCGAATCGCCGGGGCAGAACAGGTCGTTGTCCGGCGGGTTGCAGCCCAGGGTGATGCCCTCGTGCGCCAGCCACTCGACGTCGGCGAAGAAGGTATTGGTGGTCGGCACGTCATCGAACGTCGCTGTCGTCGGTGTCTCGTACACGTCGGTGACGTCGATGGTGACCGTCGCCGTGTCGCTGGTGGCGCCGTTGCTGACCCCGACCGTGAGCGTGTACGCCGGAGTGGTCTCGTAGTCGAGGGCGGCTGCGGTGGTGATCGCACCGGTCGCCGGGTCGATGGCGAAGGCGTTGCCGGTGTTGCCGGCGGTGATCGAGTACTCCAGGATGCCCGACCCGGACGCCGTCACCGTGCCGACGGAGGTCCCCACTGCCGCGTCCTCGGCGATGGTGAAGTCTGCGTCAACCGCGTTGACCGCCACGCCACATCCAGCCGGCTCGCTGGTGAGCCACGGGGTGTAGTCGACGTAGTTGCTCACGCTGTCTCCGGATCCCGGGCCTGCGCCGGACGGCCCGGTGGCATCCCACCACCAGTTGTTCTCGAAGGTCACGCTCGTGGTGCTGAAGTTGGCCACCCCGGCGTTGTTGGCGACGATGCAGTTCCCGGACGAGCCGGTGCCGAGTGTCACGTCATCCGACATCGCCAGCCCGGTTGTGGTGGATTCGGCGATCAGGTTGTTGGAGACGACTGTCGCCCTGATGGTGTAGAGCCTGATTGCCTCGCCGTTCGGGCGGGAGTTGCCTGCGGGGTCGGATCCAAACACGTTGTGGTCGATGGTGAAGCCCATGACAGACGGGTCACCGGTGACGTAGATGCCTTCGGTTGCCGAGCCGATGTAGTTGTCCTTGATCTCGATACCGCTCGATCCGGTCTTGAGTCTCGACCTCGACCCCGATGGTCATGGGAGCCGCCGTCCCGGTCGGGCTCGTCCCGAACACGTTGCCGACGACGCTGTTGTCGACGAGCGCGTATGTGGTCCCGTCGAGACCGACGCCCTTGTCACCACCGAAGTAGTTGCGTTCGAGATCGTCGGAGACGCCGTTCAGGTCGCTGCCGATCAGGTTCCCGGTGGCGAGTTGGCGCATGTAGACGCGCCCGCCGCCGAGCACGGTGGTGCCATCGGCGGTGAACCCGAAGTAGTTGCCGGACACCCGATGATCGGTGCTGTTCTGATCGCCGTTGATGTAGACCGCGTACGCCCCGGTCGCTCCGAAAACGTTGCGTTCACCCACGTCGCCGACTCCGTCACCGTTGGTCCCGATGGTCACATGCGACGAGTTCTGCTCGAGTTCGATGGCGGTGGTGAAGTCGCCGCTGCCGAGATGGTTGACCCCGGGCCCGTCGAGGGCGAAGTGGTTGCATGCGATCTGGTGGCCCGATCCCTCGTCCAGGAAGATGCCGGGCGTGAAGTAGGTGGAGTCGTTGCTTCCGAGGGCGAAGCCCCGGATGGTGGTGGCTCCGGTGGCGTTGCTCACATTGAAGATGGTGGCGCTCCCCGAGGTGGGGGCACTCACGATCTCGATGCGCATGTAGGACGGTTCGGTGGCAGTGGCACATACGTTTGCCTGGGGTGCGCCGTTCTGGGGCTGGGTGGTGGCGTCGAGGTCCACCGGGTCGGTGATGGTGATCGGGCCGTTGGTGAGGGTGAGCCGGCACACCCCGCCGGGGCACGATGCGGCGGGGATGTCGAAGTCGATGGTGTCGGCCCCGGCGCCGGCGTTGGCCGCTGTGACCGCACCACGCAGACTGCAGTCACCGGGGGCGTCGGTACATGCGCTGAGCGCCCCGTTGTCGGAGACGGTATCGACGACATAGGAGGTTGCGGCTGCCGCCGGAGCGGCTGTGGCAACGGTGGCGAGTGGTGTGGCGGCGAGGATCGCAGCTGCGATCCAGGCTGTGAAACGACGGCGAGAGGTTGATGGCATATCCCCACCTTTGACTCTTCGATATGACCCCTGAGAAGCTACCCCCCGTTCGAGCGGTTTGGGGCAGCAACTACTTGGTGGGGATCGTGACGTGGCGGTCGACCCACTCTGCGGTACGGGCCTGGGCGACGAGACTCTCGGAGTGCCCGGGCAGCAGCGCAGGCCATACGTGGTACATGTCAGGGGCCACATGGATTGTGATGTCGCATCGGTCGGTGCGGGCGCGGTCAACGAGCCTGGTCGAGTCGTCGAGGATCATCTCCCGACCACCGGCGAACACGAGCAGCGGTGGGATTGAGGTGTAGTCGCCGTAGAGGGGCGAGGCGTACGGGTCCTTCGGGTCATGACCGCCCAGGTATTCCGAGTTGGGCCTGGATCTCGCCGACTGGGAGATAGTCGGTGGCGAGATTGGTGATGATCGATGGGGCAGTGTGCTCGAGGTCGGTATAGGGGGAGAACAGGACGGCACCAGCAGGAAGGGGGCGTGCCTCGTCACGGAGCCGGAGCAGGAGGGCGAGGCTCAATCCTCCGCCGGCGGAGTCGCCTGCGAGCACGATCTCCCCGGGCGGGACTCCACGGTCGAGGAGCGCCAGGTAGACAGCGAAGGCATCGTCGAGAGCGGCGGGGAACGGGTGCTGTGGTGCCAGACGGTACGCCGGAACGTACGCCCGGCAGCCGATCGCCCAGCTGAGTCGGGACACCCATTGCCGGTGGGTGGCGGGGCTGCCCGCCACGTAGCCGCCGCCGTGGAAGTAGAGAAGGGTGCACCGGTCGGTCAAGGTGGTGTCGGTGCGCTCGTGCCACTCGCCGGGGACTCCCCCGACGCTCTCCGCCGCGTACCCGCATCACCGAACGGAGCCGTCGGGGTAGCGGTGGGTCGAGGCGGGTTTCGAGCTTTGCTCTTGCGTGTGGGTCGGGATGTGCCGCGGCGCTCATGATGAAGGACCGCAACGCCACAGCTCGCAGCTCGACGGTCCAACTCCACCCCGGCACCGCCGCTCCGTTCAGGAGGCGGCGACCGATCGCACGCACGACTGCGACGATCACCGATGTGAGGAGTTGAACGGCGAGAACGATCGTGCCCACCCCTCCAAGTTAGTGCAGCCCGAACGGCGTGAATACACGACGAGACGCAAATCGCAAAGATGTGCGTCCCGAAGTGTCGGTACGAGTCAGAACCAGCCTCGATGGTGTTCGTGGAACGCCATGTACTGGGCGACGTTGGTGGGCCCTAGGGTGCGATTTATGTCGGGGAATGTGCGTCTGATCTCGGCCAGCTCATCCCGGGTGAAATCCCAATGCACCTTCACCGGGTCCACGTCGTATAGCTCGGCGGCGTTGAGACCGAAGATGCGTCGTTTGGTGCGACCGCCGAGGACGGGATAGCCATATCTCTCCCGGTAGCTGGAGGTGATGGAGAAGGCACGGAACGCCTCGATCTGGTCCTGGGGTGATCCGTAGAAGATGGAGTCGGTGCCCCAGAGGATGCGGTTCTCCCCCAGCTGGGCGAGCAGCTTGCCGAGCACATGGGCGGCCTGGTTCGGGGTGCGCATCAGATACCACCAGATGGAGCCGAGCTCGCCGTAGACGTTGTCGCCGGGGCCGATGTCGTTCTCCCTCAAGGTGGTGATGAACCGGTTGACGCCCCGATCTCGGGTTGCCTCGGTGTACGGGCCCTCGACGGTGCCTACCTCGAAGCCACAGTGATAAATGATGAAGTTCATCTCCGGGTAGTCCCTGGCGACAGGGCCGACGTCGATCGGTGATCCGAACTTGGTGCCGTCCGAGAGGCCCTTGTGGATACAGATGCGGTTGATGCCGAGCTCGAGCGACTTCTCGATCATGGCCCGTCCCACTTGTGGCACCCCGTCTTCGTGGTCGTCGAGCCAGTAGTGGTTGCCGGTGACCGGGTCGGGGAAGTGGGTGAAGGTCTTCCATCCTTCGATCGGGTAGCTGGTCGCCACCTCCTCCATCGCTTCGAGCGTGGCACCGAGCTCGGCGATTTGCGGCAGCACCTGAGCGTGGATCTTGATCCGGTCGTCCCTGGTGAGCCCGATGGCGGCAATCCGGGTCTCTTCCATCACTTCGATGGGGAGCGGACTGCCTTCGGGGTAGATGGGGAGCGCCGAGACCACCGCCATCGAAGTGTCCGAACGCAGGAACATCTCCTCCATGAAGTGGGTCATGGTGAAACATGCCCTGGGGTCTTCCTCGCCACAGTTGACCTGAGGGAACTGATCGCCCCAGAAGCGCTGCCCCCGGCTGGCCGGGTTCAAGTCGTATTCGAGGAGGTGCCCCTGGACGTCCATGATGAATTCGTCGCCGGTTAGCCGCTCCTCGGCCGCCAGCGGTTCCCACAGTGCATCGGCCGGGATGAGGAAGCGCCCACCCGGGTCGGCCGACGCGGCGGCGGACGTCTGATCCAGGAAGAACAACGTGATCGCCGACGCCGCAGCGGTCTTGAGGAATTCGCGGCGGTTCATGTGCAGCTTGCGGGCGGCCCGATCGCACTGTTCCCGTGCCAGCCGCAACGCTTCGGTGACGGTAGGGCCGAGCGGCTGGGGAAGGTATTCGCCGTTGGAGGCCGGCCCGAGTTTGATCGGCAAGCCGGGTTCCTCGTCTCGCCAGTCCACGTCCCTCCCTTGCGACGACGACGTCAAACATACAGGCCATGTCCCGATTGGGGTGGTGGATTATCCAGCTCGACGCTGCAATCTCGTCCGGAGCACGTCCCCGGTCAGAGATGCCGGGTGTATTGGACCGAGGCCGTCCTGGGCCGGCCGAGTGGAACCTCGTAGAGGCACACCGCCGTCTGGCCGCCAAGTGCTCCGGTCCGAATCGGTTTACCGCCGGTAGGCTCGATTGCCGAGAGGTTCTCTGACAAAAGAGTGCTGGCGAGGGAGGCGTGATCGTGAAGTTGCTGGTCGGTACCGAGAAGGGCGCATATCTACTAGAGGAGCCGGGAGGCGAGTGGGGGGTGACCGGGCCGATCTTCCCCGGCTGGAAGACGACCGCCTTTGGCGTGGCCCCGGATGGGACGAACCTGGCCTCGGTGGGTAGCAACTGGTTCGGGGTCGGCGTTCATCGCTCTGAGGACCTCGTCAACTGGGAGCAGACGGACGTCCCGCCGGCGTGGCCGGAGAACACCGACCGCAAGATGGAGCAGATCTGGACCTTCCACACCGCGGGCGACCGTATTTGGGCGGGTGTCGCTCATGCCGGATTGTTCGTGTCCGCGGACCAGGGTGTCACCTGGGATCCGGTCGACGGTCTCAACGAGCATCGCACCCGACCCGACTGGCAGCCCGGCTTTGGCGGGCTGTGCGCCCACCGGGTCAACATCGACGGTGCCTCTCAGTGGGTGTCTATCTCGGCGGTTGGCGTCTTTCGCTCCGACGATGGCGGCGCCAGTTGGGAGCCTAAGAACGATGGGGTTGACACCGTCGGTCTCCCCGAGGACGCTCCCCGCCCCGAAGTGGGGTATTGCGTCCATTGTGTCGCCCACGACCCCACCGACCCGATGCGAATCTGGCGTCAGGATCACAGCGGGGTGTATCGCACCGCCGACGGCGGTGACAACTGGGAGAAGATCGAGAACGGTCTTCCTGCCGGCTTCGGCTTTGTGATGTGGCGGGACGATTCCAGCGGACGCCTGTTCACCGTGCCGCTGACCGCCGACGTCAACCGGGTACCAGTCGAAGGCGAGCTACGTGCTTACCGCTCCGATGATGACGGCGATTCGTGGCAGGTCGCCGGCACCGGGTGGCACGATTCGCCCCAGTTCACCGGCGTGCTGCGGGGAGCCTTCGACGGTGACAACCAGGGCGCATTCTGCTTTGGCACCACCGGCGGGAAACTATGGCTGACCAGGGACAACGGCGAATCGTGGCAGGAGCTGGCACCGTCATTCCCCCGCATCGGTGCGGTGCGTATGATCCCATGACGGCCAACCTCAAAATCACCCAAATGCTCGCTCAGACGGCCAACACAGGAGCTACCCACCGTGTTTCCGGATCCAGCGTGACCGAGGTTCTGGGAGACCTGTTCGCCGCCGAGCCCGGGCTGCGAGGACACATCCTGGACGAGACCGACGCGATCCGACCGCACGTCGCGGTGTTTGTCAACGGCACCCAGGCGAAACTCGACACGCCGGTCCCGGAGAACGCCGACGTGTACGTGCTCCACGCAGTGAGCGGCGGTTGAGGACACTGAGGTCGGGCAGGCAGCCGGCGCGGGCGGCGGCGATTCGGTGGCGCCGCACGCGGCCAGTGGCGAGGTCACGACAAGACATGTCACCAACAATCACGTTGCACCCTTGCGTGTTGGCTCACACCTGGTCCGAGGCATCCGCATCGTAGAGGCCTTCCACAGTGCACGGCAGCCCGGGTAGCTGGCCGAGCTTCCGGTCGGTGGTCACGAGAGGTGCATCGAGTGCCGTGGCCAGCGCTACATAGGCAGCGTCGTAAGCGGTGACCTGCCCTCGCAGCGACCACATCAGCTCCAGCAGGGACCGGTGGGGGTGACGCCGGAGGTCTCCTCGCCGGAGAAGATTCAACGCCGCGGTCGCCCGCTGCTCGGAGAACCGCCCACTGGAGACCAGACGCCGCAGGGCGCTGGCCACCTCGACGTCGAGCAGGTGGGGCACATGGATGTCCTCGCCCACCAGCCGGTCTACCACTTGCTTACGCCCGTCGACGGCATCGATGAATGCCGACGCATCAACGACGATCACTTGCTGCGACTCGCTCGCACGGCAGCTGCCGCTTCCCCGACCCGAAGTGAGGGCTCGAACTCGAGCTCGGCGATCAGCTCGCCGAGCGGACGGTGGGACACCAGGCGGGTCAACTCGGCGTTGAGGAAGTCCGACAGGCTCATTCCGGCTTTCGCTGCCCGCACCTTCAATTCCGTGTGCACGTCGTCGGGGACGTTGCGGATCTGAATCATCTTGCTCACTCCTTCACCTTACTGCATGTGCTTCACATGTGTTGGTGTCACGCACATGCACCGTATCAACAGCCGGAGACAAGAAGGCGGAGGCCGTCGGCCGGGAAATAGTGAGGCCCCACACTCACGTTGAGTGCGGGGCCCGGGAGCTCTTGGGAGCTGGCAGGTGTTACTTGGTGTCGAACCCGACGAAGGTCGTGTCCTCGGAGCCACTGTCGGAATGCTCGGATGAGTCATCGTCATCGGAGTAATCGGATGAGTCATCGTCGCCATACTCGGCTGAGTCGTCATCGTGGCTGTACTCGGAATCGCTCTGATCGTCGGAGTAGCTGTCATCGGAGGAGTCGCTGTAGCTGTCATCCGAAGAGTCGTCGCTGTAGTTATCGTCCGAGTAGCTGTCGTCCGAGGAGTCGTCGCTGTAGTTGTCGTCCGCTAGTGTCGTCCGAAGAGTCGTCGACATAGCCCATGGTGGTGGTCGTCGTGCTCGACGTCGCGTACTCGTACGAGTCATCGTCGGTCTCGCTGTAATCGCTCGACTTGCCCTCGTCCATCGAGGAGTCATCGATGTAGTCCGCGTCGCTCTCGTCGTCGTAAGTGTCGGCGAGCGTCGATGTCGTGGTTGTCGACTCTTCCATCTCAGTGGCGTCGTCGGTGGTCGCCTCCGTTGAGACTGTGACCCCGTCGGTGGTGACGGTGACATCGGTGCTGGGTGCGACCGAAGCAACGGCTACACCGGCGAGAGCAAGCAGGCCGATGGCCAGTGCCGCTACGAGAACGGATCCCTTCAACATTTTCTTGCCTTTCATTTGCGTGTGAGTGCAATGTCTCACGAACTGAAAGTGCTTGCGCTAATGCTCGGGTTGGGCACCGTTAAGACATAGCTAAACCTGCATGTGTGCGGCCGTTGTTGGCCTTTTAGTCCCTTTGTTCCAGTTGTTCGAGCAGGGAGCGATGCTTCTCACGGGTGATGGGATACTTGCGGGCAAAGGCGATGGCGGCGACGAGGAGCACGGCGGGGACGATGCTCATGAACAACCGGATGACCATGATTGCCGAGTCGGGTTGGGTGGGATAGACGTCGGTCGCCGGTGGGTTGATGTACCCGGCGATATCGAACACCTGCCCCATCACCCACAACGCGGCGCCGGTGCCGAGCTTCTGGAAGAACGAGATGAGGGCGTAGTAGGAGCCCTCCCGGCGCTGTCCGGTGCGCAACTCGTCGTCCTCGATGATGTCGGGGATCATCGCCCAGGGGATCACGTAGACGGTGGCGATGCCTAGCCCGGCAAGACCGGCGAGCACATAGACCAGCCCGGCGTGCTCGGGTTGGATGCCGAACAGAAGCAGCAGCAGGACGATCCACACACCACTGTTGATGATGAAGGTCCGTCGTTTGTCGAGCCGCTTGGCCATCTGGACGACGACCGGGATGAACAAGATGGCAGAGCCCTGTGCCGCCAGCACGTAGTAGTTGGCCTGGTCGGGGACCTTCAGGTAGTAGTTGGCGAAGAAGATGAGGACCGCGGCCATGATGCTTGCGGTGGTCCAGCTGAACACGTAGAGGCCCATCACCATCTGGAACGCCTTGTTCTTCACCGTCTCGATCAGCGAGCTGAGTGGTGGCAGCAGGTCGGCTTCACGGTGGCTGCGGTACTTCTTGGTGATGGCGAACACCAGCAGCGGCGGGATGATGTTGAACAACCCGAGCCCGATCCCGATGATGAGGAACTGTTGCTGGGAGTCGAACATCTCGCCAAGCAGCGTCGCCAGGATGATGGCGCCGAGCGACCCGGTGAGGCCGAAGAACATCCGGTAGCCGAGCAGCGAGCTGCGCTCGTCGTAGTCCTTGGTGACGACGGGGGTGAGGGCGTTGTAGCCGACGTGCACTGCCGTGTAACAGGTGTCGAACACCATGAACGTCGCCGCGTAGAACACCACGAGCCCGAGTTGGGAAGTATCGGGGACGATCCACATGAGACCGAAGGTGACGCCTAGCGGAATCGCCCCGAACAGCAGCATCACCCTTCTCCGCCCAAAACGGCTCTCGATACGGTCGGAGATGATGCCGAACAGCGGGTCGTTGACGGCGTCCCAGAGCCGTCCGATGGCGATCGCCCATGCCGCGTATGCCGGCCGGAGCCCGGCCACGTCGGTGAGAAAGTAGAGCTGGTAGAAGAGGATGATCGCCTGGAACGAGTTGGTGGTGAGGTCGCCGGTGCCAAACAGGATCTTGAACCAGGGAGAAAGGCGTTTCACCGGCTAACCATCCAGCCGCATCGAGAAGATGGGGAACACATCCAGCATGACGTAGGCGACGATCTTCTCGGGTAGTCGAGTTCTCTTGGGGATGGTCAGCTCGATCCGGTGCAGGTTGCCGTCATCGTCGGCGGTTTGTTGCAGGTTGTTGTGGTAGTCGAGCCGGACCACGTCGTTGGTGTCGGCATCGACCAGCAGGATCGCCCCCAGGTGCTCGTCGGCCGGGTAGCTGTGGCCCGGCTCGAGCCGCAGTCTGGCGACGACGTTGCCGGGGCTTGGCCCGGTCGGGCGCTCGGTGGCTTATCAGCTCGACACCGACGCCGGGCGGCTTCTTGTTGGCGGTGCCGTCTGCCGGGTACGGGTTGGTGATGTAGGTGGCCATCGCCACCAGCTTGCGCCAGATCCGGTTGGCCAGCCCGGCGACCACCATGGGGATGCCAAAGGTGGGAATGGACAGCACCTTCGTTTCCGCATAAGCCCTTGCGCCGGGCAGCACGTGCAGGTCTTGCCCCATGCGGCCCCGGATCTCGAAGGTGTTGAACGGGATGGGGATGCCGGTGACCCCCATCACGAAGTTGTGGTTGGTGACGATGAAGGCATCGCCCTGATACCGCCCACTCAACGGCAACCGGAAGTCGGTCCCCACATCAACAACCAGCTCCCCCTCCTGGTTACGCCGCCCGCCGATCGCCCAGAGCAAAACCCTGCCGCCACCCCCTTCGTCCCCGTCTTCGTCCTCCCCCAACCTCCCCGCAGGGGAGGCGAGGTCAGCGGATCGACCCTCCCCCTCGTCGTCACCCATAGTCGGCGCACCACTCTCTTCGTCCTCCCTCAGGGAGGACGCGGAGCGAAGCGACGCAGGAGGGTGAAACACCTAGTCGTCTCCCCCTCCTCTTCGTCCCCCTCGGGGATCAGCGGAGCGACCACTCCCTTCGTCCTCCCTCAGGGAGGACGCGGAGCGAAGCGACGCAGGAGGGTGAAAGGCCGCATGGTCTCCCACTTCCTGGTCCCCCGCAGTGGTCTCCCCCATCGCGACCACCCCGACGATCCAGTTCATGTAGTCGAACCCGATCTGGTTGAGGCTGGGCAGCATGGTGGGAATCGGCACCGCCAGCCGGGTCCACTCGAACGCGGTCACATGGTCGTCCCCGACACGCAGCGGCAACGTGTCGCCCGATTCCTCGACGGTGAACCGGAACCGCTGCGCGAAGCTCCCGCGAGATCGACCGGCGACGGTGAGGTTGCCGATGTTGGCGCCGCCGAGGTAGTAGTCGCCCGAGATGGCGAGCGTGTACTCGGCGCCGGGTTGCAGGAACCCGTCAGGGATGATGTACAGGTACCTGCCGTCACCGAGACCTCGGACTGGAACGGGACCGGCGGGTCGAATTGCACTTGCAGCGGACCGGATCGCTTCAGCAGCGCCGGGTTGTAGAGCCGGGCCGGGATCGTCTCGCCGTCTTCCCGGACGATCAGCTTGAGGCAGATAATGGTGGCGGCAGGGAGAGCTTCGGGCATGTCGGCTTGCACCCGCCCGCCCGGGGTCACGTAGAACAGGCTGGTGGTGTCCCGCGGCAACGTCGGCCGGTTCGATGGAGCCTCTGGCGTCTTCGGGGTGATGGATCGGGTAGTCGTACGGCACGTACCAGAGCTGCCCGTGCTCGCCGCCGATGTAGACCCCGGTTGTGCCCAGCGCCGGCGACCCGTTGAGATCGTTGCGGTCCGGCGAGCTCCTCCGGCGCCGGTGGTGTCGTAGGACCAGCGGCGCTCCCCCGTTTCGGCGTCGAGCGCATATATCTTGCCGTCCCCGTTACCAAGTAGACGACGTGGCCGGCTCCTCCGTTGGGGATACGGCCGATCACGGGCGACGAACGGATCGTGGCCCCGGTGTCGTACTGCCACAGCAGCTCCCCCTGCGGGTCCAGGGCGTACACGATCCCATCGGTTGACCCGAAGATGATGGCCCGGGTTTGCGTATCGTCCTCGAGGAGGGCGGCCGAGCTGTAGATGTGGTCGGCGGTCTTGTACTTCCACCGCACCTTGCCTGTGTCCGGGTCGAGGGCGTAGAGGTAGCTGTCGAACGACCCGGTGTAGACGGTGCCGTCCGCCCCACGGCGGCGGAGGCGGAGATGAACCCCAGCGTGCGCCGCTTCCATTTCGGGCTGCCGTCCGGGTTGACCGCATGGAAGAACGTGTCGCAGGACCCCCAGTAGATGGTGCCGTCCCGCGCCCATCCCGGCCGCCGACCATGCGTTGGAGCCGGTTTCGTATACCCACTCCAGCCCACCGTCCGGGGTGATTGCGTAGTAGTTGAAGTTGGTGTTCCCGGCGTAGATGGTGCCGTCGGGCCCGATGGCGACGTTGGCTTCGAACCAGTTGTTGTAGCTCATCCGGGGTGAGATGCGGGCATCGAATCGCCACAGCTCGCTGCCGTCGTTCTTGTTGAGCCGGTAGAGATAGCCGTCGCCTGAGCCAACCAGAATCGTGGCCGGATCGTCTGCCGGCAGCGCCGCCGCCGAGTCGATCAGCTCTCCGGTGCGGAACCGCCATTTCTCGGTCCCGTCGGGATTGATGGCGTAGAAGTCGTGGTCGGCCGACCCGACGTAAACGACACCGTCACCGTCGATGACCGGTGTGGAGAAGATGCCCTTGCCGGTCTGAAAGAACCAGGGTTCGTCTCCCTGGTACTCCCCGGTGAGTGGCGAGCTGCCGGTGTTGCGGACCGTGCGCCGGTAGGTCGGCCATGGTGAATCGGTCTGGAGCGGGGCGTCGTACTCGAACGCTGTGCCTTCCGTGCTCATGACCGATCTCCCTCGCTCTCGGACAAGACTAGAGGCCTTGCCCACGGCGAGCCCCTGGTTACAGGAATCGGGTGTGGCCGAAACGGCCGGCCCAGCGTCCGGTCTTGGGTGTCCTTCCGGGTGGCCGCTGCTAAATCGCAGCATCGGCCTACTCCGGCTTGTCCTCTACTCCCCGATGATTCGCCGGTCTCGCGACCCGGTATCCGGCTCTGGCCAGGAAGCCTGGTATCCCCCGGACTGCTCGTCGGTCGAGCTCACGGATATCTTCGCTGAGCTACGACCGGGAGCCCGATAGGGCTTGTCTTCGAGCTCACATCCTCGGGCCGATCTTCCAGCCGTCCCCTAGCCGTTGGTCCACCCACCGCTGATGCTCCATCTTGGCCAGTATCTCGATCTCATCTCCTGCAAACTCAAAGTCGGGTTCCCAATCTCCGATCGGTGCCAGGTCGCAGCCGACGGCGTCGAGTTTGGTCCCGATGTGAGATGCCTGATCACGATTCGACTCCTTGAGAGAATCGGGCCACTCATCCCAGGGAACCAACACCGAGTCGTCGGTGACGCCTTCACGACGCTGCTCGTCCACATACTCCTGGTGAATCGCTTGCGCCAGGTTCTCGTAGGTACCGCTGTTGATCAGCTCGGGACCGAGGGTGTCGGCAAGGAGGTCAAAGCCGATCACGCCTCCCCCGGCCGTCGGACGGCTGGAAGAGGCTTGCCAGCGCCGGGGAGCAGAGTCAACTCGACGACCACCGGAGTTGAAGGGTCGGCGTTCGACCGCCACACCCGGTAGGCGGTCTCGAGCGCTTTGGAGTCATCATCGAGGCATACGAAGATTGCTGTCGGTGCCCCGAGCAACGTGGCAACGGAGAGGGCGTCGACCGCTTCGACGCTGACTCCACCGAGGATCATCGGGTAACGGCCAGTCAGCTCGTCGACCACCCGGGCACCGGCGGGATCTACGACCGTGGATCTTCGAGATGGCTCTCCGCCAGCTCAGGGAGACTGTGCCAGCGCCGGGCCGCTTCGATCAGCAACGCCCGACCCAATGAGCCCATACCGATGATGGCGAGTCGAGTGGTGGTGCCCGGGTGCGGCAGTGCGCCATCGAGCAGGCGCTTCGCCGCGGTCTCGTATGTGTTGAAGAAGTCGAGCCGGTAGCCGGCCTGTTTGCCGGCCGCCAGCTGTTCAGATCGCAGCATGGTGCATAGGTCGGAGTTCTCGATATGGGCCAGCACCATCAGCGCCGGGGAGCGGGTGCCTGCCAGCTCGCCTGCCCGAACCGCCGTCTCTGCGTTGGCGTCGTCGGTACCGAGCAGCGAAACGACATGGGACGCCTCGGCAACCCTGGCCCGAGATAAGACGTTCTCGTGGCGGGCATCGCCGACCAGGATCAGGGCGCCCCGTCGGCGGAGGTCGTTGATCCATCGGCGAGCTGGGATCGATCTCGATTCCGACGACGTCCCATCCGTCGTCGAGGAGCGCCTCTGCCAGCCGGGACCCCTTTTCGCCTAGTCCGCAGATCACGGTGTGGTTCTTGCGGAACCGCAGCCGGAGCGAAGCGATCTCCTCGCGCAACACGATCATCAACCCGGCAAGGAGCGCAGTGGCCGTGGTCGCGGGGGCAAGCCAACGCGCTACCTCGAGCTGCCACGGCGCACCGGCGGTGGGGACACTGCCGGATTCGAGCACAAAGAGCTGCATTGATAGGTAGAGGAGGTCGGTTATCGACCGACTGTCCCGCTCGAAGTACACGGCAAACCCGGCATAGCCGAGCACGAATGACCCAGCGACCAGCAGGCCGAAGAGGACCCAGCGGGTCTGTCGCCACGGGCGTGCTGCGTTCAACCACCGGAGCAGTTTGCCAAAGCTACAGCCGACATGCACGTTCAAACGCCCGACCGCGTCGCCGCAGCAGACGCGCTTCGTTGTGCGGACGGTACCGATGGCTAGCCGGCCACGGCCCGGGCGACTTTGCCGATACGCAATTCGGGCCGCCCCCTGCTTCGGATGAATACCGGTCCCTGGGGCACCCGTTTCCTGAGACGCCAGCAACCAGTAGCGAGGAGCGCACGGATGAAGGTGTTGTTGTTGCTCCCGCAACCAGAGCACTGGAATTGCATCGTGGGCAAACAACGATCTGTTTGCTTGGGTAGTCGAGGAAGCCTCTGAGACCGATGCTGACATTCAGTGGTACCTCATAAAGGCACACGCCGCAGACTTCGACTCCGCTCATGGCAATGACATCGCCGGCCTCCAGCCTGGTCCCAGCTGGCGTCTTTATCCGGTAGATACTGAATTGGCCAATGTTGTCGGTTCCCAGTTCCCCGGCGTCGACGAGTTCCTCCCGTTCCGTTCCCGCCTCCACCACTTCCCAATCGCCAACATCTTCGTGCTCTCCGTCCCCGGCAGGTTCGAAGTTGACGTTGGTGTGATCGATCCACGGCCAGCCGAGGTACGGGCTGTTCTTGAAACGATCCGGGATCGAGACGAGGTTTGTAACCAGCCAGATTTCGGACGCAGATTGTTCCCGTTCGAGTGCCACCCCTTTCAGTTCGAAGAATGCTCCACAGTCTGGACAGGTGACCTCAGCGACTGCCACCTTCCCAAACGATTCGAGAGCCACGGGGCAATGTGTTCCACTACAAACGGGGACCCGCACACACCGTCGCCGAACTGGGTCCCGGACAAGGTCACCGTACCCGGTGCCTCCTCCATCGAGGCCCCGGTGGCACGCACTCGATACGTTCCGAGACTGAACATCCTGGCAACCGTGTCGCCCTCCACGATCCCAAGGGAAACGAGACGATCGCCGACCTCTTGGGTGTCGAGGGTGTCCAGGTACCAGCCGGCTTCGCTCTCTCCGAGCTTGGCCAGGGCTGTCTCGGCTGCTCGCTGCACCTCCGGGCGGGCGTCGTTTGCCAAATCACGCAGTGGTGCCGTCGCTCGTGCATCGCCGAGGAGACCCAGGGCTTTAGCGGCCGATGAGCGAACCGGCCAATCGTCAGATTGCAAAAGCGAGATCAGCGGCTCGACGGCACGTCTGTCAGGCCGATCCGACCGAGGGCCGCCGCCGCATACGATGGCACGAGCCCCAGTACCATCACAAGGGTGTCTACGGCAGCGGGATCAGCTATCGAGCCGAGTGCCTGGACTGCTGAGCGTCGGTTGTCCGGAGCCAGGCCCTCTCTTCCTCTTCGTCCAAGGAGGTCGAGCAGCCGTGGAACGGCCGCTGCTTCGCGTGCTTCGCCGATCTTGCGACAAATGGTCTGGAAGCCGAAGGGGTCGCGCCCTGCATCAATGGCCTCCAGCTGTGCCACCAGGGTATTCCTGCCCTGCGGTGGACTACTTCTGTCGCCACCGAGTCCAGTCCACGGCGGGGATCGTTGGTTCGACGGTTCCCTTTGCAGATCGTTTGAACCACTTCATTCGAACTCCTCCAATTCCCGGCTTCCTCTGGCGTATTCTTGCTACGACCCGGGGGCATCAGTCGTCCAGGTCGAATTCGTAGGTGCCCCCCAGGTCCATCCCGTCCCCACCATCGGGGGTCCTGATCTCTATGTAGACGTATGGCTCCGTGACCTTCCTGCTGGCGAGAAAGTCTTGTGCCGCAACAGCACCAGTAGCCGTGTACTGGTCATAGTTCCGACGATCCCACCAAACAGAGGCTTCGTGTAAGTCGAGCTGAATTGGACACTCGCCTCGACCGCGGCGACGACGCCGAACCTGGTCTCACCAAGCGCCGGACTGTTCCCTATCAACGATATGGCCGAGCAATCGTCGAGACTGCGGTCTCCCAGGAGATCGGCGAGCATCGTCGCAACTTTGGTTGATATAGGCCGAATCCAGTTGCTCGCCAGGACGGAACTCTCGCAAGACACAGAGTGTTCCCGGGCCGAACCTTGCTTCCGCCGGGATGTAGGTCGGCTGATATTGCGGGATGATCTTGGCGGCCAGAAAGGCCGCCTGTCGTGCGGCGGCGTCGCCGGGATCCGGATCGTCGTCCCAGGACATTGGATCCATTTGTGGAGGCGGGGCGGCCACTGTCCGCTCACATAGAATCGCAACCGCGACAATGCTGCTTCGGCGGGATCGATCTTCTCTGCGTTGAACAGTTCGCGGATCTTCTGACTCTTCGCTATCGAATCTGACAAGGGCGTACCTCCATTGCGAAGCGGGCCACCACCCGCGCCATCGGCTACTCACTACCAGCGCTAGACACTCCTTTCATCGCTGTGACTCCCGGAGTCTGGATTGTCGGAACTGCGGGCTGTGCGAACGATGGTCACCTGTCCCCGGGCTGTGCCGGTCACGATCCGCGTACCGTCGGCGCTCAGGGCGCACCCGCTCAGGATCTGGTCGCAGGTGAAGGCACCCAACTGTGATCCTCGTGCCAGGTCCCATACCCGGAATGTAGTCGTTGGAGAAGAACGAAAGAGCCCCTGCCGAACGATCAACTGTCACGTCGCTCATGCCATACGGGTTGAATCCCGTCCTGCCCTCCCCCGGCGCTCTGCTCGGCGCACCAAAAGGATCAACCTGCCGTCCGCCAACGAGAACCGCTCGGTTGCCGTTGTGAGATCCCACACGCGCACTGTGTAGTCTTCTCCGATCGAGAGCGCCAGGCTCTGCCCGTCGGTGGCAAGCGCTCTGACCCAATGCCAGTGGCCGAACATAGGTGCCCTCTCCAACCCGGTGGCTGCGTTCCACACACGCACGGTGCGGTCGTCGGACACAGAAACAACCTCCCGGCCACCTGAGACGAACCCGATGTCATTGACCGAGTCCTGGTGCCCGATGCAGGTTACGCGAAGATCACCCCGATCGACATCCCAAATCCGAATCGCCCGGTCACCGTAGGCACAGGCGCATCGTTGCCCGTCTGAACTCAACGCCAACGGCAGACCCGACCCGGTGGGGCCTTCGACCGCCGATAGGACTTCGCCGTCGGCCAGATCCCACGAACGGATCACTCCGTCCTCACAGGTGGTGGCGGCACGGCTCCCATCTGCAGAAACGGCCAGCCCGGTGACGGTGCCACCGTGGGTCTCGCCTGCAATGACTATCGAACCGGAACGCAGATCAACGATGTGCAACAGCCCGTCGTCACTTGCGGCGACAGCCCGATGGCCACCGCTTGCTGCGTCCATCAGGTGACGGGTGCGCCAACGTCCAGGAGTCGGTCGCCTGTCCGTTCTCGAGGCTCCAGCGCCCGATGGTCCCGTCCCTGCCTGCCGACAGCGCCGTGTGTTCGCTCGCTACTGCAACGCCCACTACGCCGCCGGGATGCGGGGCGGTTCACCCACGTCGATTCTCTCGAGGTTCCAGATCCTGACCGTGTGATCGTCACCCCCGCTGACCAGGTACGTCCCGTCAGGGCTGAATGCCAGCGAGTGGATGGCCTTGTTGTGTCCTTGCAGGACGAGCGGTGGCGAGCCGGGATCCTGGGACAGCTCGATGTCGCTGTAGCTGGCGTCAACTGCCCACCTTCCTGCCGGATCGGGAGGAGAGGTCGTGGCAGGCGGCAAGCCCGCCCACAGTTGGGACGTGTCCTCCGAGTTGTTGACGACCCGGACGACGGTTCCGGCCGCCGCCTCCCACACACGGTCTGTGCCGTCGTCGCTGGAGGAAATGACCCTGTCATCGTCGCCGAGGAATGCCACCCGGTTGACCCGATTCCTGTGACCGACCAATGTCCGATGCAGCGCCTCGCCTGATCTGATGAGCCCGGATCGTATTGGAACCAGTCCGGCACCGCCTACTCGAAGCAGTCGTGTCCGGAGTCGCTCGGTCCGGATGTGACTGGATTGTGGAAGCCTGCCGAGAAGTTACCCCGCAGCTCGTGGGGATCATCACTGATTACATGAGCCGAGAGGGTCAGCGCATCCTCGATGAGCATCAGCTCTGTCGTGACAGAGCCGGTTGCTGAGCCTCGCGGAAATCATCGAGCAGCGCTTGGATGCCAAGGGCGTTCACCTTCGCGTCCAGAAACCCAGGATCCGTGAGGACGTCGGCCAGATCGTCGACCCGTCCGGCATAGGCGAGCTGAAAGGGAAGCTCCGAGAGTCGCCGCAGGTCGACGCCCTGGCCGTCGGCCCTTTCGGCATCTGCCTGCCTCCCCGCAAAGAAGTCGCCGAGTCTGGCGTGCCACCCCTGTTGCTCTTCGGCGAGAAGCTGGCACGAACGGTGCCCTCGAATTGCCGATGATGGAAGCGCAGCACGGTTGCGCCTGGAGCACGAAGTTCAGCCAGATAGGGCTCGAGGTCGCCACGTAACCGTGCACGCACCGCGACCGGCAACATCGAGACGGCAGGCGACCTCGGAGAGCGACGGTGGAAATCCGCCATCACCTCGCTATCGGCGGACAGGATCTCGATCATCTCGTCCTCACTCAGCCCGAAGCGCGCCGCCGCGAGATAGGCGAGGCTGTGCTCGACGAGGATTGGCCCGTGGTTGGCGGCGCTGGAGAGGCGGTCGATCACCTGGCGGACCAAGGGGGTGGCAGCGACACCGAGCGAATGCGGCGGGTCATAGGAATGCCAGGTTCGAGCCTCCTCAAACGCAAGGCGCAAATAGACGGGCAAGGGGCACCGGGCAAACCCGGTGAGCATGGCCTGCCGCTGGTTCTCTGTGAGCTTGCGACCGGCATCCGCTAGCCAGCGATCGAGCATTGCCCATCCTTCAGATTCGGTGAGAGGCGGAATCCTGACCTCGAGTTGCGGCTGCGGGCTTTGGTCGGTGACCGGCAATGCAGAGGTCGAAATGACTATCCGAACGTGAGCGGGCAGCGTCGCAGGGAGCCACCCGAGCTCGATGGCAGGGTCTCCGGGGACAAGCTGGTCTACGCCGTCTACAAAGAGCAGAAGCGGCCGATCCCGGGTCGGCAAATCGAGGTGTTCCCGAAATACCGTGACCAGACGCGAATAGTCTTCGGGAACAGCCGCATCAGCGCCGTATGCGGCACCGATCACCCGGCACAGGTCGGCAAGCAGCTCGTGGCCGACCAGCGACCGCGGGGTCGCCCCGACGAATCGACCGACTACCACAGCCGAGGCAAACTCACTTTCCACCCGGGCGACGTTCTCCGCTATCACAGCCGATTTGCCGGATCCTGAAGGACCGACAACCGCCAGCGGTGCCGTCTCGTCGCCGCGCAGGTATTCCTCTATCGACTCGCAGATCTGGGCCCGACCCGTGAAGGCATAGCGGCGTGCCTCTGCCCAGGCGCGATGCGCCCCGGCCTCCGCTTCGAGCTCGTCTTGCCGCTCGAGCAGGCTCAGCTCGCTCTCGGTGATCCGGGCCAGTGCTGTGAAGGCCTGATCACACAGGGAGTCGAGGTGTGAGACCGTGATCCCCGACGGCTCCCATCGAGATCGATATTCGAAGACATTGTCGCCAAGCCGCTCACGCACGCGGTTCTTGAGATTGTCGACCGCGCGATTGCGCGTCCAGGTCAGCCTCCCCACCGTCCAGGTCGACGAATCGCCCGGCACGAACGTCGGATGGCAGGCCGTCTATGCCGCGGAAGAACGCGAACACGTGGTCGGGTGCATCCTCGATGTCGGTGTCGAGCGCCCCTACCAGAATCTCTTGCTCCGTTGCCGACGTGTCGAGCAATGCCAGGCTCGCCGAGGGCGCCTCCATAGCTGCGACTGCTGCCGATAGCACGGCCCTGAGCCGCTGCTCGGTCGATCGCCATTGCTCGCCTTCCGCTTCCTCAGCGGCAGCCCTGCGCTCCGGCGGGGCGTCTTGTGGAACCGCAACGGTACGCGGCTGCAGCAGGTAAGCCGGCGGCACCCGATTGTCGTCGCGGCGGTACCACGTGGCCAGCAGCTGCCTATCTTCATCATCGTTGATCTGAGCACATAGCGCTTCGAACTCGTTGGCCGGGATCTCGACCGGGAGCGGGCGCCACCCGTATCGATCCCCGAGAAGCACCAGAAAGTTCGGGCGTGGGCTCACCGACCTGCATCGTCTGATCTCCTCGAGACACAACGGCATGGTTTGTTGGTCGAGACCCGCCTCGGCGCTGACTCCCCAGCGCAGGTCGATCGCCTGGAACCTCGCCCCGTGGCTGGCGCACAGGCGACGGAGGCGAGGAAAGACCCGATCCTGCAACGCATTCCGCTCTTCCTGGAGGTCCTCGAAAGTGGAGGAGATGAATACGCGGAATGTTCGAGTCGTCTGCAAGGTACCGGCCTAGGGTTCTGCAGTCCTGCGAGGCAGAGCCCTCGCTGGAGTTTGCGACCGATACCCGCTGCTGCACGATTGGGCCAGCCGCCACATCTGGCGCCTCCGATCCGTAATCGAGAATGCCGTCCCGTCGCCCGCCAAGGTTACGCAAACGAAGGACAAATCCCTATTCAGAACCACTTGCGCAATAGGCGCGTGACGGTGCCTCTTGTAGTGTTGAACGAGATGGCCGCATCGCCCATCTGCAGCGATGCACAGCGGAAGGAGCGCACCGAATGGCCGGCAACGCGGGTTTCTCTGTCAAGCGGCAACGACCCACCCCTCTGATGACAGCGGTTCAGAACCAGGACGTCGAAGCAACCAAGGAGCGCATCCAGGCAGGCGACAATGTCGAAGAGAAGGATGCGTTTCAGCAGACCGCGCTTCACTGGGCGGCGAAGTACGAGTCCGCCGAGATCGTCCAACTCCTGCTGGACGCCGGGGCAAAGACGAAGGTCCACGACGAGGACGGCGACACACCGCTTGACAACGCCGAGCGGAGCGGTCACACCGCCGTGATCGAGCTGCTCACCAAGAGCAAGCCACGGAGATTCGGAAGAAGGCGCTAGACCAACCGCGGGCCCGCTTCTGCTCAGTCCCCCAGCGCTCGGTGTAGGAAGGCTGCCATCTGGGCACGGGTGACCGGAGCGTTTGGACAGAACATGTCGTTCTCCGGCGGATTGCAGCCCTTGGTGACCCCGGCTTCGGCGAGCCGTTCGATGTCGGCTTCGAACACCGACCCGTCGTCGTCGGTGAACCGGTCCGAACCGGCCCCGGCTGTATACCCGAGGGCACGCACCAGGAACGCAGCCATCTGACCCCGCGTTACCGAGTTGGCAGGACAGTACATGTCATTGTCCGGCGGGTTGCACCCCTTGGTGACACCTACCGAGCCCAGCCATTCGATGTCGGCTTCGAATGCCAACCCGTCGATGTCGGTGAAGGTGACCGCGGCCCCCGGGGTGAGCGTGCCACCGAGCGCCCGGTGCAGGAACGCCGCCATCTGACCCCGGGTCACCGGATTGGTGGGACAGAACATGTCGTTGTCCGGCGGGTTGCAGCCTTTGGTGATTCCCTCAGCCGCCAGCCACTCGATGTCGCCGTAGAAGGTGTGCGTCTGCGGCACGTCTGTAAAGGTGGGGCCCTCGGCGGCATTGGTGACGTCGATGGTGATGGTGGCGGTGTCGGCGTACTGCCCGTCGCTGACTTCGACGGTGAGCGAGTACGAGGGTGTGGTCTCGAAATCCAGGGCCGCTGCGGTGGTGATCTCACCGGTGGCGTCGTCGATGGTGAACTTCCCGGCACCGTTGCCTGCTGCGATCGCATAGGCGAGGGTGGCGCCGTCATCGGTGGCGGTGACTGTTCCGACGGTGGTTCCCACGGCGGCGTCCTCGGCGATGGTGAATGTCGCGTCGTCGGCCACCGGGGCGGTGTTGCACAGAGCACCGGGGCTGGTGCTCCAGGGGTCGTAGTCGACGTCGGCGCTCACCGTGTCGCCGGACCCGGGCCCGGAGCCGGATGGCCCGTCGATGGCTCCCCACCAGTTGTTCTCGAAGTTGACGCTCGTGCCGGTGCTGTTGGTGACGCCTGCGGTGTTGCCGACGACACAGTTGCCGGTGGACCCGGCTGCGAGCGTGGCGGTGTCGGCAAGCTGCACGCCGGATGAAGACGAATTGGCGATGAAGTTGCCGCTCAGCTGTGGGCTCGTCGTCCCGTTGAGCCCGATGCCGGTTCCGTTGGCTCCTGCAGTTCCGTCGGCGGTGACTCCGATGAGGTTCCCGTCGATGAGCAGCCCCGAGCCGGGGGCGTCCGCCACGATCGTGTGCTGTACGGCGCCCAGGATGGTGTTGTCGCGGATCTCGTAGCCGGAGAAGGCCACGTCAGAAGCGACGGAGATGCCGCGGGTAGATGTCGCCGTGGTTCCGGTCGGGCCCATCCCGATCACGTTGCCGACGATCTCGTTACCCGTGGTGACGTAGGTCCCGGTTGTGATGATGATCGACGCGTAGGCGTTGCCGAAGTAGTTGACCTCTATGTCGTCGGAGACACCGTCGCCGTCGACACCAACAAGGTTGTTGGACGAGTCCTGGCGCATGTAGACGCTGCCGGATGAGATGGTGCTCGTCCCGTCGGGGGTGAACCCGAAGTAGTTGCCGGAAATGCGGTTGTTGGTGTTGCCGTTGATGTAGATGCCGTAGCCGTCGGATCCGAAGACGTTGCGTTCGGCTATGTCGTTGTTGCCGTCACCGTCGGTTCCGATGATGACGCCATCGGCGTAGCCGTCAACAGCCACCATGGCGTCGAAGTCCTCGCTGCCGAGCTGGCTGGTACCGGCGGCGTCGAGCCCGAGATGGTTGCAGGCGATGTGGTGCCCGCTGCCGTCGTACGTGTCGATTCCGCTCCAGAAACCACTGCCGTTGAAGTTGGTCCCGATGGCGAAGCCGCGAATGGTCGTCGGGCCGCCGGTGTAGTTGACGACGAACCCGTTGCCGTCGGCACCGGTCGGGTCGACCACCAGCTCGATCCGCATGTACGAGGGCTCGGTCTCGGTGGCGCACACGTTGGCCTGGGGACCGCCGTTTTGGACCTGGGTGGTGGCGTCGATGGTCACCGCCTCGGTGATTGTGAGCGGACCCTCGGTGAGCGTGATCGGGCAGACCCCGCCGGGGCATTGCACACCCGGGATGAGGAAGTCGATGGTGTCGGCACCGACGGTGGTGTTGGCCTTGGCGATCGCCCCACGCAGGCTGCAGTCGCCGGGGGCCAGTGTGCAGCCGTTGAGTGCCCCATCGTCGACGGTGGTGTCAACCACGAACGTGGTGGCACCGGCCGCGGGCGCAACGCCGACGACAACCAACGTGGAGATCACCAACCCGAGCAACGAAAGCGCGACAAAGAACCGACGCCGAATACCCGTAACCATTCCCGTACCTCCCGACCGGAGCCTTACAGCAGAAACCTACACCCAATCAATGTGAGTTTGCAGGCGGGTTCAGCGATGGAGTTGCGAAGCACTGATCAGCAGCGGTTATCGAAGAGGTGCAAATCTGGCCCAAGTCAGCCTGGGTGCACGGACATTGAGATCCTTTACCGATGGAGCCGTCTACTTGTAGCGGTAGGTGATGCGTCCTCGGGTGAGGTCGTATGGGGATAGCTCTATCTGGACTCTGTCTTGGGGAAGAATCCGGATGTAGTAGCGGCGCATCTTCCCGAAGAGATGTGCCCGAGCGCGGTGTGGCCATTGTCGAGCTGAACCCGGAACATGGCGTTTGGGAGCGATTGGACGACGGTGCCGTCCAGCACGATGGCATCTTCTTTCAGCTTTGCGATGGTGACTCACTTTGATTGGCGATTCGTCATTGGCCCGACGTCATACGCGCCGGCAGACCACCCTCGACCCTAGGCGCCACAGCACAACTACACCAGGCGGTCATGGCACTCGCTCCCGGGCGTCCGTCGTGCACGTCTATGACTCGCCACTCCGTGCACTGTATTGCGAGCGCCAATCAGCCGACGTGGTGATCGCCAGCCGGGCGTTGAGGCGGATCGCTCCGATCAGGATCAGTACCGCTGCAGCGGTGGCGAAGTTGGCCAGCCAGTCGTAGCCGACCGTGGCCTTGACGAACCCAGACGAGAAGGCGGCGGTGGCGCCGAGCAGGCTCATCATGACATCGGAGAGTCCCTGGGCGCTGACCCGCTCAGCTTCGGGCACGCTTTCGGTGAGCAGCGCCGATCCGGAGATCAGGGCGACGCTCCACCCCACACCGAGCAGAAACAGGCCGACGAACATCAGCGCAGGCACGTAACCGGCGATGACCACCGAGACGGTGCCTGCGGCGAGGATGAGCGCTCCCAGTTGCAGCGAGCGGATCCGGCCGAACCTGTCGGCCCAGCGCCCGATGAAGGGAGCCAGCCCGAACATGCCGAACACGTGGACGGCGATGACCAGGGTGGACAGCTCGGCCTGGCCGTGGTCTTTCATGTGGAGCGGGGTCATCGTCATCACGGCGACCATTGCCATCTGGCTGACCGCCAGTGCCACGATGGCGAGACGGGCATGCAGATTCGGCCAGATGACTCGGAGCCCGTCTGCGGCACCCTGGATCGGGTTGGGGCGGGGTGCGTCCGGGTCGATGCCGCCTGCCGCTTCGAGCGGGTCGGGTCGGAGCCAGGTGTTGATGATGAGCCCGGCCGCAGCGAAGCCGACCATACCGAGCAGGGCCGGCGTTACCCACTCGTGGGCGCCGAAGCCGGTGCCGATCCGGTTGGCCCAGGCGGCGGCCGGGGAGCCGATGACCGCGCCGATGGTGCCCACCCACACCACCATGGCGATCGAGCGGGCCCGCATGTGCTCGTCTGCGAGGTCGGCGGCGACGTAGCGGTTCTGCAAGTTGGCGGTGTTGCCGACACCCATCACGGCCATGGCCACCAGCAGCAGCCAGAAGATGCCGAGCTGCCCGGCGACGAATGCGGCGCCACATCCGCCGACCCCGAGGGCGTAGCCGAGCCGGAGCCCGATGCGGCGACCCCGTCGCCGTGCCAGCTGTGCCAGCGGTGCGGCGGCGAAGGCAGTGCCGAGCGTGGCAGCCGCCGACGGGATACCGGCGATGCTGTCGTTGCCGGTCATCTCGGATGTGAGCAGCGACGCCACCGACACGACCGCGATGAACCCCGCATACCCGAAGGCATTAGCTGCCATGGCAGTGGCGACGGTGCGTTTCTGGAGTAGGTGCCGATCCACGCCGGAACCCTAGACCTGGGTAGGGTCGAGCGACGGCGACACAAGTGCTCGTTCTCGATGTTGCCGTTCCCCCAATCCGACCGTGATAGGTTGCGCCAATGACAGTGTCCCCCGAAAAAGACCGTCGCATAGGTGCCCTGCTGGGCCTGGCCATCGGTGATGCGCTTGGGGCGGCGGTGGAGTTCAAGCCTCCCGGCACATTCGAGCCGGTGACCGGATACCGCGACGGCGGGCCGCACGGCCTGAACGCCGGAGAGTGGACCGACGACACGTCGATGGCTCTGGCGCTCGCCGATTCGTTGGCGACGGTCGGTTGGGACCTGAACGACCAGGCCGACCGATACCTGTCGTGGTATCGCACCGGCGAGTACTCGGTGAACGGCCGCTGCTTCGACATCGGCAACGCCACCCGACAGGCACTCGAGACGTACGCCAGGACCGGGGACGCATCCACGTCTGGACCCGATGACGAGCACAGTGCCGGCAACGGTTCGATCATGCGCCTGGCACCCGTACCGATCTTCTACGCGGATCTGTATCCAGATCGAACGGACGAGCTGATCCGGTATGGGCGGGATTCGAGTCTGCCCACCCATCGTGCCCCGCAGGCGACGTCGGCGGCTGCATACATGACGCTGCTACTGGCGGCGTTGATGGCCGGCGAGCACGCGCGCTGCCGTGCTGGATCCGGACTGGCCGATGCTCGATGCTCTGCGGTCGACGGTAGACATCCATCCCGCCATCGACGAGGTGATCAACGGCAGCTTCCGCAGCGATCCGCCCGAGATCAAGGGCACCGGCTACGTGGTGCGCAGTTTGGAGGCGGCGTTGTGGGCGTTTTCCCGATCGGACGGCTTTACGGATGCGGTCCTGAGCGCCGTCAACCTCGGCGACGACGCCGACACGACGGGTGCGGTGTGCGGCCAACTCGCAGGTGCCTACTGGGGGCTCAGCGGCATACCCGACACCCTCCGTCATGGCCTTGCCCGGAGCGAGGTCGTAGAGGATGCCGCAAGGCGCCTTCTCCGAGGCGAGGAGCCCGTATGAAGCTTGCCGACGGAGATCATCCGCCGAAGAACGGGACTTACTGGGTCGTTCCCGGGAAGCTCCTCGCCGGACCTTTTCCCGGCTCGGCCGATCCCGACGGGGTGTCCGCGGCGGTTGGCCCCCTGCTCGACGCCGGGATCACAACGTTCCTGAATCTGATGGAACCAACCGAGACCAATCACAGCGGCGATCCGTTCACCCCATACGAAACGGCACTTGGCTCGCAAGCGGCGATGCTGCGCCACCCGATCACGGACCTGTCGATCCCGAGCCGGGAGGACATGATTGCCATCCTGGATGACATCGATGCCGGTGTCGCAAATGGAGCCGTCTACGTGCACTGCTGGGGTGGTGTCGGCCGCACCGGCACTGTTGTCGGTTGCTGGTTGTTGCGACACGGATATGCGGTGCCGTCGGACGTCATCGACACGATCCGGTCGCTGCGGCGGGTCGATCCGGTGCGCGGCCATCGCCTCTCCCCCGAAACGGATGCCCAGAGACGCTTCGTGGTCGGGTGGAGTGAGACTGTGTGACGCCTCCCGCACCGTCGGGCCGTCCCGCGTGACAGATCTGCAGCGGCCCGAGCTACGCGGGCGGCGAGACTGCCGTCAGAACTCGTGCCCCCAGGGCCCGACCCCGTAGATCCGCTCCA
Organism: uncultured bacterium; assembly: GCA_963844835.1. Taxonomy (GTDB): domain Bacteria; phylum Actinomycetota; class Acidimicrobiia; order Spongiisociales; family UBA5794; genus JAAETI01. Next base: position 7,908 of record CAWJPT010000001.1, on the reverse strand, counting down.
CGGTGACCCGGATGACGAATCCGGGTGGGACGTCGCGCATCGGGAATTGCTGGCCGGGGCCGATGTAGTACTGGGCGAGGTGGTCCATCCACTCCAGGGCGCCGCCTTCGGTGACCCGGCCGCGGCCGGAGATCACCGCATACGGATGCAGTGTCTCCCCCGTGTTCTCATTGGCCTGGAACGAGATCACGACCCTGGGGTCGCGCCTGATGCTCTCCAGCTTGTGCTGGTCGGGGAAGGTGGCGAAGACGAGGTCGTCGCCGTCGAAGCCGGCCCAGACCAGCGTGACGTGCGGGGTGCCGTCCGCATCGAGGGTGACCAAATGACCGAGCGGCCCGGTGGCCAGCAGATCTCGAACCGACTGTGGAATCTCCATAGAAGTGAGGCTACTGCAGCCCGGCTACCGGCTCCGACGTCGACGGGCGGTGGTCCTCAGTTCGTCGGTCCTGACCCCGGAGCCGGGTCGGCGCCGTCGTCTACGAACCGGTCCCGGTACGGGTGCTTGTCCGCCTCGACCAGCAACCCGTCGGCGAGGCTGTTGGCGGCGTTCATCTCGCCGGCGCGGTCGACGATGAACAGCGCCATGGTGTGCCTGTCTGCCAGTTCGACCGCGGGCTTGGTGTATCCGCCGAGCGCAAACACGATCGCCCCTTTCCCGAGCGTATTGGCAACGGTGTGCAGCGCTTCGATTGCCTGTGGCCCGACCGGGGCCGGATCTGTGATCACCTGCGCCACCGCCGCAGCAGCGACGATCCCGTCGGCGGAGCCGGTCGACGCGGCGTCACCAAAGCCGAGGTACCGCATCCAGTCCCGGACGGCCGGCTCCGGCCCACCCGCCGCATCGAAACGCAAGGCTCGAGGACGGGGGCTCTGCGCCGCCCGCCGCTGCGGCGCCATCTCCTTCGCCCGCTCGAGGTTCGCCCGCCCCCGCACCACCAGATACCAGACGAACGCAATGAAGGTGCCGACCCCGGTGAGCGAGCCGTACCAGTTGGCCGTGCCCGCCGAGAGCCCGAGGCTGCGAAGGAAGTACGACGTCAGCGGCGCAATGAAGACCGGACACACCGTCAACGCAGTGCCGATTGCCCGCCACGGCCGATACATCGAGTGGCGTATCTCACGAATGGTCCGCTCTATCACCCCTACGCCATCGGCACCGCGGCCGGGAGCCTGAACCGACCGAGCCGACCAACCCGCTAGAACACCCAGCCTTCGTCGTGTACCAGCCGGTTCATCGGGATCACGGGAATGCCGAGCTCGTGGCAGACGTCCGGGATCTTCGGCCGCTTGCGAGCCTTGCTGACGGTGGCCTTCTCGTCGGTGACGACGGTCGCTTTCCGTTTCATGGCGAGCGCGATGACCCACCCATCCGCTCTCCCCCGCCCCGGCTTGGTCAGCTCGCCAAACCGAGCGGCCACCTGCCGTGCTTCGTCCTGGACCTCGTCTATGGGCACATGGGCCGAACGATGGCGGTTGCACCAGACACGTGCCGCCGAACCCTGCCTGGTCAGCTCTTCGATGACCTCGTCCGAGATCAGCACCCTGTCCGCTGCTACAAGCGCATCCATCCTCTCCCAGAACGATGGGAAATGCTCGACCGGGAACCACTCGTCGGCGCCTGCGATTAGCGACGAGGAGTCAAACGAGTAGCGGACTCGATCGGTCATAGCGCGCTCGACAAGCCGGGGTACCTGCTCGACTTTCAGATCGAGAGCCCCGCAAAGCTCGGACAGGGTCAGGACCCGGGCGGAGTGCGCCTCGAGCGCCGATTCGACGTAGGTGCGCCCGTACCTGGCTATGTGGGTGCGGTAGAAGTGGCCGCCCTTGGGCTTCTTCCCGGCGTGCTCCTCGTACCGGTCGTGGAGGTCCCCGGCAACGTCATCCCAGGTGCCGGCCGGCAGGTAGCCGAGTTCGATGGCACGGATCAACGTCGCCTCGGCGGAGACCTCGAATCGCTTGCCGATCTCCCACAGCTTGTCGAGCAGCGCACCGCCCCGCAGCGACCGCAGGGTACGGAAGGACAGGTCAACCTCACGGGCGGGAAGCAAGGCGGCTCCGGCGACACGGTTGCAGAACCGCTCCACCTCGAACTGGGTGTCGTGGTAGAGATCGCAAACACCGTCGCCTCCGAGCGCGAGGTGGACAATCTCATGCAGCAGAGAGAAGATCTTGCCCCGGGGGCTGTCGGCGCCGTTGAGGCCGACAACGGAGTATGTCTCGCCGTGACTCGAGAACCCACGAGCCGTTGTCACCGGAACCCGCTCGAACTGGACTGTGAGGACGCCGAGACGTACCGCTGCCTCCCGCCAGCTTGCCAGAGCCTCCTCCGGTGTGGACCAGTCTCGCTGGGTGTCGATCGCGACCCCGAGCGCATCTCGTATCTGTTGCGCCGCTTCCTCCACCCCGGTTGAAGTGGTCACCATCGGCAAGCCGGCGGTCACAGGAGGAACGTGCTCGGAGATCTCGTGATAGAAGTCGAGCTGCTCGAGCGCACGCCTGATACCGGCACGTAGCCAGTAGGGCATCACTTGAGCACCGACGCGCCTGAAGTCTCGGATCGGCTGGAAGTCGGTCGGCGGTTCCGCCAGCATGAGAACAAACGTCGGGCGCCGGTAGACGCGGGCGGCGGTTCGGAACTGGCGGGTGGTGGGAGACCGTGTCCCGTCCTCCCACGTCTCCAGTACGTCGACGGATACTCCGATACGTCTGGCCGCCTCGGCAACGTCGAGACCGATGGACTCCCTCGCCCAACGCATGACAGCTGGCTCGACCTGGATACGGCTCATGACCGGAACATACCTGCTCGCAGCGACGAAAACGACCCGCTTGTCGCCCGCGGCGCCGGGCTGCCGATCTGGAGCGCACGATGCGTGCCGGGAGCTGTGGAAGGTCGACTGCTGTGATCGCCAAGCATGCCTCGTTGCGCCCTAGGCCCGAGTGCTCCGACAGGTATCACCCAGACACGCGGTGTGTCTCGACGCAGCAGCAGTGTCGGATCGACATCCATCGCGGCGGGCACCCGCGGATCGATGTCCATGAGAATCTAACTGACTGTGATGTGCCGCCCCGTGGCGGTCATTCCGACGGCCCGGGCGATCATCACGCCGCCCACAACACTCAGCCGACCCTCCACGAGCCTCTCGACAAGGCACGGTATGTAGTCAGACGCTCACCATTCGGGTAAGCGCCGCCGGTCGTGCAATTTCCCCAGCCGGTGTGGAGGAAGCTAGCTCCCCAGCGCCCGGTGCAGGAAGGCAGCCATCTGGGCACGGGTGACCGGAGCGTTGGGGCAGAACATGTCGTTGGCCGGCGGGTTGCAGCCCTTGGTTACCCCGGCCTCGGCCAGCCGTTCGATGTCGGCCTCGAACACCGACCCGTCGTCGTCGGTGAACCGGTCCGAACCGGCACCGGCCGTGTAGCCGAGGGCGCGCACCAGGAACGCTGCCATCTGCCCCCGGGTCACGACGTCGAGGGGGCAGAACATGTCGTTGGCCGGCGGGTTGCAGCCCTTGGTGACGCCCACCGATCCCAGCCACTCGATGTCGGCCTCGAACACCGACCCGTCGATGTCGGTGAAACCCGGCAAGGGGCCCGGTGTCAGCACGTCGCCGAGAGCGCGGTGCAGGAACGCCGCCATCTGCCCCCGGGTGACCGAGTCGTTGGGACAGAACATGTCGTTGACCGGCGGGTTGCAGCCCTTGGTGATCCCCGAAGCTGCCAGCCACTCGATATCGGCCTCGAAGATCGAGAATTCGTCGTCGGTGAAGATCGATCCGGGCGGCGGAGCGGCGGTAACGGTGATGGCCACGAGGGCGCCGTCTTGACGTCCCCGGGCATCGCCAAGAACATAGAAGAACGTGTCCGTCGCGGTCTCCCCCAGCAGCAACGTGTCGTAGTGGCCGGCGGGGTCATAGGTGAAGGAGCCGTCGGCAGTCCACGTGACGGTGCCGTGGGTACCGAGTAGGTCGACTGCAGCGATGGAGATCGCGTCACCGTCGTTGTCGAAGTCGTTGGCGAGGAGACCCGGAGCAGCGACCGCCAGCACCTGGTTGGCAGCGACGGTGTAGGTGTCGCCTGTGGCGACCGGGTCGCTGTTTGGCCCATCGCGATAGCCGTCACCGTCGGTGTCCCACGCATTGGGGTTGGTGCCGAGGTACCACTCCTCGGGATCGGTCAGAGTGTCACCGTCTGCGTCGGCGAGCAACGGGTTGGCGGTGACCGCCGCGGTGAAGGGGGTGCCGAAGTACTCGAACTCGATCTGCCAACCCTGTGCTTCCGTAGCGTCGTCGATGGTGTCGCCGTCGGTGTCGGCTTCGGTGGGTGATGTGCCGTTGCGTACCTCGTCGCCATCGGGGATGGCGTCACGGTCGGTGTCGGCATGACCCGGGTCGGTGCCGAGGTCACGTTCATACCCGTCGTTGAGGCCGTCGCCGTCATGGTCGGCCTCGGTCGGATAGGAGTCGTCGCCGTCGACGACGCCGTCTCGGTCGGTGTCGAGGAAGACGAGAGCGGGCCACGCCATGAAGTCCGCGAGGGAGCCGGGCAGGACATCGAAGTCCATGGGCTGGCGATTGTCGGAGCCGTCGGCAGAGACCTCCTGCTGCTCCCTCACATCCTCCCGCGGCCACGAGTAGTCCTTGTACACATACACGAAGGCGTGATAGGCGATGCCGGTGTTGAGGCTCAGATCGGTGGTTGCCATCTTGGGCAGCAGGCGGATCTTGGTGTGTTTCAGATTCTCGATGCGGCAGCGGTCCCCGGCGGCCCAATCGACGATGCCGTCGCATCGGTCGTCGAGCTGGCTGTTGACGAGTTCCGGCGGGTCGTACCAGCGCTCGTTCTCGGCTTGCCACGCCGACGTGTACAGATCTGCCTCCGGCCCCTCGATCGCCTGTGAGACCTCCGCCCCGGTGGCGGGAAGACAGGTGGTCTGCCCATTTGCGTGGAGCAGACAGGTTTCCATGGCAAGACGTGGATCGAGCCCACTCCAGATCATGTCGTTGTAGTGGGTGTCCGGCTTCGCCGCCACGGTTGTGACCATGAAGTCGGTGGTGATGATGAGTTCATCGCCGACATCGAAGCCGTTGTCGTCCAAATCGAGGGGTACCACGTTTGGTCCGTCGTCGACCGCAAGATCGAGGTCGACGAGCGGCCACACTTCCGGCGACGTCAACCCGGTCAGCCAGTTCCACACCGACGTCACCCAATCGCCGAATATCTCGCCGAGTATGAGCACGAGAGCCCCGATGGCGAGAATCGCCCATCCAACCGGCCCGAGCATCACAAGAGCACCGACGAGCTCGACTACCAGATACGCCCCCACGCCGACGATCACCGCCACGAGGGCTTCCCACATAGCGGGTTCGAAGCCTTCGGTGACCCATGTGTATGTGACGAACCCGATGCTGATGGCGACGCCGATGACGGCGGCGACCTTCCCGGCGAATTTGAGCCCGCGGACGACCTTTCCCCAGGTGGACAGCGATGCCCACGGCACCTTCGACGACGCCACGACGCCCTTGACTGCATTGAACGATTGCTTGAACTGCCCGAGGAACCCGACCGGCTTCCCCTTCAGGCTGACACTCCACCCGTCGGCCCGAAGCAATTTGACGTAACGGAAGGCCTTGAGAGCCCCATCAAAGGCTAAGCCGAGCTCGACCGCCATCGCGGATTTGTCGAAGCCGGTCTTGACCCAGTTGACAATGTCCTCAGAGAGCGTGTACCACTCCGGTTTCTCATACAGAACCCAGTTGCCACCGGCCTTGACGACTGTCGAGTCGCCGGCGGCCCACATGACCGCCAGCAGCGCAACGCTCTCGAACGTGGCCTCATCGAGATTCCAACCCTCGAGCGCGGGCACGAAGTCCGCGACCGGTTCACCCGACGCCGGGTCGATCCAGTCGAGACGCATGCTGCGGGTCACCACGCGGTTCCCCGGGTCGGTGAGGTCGATGCTGAGGCTGGTGACACCGATCTGCGGGTCGGGTCGAGCCCATTCGATCGGCTGCATGGTTGTCGAGTCGTCTTCGAAAGTGACCAGCACCGGGGCGATCTCACCTGGCGGCAGATCGTCGACTGCTGCCGGGAGGAGCTCGTTGGCGGCGGCCACGTACGCCGCGTCGATGTCTGAGATGTCGTTTTCTTGCAGCGCTTCGACATCGGTGATTCCATACTCGTCGAGGTCGGCGGCGATCGAAGCCAGGTCGTTTGAGTCGCGGAGATACTCGTAGCTGAGCACCAACCCGGTGGCGAAGACCTGCTGGTCGTCGCCGTAGAACACGGCGGTGGCGGCTCCGTGGCTCTCGGTGGCGGTCATGCCGGTGATCAGGAACGGCGTGGCGTAGCGGGCGACAACGGGAGAATTCTCGTGGGCGTCGGCGACCACTTCGGTTTCCAGCGAATGCTCGGTGCCGGCGACGGTGTAGGTGTAGCTGAGCAGGTCACCTTTTTGGAACGTAGCCCCACCAGTGAGAGGCTCCTGACAGATGTAGCCCTCGTGGGCGTCTGACCCAAGCAGGTCGCGGAACGGTGCAACTTGCGCCCTTGGTGAGGTTGTGCAGCACACCGCCGGCCATGGTGATACCGGTGTCGGCGATGGCGACGGTGTCTGCCTGCCGGTCGGTCCAGACGACCGCCCACACCATCTGGACCGTCACCTGGTCGGGCACCCCTTCGGGAAGAACATGCGGCCGCTAAGAGCGGCGGTACCGCGGTAGTCGATGACCGGCCCCAGCGGGACGAGCCCTCGCCATAGATCGGGGCCGTCCCCGACGGCCTCGTTCGCCCCCAGCGGGATAATGCCGTAGTCGAGCATGTCGTCGACCTGCGGACCGCTCGCCGACGAGAGCTGGAGCATCGGAAGGATGTGGACGTCGGCGTCGACGGCGTAGTCGTCGAGATCCTGAACGGTGCCGTACTCGTCGAGCGGCCAGTTCCCCGGCAGACCGGTGAGGTCCATCTGCCCGTCGGCAGGTCGCACCTGTAAGTCGAGATAGGTGGCGTTTCCGGTTGTCGCCACGTCGACGGTCATCGAGTCCGCGGCCGCCGAGACGGCGAAGGGCGAGAGGTCAAGACCGTCGACGACCCCGTCATTGTCGTTGTCGTCGTCCCATACGTTGGCGATCAGGTCGCCGTCAGGATCGACCGGCCCGTCGAGCTCGAGCCCGTCGGGCAGACCGTCCTTGTTGGTGTCGAGCTCAGTCGGGTCGAGACCGTTTTCGAGCTCGTAGTAGTCGCCGAGACCGTCGAGATCCGAGTCGGGTTCGTCGGCCATGGTGCCGTACACCGCTTCTACCGGATCGGGCAGACCGTCACCGTCGCTGTCGGGAGTCCCGGCCGGGGTGGCGGCGAGAATCGCTTCGAGGCTGAGCGGTGTCCCCGACTGCGATGAGTCTGCGGAGACCGGCTCGGCAGCGCCGGCTGCCTGGTCGCCGGGACTCATCCCCAGGGTCACGGTTGCTACGACGACGAACATGGTCACGACTGCTCTGGATGGACGCCGACCGACCATGGCTCCTCCTCAACGAGCCAGCATCCTGACCGGGGAGTGGCGAACCTCCCCTTCTCCCGACCCTCAATTTCGCATGCGGTGGCACGTTCTGGTAGTGCCAAACGACTCGAAAAGGCCCAAGTCGATATCGAGCGCAGAAGGGCCGAGCCAACTCTCTTGCGAGAACGCTCACACCCGATTCCTTCGTCCTCCCTCCCAGGGAGGACGTGGAGTGAGCGGCTCTGTTTTCATCATCTCACGGTGTAAGCCTCCTCCGACGAAGTCAAGGAAGGCTTATACCCTGCTGCGATACCCGGCCTCGATCGTGCCCCAGGCTTCTCGAGCGGTCGGCGCGATCGCGAGACCGATTGCCCATTCCGCCGAGTGGTCCTCAGTTCGTCGGCCCGGACCCGGAG